>JAFKEW010000043.1 GCA_017308375.1 Alphaproteobacteria bacterium
GGCGACGAAGGGCTTCGCGCGCTGGCTGCGGGTTGAGCGGATGCGGCCCGGGCGAGGCTGGAAATCGTTCTCGTCAGCCATCGCCGGCCCCGGCAATGTGCGGAAAAGTCAGCTCCGGCAAAGCGTTGTGGGTCCGGCGCACCTTGCGCGCCAGGGCCGCACATTGCCGGATCGCTGAAAAATCCCAATAAAAACAACCGACCGACCGAGCCGCACCTTGCGGCCTTTTATCTCGCCCTCGGCCGGTTGGTTTCTGCGTTCCTCCCCTGCCTGCCCTTCCTTCTTCCCGGAAGGACGCTGTGCCGCGCCCGCCTGCGAAATCGCGCTCTATAGCTGCGATGTAGCCTCCGGCGACGTCAAACGCCGCCGAGCGGACAGGGAAAGCGCGGGCTGACTGAGGTGATGTAGCGGCACATCGGCGGGAGAGCGGCGCGATCACGGTTTCGGCCCCGCTGCGGAAACGTGGACGAACAGCCCATCGGATTGCGGTGCGATGGCCGACAGGTCGCGCACCGCGATGGCAGCCGGCGCATCGCTCGACGGCTGTTTGGATGGCGCGCGATCGACAGGCTCAGCGCTTGCCGATCGCGTGATGAAGAGAGGGGCCTGTGTCCAAGACGGCGGACCGGAGGCCGCCACGAGGACAGGCCCATCGGTCGCGCCGTCCCCGACAAAAGGGACAAGCGCCGCGACGTAAGCGACGGTTTCAGGCGGTAGCGGACGATGCCGGTCGCGATAATCTTCGTATCGCCCCGGCCCGGCATTATACGCCGCGAGGAATCCCGGCGATCCGTAGCGGTCGTGCATTTCCCGCAGGAAAGCGGCGCCCGCCAAGATGTTGTCGTGCGCATCGAACGCGTCGCGCCCGAGGCCGTAGCGAGCGCGAAGCGCAGCCCAGGTTTCGGGCATGAGCTGCATCAGGCCCATCGCGCCCTTGGGCGAGACGGCACGGCGATCCCCACGACTCTCGATGCGCATGATCGCCCGTATCCACGCCTCAGGGATGGCGAAGCGCTGGGCCGCTTCGGCAATCAGACCGGCGTAGGAATCGCTCGCCGACCTCACCGCGATCGGCGTTGCCTGGGCGTAGACGGCGACGGCGGGCATACCGAGCGCCGTCACGCTGGCGAGCAGAAGAAGCGCGCGCCGCATCCGATCAGCCCCGATCGCCGCGCTTCGGCGGGCGGTTCCAGTTCAGCACCCAGGCGGACTTGTCGTCGCCCGACTGGAAGAGGTTGGCGCGGATCGGCTGCGCGAGTGCGGGATCGTCGATGACGAGTGAGACGTACTCGCCGGCCTTTTCGCCGGTGCGCTTCCAGCCCGCGCCGATCTCCGGGCCATCGCCGTCGCCAAGATGGACCCGATAGTCGGGCGCATTCTCGGCATCGGAGGATTCGGCCGGAACGAGGGAGAGGTCACGGTAGAAGAACAGCGTCTGGATGCGCCCGGTGAAGCCGGACTTGTCGCGGGTGAGCTGACCAATCTGCGCCATGGGAAACCTCCGTTGTTGGCGGGTTGAGAAGCGGGTCAATCGGTGGCGGCGCGCCACACGAAGCGGCCGTTTCCGGCCTCGTCGGTCCACAGCGGGACCGCGCGGGCGACAATCGCGGTGGTGGGAAGCGGGCCGAAATAGCGGCCGTCCAGGCTGTCCGGGACGGTCGGGTTCATGAGGAAGACTTCGCTGGGACCGAGCGTGTGGCAGCCGCTCCAACGCGGCAGCGGGCGGCCAAGGTGATCGCGCTCACGCGCCGCGCCGACGGCGACGTGATCGACGGTGACGGCGTCGCCGGCACGGCACACGGTCTGCCCACGCAGCGCCATCACATGCTTCAGCAGCGGCACGCCCTTGGGCAGAAAGCCGCCATCGGCCAGGTAGCTGGCGATCGGTTCGGGCGCGCGCACGGCGACCAGATCGAGCGCGTGGAGCCGTCCGGCCGGACGGAGCGCGTAAAGCCCGGTCGGCGTGCTCGCGGTGGCGTTCCAGATCAGGCGCGGCGCCGGATGGACGAAAGCCAAGCCGATGAAGACGAGCATGGCGAAATACGTGGTCATGACGTAGCCAAAGCGGGTCATAGCGTGACGCTCCGACGCTTGAGCCAGGCGGCGTGCTGATCGCGCGTGTAGGGGCGCGGTTCATGGCCGGCGGCGAGACGGTTGTGGAGGTGGCGCCAGTATTCCGGCGCGGCGTCGGCGGCATCGACGTCGAGCGCCTCGACGGCGTCGATCGCCTGCAGCACGCGCTCGACCTTCGGCCAACTGTCGACGCGCAGCAGGATCTCGCCACCGGGACGGACGAATGGCAGTGTCTGAAAACGTGCGCCAAGCTCGACGGCGCGGACGATGTCCATGCGCGAGACCACGGTGCCATAGTCGTTCGACGCCCAGCGCACGAAGGCGAAGATGCTGCCCGGCCTGAAGCTGGAGATGCTGCGACGGCGATCGAGGATTTTCTCTTCGGCGCGGCGGCCGAAGCGCAGCCAGTGCTCGATCTTCTTCTCGATCCAGGTCAACTCGACATGGGTGAGTGCAACGGTGCGCCGATGCGATGGCGGCACGATGCGCGGCGACGGCTCGTTATCGTTCATGAGGTCTCTCCGGGATCGGCGGGAAATTCGCGCGCCAGGAGGTCGCGCAGCATGTCGGCGACGGTGACCCCGCGCCGGAAAGCGGCGACCTTGATGCGGCCGCGCAGCGCCGGCGTGACGTCGATCGTCAACCGGGCGGTGAAGGCGGAGGGCTCGTCGCCGTGCCGGCTTGGCGCTTCCGGTGTCTTGATCCAGCTCTCGGCGTCGCCGGGCCGGGCGGCGAAGCCGCGTCGGGTGGCGCGCTCGCTCATGGCGCGATCCTCGCGACTTCGGCAGCGAGCGCGGCGATCTCGCGGGCCGCGGCGCTCTGCTCGGCCAGCTCGAACACGAGGCGGCCGGACTGTGCGGCGTCGGCAAAGACGACACGCTGGCCGACCTTGCTGGCCAGCACCGGCGGGTCGTGATCGGCGAGCGTCTCGGCCGTTTCGCGGGCGATGACCGTGCGCGCGCCGCAGCGGTTCAAGACGAAGCGCGCCGCGAGCTGGGGTCGATAGATGCGCGCCTCGCGAAGCAGGCCGAGCATCTCGGCCGATGCCCAGCCGTCGAACGGCGACGGCTGTACCGGGATCAGCACGAGGTCGGCGGCTAAGAGCGCCGAGCGCATCAGCCCCGCGATGCGCGGCGGTCCGTCGATGACGACATGATCGGCGGTGAGCGCGATCTCGGGCGCCTCGCGATGGAGCGTGTCGCGCGCGAGACCCACCACGCCGAACAGCCGTGAGACGTTTTCTCGCGCCCGCTGCTGCGACCAATCGAGCGCCGAGCCCTGCGGGTCCGCATCGATCAGGGTGACGCGCTTACCATGCAGCGCCAGCTCGCCGGCGAGGTGCAGCGCAAGCGTCGTCTTGCCGACGCCGCCCTTCTGGTTGAGCAAAGCGACGATCATCTCTTCCCTCCCGGCTTGCGGCTGAAGGGCAGCGACGGCTGTCGTGCTGGTGGTTCGGAGGTCCGCGCAGCGGTGGTGGCGCGCTTATCCGCAGATCGCGCGGGCCCACTACAAGAGTTAGATTCTGAGTTAGACTTTAAGTTAAGGCCCGGAATCGCCGTTTCGGGCCAAAGCGTTAGCTGCGGTTCGTGCGTGCGAAGTCCCGATACGGCTGCGTGCAGAGTCCCGATACCGTTTGCGTGCGAAGTCCCGAGCGCTTCCACAGCCCCATCCACAGGGGCTGTGGATAAGTGGGCCGGCAGGATGCGCAGCAGCTCGCGGCGGCCCTGCCACTCGATGCGCAGGCGATAGCCGGGCAGCGGCTGGCGCGCGGCGATGCGCCGAATCTGGAGCGCGAAATCGGAGACGCGCACCAGGCTTCCGGACTTCTGGTGGAGATGCGCGATCTCGAACAGCCAACCCTTGGGCTGGCGGCCGGCATGCTTGCGGGCGACGCGATAGAGCCAGCGTTCGATGCCGCCGGTCAGCCGGAAATACGCGGGGTCGATGGCGAGGACGAGCGAGCGATCGATGACGCCGCGGTAGAACCAATCGGGAAGCACGAACTCCATGCCCTCGACGCGACCGTCGCGCGTCGTGCATTCCTCCCACTCGTTGATCCAGGAGAACTGGTGCCGCCGCCAATGCTCGCCGTTGCGGATGGTTGTGCGGATGACGGTCGACTGCAGGCGGGCGAGCGCGCCTTTCAAGAGCTTGTAGTCGCGGGCGCCCGTCTGCCGTCCGATCGCTGTGAGGAGCTGGTAGGGCGTGAAGCGCAGGAAGCGCGAGGTTTTGAAGCCGAGGTTTTCGGCCTCGACGATCTGGCTCGCCGCCCAGATCAGCACGTCGGCGTCCCAAATGGTCGCCATGCCGTGTTCGGGCACGGCGTAGACCTCGACGTGGACATCGCCGGCCGCGTAGTGGATCGGCGTTGTGCGCCGGGCTTTAGCGAGCGAGAAGAACGGCCGCTCCATCAAGTCGCGCTGATCGCGCGGGCTGGCGTCGCCGGTGGCGACGACGAACGGGTCGAGTTTGCTCCGTTCGCTGGCTGTGATGAGGCGGGGCGACGACATCGACGAGCGCCGCTTCAGCGATGCGCGTGGCCGGCGGCGCGGGCCTCGACGTATCGAGGATCCGACGTCGAGCGACAGGCCGCCTGGTCGGCCCAGGCTTCGAGATCGCCCACCGCATAGACGACGCGACCGCCGAGCTTGCGGAATGTTGGGCCGCTGCCGTGGCAGCGATACTTTTCCAGCGTGCGTGGCGAGATGCCGAGGATGCGCGCCGCCTCATGGGTTCTGACGTAGCGGGCGGCGAGCTGCGCGGACCTGTCGAGCATAGGAAGCCTCCGTGTTGCCTCGAAGCGCCGCGGCAAAGTCGCGGCATGTCGAGGTCACGGTGGCGGAGGGATCAGGCGTTGGGGGTGGACGAAGATTTTTGGAAGGTTGTGTCCCCCTTCACGCGGCAATGAGCGGACGATTGTCCAATTCGTTACGGGCAAGGCGGGAATGAATGGTGGGGCAGTGCGCGCTGAAGGCCGGTATGTGGCTGATCAGCCGCCGCGCAGAAATTTGAGATAGCCGCGTTCGACGAGTGCAATCGAGTCGTGGATCAGACGGTTGGCCGAGCGCCGGGTGTGAGAGTCTTTCCACTCGACCGATGGAAGTTGGGCCTGTTCCGAGCGCAGGATCTTTTCCGCGACGTCGCGAGGGCCACCGCCCATGTCGTGAATGTCGAAGGCATGGAGAAGCTGAACGAGACGGCGCTTGCGTTGCGTCGTCAGTCGCAGAGCCTGGGGGAGAAGGCCGATGGTTTGGCCGCTCAGCCGGCGTATGAAGCGCGATGCGACGTCGAGCCGAAGCTCGACCGATGCTACGCCGATAGGCAGGAGAATCATGGGGCGCCGAGCGGCCAGATCGCTGCTGAGCCGGATGTGGAGTTCGCCCGACCCATCGACGATGACGACCTCCCGGCCCTCGTCATCGGTTCGGTCAGCGACAATCGAGCCGAGTTGGGATGGGTCGAGGGCCACAGGGGCGAACCCGCTCGGCGCTGCATCGAGCAGCAGCGTGCCGGGCGATAGTTCCGGCAGCCAGGTGACGGGTTCGGAGCCGACCGGAATGCTCGGGTCGTGGGCGAAACCGCAACCCCCATCGTCGGGCGAAATCCGCACGAGCGGACTCCGCATCGACATGATCGCGCGCGATCTGGCGCTGGATTTGGGCGTAGTCACGCCGGTATTCGGCGTTGCGGCGCAGGAATTCGACGGCGAAGCCGGGGCGTTCGAGGCGATTCAAGTGATCGATCGTCTCCGGCGAGCGCCAATACTGTGTGGGCATGGCGTTTCCTCTCGTCTTGCTCCCCTATTCGGAGAGCTTCAAACCATCCGGAAACGCAGGCTTTGCGCTAGACCCTATGATTGCATCGCGCGCGACGACAACCCGTACAACGGATTTGCGGCGGCTTACTGCGCTCGTGGCTGAAGCAGGTGCCGATAGCCGGTTTCGGTCATCCAGCGGGCGCGGGCCAGGTGGCTTTCATGGACGATTTTGGCACGGCAGGGCTCTTGCGCCGGATCGAGGCCGAAGAGCACCAGCACGACCTCTCGCCAGTCAGCGCCCTCTTCCTCGGCCATCAGCAACCGTAGGTATATCGCCAGATGTTGCTCATCATAGGCGTTCACGCGGTCGGTAAGCGGCGGCCGGTCACAGAAGGGCGCCTCGGTCATTGCGATCTTTCCCCCGTCGAGATCAAAGCAATGGAGTAGGAATTCATTTACCGCAAATTTTGACAGACTTCGCGCCTGATTAAGCCGGTGTCGTGATGCTTATGGCGCATCACGTTGCTCAAATTGACGGTGCAGAAGCAGTCGAGACCAGGGATGGATAGCATACCCCGCGGACGAATCGGAATGATCGTTCCTGGAACGATGATTCCGATATCGGCTCCATCGTCGCCATGGATCTCAAGGAGGTCGTGGCGATCAATCTGCGTCGGTTGCGTCATGCGAAAGGAATGACGCAAGAAGAGTTGGCCGAACGGGCCGGGTTGAGCGCCCGGTACATTGGCGCGATCGAGCGCGCCGACGTGTCGGCGAGCGTCACGGTGCTGGGTCAGGTAGCCGAAGCGCTGGAGGCGGAGGCGGCCGAGTTGGTGCGAGGCCCTCATCGAAAGGGCGACTCGGCGGTCTCGGCCGAGCCTCAAGAATAGCGTCTTCGCGCCGTGCGCCTCTGGGTTCGACCTGGGCCGACGGCGGTCGAGGAACTCTCGCAAAATAGAAGCGATGCCCCGCCCGGACCAGCCGGACGGGGCATTGTAGGCGGGGTCAGTCGCTCCGGCGGCCGTTGGGGCGGGACCAGATCAGGCTGTAGCCTTCACCCTCTTCGTCGTCGAAGAGGTTGGCGAAGATCGGGGCGGTGAAGCTCGGATCGTCGAGCTTGAGGCCCAGATAGTCGCGGCCCTCGTTGGAGCGCTTGGCCCAGGCGGCGCCGATCTCGACTCGGCCGACATAGACGCGGTGGCTGGGGCTGTTGTCGCCGGAGCGGGTGGTTTCGGGGACGATCCGGACGTTCTTGGCCTGGACCGAGAGGGTGACGATTTCGCCGGTGAATTCGTTCGAGCCGGTCTTCTTGAAGGTGCCGATGGTCGCCATGGTAGTTCTCCTTGATCTCTGTTTCCGAGCCCGCACCATTGCGGCCTCGATGGTGATCGAGGGGCCGGAGGCGATCGACGGCGCACCCCGAAGGGGCTCGACAGCAAAGGAGGGACTTTCTTGTCTCGCGAGGAATGACGGCGCAGCCGGCAGGGGAAGAAAGTTTTGACGCCGCTGTTGCGCCATAGGCGGTCGAGGCTTCAGCCGGCCTTCGGCCAGATCAATCCATCGAAGAGGCCGTTCGGTGCGCTCGGCCTGACAGAGCTGACATCAAGGGGAACGTGGCGACTTTCGAGTCGCCGCAAGCTCCGGCCGGTGAAGGCGACGGCGATCCGAGCCCTGTCCTGGCTGCCAACGGATTTCCCGTTTCGAAGCCCAAGCTCCGGCTGCACGCTCCATTTCACACGACTTGTAGGCCGGGTCTCGCCGCCGTCACCATCTGGTCCAAGCGCTCAGACGACCGCCATGACTCCGGCGACTCTGCGATGGCGGGCTGAACTTCACCGCCGAAGCCGCTCTCTGGTCAGCTTCGATGACGGGGACTGCCGGGGGCCCGGATGCCTGATCTGACCCCGCCCCGCCGACGCGACGGTGTCAGCCCCGCGCCAAGCCCTGTCCGGCCGGTCCGGGCGTGGCCATTCCGGTGAAGCGAACGAACGCCGTGACGCTGACGGCGATCGCGCCGATGACGGCGAAGATCGTCTGCCACGTAGGCGAAGGCATAGCCATCTGGGCGATTCCATGCGTGGCGCTGTAACCGGCGACGGCGGCGGGCGCGACGTAAAGGAGGATGATCAGGAGCCGAAGCCACGTCCACGGCACAAAGGCAAGCGCGAGCTGGCCAAGACCAAAGGTTATGCCGCCGGCCACGACACCCACCGCTATGCCGCCGAGCACGCCGGCTCCACTGTGGAAGGCCCAGATGCCGATCGTCAGGCCGGCGAAAAAGGGCAGTGCGAAGACGGCGAGGTTGAACAGCAGCCAGCAGAAGAAGCCGATGGCGACAATGACGAGCAGTGGTCCGAAGATGATCATGGCGGTGCGCTCCGTGAGATAGGGGTCTGACGGTCGCGCCTTCCACCACCACCACGGCGCGACCACGAATATAGCCGCAAACAGGCGCCGGCGGGAGCAGAAATCCCACTGGCGCTCTGAGGTTCAGCTTTCGTGGTGGTTCGCCCCTTCATGGTTGGAAGGGGTCGAATTCGTGGATGACGGCGGCGGGATCGCCGTCATATTCGGCGGCCAGCATGACGCCGAAGTTGCCAGCGTCAGCATGGAAGACGACGACGCAGACCATGAGGGTGGTGGCGAGGTTCCAGCCGTTGGCGAATGCGAGGGCTTGAGACATTGATCCGGCTCCTGTGCTGAGGCGGGGGCATCCCCGCGCGACAGGCGCCCGATGTGTCCGGCCGAGGGCCGCAATCACCGCGAAGGCGAAGACAGAGCGGCGGCACGCTTCAGCGTAAGCCGACCCCTTGCGGGTTGATGGCGTCAGGACCGCGGACGGACCAAGGATCAGCGCTGATAGACGCAGGGATGGCGACCGCCGGCAGGAGCCGCGTCTGAAAGCCCGCCGCCAGCGGCTGGAACCTCGTCACCCTCACGGTGCGCAGGCCGATCAGCTAAGGTGTGCTCTCGAGACGAAGTGACGGTCGAGGTGCGCGGCATGGCGGAGTTCACGGGACGCGACCTGCACCTGGTGAAGAAGGCGCTCGCCATTGCGGTGTTGGCGATCGAGCGGCAGCCAGGGCCTTTTCAATCGGCGTCCGATCAGGGCGACATGAAGGCGCTCCTCGACGGCCTGATCGAGAACGATACGGAGTTGGCGCACTATGCTCGTGCGGCCCGGATCGCCGTCACGGGTGAACCGGATTGAAAGGCGGCGCTACGGAAAGCCGATAATCGGTCTCGGTGGATCCACGTCACTACGCATGAATGGCAAGGCGGCGCTCACGCGCCGCCGAACTTCCAGACCGGGATGCCGAGCTTCTTGGCCTTGTCGGCGAGGTTGTCCTGGATGCCGGTGCCCGGGAAGTGCATCACACCGATCGGCAGGACCTCCAGTATGGCGTCGTTGCGTTTGAACGGTGCGGCCTTGGCGTGTTTCGTCCAGTCAGGTTTGAAGGCGATCTGCGGGACCTTGCGGTTGTCGGCCCATTTGGCGGCGATCAGCTCGGCGCCCTTGGGCGAACCGCCGTGCAGCAGCACCATGTCCGGGTGCTTGGCGTGGACCTGATCGAGCTTGGCCCAGACCAGGCGGTGATCGTTGAAGTCGAGCCCGCCGGTCAGAGCCACCTTCGGCCCCGCGGGCAGAAGCACCTGGTTGTCGGCGCGCCTCTTCGCCGCCAGGAAGTCGCGGCTGTCGATCATCGCCGCGGTGAGGTTGCGATGGTTGACCTTCGACCCGTTGCGTGGCCGCCAGGCCGAATGGGTGTGTTGCTCGAATTGGTCGGCGGCTTGGTCCCGCATCAGCTCGAAGGCGTTGCGGCGTTCGATCAGCGTCTGCCCTTCCGCCGTCAGGCGCTCCAGCTCGACGGACTTGACCTCACTGCCATCCTGTTCCCGTTGCGAGCGCTGCTGCGCCAGCTCGTTGTCGTCGAGTTCGCGCTCGATCCGGTCGATGGCGCGGTGGAAGACGTTCACCGTCGACCAGAGCAGGTCCTCGAGGTCGGGTTCGAGGCGCGTGTCGGCCAGCGCCACCACGAGGGCGTCGAAGATGTCGGAGATGCTGCCCGCGAGAATGTTCGCTTCCGGAAGCGGTCTGGGATCGGGCTCGTCGTGAAAGGGACGGTAGCCATAGAGCTGGAGTTCGTGGAGGACTTGGTCGGTCGGGGATGAGCTATGGTGAGGCTCGAAATCGTCGTCGCTGTCGGTCGTCATCGCGGCTTTCCTCGTCGGATCGGCCGCGCCCATCGCGGCCTTCATGGCGACGAAGGCGGCGGGCGGACCGGACCTGCACCCGCAGCGCAGCGAAGGGCCGGAGCCTCGGCGGAGGACCGAAGGGGGCCGACTATTTTGTCTCGCGATGTAAAGGCGGCTTTGCCGCCGACGGAAAATAGTCGGCCCACTAGGTTGCCGGTCCGGGCCGTTTGCCGCCCGATCGCCCTCTCAGAAGGCCGTGGGCGTGGTGCTCTCCGACGCTGACGGAAAGCATGACCGCCGACCCTATGGCGACGACACTGCCGCGCCCCATCCCCGTTCCGGCTATGCCGCCAGCTCCATGAAGCGCGCGACGTCCTGCGCCGCGATCTGCACCCGGCTTGCCGCCCGAAGCGCGTCGATCCCGAGCAGGCGGAGATCCTCGTTGAAGTCGCCGAGCCGTGGCGAGATCACGATCGCCTCGATCCCGGCCTCCTGCGCCCGGTCGATCAGCGTCGCCATGGCGCCGTCCCCGGCGGGATCGTCGTCGCGGGCGATGTAGAGCCTGCGCAACGTGTCCGGGAACAGGATGGCGGAGAGATGCGCTGCCGAGAGCGCTGCGACCATCGGCATGGCGGGAAGGACACACCTGAACGACAGCATCGTCTCGATGCCCTCGCCGGCCGCCATCACCTCGCCCGCCACGCCAAATCGAACGGCGTGACCGAGCAAGTCGCCCATCGCCCGCCTCGGGGTGTCGATCGGCGCCTTGCCGAGCGTCGCCTCGGAGAAGCCGCCCGGATCGAGCCAGGTGCGATGCGCCCCGGTGAGATGGCCCGCGAGATCGGTGACGGAAGCGATCATCGCCGGCCAGGTCTCGGTGGGGCTATGGTCGTCAGGCCGATAGTAGCAGCGCGGGTGGAAGCGGAGCGCTCCGGTTCCGTGCAAAGCCGTAATGCCGCGATTGCGGAGATACGCTTCTACGAGAGTACGAGACAGCGGCAGCGACATGGCGAACAGTCGCCGCGCCGCTTCCGGTGATCCTGTTGGAGTAGTCGGCGTGCGCGATCGCGGACGATCCGGTTCCGGCTCAGGGCGCGGCAGGCTGAGGAACGAACGCGCCTCGTCGGCGACGTCCTTGAAGTCGACGAGGCCGCAGCTCTCCCGGATGACGTCGAGCAGGTCGCCATGCTCGCCGGTCGCGGCGTCGGTCCATTTGCCTGCAGGCCCCTTCATCGTCTCTTTGAGCCTGACGAACATCGAGCGGCCCGCCGCGTTGCGGACGTCGCCCACCAGCCAGTAACCGCCCTCCCGCCGCCCGGCGGAGAGGTAATGTCGGCACACTGCCTCGGCGTCGCGCGCGAGACGGTTGGCCAGTTCGGATGCATCGTGGCGGGCCATCACGCGGCTTCCCGCTCGCCGATGCGCTCGACCGGATATTGGTCGAGCACCTTCGTCAGCACACCGCCGCCGGTCGCATCCGTCGGCACGAACATGCGCAGCTTCCAGGAGATGATCTCGCTGAAGAGGCCGTAGGCGCGCAGGCGATCGCGCATGGTGTCGGCGAAGCCTGACAGCTCGATGCGGTGTGCGCCCATGACCCGCACCCGATGGAGCTGCAAGCCCTCGGCGAGGTCGAGAACGGTGCGCCCCTCGATCAGCGCCGCAAAGGCCGCATCCGGTGTCAGGGTGGCGGACCCGGTCAACGAGGCGTTCGCGGCCCAGGCCGGAGAAACCCTGCGGCCGATAATGCGTTCGCCCGCGTCGGTCTGGAGCCGATAGACGCGCGTCGACTCGTTCGGCAGGCGCTTCCAGATCGGTAACAGCAAGCCGGCGACGATGTGGATCGTGCTGTCGGCAAACTCGGGGACCTCCGACACTTCGCGAGCCCATGCCGCCGCGAACGCCTCGCGGTCGGCCGCCTGCCAATGGCTCTCGTCCATCATCTTCAGCGAGGCGTGATGGTGTTCCATCGGCCGGATCAGCCGAACGCGGCGTTCGATCTCGCCATCGTCGAGCATCAGGCTCGGTGCCGGGATCTGCACGGCGGCCCGGCCCGAGCGCTCGTTGATCAGCAGCATCGCGCGGGGATCGGCGAGGTGATCGAGCGCCTCGTCGAGCGTCACCGGACGATTGCGCCGACGCTCGGTGATGGTGAGCAGCCGGGTCTCCGCGCCCGTGGCAGGATGGGTGTAGATCGCGCGGCGATCGGTGACGACGAAGCTTTCGGCCCGCAGCGTCTCCAGGCCGGCGTCATAGACGCCGCTGGCGATGGCGCCCTCGATCTTGGCGTTCAGCAACTGCTCGAACGCCGTGAAGAGCACGCCCTGCAGCTCGATGGTCAGCGCCAGCAGGCGGTTGAGGAAGGTCGTGATCGGCGGCAGCTCGTCCCTGATGCCGTTGGCGTCCATGAGCTTGAGGCCGGTGGCGTCCTCGAACATCTGGAGCGAGCAATCTTCGATCTTGCCGCGTACAAGCAGGAGGTAGAGCTGGCGCAACGCGTCGCGGGCATAGTGGGATTCGAGATTGTCCTCGGGCCTGAACAATCCCTGTCCGCCGGTCTGGCGCTGGCCGCGGGTGATGGCGCCCAGCGTGTCCAAGCGGCGGGCGATGGTCGAGAGGAAGCGCTTCTCGGCCTTCACGTCGGTGGCGATCGGCCGGAAGAGCGGCGGCTGCGCCTGGTTGGTGCGGTTGGTCCGCCCGAGCCCCTGGATCGCGGCGTCGGCCTTCCAGCCGGGTTCGAGCAAATAGTGGACGCGCAGGCGGCGGTTCCGCGCCGACAGCTCGGCGTGGTAACTCCGGCCCGTCCCGCCCGCCTCCGAGAAGACGAGGATGCGCTTCAGGTCGTCCATGAAGGAGGCGGTCTCGGCGAGGTTGGCAGAAGCGGCGCGGTTCTCGACGACGAGGCGGTCGCCCTTGCGCACGACGCGGCGCGAGCGTCCGGTCACTTCGGCGACGAGATCCGTGCCGAAGCGCTGGACGATCTGGTCGAGCGCGCCGGGCACCGGCGGCAGCGAAGCCAGCCGCTCGATCAGCTCGTTGCGGCGGGCGACGGCCTCGCGGCTCTCGACGGGCTGGCCGTCCCGAAAGACGGGCCGGGATGAGAGATTGCCCTCGCTGTCGGTGAACGGCTCGTAGAGTTGCACGGGGAAGGAATGAGCGAGGTAGTCGAGAACGTACTCGCGCGGCGTGATGTCGACGCGGATGTCGTTCCATTCCTCGGTCGGAATCTCGGCGAGCCGACGCTCCATCAGGGCCTCGCCGGTCGAAACGATCTGCACCACGGCGGCATGGCCGGCCGCTAGGTCCTGATCGATCGAACGGATCAGCGTCGGCGTCTTCATTGAGGTCAGCAGATGGCCGAAGAAGCGCTGCTTGGCGCTCTCGAAAGCCGAGCGGGCCGCCGACTTCGCCTGGGCGTTCAGCGTGCCGCTCTCGTCGGTGATGTTGGCGGCCTGCATCGCGGCGTCGAGATGGTTGTGGATGATCGCGAAGGCGCCGGCATAGGCGTCGTAGATGCGCCGCTGCTCGTCGGTGAGCGGGTGCTCGATCAGCTCGTATTCGACGCCGTCATAGGAGAGCGAGCGGGCCGTGTAGAGACCGAGCGAACGCAGATCGCGGGCGAGCACTTCCATGGCGGCGACACCGCCATCCTCGATCGCCTCCACGAACTCCGCGCGGGTGGCGAAGGGGAAGTCCTCGCCGCCCCAGAGGCCGAGCCGCTGGGCATAGGCGAGATTGTGGACGGTGGTCGCGCCGGTGGCCGAGACATAGACCACGCGCGCGTCCGGCAGCGCGTGCTGCAGGCGCAAGCCCGCGCGGCCCTGCTGGGAGGGCGCGACATCGCCGCGTTCGCCCTTGCCGCCACCGGCGTTCTGCATGGCATGGCTCTCGTCGAAAATGATCACTCCGTCGAAGTCGGAGCCCAACCATTCGACGATCTGGCGGACGCGCGAAAGCTTCTCGCCGCGGTCGTCGGACCGCAGCGTAGCGTAGGTTAAAAATAGGACGCCTTCGGCAAGGCGGATCGGCTTGCCCTGGGGGAAGCGCGAGAGCGGCGTGATGAGCAGACGCTCCATGCCGAGCGCCGACCAGTCGCGCTGGGCGTCCTCGAGCAGCTTGTCAGACTTGGAGATCCAGACTGCCTTGCGGCGACCCTTCAGCCAGTTGTCCAAGATGATGCCAGCCGACTGGCGGCCTTTGCCGGCGCCGGTGCCGTCGCCCAGCATGAAGCCGCGGCGAAAGCGAACGGCGTTCGGCGCATCATCGCGAGCGGCGGTGACGAGATCGAAGGTCTCGTCCACGGTCCAGGCGCCGGCGAGGTAGTCGCCATGCGCTTCGCCGGTATAGATCACGGTCTCGAGCTGGGCGTCGGACAGGAGACCGTCGCTGACGAGACTGATCGGCAGCCGTGGCCGGTAGCTCGGCTTTGGCGGTGCGACCGAGGACATGGCGGCGGATTGCACCAGCTTGGTGGGATGCGCCTGGGCTCTGGGAATCCGGATCGATTGGAGCCGGTATTCCTCATAGATCGCATCGCTTAGACGCGCGCCCTCGGGCGGCGTCCAGTCGATCGTCTCATAGCCGAGATCGACCGCCTCCGGGTCCACGACGGACGGCTTGCCCGGTGCCGCTGCAGCGGCGCGCGCGAGATAGCCGCGCACGGTCCGCGGTGTGGCAGCGGCCGACACAGGGATGGCGAGGCTCCGCGCGAGCGCGAGACGCGCCGGAACGTGCTCCGCGATCCAGCCGAGCAAGGTCGCGACGTCGGGCGCGACGCCCCGCGATTGCGGCAGCCCGGTCGGGTTATCGGCGGGCGCCTTGTCGATGACGATCAGCCGCGTGTCGATGGTAGTGCCGTGCTTGGCGTAGACCGCGCCGTCGATCGCGGCCGTGAACACGATGCGGCCGCGCTCCTGCAGCCGGACGAAGGCGTCGTGCCAAGCCGGGGTGTCCGGCCCGAAGCTCGCGCCGGTGATCGCCACCAGCCGCCCGCCGTCGGCGAGACGCGCGAGCGCCGAAGCGATGTGGCGAAAAGCGGTGTCGGCCACGCGGTCGGCGACGTTCGCCATCGCCGAGAACGGTGGGTTCATCAACACGACGCTCGGGACCGCGCTGGGATCGAGGTGATCGTCGATCTGGGCGGCATCGAAGCGTGCGACGGAGACGGCCGGAAAGAGGGAGGTGAGCAGCGCCGAGCGGGTCTCGGCCAGCTCGTTCAGCACGAGCGCGCCGCCGGCGATCTCGGCCAGGATAGCGAGCAGGCCGGTTCCGGCCGAAGGCTCCAGCACGCGATCAGCGGGCCCAATGGCCGCCGCGGTCAGGGCCGCGAAGCCGAGCGGGGTCGGCGTTGAGAATTGCTGGAAGGCCTCGCTCTCGGCGGAGCGGCGGGTGTGGGTGGGGAGAAGGCCGGCGATCTTGGTCAAGGCGGAAAGCCGGGAAGTCGGAGAGTCGGCTTTGCGAAACAACGCCTTTCCGTATTTGCGGAGGAAGAGGACGGTCCCGGCCTCGCAGGCGTCATAAGCCGTCTTCCAGTCCCAGGCGCCCGAGGCGTCGGAAGCGCCGAAAGCCGCTTCCATGGCGGCGCGAAGGATCGCGGCATCGACGCGCTGGCCGCGCTCGAGATGTGGGAGGAGTCGCTCTGCGGCGGCGATGATCGAACAGGGGGCGTCGGGACGATGGACAGGCGACGGCTGCGCGGCCTGGTCGGCCGCGATCGGAGAAAGGTCGTTCATGAAGGGAGCCTCGGGAGAGCGGGAACGGGCGAGCCGGCCGGCGCTCTCTCTCGGACCGCACCGGCTCAAACCCGTTCCGGCCGCCCTCTCCCTCTCATCACGCCGCCGCCTTCACGGCGCGCCACCATGCGATCCGCTCGTCGCGGGTCGCGTTCGCCAATCGACGTAGGAGGTCGCCGTGGCAGGGAAGCGGAGCGCAGAAGCAGACGAGGTCGCGGCCGCGCAGTTCGTCGAGCGCGCGCAGCAGATTGTGCTGATCCGCCAGCCAGCGTTCGTGCTTCGCGATGACGGCGGCCCGATCGCCGTCAGGGCCGATCCGGAACGGATTGCCCCATTTGCTGCCGCGGCCGATATAGACGGCGCCGGCTGGGACGCCATTCACTCGCTTGTTGAGAACCTTGCACATCTGCGTCGCCTCCGATCCGTTGGGCGGGTTCGGCCACGGACGGCGTGAAGCGGCGACGGTCACGCGCTTTGCGCGGAAACGGCCTGCCCGTTGACCGGCGTCGCGCGTCGTCCAGGCAAGACAAGCCCGGGGATCGGGGCCGGCGTCGCGAGGTTCGGAAGGCGAGGTGTTGGCCGTCAGCCGAACCGGAGGCCTGCCGCGGTGAAGGTATATGCGTTGGCAGTGATGGCCTCGTCGACGACGTCGTCCGAGGTCAGATAGTCATATTCGCGTTCGAGCTGGCGATAGAGCCAGCGCGCGAGATCGCGCAGCGCCTCGATGACGATCTCTTCGGCGTCGGCCGTGATGTCCTGGCCGGTCGGGCTGTCGCGCTCGACCGAGATCGCCATACAGTATTCGTGGTAGTAGCGATCGCGATGGTTCACGGTGGCGTGGAGCTGATAGAAGCTCCGGCGCTGGATCGCCTGCAGGGCGTCGGCAATCTGGTGAAGCTCGCCATCCTTCGGCGCATGGTCGCGGATCTTCCGAGGCGCGTCCTTTGCGTAGCCGTAGCGCCCTTCGAAACAGGCGCCGTCCCCCTGGCTCCAGAAGCCGGAAAACCAGATGCAGGGCTTCTGCCGTGTGCCGCCACCGTAAAGGCGAACCGGCACGGTCTTGAGGTCGACG
Source organism: Alphaproteobacteria bacterium (assembly GCA_017308375.1). Lineage (GTDB taxonomy): Bacteria > Pseudomonadota > Alphaproteobacteria > Micropepsales > Micropepsaceae > Rhizomicrobium. The sequence goes on from JAFKEW010000043.1 coordinate 16,832, forward strand.
CCGATGATCGCGCAGATACACTCGAAGTCGTCATAGACGAACTCGAACCAGTCATGGTCGAAGGCGGCCTGCCGATACCAGGCGCGTGCCTTCTCCTTGACCGCGTCGGAGAGTTCGTCGAGGCGATAGACCGTGGTTTCGATGATCTCAGGCATCGGGGTCATCTCCTTCCAAGGCGCCGCACAGCCACTCGTTGGTGCTGGTCCAGCCGACGCTCTTGCGCACGCCGAGGTCGATCACATGCGCGCCGCCGCCGAAGGCATCGAGGCGCGGCTTCGAGCAGGTGCTGGCGTATTCGAAGCCCCAAAGGCCTTTGAGGTCGAATTTCTCCGCGCAGAGCAGGACAAACGCGATCACGCGCTCCGGGTCTCCCGAGCAGTCGTCGTGAATCCACAGTTCTGATCCACCTTCCGTCTGGATTGAAAGGTCGAACCCATCCGAGAGGCGAAGGTCATCTTCGTCCTCGGGCGTGCTGTCGTAGAGGTCGAGGGCGCGCGCCGCGTTCTCGGGCGTGCCGAGGTCGAGCAGGCACGAGAAATGGGTGAAATAGTCGGCCATGTCAGTCTCCTTGAAATGCGAAAGACCGGCGCGGGGCCGGGCTTCGGGTGGGTTCGGATGTGGTTGGGATCAGCCGACCGGCGGACCGTGGATGCGGTCGTCGTCGAACTCGACATCCTCGATGACGGGCTCATGGCCGTCCGGCGCGATCCGGTCGATGTAGGCGATGACGCCTTCCCGTCGCTCGTCGGTGTCGATGTGTTCTGGGAAGGCAGTCGATTCCATTGCGGCGGTCGCGGCTACTTTTGCCTTCTCGATCGCTTCCGCGTCGGACGCAGCTTCGATGGTCACGCTGTCGAAGGCGCGCAGCCAGAAGGCAATCTTGACTACATATTCGGTCATGACGCGCCTCCTTCGTCGTCTGGATCGCGTGCGCCTGCGAGGATCGCCTCGGCCTTCGCGATCGCGGCGTGGACCCGCTGGCGCCAGAACGGCTCGTCAGCCAGGCCGCCATCGGGCGGGAGCGCGAAGACCTTGAGCAGTCCGAGCAGAACCTCGAAGTGCTCGGCCTTGCGCTGAAGGGCCTCGCCGAAATGCGATGGGATCGAAAGCGCCGGCACGCTGTAGGGCGTGACGTCGCCCGGCCAAGCGCCGGTCACATAGGTCTCGTCGGCGGATTCGTAGTCCTCCTTCTGCCCCTCCCAGTCATCGTCTTCGATGGCGAGGCGGCAGGCTTCGGCCAGCCTGTCGGCATGGTAGCTGCGCTGGCGATAGATCGGAATGCGGTAGGTGGATTCGACGGTGAACGTGGTCATGACGGTCTCCAGACATGCGAAAGCCCGGCAAGGCCGGGCTCAGGTAAACGGAACGAAGGTGGTTGCCGCTAGGGATGCTGCGGCGGCTTGATCTCGGCGGCGTTTGCGTCGGATGCGGCGAAGGGATCGACCAGCTTGTGGATTGGCTGCGCGCGGCCCATCCACGGCTCGGGGCGAATGCAGCGCACCCAGTCGGCGAAGCTCGGGATGAAACCGAGATCCTCGATCACATGCTGCTCGCCGATAAGCCGCACCGGAACGACGCGGCCCGTCGAGACGGTGATCGTCGGACCAAAGAAGCGCTCGAGCATGAAGATGCCCTCGGCGTGATGCCTGAGCGCCCGATGCCGGAAGTCGGCGGTGATCGCCTTCGACTCATCGAACCACTGGTGCAGCGGCAGATAGTCTTCCGCGACGCCGCCCCATTTCCTCACCGACGAGAGGGCGTGGTGATAGCAGTGTCCCATGACCGCCTCCTCAGAAGGCGTGGGTGTAGTTTTCGGACGCGGTGTAGCGCTCGTTGTAGTCGAGCGTGATCACCCCAACCGCGACATCGAAGATGACGTCGCCGTAAGCACCGTCGCTGTTCTCCCAGCCGCAATGGGTCTTTTCGAGAACGTCGTAGGCCAGGCTCTCGACGACGGCGGCGATACCGGCGGACGAACGCCTTGGTTCGGCTTGATCCCAGATGGCCTCGGAGAATTCGATGGCTGCGCCAGGCATGGCGACCTGATCGTCTCCAGCCTGAACTTCGACATTCTCGATCTGACCGGAATCGCCATAGCCGTCGAAGCTGACGACGACACGCGTGACGCCGGCGAGCGCCAGCGCATCGAGCAACGCGCTCTTGTTGAGGGTGAACAGTTCGGTTTCGAGCTTGGCTTGGGCGACCGCCTTCATCTCCCAGTCGGAGAGCGGCGCAACGGGCTCGGGGGTAGTAGCGGATATGTCGGTCATGAGGGTCTCCTGAAACGAAAATGCCCGGCGCGACGGCCGGGCGGTCGGGTCGGCTGAAAAGGGGAAAGGGGCGCGGGACGGCCGAAGCCGCCCCGCACGCGAGCTATTCGGCCGCGATCATCTGCGGCGCGTCGGCTTCCGCTTCCTCGTCGTCGCCGGCGAGGAATTCCGGCAGCGCTTCGCCGTCGTCATCGGCTTCGGTGGCTTCGACTGGCGCGTCGTCCACGGCGGCGATCCGCAGCGGCTCCGGCAGCCAGCCCGTATGGGCCAGGAGCCGTTCGGCCTCCTTGGCCATGTCGCCCTTCTTCAAGTGGTCGATGAGTTGAGCCGCCCGCTCGCCGGCGCCTTCCTGCACCGCCTCGAGGATGCGGCGCTTGGGCACCCGGCCGAGAAAGTTCTCGACGGTCGGACGCCAGCCGGCCTGCACCATGTCGAGATCGACGGCCTGGGCTAGGCGATCGGCCTCGGCGATGCGCTGCTCGACGGTGTGGGACGAGACGCCCGCGCCGTAGCGGTCGCCCTTCTCGTAGAGCGCATTGACGCCGAAAGAGGCGCAGTGGGCGAAGAGCGTTGCCTGCTCCTCGCCGGTGAGGGTGGTGAGCCAGTCCCAGAGATCGGCCTTGTCCTTGGGCAGCCGCTCTTCCCAGACCTTGTGACGCGCGTCGATGGCCTTCGCTGCAGGCGTGTCCTTCAGCCCCTGTGCCTGTACCGGGAAGCTGGCGCTGCGGACCGACACCTCCATCGCCGTCCCGTAGGAGAAATAGCGGGAGAAGACATCGAGGCAGAACTTGTGCAGCACGGCCTGGAACGCGACTGCGGGCGTGTTCGCCAGCTTGTCGCGCAGCGCCAGCGTCCGCTCCGCGGTCAGCTCGGTCACGAGGCGATCCGGAAGCGGCTTCAGGTCCTCGTCGTCCTCATCCTCCGGTCCGGCGATCTGTCCGCCGATGGTGATGACGGCGCGCTGAATCACGGGCGCGTCGGGATCGGCGCCGTGCGCCCCGGCCATCGCGGGATCGGTCTCGCCGTCCTGCTCCGGCTCGCCCACGGGCGCCTCGTCCTGCGGCCGGACATAGCCGCGGTGGACCGACAGGGCGCCTTCGGCGTCGATGCTGACGAAGACGCCGGCGCGGGCGATATCGGCAGGATCATAGGTGACGGGCCGATTGTCGAAGGCGGCGAGCGCCGCCTCGATCTCGCCGAGGCGTTCGTCCACCTCATCGGGCAGCTCGTCGGCGCCATCATACGCCTCCTCCAACTTGGCGTGCTCGGCGTTCAGCGCGTCGATCATCGCCTGCTCCTCGCTGGAAAGGTCGGCGGCGACGCCCTCCAGTTCGCGCAGGCCCTGTGTGTGGCCGTAGGGGAAGTCGATGGCGACCTCGATCCACTTCCACCCCTCGGCAGCGACCGTCTCCGCCTCGGCCTTCAGTTTCTCGGCGACCATGCCGTCGAGCAGCGCGATGTCTTCGAGCCAGCCCCCGTCGTCGGACTGGAACAGGTCGCGCAGCACCGCGCCGCCGGCCGCCTCATAGGCGTCGAGACCGACGAATACCGCCCGCCGGTCGGAGGCGCGCACCGCCTTCTCCGTCAGCATGCGGCGGATCTGATAAGGCTCCTTCTGCCAGGAGCCAGAGATCGCCTGCCAGACCTGCTCCTGGCGAGCATGGTCGACCGTGACAGTGAAGGCCATGAGCTGCTCGAGCGACATGCCGTCCTCGGCATAGACGTCGAGCAAGGCCGGCGCGACCGACGCCAGGCGCAGGCGCTGCTTCACGACGTTCACACCGACGAAGAAGGCGGCCGCGATGTCCTCCTCGGAGCGCCCCTTCTCGCGCAGGGCCTGGAAGGCGCGGAACTGGTCGAGCGGGTGCAGCGGCGCGCGCTGGATATTCTCGGCCAGCGAGTCGTCCTCACCGAGAATGTCGGTCGCGGGATCGCGGACCACGCACGGAACCGGCGCGGTCTTGGCCAGACGCTTCTGCTTCACCAGCAGTTCAAGCGCCCGGTAGCGCCGGCCGCCGGCCGGGATCTCGAACATGCCGGTCTCGGCGCCCTCGGCGTCGAGGACCGGCCGGACGTTCAGGCCCTGGAGCAGGGTGCGCCGGGCGATATCCTCGGCCAGCTCCTCGATTGAGACGCCGGCCTTCACGCGCCGGACGTTCGACTGGCTGAGCACCAGCTTGTTGAAGGGAATGTCGCGTGAGGACGACAGGGTGATCTTCTGAACGGCAGTAGCCATGGGAGTAGTCTCCGCGGCGGGCGGCCAAGAGACTCTCTCTCGACCTCCAACCCGCCGCGAAAACCGGCGCAGCCCTCTTCCTCTCGGCGGACCGCGCCGCAAGCCGACGAACCAGAAAGCACGAAGCCGGAAGTCCGCCTTCCCGCTTTTCCGGATTTCCGGGCATTCACACCCCGGACATGAGGACGCGCAGCCGGATCGATTCCGACGCAGGCGCGTCGCTAACGACCGCTGGTGTGAGGAGGCCCAGCATCATGCCGCCTCCTGTGCTGTGGTGTCGGCGCTCTGGGTGTCGGGCAGGAAGCCGAGGATCCAGTCCGCGGCTTTGCTGGCCTGTGAGGCGGCGCGGACGACGGCGCGGTTGTCCTCGCGCAGTACCTCGAGCCAGGAGCCGATATAGTCAGCGTGGCGCACGGTCGGGACGATGCCGAGCGAAGCACAGCAGAAGGCGGCGTTCATCTCCGCCACCAGCTCCTCGAACGCATACTTCCTGCTGCCGAACACGCCGCCGAGATCGCGGCCGAGACGGGACGGATGGCCGCTGGCGTGCCCCAGCTCGTGCAGGGCCGTGCGGTGCCAGTTGATCGGCTCGAAATAGGCCTGCGGCGGGGGGACCATGACGAAGTCCGGGCCGGGCGCGTAGAAGGCGCGGTTACCGCCGATGCGGAAGTCGACGCCGGTCGCGCGGATTAGCGCCTCGACCCTGGGTTCGATCAGGCCCGGTGGCGGGGGTGGCGCAACGGCCGCAACCTCAGCCGGCAGGTTTTCGCATTGGGCGGCGTTGAAGACGGTGAACCGCTTCAGGAACGGGATCGCGGTCGCTTCCTCGCCGGTCTCTCGCGCGCGTCGCCTCTCGTCATCCGGCACGAAGCGGTCGGCATAGACGACGGTTGTGCCGTGCTCGCCCTTGCGCACATTGCCGCCGAGCGAGAGCGCCTGGCGAAAGGTCAGCCAGCTCTGAGCGGGGAAGCCGTGCTCGATCACGGCGCCCCAGAGGATCAAGACGTTGATCCCCGAATAGTGCCGGCCAGTGGCGGCGTTCTTCGGCATGGCGAGCGGCGCCTTCGCCGCGGCCGTCCCCCAGGGCTGGACCCAGGGCACGCGGCCGGCCTCCAGCTCGGCGATGATCTTGCCGGTGATTTCGTCATAGAGGCTCGTCCGGTCATGGCCGGGGCGTGCCGAAGCGGTCTTGCTGGACATCGCGGATCTCCGCGACGGGCGCCGGAGGCCTCTCCTCCAGCCCTCAACCCGTCACGGCAAACCCGGTCCGCACTCTCACTCTAGGGGGCGTTGCGGGGTGTCCCCGCAGAAGGGGGTGTGTCGGCGACGCCGGCGCCGACCAGGGGGAAGGCTTTCCCCTCCCGTCCTTCCAGATTGCCGTCTACGAGCTCCCAGTTAGCGGGCCATTGACTTCCAATTAGCCGACAGCGATAGTCCCAATCGACCGAGGTCGGGGATTACATGTTCGAGCGGTTTGTAGAGCGGCGGGCGAAGGAGGCCCTTTCGGATACCCCGGTGGTCCTGATCGTGGGACCACGCCGGGCCGGCAAGACCACGCTCGCCCGAAAAATGGGGGAAGCCGGTCGAACCTATATCACGCTCGACGATCAGACGGTGCTTGAGGCCGCCCAATCCGATCCGGCCGGCTTCATTCGCGGCCTGGACCGAGCCATCATCGACGAAATCCAGCGCGCGCCCGACCTGCTGCTGGCGGTCAAAAAGACAGTCGATGAGGACTATCGCCCGGGTCGATTTCTGCTCACCGGCTCAGCGAATGTGCTGACCCTGCCGCGAATCGCCGACAGCCTGGCCGGCCGGATGGAAACCATCCAGATGCTGCCGCTGGCCAGGGCCGAGATCGAAGGCCGGACAGCGACCTTCCTGGAGCGCCTCTTCGAAGGGAAGATCCGGAGCCAGCGAGACGCGATCGTCGGCGATGATCTTGTCCAGCTCGTCCTGCTCGGAGGCTTTCCCGAGGCGATCAGCCGCGAAAGCGAGCGGCGGCGGCAAGATTGGTTACGGTCCTATGTCACATCAATCCTGACCCGCGATCTGCGGGACATCGCCGAGGTGGAGAAGCTAACTGAGCTTCCCAAGTTCGTGCGGCTACTGGCCGAACACTCCGGCCAGTTGGTCAACTATTCGCAGTTCGGGGGCGGCATTAACGTCAGCCACAAGACGGGGCAGCGTTATGTGGGGCTGCTCGAACAGGTGTTCCTGATTGCGACCGTGCAGCCCTGGTTCACCAATTCACTGAAGCGGATCGTCAAGACACCTAAGCTCCATTTCCTCGATTCCGGCCTGCTGGCAACCATACGCGGGCTCACCTTCGACCGGGTCAAGGCAGATCGCGGGACGTTCGGCGCGCTGCTGGAGAGCTTCGTGTTCTCTGAGGTACTGAAACTCATGACAGGCTCTGACTTGCGGCTGACGCCTCATCACTTCCGGGACCGGGATATGCGTGAGGTCGACATCGTACTCGAGCGCGATGACGGGGCGATCGTAGGCATCGAGGTGAAGGCCAGCGCGACCGTTAAGAGTAGCGACTTCGCGGGCCTGCGAGCCCTTGCCGAGGCCTGCGGGGACCGCTTCGCCTTTGGCGTCGTCCTCTACGACAGCGCAGACTTCGTACCGTTTAGTGATCGACTGGCGGCCGCGCCATTGTCATGTTTGTGGGGGCAAATGCCATGAAGGCGTTCAAATTCGACCATCGTTTGATCGACTCCTACGCCCGCTTCTCGCGGTCCTTCAGCACCATTCGGTCTGACGACCTGAAGTCCGAAATCGATCACCAATACGACGCTGGGCGCTTCTGGCCAGACGCCCTTCTGTCTCTCAATCCCCGTTATCTTCAGGGAGCGACAGTGGATGATCCGGTCGCTTCGGGCGACCTCGACGAAGCGACTGGTCGCATTTTCCGTTTTGGCGCGACGCCGATACGGTTTCATCGACATCAGGCGCAGTCCATCGCCAAGGCTCGCACCGGCCAGAGCTACGTCGTCACAACCGGCACTGGTTCGGGAAAGTCGCTCTGCTTTTTCGTGCCAATAGTCGATGCGATCGTCCGCGCGCGAAAGGCCGGGAGGGCACGCAAAACGAGCGCGATCATCGTCTATCCGATGAACGCACTGGCCAACAGCCAGATGAACGAGATCGATAAGTTCATCTCCCAGTCCGGCCTGCCAAGTGATCTCAAGCCGATTGTCGGGCGCTACACTGGTCAAGAAAGCCAAGAAGAGCGGCGACAGATTCCCGACGACCCACCGGACATCCTCTTGGGCTGCTGCCGGTTTCACGGACACGAAGTTTAGGTGTCATGATGGAACCGGAGGTGGACTATGGGACGAAGGGTATTCAACCGCGAGTTCAAGCTTGAGGCGGTGAAGCTGGTGCAGGAACGGGGCGTGACAATTGCCCAGGCGGCCCGTGACCTTGATGTGCATGAGAACGTGCTTCGCAAATGGATCAGGGACGTGGCGGTCGATCCGGCGCATGCCTTTCCCGGCCGTGGCAGATGAAGCCCGAACAGCTGGAGATCGAGCGGCTTCGCCGCGAGGTCACGAAGCTCAAGGCGGAGCGCGACATCCTTGCCATAAAACTCACCGTCCAGGCTGCTTCCGGCATCATGAACGCATGGGCTTTTCTCCATTGCGGTATCACGGCACGCCGCAGATGACGGGCGCGTCCAACGCGAGACCCGGCGAGCACAATCGCGAAATTTACGGCGGCGTGCTGGGGCTCAGCGACAGCGAAATCGACGACCTGATGGCCGGCGGCATCATCTGACGTCGAGGCAAGCTGATCTTTCGCATCAACGCACCGGAGATTTCGCGGCTGCTTTCAGACCATCGACAGTATCCCACAAAAACATTATAATGTTTTAAAAGCTATGCGGATGATTAAACCATCCGAAGTCGGCCTCTCGTGTCGACAACCGGGGAAGAGCGTTTCAAGGAGAAACCATGACAGCTGCGTCAAGCCTGTCGTTCGAGGACGCCGCATCGAAGGGAATGATCGTCGCCTGGCACGCAGCCCAGACGCCGGATCGGCTCGCGATTTCATCCGAAAAAGGCAATCGCAGTTTTTCAGAGCTGAATGCGCAGGCCAACCGGCTGGTCAGGGTGTTGCGGGGCGCCGGCCTCCAATCCGGCGACGGTGTGGCGCTTCTTTGCATCAACCGTCCCGAATTCGTCGAGACTGTCATGGCCTGTCAACGTGCCGGCTTCCGGATGACCCCCGTCAACTGGCATCTCACGCCCGCGGAAGTCGCCTATATCGTGGACGATTGTGAGGCGAAGGCTTTGATCGCGGATATACGGCTTGCATCCTCCGCGACGCCGGCCGCCGCCACGGGCTCCGGTCTGCGCATCAAGCTCGCCGTGGGCGGACCGATCGAGGGTTTTACCTCCTACGACACGCTGGTCGCGCGCGAGTCCGGCGCGAATATCGACGATCCCGTCATCGGCAGCCAGATGCTCTATACATCGGGCACGACCGGTCATCCGAAGGGCGTCTACCGGGGCAGCGCGCCAGCGGCCTCATCGCTTTTCAGCAAGATGGTCGAGACGGCGCGGTTCAACAACGCCACGGACCTGGCGGTGGTGACGGGGCCGCTCTATCACGCTGCGCCGCTGTCCCTCAATCTCCTGCTTCCGCTCTCGGCCGGCGTCGGCACGATACTGATGGACAAGTGGGACGCGGAGGAAATGCTTCGGCTGGTCGATAGGCATCGCATCACGCATACACATGTCGTGCCGACCATGCTTCACCGCATTCTCCTTCTTCCGCCAGAGGTCCGGGCCAAATACGACATCTCGACGCTGAGGTGGATCCTCCACGGGGCGGCCCCCTGCCCCGTGCATGTGAAGCGGGAGACGATCGAGTGGCTCGGTCCGGTCGTCTTTGAATATTACGGCGCGACGGAAGGCGGCGGAGTCTTTGTCCATCCGGACGAATGGCTGGAAAAACCCGGTTCGGTGGGCAGGCCGACGGAGGGTGTCGTTCTGCAGATTCAGGACGAGAACGGCAAGGAGTTGCCGCGGGGCGAGATCGGCACCGTCTATTTCAAGGCGCCGGAAACCGGCCGGTTTGAGTATTTCAAGGCGCCGGAAAAAACCGCGAGCGTCTACCGGGGCGATTTCTTCACCATGGGCGACATGGGCTATGTCGACGAGGACGGATTCCTGTTCCTCACTGGCCGCAGCGCCGAGGTCATTATTTCCGGCGGCGTCAACATCTATCCCGCCGAGATCGACCAGGAGATCCTTCAGCACCCCTCGGTCAAGGACGTGGCCACGGTCGGCGTCCCCAACAAGGAATGGGGCGAAGAAGTGAAGGCGGTCGTTCAGCTCAATGAAGGTTACGAGCCGGGCGAGGCGCTGGCCAAGGACATACTCGATTTCGTGGCGACGCGGCTGGCGGCCTATAAACGCCCCCGATCCGTCGATTTCGCGGATGACCTGCCGCGGCTGACGACGGGCAAGATCGTGCGGCGGACGGTTCGCGACAGATACTGGCAAGGCGAAAAGAAAATATAATGGGACGGGGAGAAAGCTGATGGCTGGATTGTGCAAGGGCCGCGTCGTCATCGTGACGGGCGGTGCCAGAGGTATCGGGCGGGAACATTGCCTGGAATTCGCGCGTCAGGGTGCCAAGGTGGTGGTGAACGATCTCGGTGGAGAGCGGACAGGCGAAGGCCGGTCGAGCGAACCCGCCGAGGCGCTGGCGAAGGAAATCAGGGCCATGGGGGGCGAGGCGGTCGCCAATGGCGATGACGTGTCCGACTGGGACGGCGCCAAACGGATGATCGATCAGGCGATCTCGACCTTTGGCGGCCTCGACGTGCTCGTCAGCAATGCCGGCATTTTGCGCGACCGCATGCTGACCAACATGACGATCGACGAATGGGATGCGGTCATCAAGGTTCATCTGAGAGGCACGTTTTGCCCGGCCCACCATGCCGCGAACTACTGGCGGGCGCAGGTAAAGGCGGGCAAGACGGTCGACGCCCGCATCATCAACACAACCTCCGTTTCGGGCCTGCTGGGCAATCAGGGGCAATGCAACTATGGCGCGGCCAAAGCGGGCATTGCCGCTTTCACGATCACGTCGGCGATGGAGCTTGCGCGCTACGGCATCACCGTGAATGCGATCTCGCCGGGCGCGCTTACCCGGATGACGGAAGACCTCGGCTATGCCGTGGCGGTGCCCGAGGGTGAGTGGAACCCGCGCGATCCGGCCAACATTGCGCCTATCGTCGTCTGGCTCGGAAGCAGCGAGTCGAAAGACGTGACCGGCCAAGTCTTCGAATCCACGAGCGGGCGGCTGACAGTCTTCGAGCGCTGGCAGCGCGGGCCGGCCATTAACCCGAAGCGCCGTTTCGATCCGGCCGAGCTTGGTCCGATTGTCAAGGACCTCCTCAGCAAGACGAGACCGCCGGACGCGATCGGCGGCTGACGGGGATACCAGCGACCATATCGAACCGGGCCGCCAGGCCGAAGACAAACACCAGACAAGGATGAATGCCGACAATGGATTTTTCGTTCAGCGAGGAGCAGACGCTGCTGCGCAATTCGGTGCAGAGCCTGCTCGCCGACAAATATGACTTCGATACGCGCCGCAAGATCGTGAAGTCGGCTGAAGGCTGGTCGCCGGCCATGTGGAAGCAGTTCGCCGAACTCGGCCTTCTCGCCGCGCCGTTCGCCGAAGAGCTGGGCGGCCTTGGCGGCGGCCCCATCGAAACGATGATCCTGATGGAAGAGTTCGGCCGGCACCTCGTCGTCGAACCCTTCGTCGAAACGGTCGTGCTCGCCGGCGGCTTCCTCCGCGAAGGCGGCTCGAAGGCGCAACAGGATGCGCTTATCCCCGGCATCGTCGACGGTTCGACCGTCTGGGCCTTCGCCTATGCCGAGCCGCAGGGCCGCTACAACCTCGCCGACCTCGTCACCACGGCGAAGAAGGACGGCGCGGGCTACACGCTGAACGGCTACAAGGCCGTCGTACTCGGCGCGCCCTGGGCCTCGAAGCTCGTCGTCACCGCCCGCACGTCCGGCGGTCAGCGCGACCGCGACGGCGTCTCGGTCTTCACCGTCGACAAGTCGGCGGCGGGCGTCTCGACCCGCGACTACCCGACCGTCGACGGCCGCCGCGCCTCCGAAATCACCTTCGAGAACGTCAAGCTCGGCGCCGACGCACTGATCGGCGTGGAAGGCAAGGGGCTGCCGCTGGTCGAGAAGATCACCGATCAGGCGATTGCCGCGCTGTCGGCCGAAGCCGTCGGCTGCATGGGCGAGCTCAACAAGGCGACCGTGGAATACTGCAAGACGCGCAAGCAGTTCGGCGTGCCGATCGGCAAGTTCCAGGTGCTCCAGCACCGCATGGTCGACATGTTCATGGCTTACGAACAATCGGTCTCCATGACCTACATGGTCAACCTGAAGCTCTCCGAAAGCGACGCCGAGCGCGTCAAGGCCGCGGCCGGCGCCAAGGTGCAGATCGGCAAGGCGGGCCGCTTCGTCGGCCAGCAGTCCGTGCAGCTTCACGGCGGCATGGGCATGACCGACGAACTCAATGTCGGCCACTACTTCAAGCGGCTGACCATGATCGACACCCAGTTCGGCAACGTCGATCACCAGCTCAAACGCTATTCCCAGGCCGCCTGAGCCTGAAGGACGGCAGACTGACACAAAAAGGGCCGCATCCCGGATGCGGCCCTTCGCACGTCCGGATGATCCGTCAAAGTCCCAGAACGGCCTTTGCAATAACATTGCGCTGGATTTCGTTCGAACCGCCGTAAATCGAAGCGGCGCGACCGAAATTATAGGCACTTGTCACGCTCACCGCATAGCCGGGCCCGACGGGCGCTTCATTGGCGATTCCAATCAAATGTTCCCTCTGGAACGGCATGGCGTAGAAGGCGGCTGCTTCGACGGCAAGCTCCGACAACGCCTGCTGAACTTCGGTCCCGACAATCTTCAAGGTCGAGGAAGAGGGGCCCGCAGGGCGGCCCGCCACCTCCTCCGCGACGATCCTCAGATTGGTATATTCGAGACCCGTAAGCTTCACCTCGATTTCGGAGAGCCTCGTCATGAATGCCGGTTCGTCCGCCAGCGCCGCGCCATCGCCAAGCCTTTCCTGTCTCGCGATCTTTCTGAGTTGCGCGATCTTGCGCTTGGACTCAGGAACACCTGCAATGCCGGTGCGCTCATTGACGAGCAGGAACTTGGCGTAGGTCCAGCCCTTGTTTTCATCGCCGATGCGGTTCGTCACCGGCACCTTGACGTCAGTGAAAAAAACTTCGTTCAAGTGATGCAGGCCATCGATGGAAATGATGGGCTTCACCTCGATGCCGGGCGTCTTCATGTCGATCAGCAGGAACGAGATGCCTTCCTGCGGTTTAGCGGTCTCATCCGTTCGCACGAGACAGAATATCCAATCGGCTTCGTGGGCATAGGACGTCCAGATTTTCTGGCCGTTGACGATGTAATGGTCGCCCTGACGCACGGCCCTGGTCTTCAGCGAGGCGAGGTCCGATCCGGATCCCGGCTCCGAATAGCCCTGACACCACCAGACATCGCCGGTAAGAATGCCCGCCAGATGCTGCTTTTTCTGCGCTTCGTTGCCGAAGGTGTAGATCACCGGGCCGACCATCGACAGACCGAAAGGCGACAGACGCGGCGCGTTAGCGGCGGCCATCTCCTCGTTGAAAATATGCTTCTGCATCGGCGTCCATCCAGTGCCGCCATACTGCCTGGGCCAATTGACCGCTACCCAGCCTTTCTCGTGGAGGTCCTTCTGCCAGCGCCTGAGCGCACCGCGCTCGCCAGACGCGCCCACTGTGTCTCTCTCCGCGAGCTCCCTGGGCAGTTTTTCCGAAATGAACCGACGGACTTCCGCGCGGAAGGCTTCGTCCTCTTTCGTAAGCTCGATATCCATCTACTGACCTTTCGCGGCAACGATCCGGGTGTTTGTATTTTTCATTATAATGAATTTATCCGAGCGGGCAAAAGACCGAATTGTCCGCCGCTTTCAAAGACTCAGAATCGCCTTGGCGATGACGTCGTGTTGAATCTCATTCGATCCACCATAGATGCTCGCGGCGCGGCCATAGCCGTAATCCGCCCACACGTTCCGCGTATGGGCAGGGCCTATATCCCGCGCGTTGACGCCGCTAGGCAGGGCTCCTTGCCCGAATGGTTCGATATAATAGCCGACGGCTTCGACAGCGAGTTCGCCCAAAGCCTGCTGAACCTCGCTGCCGACGATCTTCAGCAGGGACGATTGCGGTCCAACCGCCTTTCCCGCCGCCGCATCGGCGAGAATCCGCAGATTCATGTATTCGAGACTGGTGAGCTTAACTTCTATCTCCGCGAGTTTGCGCTGGAACGCGGGATCGTCCATCAACGCCCCCCCATCCGCGTTCCGCTCCGCTCGTGCTATCGCCTTGATATGCGCAGCCTTCTTCTTGGACTCGGGGACGCCGCCGATACTCGTTCTCTCATGGACAAGCAGGTACTTGGCGTAGGTCCAACCCTTGTTTTCCTCGCCTATGAGATTTTGCACCGGCACCTTGACGTCGGTAAAAAACACTTCGTTGAGATGGTGCAGACCGGCGATCGAGATGATCGGACGCACTTCGATACCGGGTGTCCTCATGTCGATGAGCAGGAAGGAAATCCCTTCCTGCCGCTTGGCGCTCTGTTCGGTGCGCACCAGGCAGAAAATCCAGTCAGCCTCATGCGCATAGGACGTCCATATTTTCTGGCCGTTGACGACGTAATGATCGCCGTCGCGCACCGCCATCGTTTTAAGCGAGGCGAGATCGGAACCGGCGCCCGGTTCGGAATAGCCCTGGCACCACCAGACGTCTCCGGAAAGTATGCCCTGCAAGTGGCGGCTCTTCTGTTCGGCGTTGCCGAAGGTGTAGATCACCGGGCCGACCATGGTCAGCCCGAAGGGCATCAGACGCGGTGCATTGGCTCTGGCGATTTCCTCGTTGAAGATAAACCGCTGCGTCGCGTTCCATCCCGTGCCGCCATACTCCTCGGGCCAGGCAGGCGCCGCCCAGCCTTTCTCGTAAAGCGTCTTGTGCCAGCGCTTGACCACACTTTTGTCGGTCATCACACCCAGGGCCGGCGAATCCGCACATTCCGGCGGAAGATTCGCCGCGATAAATCCGCGAACCTCGTCGCGAAATGCCTCATCCTCCGGCGTGAAGTCAATATTCATGCATATCTTCCCATTGCCGGGCCGGTGGAAATATTCCCGCGCCGCTGTGAGTCGCGGCAACACTCATCGACAGCTGGATCCATGCTTCCCAATATCCAGGTCGCGATCTAGGCAGCCCAGCCCTGCAAGCGCGCGGCTTCAAGACGAACCAACTCCGGCCCGCCCAGCAACTGCCGGTCGAGCCCAATCCGCTTGAACCAGTAATGCAGGCCGAGCAGATCGGTGAAGCCCATGCCACCATGAACCTCGGTCGCGGTGCGTGCGACGAAGCGGCCCACTTCCGACAGGTGGCTCTTGGCATGACATGCCATGAGGCGCGCGTCGCCGGGCACTTCGTCCAGCGCATGGGCCGCATACCACACCAGCGAACGCGATGGTTCGAGAGCGGCCGCCATCTCGGCGCAGAGGTGCTTCACGGCCTGAAACGACCCGATCACGCGGCCGAACTGCTTGCGCTCTCCCGCATAAGCTACCGCCTTCTCGAGCATCATCTGACCCGCGCCGAGGGTGTCGGCGGCAAGCATGACCCTGCCGGCATCTATCATCCGCGCTACCGCGTCGGCGCTGGATCGGGGCAAGGGCTCGGCCGCAACCTGATCGAAGACAAGTTCGCCAACCGATCGGGTCCTGTCGATGGTGTTGAGCGCCCGCCGCGACAACCCCTTCGCGTCGGGCAAAACGAGATGAAGTCCATGGTCGCTGTCGGCCACGATGTAGAAATCGGCCTCAGCCCAGTCGATCACGAAGAGGGACTTGCCCGTGAGCGTTCCCTTCCGGGCTTTCACGCCGGCATCTTCACGGATGCCGATTTTTTCCGTGACGGCCACGCCTGCGACAATCTCGCCCGCGGCGATCTTCGGAAGCCACTTTTCCTGCTGGGCCTCGCTGCCCGCGAGCATCAGCGCGAGCGGCGCCATGACGGCGGTCCCGAGGAAGGGCAGCGGCGCCACATGCCGCCCGATCATCTCGTAAACGATCGCCGCGTCGAGAAATCCCAGACCCATGCCGCCAAAATCTTCCGGGATCAGCATTCCGGGGATGCCCAGCTCGCTGGCGCCCGCCCACAGGGACCGCTGAACGGTATGCGTGTCCCCGGCGGCAAGGCGCACCTTGTCGAGCGGCGCATTCTGTTCGAGAAAACGGCGGACGCTGTCCTGCAACAGGCGCTGCTCTTCCGACAATGCAAATTCCATCGGATGAATTCCTATTTTGCCAGCTTCGGTTCGCGCGGCATACCAAGCCCACGTTCCGAAATAATGTTTTTCTGAATCTGCGCCGTGCCGCCGCCGATGATGAGCCCAAGCTGAAACATGTACCCCCACTGCCACGAGCCATGACTGCGCAGATAGGGGCTGTCGTCGTAGAGAACGCCAAACTCTCCCATGACGTCGATCGCGAGCGCCGATATTTGATGGGTAAGTTCGCAGGATTGAAGCTTCACGATCAGGCGCGCCAAGCCGGGGTCCTCACCCCTGCTCGCGCAGGTCAACTGCCGGAGCCCATTGAACTTCATGGCGGCAAGTTCCGCCTGAAGCCGTACCAGGCGGTCCCGGAAAATCGGATTGTCGATGGCCCGCTGCCCGTCGACGGTCTCCTCGCGCATCAGATCGACAAGGGCCTGGAACCTTGTTTCCATGGCGGCCGGATCGCCCAGCATTCCGCGCTCGTATTTCAGTGTTGCGTTGGCGACGAGCCATCCCTGCCCGCGCTGGCCGACGATCTGCGTCTTCGGTACGCGCACATCCGTGAAGAAGACTTCATTGAATTCGGCATGGCCCGTCATGGTAGTGAGCGGACGGACTTCGATGCCCGGCGTCTTCATCGAGAAGATCAGATAGGAAATGCCTTCATGCTTCGGCTTGTCGGGCTCGGTGCGCACCAGACAGAAAATCATGTCCGCCTCGTGCGCGGTGCTGGTCCATATCTTCTGGCCGTTGATGACGAAATCGTCGCCATCTTCAGTCGCCTTGGTCTGAAGGCTGGCGAGGTCTGAACCTGAACCCGGCTCGGAATATCCCTGGCACCAGACCACCTCGCCGCGAAGCGTCGGCTTCACCCATTTTTTCTTTTGCTCCTCGGTGCCAAGTTCCAGAAGCGTCGGCACCAGCATGGAGATACCCTGGTTCTGCAACGCCGCAGGCACACGAGCGGCGGAAAATTCCTCCGCGATGATGCGCGATTCCAGAATGTCCGGCATGGCGCCATAGCCGCCGTAGTCTTTCGGAATCGTCCGCGCCGCATAGCCGTGCTGGATCAGCAGTTGCTGCCAGGAACAGGCTTCGGGAGACGGACGCCCGGCAGCGCCGAGACCCTTAGGTGCCTGATCCTTGTGTTTTGTCAGGAACGCCCTGACCTCTTCCCGGAAAGCCTCGTATTTGGGGCCGTATGCCAGATCCATTCCAGATCTCCGATGCGTCGATGGCGATTGGTTCTATTTTTATTTCACGGCAGGCTTGAAACACGGAAGCTTGAATCCGTCGCCGATGTCCTTGAAGACAAGGGCCACGGGCATGTCGAGTTTCACCGCCTCCGGGTCGCAGTCGAGCAAGCGCGTCGCCATGCGGACGCCTTCTTCCAATTCCACGACCGCGGCTATATAGGGCACGTCGCGCGCGAAAGCCGGATGAAAAGGCTGGTAGGTCACCGTCCAGGAAAAAATGCGACCGCGACCGCCGCTCGGCTTCCACTCGTAATTCGGCGAGCCACATTTTGCGCACATGTAACGCGGCAGAAACCGCCAGGTATCGCAATAGCTGCACTGCTGAAAACGCAGGACGCCGTCCTGGCAAAGCTTCCAGAATTCCGCGTCGACCGGATCGACGGTCGCGGGCTGAGGATATTTCGGTTGCTGAATTTCCATTTTTACCTCCTCAAAATCGCGAGGCTGCCGTCGCCCAGATCGCCCCATCCGGTCACGAGTCCGATTTCAGCGTCAGGAATTTGCCGCTTGCCTGCATCTCCGCGCAATTGGCGTGTCGCCTCAAGTACATGGTTGAGGCCCCACACATGCGCCTCGCTCAAAAGACCGCCATGCGTATTGAGCGGAAACTTGCCGCCGAGTTCGATCTGTCCATCCTTGACGAAATCGAGTGCGCCGCCCGGCTCAAAATAGCCCAGGGCTTCGAGCTGCAGTAGCACGACATAGGTGAAGCAGTCGTAAACCTGCAGAAAGTCCATGTCCTTCGGCGTCACACCGGCCATGGCGAAAGCGCGCGGCGCGGCATAGCTCAAACCGATCTTGAAGGGGTCCGGCCGCGACGGAATATCGTCGGCAGGATAAGGATGGCCCTCGGCCGCGCCGGAGATATAGACCGGCCTGTGAGGCAAGTCCTTCGCCCGCTCGGCGCTCGTCACCACGACGGCGCAGGCTCCATCCGTTTCGAGACAGCAATCGAATAAACGGAACGGGGAGGACACCATGCGCGACCGCATGTAGTCATCCATCGTCATCGGTTGGCCGCAGGTCAGGGCGCGGTCGTTGAGTTGGGCATGCTTGCGGCACGCCATTGCAATCCAACCCGTCGCCTCGGGGCCGACGTTGTAAAGTTTCGAGTGTCGCGTTGCGAGCCAGGCATACATCTGCACCGGCAACAGAACGCCATAGGGGAGATAGTAACCCCGGATGGTCGAGGTCAGCGTGTTCATATTCATCGGTCGGCTTGGTGGCACCCCCGCCTTGGGACGCAGCGCCGAGTAGCCGTTCCAGCCGAGCGTGACCAGCACGTTGTCGCAGACGCCGGAGGCCACGGCCATGGCGGCATTCTGCAACGCCGTGGTCGGGCTCGCGCCTCCCATATTGACCGTCGAGGCATATCGCAGCACATCGACGCCGAGGTTGGCGGCCAATTCCTCCGAGGTTGTATAGACGGGCGGCGGCACCATGCCGTCAATGTCCTTCGGCTTCAGCCCCGCATCCGCGATGGCCTGCCTCGCGGCATCGAGCATCATGGCCACGGCCGTCTGGTCCGATCCCTTTACATAACTGGTCTCGCCGATCCCGACGATCGCGGCCTTGTCGCTGAAATTCTTCACGAATCTGCCCTCATAACCTCTGTTCCCCGCACGCGGCTTTTTCGATGAGCGGCCGCCAGGCTTCCGTTAAAAAAACATTCTGTTGACAGATCAAGTCACCGGAATGAGACATGAATGGACGGATTCCTGTCCCTCGATCTGGCGCGCCAGCGTCTTGATCGCCAGTTCAGCTTCCTCAAGCTCGAAATTATGAGTATGCATGAGTTCAAGAGGATATTTGCGGCGCTCGATCATCTCGATCGCCTTCTTGTATCCCGACGACGTAACGCCGATTGCGCCTTTGATGGTGATTTCCTTCATGACGATAAGGTCGGAAACGAAGTCGGGGACAGGCTTAAATCCCTTGACGCCGGCAAGGACGACCGTTCCGCCCATACGGATACAATCCAGCGCATCACGGACCGGCTGAGTCGCGTAGGACGTGACCTCAACGATGACATCCGCGCCCTTTCCGTTTGTTAGCGCCCGCACGCGATCGACAACATTTTCGTTCTGCACATCGATGATGTGATCGGCACCAAGAGCGAGCGCCATCTGGAGCTTGTTTGAATCGGCCGCAAGTCCTGTAACTATGATCTTTCCCGCGCCGGCTTCACGCGCGGCAACGACGCTCGCAAGCCCGCGCTGTCCGGGCCCAAAAATCAAAACCGTATCGCCAACCTGCGTCTGCGGAATCTCCACCGCCCAGCGGAAGCCTGCGCCCAGCGGATTGAACATGACCGCCAGCTCCGCCGGAAGGTTCTTGTCCATCTTGTGAAGGATCGTGTTGGGCGCGAGATACATATATTGCGAATAGGCGCCCCAGAGACCCGGCGCCTCCGTGAGCGGAATATACGAGTAGATCTGGCGGCGGTCGCAGAGATGATAATGCCCGCCGACACAGGTGTCGCAGCAATGGCATGACAGCATCGTCTCGATGGCGACCCGGTCGCCGACATCGACACCCCAGCGCCTGGCAGCCTTGTCGCCGATCGCCTCGATGATTCCGAGAGGTTCGTGCCCCGGAATCACCGGCATCGGAGTCCGCAAGGCCCCTTCGTATTGTTCGTAATCGCTGCCGCAAATGCCGCAGGCTTCGATACGGAGGATGGCGCTGTCGTCGGCGATCTGGGGGATCGGCAAATCGCGGGCTTCGAGTTTACGCGGAGCCGTCTGCACCATCGCCATCGATTTTTTCGGCAGCATTTTCCACTCCCCGTTTCGTGTCGGCACCGACGATGTGTCGATAACACATATATATTTTTTTAATGCTTGTATGTGTTATACAGGCTCAAAAGCAAGATGCGAAGACCTAAACTTCCGGCTTCGCCAAATTTGGGGAGGATTAGAAATAATGGCCGACGAAACACCCAGGGTTCCCCTGCTGTCCGTGGCAGAAGCTGCAGCCGCGGCAGCGAAAGCCGGCATATCGGAACAAATGGCGCCACTCAGCGTCTTCCGGGTTTTGCTCCGACATCCCGATGTGGCGCACGAGCTTGCTTCGACGCTGACCACCCTGCTTTTCCAGGGCAACAAGCTCGATGCAAGACTGCGCGAACTCATCATCATGCGCATCGGCTGGAAAACGAAATCGCTCTATGAATGGACGCAGCATTGGCGGGTCGCCCGTATGCTGGACATTCCGGAAGCGGATCTGGTCGCGACGCGGGACTGGAAAAATGCCTCCTGCCTGTCCGACGCCGACCGCGCCATCCTCGCCGCGACCGACGAGACGCTCGACGGCGGCATGATTTCGGACGCCACTTGGGCCGCATGTGCGGCGCACCTGAAAACGGCCGAAGAACGTATCGAACTGGTTGTCGCCATCGGCAACTGGACGCTTTTCTCGCAACTGCTCAGGAGCCTAAAAATCCCGCTTGAGGATGGCGTCGTCGCCTGGCCACCGGATGGCAAGAAGCCTTGAGCAGACGAGAAATAACAATTCAAGAACAGGATCGAGACAATGAGCGGAAAAAAGACGATTTCAAAGGACCTAGTCGGCATGACGTTTCCGGCCGTCGACGTGGAGTGGTCTGACAAGGACACGATGCTCTATGCACTTGGCGTCGGTGCTCGTCCCGCCGACGGGCTTGATTTCATTTACGAAGGCCGGGGACCGAAAGTTTTGCCGACTTACGCCGTCATCCCCGGCGGGCGAGGGCTCGCCGGGCTGATGAGCGGCGTCGAGATGAAGTTGGAAATGCTGCTGCATGGCGAGCAATCCGTCGAGTTGCTGCGTCCCCTGCCCTCATCGGCCAAGATCAAGGTAACGGGACGCGTTTCCGAGGTTTGGGACAAAGGCAAGGCGGCCGTCATCGGGGTTGAGAGCACAGGCTCCGACGAGAAAGGACCACTCTTCAAAACTCATGCGACTCTATTTGTGCGCGGCGCCGGCGGATTCGGCGGAGAGCGCGGGCCGTCAGGCGTCGACGCGACGCCGCCGGCCCGGACGCCTGACGCCGTCGTCGAGGACGTGACGCGCCCCGAGCAAGGGGCGATCTACCGCCTCTCGGGTGACCGCAATCCGATCCACATCGATCCGGATTTCGCCAAGTTGGGCGGCTTTGAAAAGCCCTTTGTTCACGGGCTTTGCACATATGGCTTCGTCGGCCGCGCGGTCCTGAGCGAGCTTTGCGGCAACGATCCCGCCCGCTTCAAATCTCTCAGCGGGCGCTTTGCCGCTCAGGTCCATTTCGGCGACACCATAATAACGAAGATGTGGAAAGCGGGCGACGGCATCGCTATCGTGCAGGCCGAAACCCAAAACGGCAACGTCGTCCTGTCTCAGGCCAGGGCAACATACAAGTCCTGACGGACGGAAATTGGTCAAAGTGAAAAAAATATCAAACCACTTTGCTCATCTGCTTCAACCGCTCGATCTGGGGTTTACGACACTCAGAAATCGCGTGTTGATGGGATCGATGCACACCGGCCTCGAAGAGATGCCGGACGGCTTCGCGCGGCAGGCCAGGTTCTTCGCAACACGCGCCAAGGGTGGTGTCGGAATTCTTGTCACCGGCGGCATTTCACCGAACAGGGCGGGAAGG
The DNA here is from genome assembly GCA_017308375.1 of Alphaproteobacteria bacterium. Taxonomy (GTDB): domain Bacteria; phylum Pseudomonadota; class Alphaproteobacteria; order Micropepsales; family Micropepsaceae; genus Rhizomicrobium. The sequence goes on from JAFKEW010000043.1 coordinate 38,623, forward strand.
CTCGCAGAGCGCGCGTCGGTCATGACCGAAGACCTCGTTGAGGGTCATCGTGTGATTACACGCGCCGTCCACGACGAAGGTGGAAAGATCGTTCTCCAGCTCCTGCATGCTGGCCGCTACGGTCGGCACGCAGAACTGGTGGCGCCCTCCGCAGTCAGATCCCGCATCAACCCGCTTACGCCCCGCGCCCTGAGCGATGAGGAAATCCTTCAGACTATCGAGGATTTCGGCACCGCCGCGGCGCTCGCCCGCGAAGCCGGATACGACGGCGTTGAAATCATGGGTTCGGAGGGCTATTTTCTCAATCAGTTCACTGCGGCGCGTACAAATCAGCGCACAGACGAGTGGGGCGGCTCGGCTGAAAACCGGCGACGCTTGCCGGTTGAGGTCGTGAGGCATGTCCGCAAGCATTGCGGCTTGGACTTCATTGTCGTCTACCGGATATCCGTCCTCGATCTCGTCGAGGGGGGAAATTCTTGGCCGGACGTCGCCGCCCTTGCAAAAGATGTCGAGGGGGCCGGAGCGAACATCCTCAACACCGGCATAGGCTGGCATGAATCGCGTGTGCCGACGATCGCTCATATGGTGCCCCGCGGAGCTTTCACCTGGGCGATCAAGCGGCTCAAGGCGGAAGTCGCGATACCTGTGGTCGCTTCCAACCGGATCAATACGCCAGAGCAGGCGGAGCAACTGATTGCGGACGGACAGGCCGACATGGTTTCGCTCGCGCGTCCGCTATTGGCCGATCCCGATTTTGTCACGAAAACGGCATCAGGCGCATCGTCGAACATCAATACTTGCATCGGCTGCAATCAGGCCTGCCTCGACAATGCCTTCACCGGACGGCTGACAACCTGCATGGTCAATCCTGCGGCATGCCGGGAAGTCGAATTCAAGATCGTGCCAGCAGCCAGGGGAAAGCACATCGCGGTCCTTGGCGGCGGCCCGGCGGGTCTTGCCTGCGCTGTGACCGCAGCCAAACGCGGCCACAAGGTGGCGCTATTCGAAGCCGACATCGAAATCGGCGGTCAGTTCAATCTGGCGCGACGGATTCCCGGCAAGGAGGACTATGCCGAAACCATCCGCTATTTCAGGAACCGGCTCGACGAACTGGGCGTCGAGGTTCGGTGCGGCCGGCCGGCTTCGCTCGCCGATCTGGAGAGCGGAGGATTTGACGAAATCGTCGTCGCAACCGGCGTTCGCCCACGCCGTCTCGACATTCCGGGTGCGGATCACCCGTCTGTCCTGACCTATGTAGAGGCAATCACAAATCCCGCACACGTCGGCGCCGAGGTTGCCATTATCGGTGCCGGCGGCATCGGCTTCGACGTGGCGGCGCTCCTCTCGCACCCGCATGGCGCGCACGATCCGTCACAGCCCGACATCGAGAGATTTTCCTCCGAGTGGGGAATTGATTTGAGTTATACGCAACCGGGCGCATTGCTGGCCGCCAATCATCAATGGCCGTCTGTCCGCAAGGTTCATCTTCTCCAACGCAAGGCGCGCGACAGTTTCGGCGCTGGCCTGAGCAAGACGCGGGGATGGGCAAACTTCCTGGAGGTGATGTTCCGCGGCGTTACGATGACCGGCAATGTAACCTATCTGAAAATCGACGACGCCGGGCTCCACATCGAAGCAGGCGGCAAACCGCAGACGTTGAAAGTCGACACGATTGTCGTCTGTGCCGGGCAGGAATCGGCGGACGACGCGTTGTCGTTCGCACGATCCCTGGGCAAACCCGTTCATGCAATCGGCGGCGTCGACAAGCCGCAGCAACTTGATGCGGTCAGGGCGATCGAGGACGGCACGCGCCTCGCGCTCTCTCTTTGAGGAAACAAATGAAAAAACGAGGGCGTGGCAAGAGACCATATGAAATCAGAGTTGTCGCATGAACACTAACATCCTCAAATCCGAACTACCCTCGGCGACAACGGTAAAATCCGCGACCCGCGTTCTGGAGATTTTCGAGTATTTCGACGAAGTCAGACGCCCGGTGACGATTCAAGACGTGGCGCAGGCGCTGAGTTATCCTCATTCCAGCACCGCAGCTCTTTTGAAGAGCCTTGTCAGCCTCGGTTATCTGGAGCACGACGACCAGGGCAGGACTTTTTTTCCGAGCATCCGGATATCTCTGCTGGGCAACTGGGTGGAGGCCGAGGCGTTACCTATCCGGAATGTTCGGCGCCTTATGAGACGGCTTTCGGCCGATACGGGGTGCACGATCATCCTCGCCGCGCGTCTGGGAGACCATGCTCAATATATAAAGGTGATTCAAGGCACGTCGCCCATCCGCTTTCATGTCAAGCCAAGCACCAGGCGAATGCTCGCTTTTTCGACGATTGGCCGCGTTCTGCTCAGCGAACTTCCCTTACCCGAAGCGAGACGTTTGATTCAGGACGCCCTTGCCGCCATGCCGGAGCGACGAGCATCGACGCAGGAGATCGAAGACGAACTTCAAAGAATCAGAAAACGCGGCTTCGCGCTTTACAGCGATCTCGTGACTCCGGGGGCCACCATGCTGGCGATGCCCATTCCAACGGGCCCGTCCGGACGTCCGGTCGCCATCGGAATAGCCGCTCCCAAAGAGTATTTTCGCAGTCGCAAACAAACATTCACAGAGTTATTGAAAAACGCCATCGCCGAGCACATTTCACAAAACGGTCAAAGCCTTAAGGAGACCCTCGGCGACGTGGACCAGCTCGAAGGCGACGATGATATAGCGCCGTAATCATCCGAGCTTTGTATTCAGGAAGCCGGCCATCTCGTCGATCGCCGCCCGGCCTTCGCTCAAGACCGGCGCAAACCAGTGCCAGACATGAATCATGTTCGGCCAGACATGAAGATCGGCGGATACGCCGGCTTCTTTCAATCTATCGGCCAATAAATGGCTATCCGAGAGCAAAACCTCCGAACTGCCGACCTGAATCAGGAATGGCGGCAATCCCTTGAGATCGGCGTATACTGGCGATGCTAGAGGCATCCTGCGCGGGGTTGAAGTACCCAGATAGGCCGCCGTCCACAGCTCAAGATCGGCATGGCGCACCATCGGGTCCACATTCGCCTTCGCGCCGTAGGATGCGCCTTTATTTTCAAGATTGGCCCAAGGCGAAATACAAACGGCTGCGGCCGGAAGTCTGAGACCAGCATCGCGCGCCGCAAGAAGCGTAGCGACCGTCAGACCGCCACCAGCCGAATCTCCTGCCACGGCGAGCTTCGCCGGATCGACACCCGTCTCGATTAACCAGCGATAAGAAGCAAGTGCATCATCGACCGCAGCCGGAAATGGATGCTCTGGCGACCGCCTGTAGTCGATCAGCAGAACCCGGCCATTCAGGGCAAGAGCTATATGCGCCGCAAGATGGCGATGCGAGTCGAGAGAACCAAGCGCATAGCCCCCTCCATGCAGATAGAGCAAAACCCGCTTGCCGACGCCGACAGCCGGCGCCAGCCATTCGCCGGGAACCCCGCCGGCGGAAACCGGCGTGACCGTCACGCCTTCGGGAAGACCAAACGCTTTTCCGGCCTCGTCATACGAGGTACGAAAATCCTCAAGAGAACGAGCCTCCTCGGTCACAAGGCCCGTAAGCAGCTGACGAACGACAGCAAGTTCCTCAAGACTCATTTTTGCACGCCCTCCTCAGGCCGCCGCGCCATGTCGCAACAGACGGCCCGGCAAACGACCTTCGGCGCCCAACACATCGACGCCATTGCGCCGGACCAATGTCCCGTTGACGACGACGGCTGAAATGCCCGAAGCATCGGAAATCAGTCGGTCTTCGCCAGCAGGCAGGTCGTAGACTCTGCGAAGGGGACTTGCGCCAACCGTTTCGGCGTCGAAGATCAGGACATCGGCGGGCATTCCCACAGCGAGACGACCGCGATCCTTGATGCCGAACACCTCGGCGGGCCGCGATGTCAGCATCCGGACCGCCTCCTCCAGCGTCAAAACGCGCTTTTCACGGACCCATCTCCCGAGAAGATGCGTGGAAAAACAAGCATCGCAGAGTTGGCTCGCATGCGCGCCTGCGTCCGAGAGGCCGAGCACCGTGCAGGAATCGCGCAGCAACGTTGCCACTTCATCTTCGTCCGCGTTCGCGACCGGCAGGCGGAACCGCGTTTGCAGATCGCTTTGAATCGAGAGGTCCAACGCAAGATCAATCGAGTTGCATCCGAGTTCCGCTGCTACATCGCGCACCAGCCGTTCCCCGAACTCCGGCCGATCCGGACAATGAGCGATGACCGCCTTGTCCCACGCATTGAGCATCGGACCGCGCATCGCGTCCCGGAATCCCGCTCGGAAAGAGTTGTCGGCGTAAAGCCGCAGTTTTTCCGCGCGGTCGGCTTTGTTCACCGGCGCGAAGACCGGCATGCTCTGGAACAGAAACGGCTGATCGAATCGAAATTCAAAATTGAGCGGCCTGCAGGTGACCTGCGGAAATACCGCGTAACCAGCCGACTGAAGTTCGTTTGAACGCGCCAACTGCTCGGCCGCGGAGCCTACATTCAGCACCCCGCCGCCGCCCAGCAACGCCGTCCAACTGACATGGCGGCCGGAAACGCGGTTCAATTCCGCGAATTCGTCGAATGACAGTTCCTTGCCGACAGTCGCCTGTATCACGCCTTCGCCCGCGTCGCCCAGCGCCGATGCGATCTCCCGTATCTCGCTGAACTCCGCCAGCCGGCTTGGAACCGGTCTGCCCTCGTAGCCTACATGCGTCGGCGATTTCGAGGTCGCATAACCGAGTGCGCCCGCTTCGAGGCCCTCGCGCATCAGGTTTTTCATTTGCCTGACCTCCTCCGGCCGCGCCGCCCGTTCGGTGGATTCAGGCCCGAGGGCATAGAGGCGAAGCGGCGTATGCCCCAGAAGAACGGCCACGTTGATCAACGTACCCTTCTTTTCCACGACGTCGAGATATTCGGGAAACGTCTCGAACCCCCATTCATCGCCGAGACCGGCCTCAAGCGCCTTGACGCTCATGCCCTCGACATTCTCGAGCGTCCGCAGAATAAGGCTGCGGTGCTCCTTGCGCGTCGGTGCGATGCCGAAGCCGCAATTGCCCACCACGACCGTCGTCACACCGTGCCACGGCGAGATCGACAGCTTCCTGTCCCAAAGAAGTTGCGCATCGTAATGCGTATGGATGTCGACGATGCCGGGAGCAACCACCTGCCCCCGGGCGTCGATCGTCGTTCTCGCACCGGCGGGGGCGTGTCCCATAGCCACAACTTTGCCATCGCAAATACCGATGTCTCCGGCATAACCCGGGGAGCCGGTGCCGTCCACGATGAATCCGCCCACGATCTTCAGGTCGTAGTCCATGAAAACGCCCTTTCTATGAATCGCAAAACATCAAGCCAGTATGTCCGTATACGGAGCGTCAAACGGCAAGCTTGTAGAGTTCCGCGACGTTGTCGTGGCATATCCAGTTGCGTTCCTGCTCGCTCAGATTTTTCGTGTGCTCTTCGAGCATCGCTTGCGACCAGGGCCAGGTCGAATCCGAATGTGGGAAGTCGTTCGCCCACATCAGGCGGCGAACGTTGCACATATCCTTCATTCTGAAGGCAACCCAGTCGTCCTGGAACGTCACATAGATGTTGTCGTTGAAATATTCGCTCGGCATGCGCTTGAGCGGCGGTGCCTTCATCCAGTAGCGATGACGCTTGTAGGCATGGTCCATGCGATACATGTAGTGCGGAACCCAGCCCGCGTCGGCCTCGACGCAGACAACCTTGAGGTTGGGGAAGCGATCGAAGACACCGCCGAATATGAAGGTGCCCATCACGTCCTGGCAGCCACGAATGATCGACAGGAAGCCGTTTATACGCGGTCCCCGGACCTGACCCGAAAGACTGTCCGATTTACCGGTCAGGATGTGGAACGAGAGCGGCATGTCGCACTCGACAGCGGTCGCCCAGACCTTGTCGTATACAGTTGAATCATAATCCTCGACGGCGGGGTTTCCGGGCATCATCACGCCCTTGAACCCCATCTCCTTCGCATGCCTGATTTCCGCAACGCCATCTTCCGGCGATCGCATGGAAACCTGCGCAAGACCGTAAAGACGGTCAGGTGCCTCCGCGCAGTATTCCCGCAACCAGCGATTATAAGCGTCGAAGCAGGCCTTCTTGTAGTCGAAGTCGGGATGGTTGCAGATCACCATTCCGACCGTCGGATAGATGAACTCGGCCGCAACGCCGTCCTTCTCCTGGTCCGCGACGCGGAACTTGGCGTCCCAGCCGCTCTTCCACAGGTCTTCGAAGGCGACACCCTCTGTCGTGATCTCCGCCGGATCCTTACCGGCGGCGGCCACCAGCCCCATCGGAACTGGAGACCCCATACCATCGACGATGAAAGCGTCGCCGACCTTGTCGATCCGCTGGATGCGCGGCGCGCGATCGCGGAATTTGGGATCAATGTAATCAACATAGCAATGCGGAGGTTCGGTGATGTGCGAGTCCGCGGATATGGGCTTCTTGATCATCGGCTTTCTCCCAGCGTCGCATTTGGTTTCAAGGCTGCGACTTTTAATTTGATAATCCCTGATCAGAAATATTCGCTGGCCGCGCAACCCGAGTCTAGATAAATTTACATCCATGCGATCAAAAACACATATCTGTTATTCGGAGGAGACGCGAACATGACGATGGAACCGGCCCTGCTCAAAAAAATGGGCCATATCGCCCTTGTCACGCTCAACCGCCCAGAAGCGCGCAACTCGTTCAGTCCGGAGATGTTGGTCCGGCTTGCCGGTCATTGGGAAGAGGTGCGCGACGATGCGAATATCCGCGTCGCCATCGTCACCGGCGCCGGAGACAAGGCGTTTTGTTCGGGCGCGGATCTCGGGCAACTCATCCCGCTCATAAATGGCGCCCGTAAACCGCAAAACGAATGGGACCAGAAAATTCTGGACGATCCGAATATCCTGGCCAAAGGCTTGTTGCGCACATTCGACGTGACAAAGCCGGTCATCGCCGCGATCAACGGCTTTGCCGTCGCAGGCGGGATGGAGCTGGCACAAGGAACTGACATGCGTATCGCCGCGGATACCGCAAAGCTCGGTGTGCAGGAAGTCAAATGGGCGATTTTTCCGGGCGGCGGCTCAACGGTGCGCCTTCCGCGCCAGATACCTTATGCAAGGGCGATGGAACTGCTGCTCACCGGCGATCTGATCAGCGCGCAGGAAGCCTACGATCTGGGATTCCTGAATCGTGTCGTTCCCCAGAAGCAGGTGCTCGACGCGGCATTCGAACTCGCGGAGAAGATTGCCGCGAATGGGCCGATCGCCGTTCAGGCGATTCGCAAATCCGCCCGCGAATGTCTGGGACGCCCCGAGAGCGAGGCGATGGGTATGGAGTCGCGCTTCGCGGCACCCGTGTTCAAGACCGAGGATGCCCGCGAGGGGCCCAAGGCATTCATGGAGAAGCGCAAGCCGAACTATAAGGGCCGCTGAAACAAGAAACCGAAATCATTACGACAGGGAGACGTTCCGATGCAGTTCGGCATTCAGATGGTTTTTCAGAATTTCGACAGAGCCAACTCCGGCGTAACCGACGGCCAGGTCTATGACGAGGAGATCCGTCTCGGGCTTTTGGCGGAAGAACTCGGCTTCGACGCATTGTGGCCCGTCGAGCATCATTTCGCGGACTATTCGTTTTGTCCCGACAACACCCAGTTCCTGAGCTACATGGCGGCGCGCACCAAACGCATCAAGCTGGGCACCGGCGCCGTCATCCTTCCCTGGAATGTGCCCGTTCGGATCGCGGAAAAGGTCGTCCTGCTGGATCACCTTTGCCAGGGACGAACACTCTTCGGCATGGGTCGCGGCCTGGCGCGCAAGGAATATGCCGGCATGGGCGTGAACATGGACGAAGCGCGCCAACGCTTCGATGAAGCAAGCCCGATGATCATCGACGCTCTCGAGACCGGCTTCATCGAAGGAAGCGGCCCCTTCTATCCGCAGAAGCGGACCGAAATCCGTCCCAATCCGCGCGGCTCCTTCAAGGGGCGCATCTATCAGGTCGCCATGTCGCCGGAATCTGTTCTTCAGTGCGCGAAGGCTGGCGCGCGGATGGTGATCTTCGCTCAAAAGCCGTGGGAGGCCCAGGCCGAGGCCGTCAAGGAATACAGGGCAGCATACAAGACGCAGCATGGCGACGACGCACCGCCGATCATGATATGCGACTTCACCTATTGCGACACCGATCCTGCTCGCGCGAAGGAGTTGGGACAGAAATATGTGACCAACTATCTGCTTTCGGTACTCGATCACTATGAACTGGCCGGCGAGCATTTTAAAAACGCTAAGGGCTACGAGTCCTACGCCCAGGCCGTCGATGCCATTCGCGCGCTCGGCAAGGGTGGAATGGCCAAGACCTATCTTGATGTCACGGCCTGGGGGACGCCCCAGGAAATCGTCGAGAAGTTCGAATATCGCAAATCGCTTCTGGGCGAATTCGACATCAATCCCTGCTTCCTTTTCGGCGGCATGAGCTACGAGGAGGCAGCCGAAAGCATGCGTTCCTTCGCCAGACACGTCATACCGGTCCTAAGAAAAAGCAGCAAACGTAAGGTGGCTTGACGCAATTGTTTCCGGAAGTCGTCGCGCCGGGCGGTGGGTTGGTCCATGAATTCTGCGACGACCCGGCTTGTCGCCGATGCGCCGATGCATCGCTCCAGATCGAACGGGTGGCCCGCAAGACCGACCACACAAGAGACCAGGCCAAGGTAGACGTGTTCGAGATATCGAACACGTCTACGATCTCCTGCGCCGGCACTCGACGCTCGGGTACTTGAGCCCTATGGAATTCGAAAAGAAGATGCTGTCAGCTTAACTCGACGTCCACGAGACGGGCAGCAGGCCACACGGCCACCTTCAGGAGGCCGCCCTCCGGGAACTGGCGGGCCGACAATTTCCAGGTCAAACACACCTAAAACGTCAGATGCGTCCCGCTCCTTTCATGGCGGAAATGTAACCGAATGTCATGGCCGGGCCGATGGTCGCGCCGGGTCCGGGGTAGGAATTCCCCATGATGGACGCCGTGCTGTTTCCCGCCGCCCAAAGGCCCTCGATAACCTCACCCGACTGCGAGACCACCTGTCCGAACTTGTTGATAACAAGCCCGCCGCGCGTGCCGATGTCGCCGGGATAGAGCCGGATGGCGAAGAAGGGAGCTTTCGTCAACGGCGCCAGGTTCGGATTTTTGAAATAGGGATCGCCGTACATGCGGTCATGCGCACTGTCGCCCCTATGATAGTCCTCATCGACGCCGGTCTCGGCAAGCTTGTTGAATCGCTCCATCGACTTCGCGAGACGATCCGCCGGAACACCTATCTTCTCCGCAAGTTCCGCAAGGCCTGGCGCCGAGACCACGTCGCCGCTTTCGTTCCACCGCTTCGGCATGGGCTGGCGCGGCATGTTCGAGGCAATCATATAGTAATCCTTGTACGCCTTATCCAGGATAAGCCATACCGGCACGCAGGACGTGCCTGTCCCGTTATGCACCTCGTAAATCCTGGTGACCACGTCGCAATAGGGCGCCGCTTCGTTTACAAAGCGATCGCCCGAGGAATTCACGATCATCGATCCCGGCAGCGAGCGTTCGAGAACGCAAAAATGCGGGTTCTCGTTGGCGTTTACGTGACTCACCGGACCCCACCAGGCGTCGTCCATCAGATCGAGCCGGGCACCAATGCTCTCCCCGGCACGAATGGCGTCGCCCGTATCGCTTTCGGCGGCAAGCGACCATTTCGAGCTTGTGGGATGCGGCAGATAACGATCGCGCATTTCCTGATTGTGGGCGAAACCGCCGGCGGTCAGCGCCACGCCGCGCCGCGCCTTGTACCGAAGCGTCCTGCCGCCCTTCGACACCTCGGCGCCCACGACGCGACCGTTCTCCGTCACCAGCGACGTCAGGGCCGTATTCACTTCGAACGGAATGTTGGCACGCAATATGGAGTAAAAGAGCCGACCAGCGGTGCCCTGCCCCGCCGTCATTACTTTTCTTCCAAGCAGCCTGTTTGTGATCGTGTTGAAAGCCGCCTTCATGAACTTGCGTTTTCCGTCCCAATGACGGCGCATCCGGGCGACCGAAAACAACTCGAACAGCAGGAGGCCGGCGTAATGAGTGCCCGACAGAACCGGCGGGCGGAAATATTTCTGATTGGCGCCAAGCAAAGTTCCGTTGAAGGGAACGGCTTCCAGGGCGCGGCCTTCAGGGAAGCCGCCAGTCGCTTCAGGGTAATAGTCCGAATATCCCTTGCTCCAAACGAAGCGCGTTTCAGTGTGATCGCGCAGGAACTCGATCATCTGCGGACCGTACTTCACAAACGATTCCTGAACTTCCGAGGGCACGCGGTTGCCGACCGTGCTGGCCATGTAGCTCCTGGCCCGTTCCTCCGAGTCAGGTAACCCGCCTTCGCGCACCAGGTAATTGTTGGGAATCCAGACCACGCCACCCGATCGAGCCGTGCTGCCGCCCATATAAGGCGCTTTTTCGATCACCAGCGTGTCGAGGCCCAGATGATTGGCCGTCAGAGCCGACACCATTCCGGCGCCGCCGCCGCCCACGACCAGCCAGTCCACTTCCTTGTCCCAGCGAATGCCGGTTCCCGCTCCGTTGTCAGCCATATGCGTGCTCCCTAAATTTGTCCGACGCCCCGAAACCCTATGCCGCCCGCTGTTCGTTCACGCGGCGCTGCAAGCGGGCGACCCGCCACCTCCCGCTCTCCGGGGTGCATGTCTCAATCGTGCGCCTGCTCGTAAACCTGATACTCGATGCCGCCGGGGTAAACGCGTCCTTCGCCGACGCCCAGAACCCTGTTCAACCATTTGTATTTTTCGGCGCCCGTCTCGAAACGCAGCTGGCTCAAAAAATACGAGTCGCCGATTTTCGTTTCTCCGCCGCTGAGCGCCGCAGTAACGAACTTGTCGTTATATTCGAGAAAGCCCGTATAATGAACATAGATGTGTGCGCCGTCGTTCGTCTGCAGAACGATCCGCACGTCGATATGCCCCAAATTCTCGGAATCGATGACGATCCAGTCGGCGCCACTACTGCAAACGGTGCCCGTGAGGCGCTTGCCCTCGAACGCGCCCCCCGTAATGTTGGCGACAAGCCGCTTGCCATGCGTCGTGTCGCCGATGTCCAATGGCGAGGCGACAAGAACGTGAATTTTCATCAAAGGAACCAGCTTCATGTGCTTTTAATCCTTATACAGAATGATACAACCTATATTAGCGAGAAATTGCGCGACACTTTTCCTATCTGGCGCAGTCACCGGCCGTCCACGACTCAGGTAAAACTCATCGACAGATCGCCCAATCCCTGGTCGAAGCGGCACAAAACGTCGTCGCCGGCCTTAACGGGGATTGCCCGCACAAAGGACCCGGTAAGCACGACCTGCCCCGGCTCGAAAACAACGCCGAATTGGCCGAGCTTGTTCGCAAGCCAGGCGACGGACGTGACGGGATTGCCCAGAACCGCCGAGGCTTCGCCCTCGACTTCCAACTTGCCGTTCAACCTCAATTCGCCATGCACGCGCCGCACGTCGATCGCGTCGAGCCGTCTTGGATTGGCGCCCAGCACGACAGCGCCGCAGGCAGCCAGATCGGCCACGGTGTCGATTATGCCGAAACCGGGCTCCGGCATTACGCGGAAATCGACAATCTCAATCGCAGGGACAACAAAATCGGTCGCCCTGATGACGTCGACGGGCAGCACGCCCGGCCCCTTGAGCGCGTGCTTCATGACGAATGCGATTTCGATTTCGATCATCGGGCGGAAAAACCGGGAAGCATCGATCGGCGTCGCTTCAGGCAGGAACATGTCGTCGGTTATGGCGCTGAAATCCGGCTCCGAAGATCCGGCCATTTCCTGCATCGGTTTCGACGTGAGCCCTACCTTGTAGCCCTTCACCTTCGCGCCCGCGTCAACCTTGCGGCGGACGAACTCTTCCTGAACCAGATAGGAATCCTCGACGGTCAAGCCAGGATAGGTTCCGGTCAGCCGCCGGAGCGGCCTGCGTGTCTCGTAGACGTCGAAAAGCTCGTCAACGATTTTTGACCTTGTCGCACTATCCAGCATTTTTTGTTCCAGTTTTTTCTTTCACAGCCGTGAGGCTCGCCAAGCTCGCCGAAGAGAGCGCCGCAATGTCTGTCGTAACCGAGACCATCTGAAACCCCTGCGCGACGCGCAGCGGCGCGACGATTGCGTTCGACAGGACGGCTACCGCCTTGCCGTGCCGCCGGCAGGCAGCGACAATGGTTTTTATGGCATCGTCGAAAACAGGCTTTCCGTCATTGTCTCCCGGCGGCAGGCCAAGCGCGACCGAAAGGTCGAACGGCCCCACCAGGGCGGCATCGACCCCCGGCAAGCCGACGATTTCATCGACCTGATCGAGCGCGGAGCGCGTCTCGATCATCGGAATGACGGCAACACGGTCATTGGCCGTGAAGGCATAGCCCGCGCCGTCGCGCGTTCCGACACGCACAGGCCCGAAGCTGCGGCGCCCAACCGGCGGATAGCGGCAGGAGTCGACCAGACTCCTCGCATCGTCGGCCGTCTGAATCATCGGAGCGACGACGCCAAGGGCGCCCGCGTCCAGAACGCGGCCGATGATTCCCGGCTCGTTCCAGGGCACACGTACAATTGCTGGAAGTCCGCGAATGTCGGCGGCGCGGATCATATCAAGCGCCTGTCCGTAGTCCATGCAGCCATGCTGCATATCGACGAGTATCCAGTCGAAGCCAAGCGACGAAACGGCCTCGACTCCGAGCGCGCCGGGCATCATGCACCAGGCGCCGAATGTCACCTCTCCAGCCGCCCAACGCGATTTCAGAGACACGGCTTCCGCCATTTTCATATCCCTCAGAATTGCCCGAGAGCAACGCGACGAACTATCTCGGTATCCGTGGGCTCATGGCCGACCTTGTGAGCGGGTGCCGGGACCTCCTGCACCGTGTTGGTGACCTTGCCAACGCCCGTCACCTCGACCTCGACGACGTCGCCCGGGTTCATCGGCCGCGAATTCGCCGGCGTGCCGGTCAGCACGATGTCGCCCGGCAGGAAGGTGATGTGGCGGGAGAGATCGGCGAAGATGTAGTCGATCGGGAAGGTCATCTCGCTGACCGGCCCATCCTGCACCATCTTGCCGTTGATATAGGTGCGCACACGCTCTTTGCGGATGTCGACGCCCCTGACAATGCCGGGGCCGACCGGGCAGAAGCCGTCCTGCCCCTTCACGCGCAGCATGGAGCCCGCATCGGTGTCGCGGAAATCCTGCGCACCGACGTCGTTCGCCGGTGCGAAGCCCGCGAGATAGTCCCAGACATCTTCGCGCGCGACATTGCGCATCGGCTTGCCAACGATCGCCGCGATCTCGCCTTCATAATTGAGGTACTTGCAGTTCGCCGGCCGGTTGAGAAAGCCGCGATGGGAATTGAGCGTCGTCAGTGGCTTCTGGAAGTAGGTTGGCGTGACGAGCGGCGGCGCCTTGAACTCGACACGGCGGGAGTCGTAGTTCAGATGAATGCAGATGATCTTGGTCGGATCGCAAGGCGGCAGATAAATCGCCTCGGCATCTGGCACCAGACGCCCGTCGCCAAGCCGCAGCCTGTCGCCTTCCGGCCGCACCCATTTCGGCGTTCCCTCATGCAGGATGCGCCGCCACTCATCGCGCGGGCCATTCAACACAGACATTCATCCCTCCCACTCTTTTTTAAATTGAAATAGCCGGGGAGCCGATCCGACAGGCTCCCCGGCAATATCCGCCGCCCGTATATCGGGGGAAGCGGCGGACAATTATTCGGCGGCGACTTCCATGACGCCTTTCATGACACCCGCCACCGGCTGATGTCCGTAGGTGTCGCGCTGGTAATATTCGGACTGATGCGTGGCCGGCCGCGCGCCCCAGCCGATCTCGCACATCCAGCCCGACGGATTCAGGAAGTAGAAGGAATACATGTGATCGTTGGCATGGCGCCCGGGCGCAATCGTCACCGGAATGTCGTTTTGCTGTACGATTTCATAGGCGAGCCCGACGTCGTCGAAATTCTCGACCTCGAACATCATGTGGTTGATGCGCTTCTCGCCGGGCGGTCCGAAGGCGACCGTGTGGTCGCGGCTGTTGCAGTGAAGGAACATGAGGTCGAAAGGCCGCGGCAGACCCGGGAAGGGAATGCGGTATTCGATGCCGCCGCGCATGCCGAGGAGCTTGTAGAACTCATAGGTCTTTTCGAGGCCGACCGTCTCGCGCTGGATGAGATGGCCGAGCCCGCCGTCGCCCGTCTTGAAGCGGCCATGCATGCGCCGCCCGGGGTGGAAAGGCTTGTCGGCCTGGATTTGCGGCCCGTGGAATATCTCGATCGGAAAACCGCTCGCATCGTCGAGCTTCATGATCTCGAGCACACGCCGATCGTCGGCCTCGGCGGGCGTGCCGACCCGGACCTTCACGCCGGCGGCTTCGAGCTGCTTCTTCATCTCGCGGAACTCCTCGACGCCCGCGACGCGGAAGCCGAGGTAGTTGAGATCGTCCTTTCCGTCTTCCTCGAGGATCAGACGATGATGCCAGTAGTCCATGCGCAGGTAGCAGCGTCCCGCCTCGCCTTCGTCGGCGACCTCGAAGCCCAGAATGTCCGAAGCATATTTCTTCCACTGCTCGAGGCTTTTGACGCCGAGCCCCGCATAGCCGAGTTCCGTGATCTGAACCATAGCCGTTCCTCCCTCAGGCAAACGATCCTTTGCGGACCGATATGTTCTTTATGTCGGTATAGAAGTCGAAGCTCCAGGTTCCGCCTTCGCGGCCGATGCCTGAATCGCGGCTTCCGCCGAAGGGCGCCGCGAGATCGCGAACGAAGAAGCAGTTGACCCAGACGGTGCCCGCCACAACCCGCGAGGCGATCGCGGTCGCGCGCGCCTCGTTGCCGCTGAAAAGCGTCGCCGCCAGGCCGTATTTCGTGTTGTTGGCAAGTTCGATCACTTCGTCATCGTCGGAAAAACTCTGCCAGGTGAGCACCGGGCCGAAGACCTCGCGCTGGGCGATTTCGAGCGACGGATTGACGTTGGCGAATAGCGTCGGCTGGAAGTAAAGCTCGCCGAAATTCGCGCGGCTGCCGCCCCAGAGCGGCACGGCGCCGTCCGCCTTCGCCCGCTCGACGAAGCCGGCGACGCGTTCGAAATGCTCCTTGGTGATCAGCGGTCCGACGCGCGTGTCCTTGTCGCGCGGATCGCCGACGACCATGTGGCTCGCAGCCGTGCGCACCTTTTCGAGAAAGCCCGGCTCGATCGACTTTTCGACCATGATGCGCGTGCCGGCGAGGCAGACCTGACCCGCATTCATGTATTGCGCGGCGACTGTCTGAGCGGCGGCGTCGAGATCGGCATCGGCGCAAACGATGAAGGGCGACTTGCCGCCGAGCTCGGCGCTCATCGGCGTGATCGAGCGCGCCGCGGCCTGGCCGATGATTTTCGCCGTGTCGGTCGACCCGGTGAAGCTGATGCGGTCGACATCGGGATGATTGACGAGCGCATCGCCCGCCTCCTCGCCGATGCCCTGCACGACATTGAGAACGCCTGCCGGTACGCCCGCCGCATGGGCAATGTCGGCCATCAGCGAGCAGGTGAGCGGCGCCCATTCCGGCGGCTTGACGACGACGGTGTTGCCGGCGGCGAGCGCCGGGCCGACCTTCCAGGTCGTCAGCATCAAGGGTGCGTTCCAGGGCGTGATCAAGGCCGCGACGCCGGCCGGATCGTAACGCACATGATTGACGACTTCGGGCGAGTCGA
Source organism: Alphaproteobacteria bacterium (assembly GCA_017308375.1). Taxonomy (GTDB): domain Bacteria; phylum Pseudomonadota; class Alphaproteobacteria; order Micropepsales; family Micropepsaceae; genus Rhizomicrobium. The sequence continues at coordinate 54,406 of JAFKEW010000043.1, forward strand.
TCGAATGGCCCCGGAGCGTCAGCGCCCATTCGGCAAAGAATTCGATGTTCTGCGCGGCGCGGGGCACGACACGATGAACATTGCCGATGAGCAGCGAGCCATTGTCCATCGTCTCGACGGCGGCAAGCTCGTTCGCCCGTGCTCTGATACCTTCCGCAAAGCGCTTCAGGATCGGCAAACGGCCCTTCGGCCCGAGGGCCGCCCAGGCCGGAAACGCCTTGCGTGCGGCGGCGACCGCCTGATCGACTTCCACCTTGCCGCCCGCCGCGACGTCGGCGAGATGCGAGCCGTCGATCGGCGAGAGGTCCGCGAATTTTCGTGACGAGGTGACGCGCCGCCCGCCGATCCAGTGATCGGTCGAGATTTCGACGCCGGCGACCTTCGCAATATTTCCTGCCATCACACAGCCTCCGTGACGCGACTTCCGGCTTTTTTCCCGACTTCGATGTCTTCCGTCAGGAAGCGGTCCACCAACTCGTTGGCGCGCGTGCGGTCCCCAAACAGATGGGCCATCTGATAGTTGCGTGCCGAAGAACCGAGATAGAAGCGTTCGTACTGAAGATTCCGGCCGGCAAGGCCCGTGCCGACGAAATCCCAGGCGAGCCGGAAGACGCGGGCGCGCTGCTCGGCGCCCACGTCGCCGGCACCGCGCAGATAATGATCGATGAGCGGACGGAGACCGGCATCGTCGAGTTGAGCGCGGCTCGGCGCGGCGAAGACATTATGCGACCCGATGAGCTGGATGATTTCGCTGACCCGCGCCATCCATCGCGGCATCGACGCGCGAAGGGCGGAGAAGGGCTGGGCATCCGGCAGCCAGACGCCATTGCCATAGTCGGTAGCCCCGTCCTCGGCGGCCTTCAGGCAGGCGCGCGTCAATTCGGCATAGCTCCAGATTTCGCCGAGCATCTCCCATGTCTGCGGCTTGACGTCGTTGATCACCTCGGTCATCCGCGAGGCGAGACCCCAGGCGAATTCAAGTTTCGTCAGTGCCCGGACCGTCGTCTGCTGCATGACGTTCGGCCACCAGCTGCGCATCATGACCGAGTTGTAGACGGCAGTGTTGCAGTTGACGTGCAGACGGTCCCGGGGCACTTCGACATTGTCGAAGATCACGAAGGCATCCTGCTCGTCGAACCGGGTCGAGATCGGATGATCGAAAATATTTCTGCTTTCGGAAAATGAATCCCGACAGATGAATTTGAGACCGGGGGTGGACATCGGAATGCAGAAGGAGATCGCATACTCGTCGCAATCGGGCGGCAAGGGATGAGACGGATAGACCGCAATCTCGTCGGCGAAGGGGGCAAGCGTCGCGAGGATGCGCGCGCCGCGCACGACGATACCGTGCTCGGTTTCGCCGACCTTGCGAAGCGCCACATCGTTGCCGGGTTGCGGCGCGTCGCCCTGCGCCTTGTCGATGGTCGGATTGACGATCGTGTGGGTCAGCGAAATGTCGTTGCGGCGCAGATATTTCTGATAATTGACGAGGTTCTCCGCGCCTTCCTCGTTGCCGTTGACGGCCCATTCCTCGGAGCGGCCCGCGAAGCCCGCATAGGTCACGTTCATGTAGTCCGGCGTACGGCCCATCAGGCCCACCGAATAGGCGGCGATTTTCTCCAGCCCCGCGCGACGGCGCGCCAGATCCTGCCTCGAGCGGGGAATCATATGGCTGACATTGATCTTCTCGCCCGTCTCGGGATCCGGCATCAGGCAGGCCTCGGCCTCCTTGTGCTGGAGATCGTAGACAGCTGCGACACCGCGCGCCGCGCCCGCGAATGCGGGATCGCCGGCGACGTTCTCGATCTTGCGGTCGTCGACCCAAATCTCCCGGGGTTGCCTGAGGCCTTCCAAAAACTGCGCGCCCGTACGTGCCGGCATGGCTTCCTCCCTTTATACTTGTATTGACATCCGGCCGGATGTGGCATGGCCGGCACATCCGCCAGCAACCAGCCATATTTTATATACACTCATTTATGAGTAGCGTCATATGTTCCATGCGTTGTACAAACCTGTCAACCGGCAAAGTTTGCCGACGAATGGCGCATGAATGGTCAAGATACTTGCCGCGCCGCCGAATACTCTGGCAGAAAGGGCCCGGCAGCAGTTTGGCGCAGCCTTGCTACAATGAGGACATGCGATGGACACATCTTCGAAAATTGGCAAGCAAGCCGGTGCCAAATCCGCAAAGAGGGAACATCCGCAGACGGAGGGGCGAAGAGACCGCAACAAGCGGGAAAAGGTCGCGCGCATCACGGCGGCGGCCCGCACTCTGTTTCACGCCAAGGGTTATACGAAAACGACCACGCAGGAAGTGGCGGAAGCTGCCGATATCGGAGCTGGCACACTGTTTCTCTATGCGAAATCAAAGGAAGACCTCCTCATCCTGGTTTTCAAGGATGAAATGAGCCAGCTGATAGAGGAAGTGTATGGAACAATTCGGAAGAAGGCCCCGTTGCTCGAGCAAGCGGAGTCATTGTTCGATGGGTTTATTGAATATCACAGGCGCGATGTTGTCATTGCCCGCGCGCTAATTCGCGAACTCAGCTTCTCCGGCAACCCTGGGCGCCGGAAAGACGTGCTCACCATTCCAGAAGCGATTATCGAAAAGCTTGTCCATTTCGTCTCAGCGGCTCGGGCGCGCGGCGAAATTCGCGCCGATATCGATCCGGTCGAAGCAGCGCGATGCCTGTTTGCTATCTACTATCAGCAGTTGCAAACTTGGCTGGGGACGTATGTCAGCCACAGCGCCTTCAAGCAAAACATGCATGTACTTCTCAAATTCGTGATCGACGGAATGTCCGTAGGCGGCATACGCAAAATAGAACCCTCGCGAAATAAACGAGCGTCGCGGACCGGGAAAAGATGAGAACAGGCTCGTCGCACCGGACGCCGTTTACCCAGGAAAACCAGCACCGCCGAAGGCGAATGAGTTTAGCGGATTCAGCGTTCCAATTCGGAGGACCTCTCTCGACCCAAGGTGCAGTCGACGCCCGTCTTTCAAGGGGGGAGGATCGGGGGAGAAACCTCGAAACCCGCGCGCCGACTGCGACTAGTGCTGACCGTCAGGTATTCTCAACGTGAGACCGTCGAGATCGTCGGTCATAGTAATCTGACAAGCAAGGCGGCTATTTTCCGTCGAACCTTCGGCAAACTGCAACAGGTTGGCTTCCATGCCGCCGGGCTCGGCCATGCCGGTCCGGGCGATCCAAGCGGCATCGACATGCACATGGCAGGTCGCGCAGGCGCACTCGCCCCCGCAATCGCCGTCGATTCCCGGCACGCCGTTGTTGACCGCGGCATCCCTCGCGGTCGTGCCGTTCTTGACCGCGATGGGATATTCGGCGCCGTCCGGCTCGATGAAAATGACTGTGGGCATTTTTTTACTCTTGTCGATCATGCTGGATGAAACAGCGGCTGGAGCATTTCCGTGACGAAACGGGGGGCAACGCTTCATCGCGAAATAACGCGCCAGACCGGGCCCGGTCTAATGCGCGTGCAGCTTTACCGGTAAATGGGTGAACCCGTGAATGAAGTTGGACAGCGTCCTCTCGGGCGCGCCGACGACCTCCACCTTGCTGAAGCGCTTCAGGATTTCTTCCCAGATGATCCGCAGTTGCAGTTCCGCCACGCGGTTCCCCATGCAGCGATGCACGCCGAAACCGAAGGAAAGATGGTGACGGGAATTCGGGCGATCAATGATGAACTCGTCCGGACGGTCGATCACCTCTTCGTCCCGGTTTCCCGACATGTACCACATGACGACCTTGTCGCCCTTTCTGATCTTCTTGCCGCCGATTTCGGCGTCCATGAGCGCCGTCCGACGCATATGCGTCAGCGGCGTCTGCCAGCGGATGATCTCGGGGATCATTTTCGGGATGAGGCCCGGATCGGCCATGAGCTTGCGATATTCCGCCGGGTTCTGATTGAGTGCGAGCACCCCGCCGCTAATCGAATTGCGCGTGGTGTCGTTGCCGCCGACGATCAGGAGCATCAAGTTCCCGAGAAACTCAAGGAATGGCATGTCCCGCGTCGCCGGCGAGTGCGCCATCATCGAGATCAGATCGGACTTCGGAGACTCGTTGATGCGTTTGTCCCACAGATCCTTGAAATAGTACGCGCATTCGAGAAGTTCCTCGCGGCGCTGTTCCCAAGACGAGACCACACCTGTTTCGGGCGTGGCCGTTGCCACGTCCGACCAGCGGGTGAGCCTGCGCCGCTCCTCCCAGGGGAAATCGAACAACGTCGCCAGCGTCATCGTCGTCAGCTCGACGGACACCCTGTCGACCCAATCGATCTCTTCGCCGATGGGAAGCGAGTCAAGAATAAGCCCCGCGCGCTCGCGGATGATGGGCTCCAGCAGAACAAGATTGGACGGTGCAACCGCCGGACTGACCGCCTTGCGCTGCGCATCGTGCTTGGGCGGATCCATCGCAATGAACATCTCGAGTTCAAGTGCGCCCTCACCTGTTTGCATGTCCTGAATGGCGATGCCGCCTATCTTGGCTTCGGAGGAGAACGTCTGGTGGTTCACCTCGACCTGCATGATGTCGTTGAATTTTGTTACCGACCAGTAGGGGCCGTAGGCGCTCTCGGGGCAATAGTGGACGGGGTCTTCCCGCCGCAGCCGTGCGAAGTAGCTCCCGATCGTGTCGTTTTGAAAGAGCTTCGGATCGCTGACATCCATCCGAGACAGCGGGACCGTCGAAGCCGGATCGCGCACCAATGTGTCAGTCGTCATCTCTCTGTCCTCCCGGTCGGCGTCTGTGCGGCATCCACCCGTCACGGCGCATGCAATACCTTTATATTAATTCATTATAATAGATCATGGACAATTCGATGTCAAACGCTCTCCATCGCCGCTGCGGTTCCGTTAATCCAGGACGAATCCCTCATACCCCCTGGCCGCAGCGGTATTGCACTGGTCCATATAAATGGGCACGCCGGGGAAATTCAGAAGCTGCCGCGGCTTTCCCGGAATGTTGGCGCCCATGTACCAGGAATCGGCACGGGGAAAGAGCGTCATGTCGGCTATGGAGTTCAGGAGCTGTGTCCATCCCTCCTCGGCCTGAGTGGTCGCTTCCATCCGCCACCTGTCATTCTTGCGCATATGCTTGAGGCAATCGACAACCCATTCGCCCTGCAATTCGGCGCATGTCGGGCCGTTGCAGAATCCAGAGGGACTCTGTGGACCATAAAGAAAAAGCAAGTTCGGGAATCCCGACGTCGCGAAACCGAGATAAGTGCGCGCGCCTTCGGTCCATTTTTCCTTGAGCGTCACGCCGCCCGTCCCGCGTATATCGATCTGGGTCAACCCGCCGGTCACGGCATCGAACCCCGTCGCCAGGACAAGCATATCGAGCTCAACCAGCCCATCCGCCGTGCGCACGCCTTCGGGAACTATTTCCGCGATCGGCGTCTCGCGCACATCGACCAGGCTAACGTTGTCCTGATTGAACACTTCGTAATACCACTGCTCCAGCGAAGGGCGCTTGACGCCGAAGGGATGCGGCGGCTCCATCGGCGCGAGTTTGTCGGCCAATGCCGGATCCTTGATCCGGGCGCGGGTCTTGTCGCGCCAGAAATCGTACATGGTACGGTTTGCTTCCTCATTCGTCAGGATGTCGGCAAATCCACCGATCCAGTAGTGGAAGCCGCCTTTTTGCCAGAGCTTTTCATAAAGCGCGCGGCGCTCTTCCGGCGGCACTTCCAGCGCGGACCTTTCGTCCCTGAGAATGTCGAATCCGCCGAACGTCTCGCGCCGCATGCGGAATATCGCCGGATAATCGGCCTTCATCCGCTGTTGCGTCTCGACGTCGAGCTTGCGCTGCTGCATCGGCAGGGCAAGGATCGGCGTACGCTGGAACACCGTCAGATGCGCCGCGTCCTTGCTGGCTTCCTGCACCACCTGAACGCCGCTCGCTCCGGTTCCCACGACGCCAACCCGCTTGCCCGCGAAGCTAGCGCCTTCCTGCGGCCACAGCGCCGTGTGATGGCACTCACCGGCAAAGCTTTCAAGACCCTTGTAGTTCGGGATATAGGGTTTGGACGCAAAACCGGCGCAAAGGATGAAGAACCGGGCGCGCACGGTAGCGCCGTCGGTCGTGCTGATAACCCATTCATCGCGCGCCTCGTCGAATTCCGCCGCGCTGACGCGCGTGCTGAACCTTATGTCCCGGCTCAGGTCGAGTTTTTTGTCAACGTAATGGAAATAGCGGCGCAGCTCATCCCAGGCCGGAAATCTTTCGGTCCAGTTCCAGTCGCGCCATAATTCCTCGATCGAGAACTCGTAAATCGGGACATGGGAATCGACTCGCGCGCCGGGATAGCAGTTCCAATACCAGCAACCGCCCAGATCGGCACCAGCCTCGAACAGGCGAACCTTGAAGCCTTCCTGGCGCAAGCGGTGAAGCTGATAGATGCCGTTGAATCCCGCTCCAACAATGAGTGCATCCAATACTTCAGCGTCGTCACTTTCTTGCGTCTGGCCGGATTGTACCCAACTCATCGAGATCGCTTCCCTTCATATCCACAGCATGCCGCCTTGACCGGCTACATTCCCCCCGCCACAATGAGGCGAGGGTCGCTCCAGAATTCACCTTGTCGAAACCATAGTTCAGTCGCCGAACAATCTTCCTCGCAGCGCCGGGACCAGAGCTGCGTTGCCTATGCGGGCCTTGGATCGCGAATGAGAACAGTCCCCTGCGCCGCACAACAGGCGCGGCCCTCGTTCGTCACATCGATGCGAACCACCGCAGTCGATTTTGTCATCGCGATCAGCTCGGCCACCGCTATCACCTTGCCCGAGGATACCGGCGCCAGCAGATTGAGCTTGAATTCCATCGTCGCCGCCCACTGTCCTTTCCGCATATGCGGATAGCAAACGCAGCCGAGAACATGGTCGCACATCGCAGCCAGCACCCCGCCATGCATATTTCCGATCGGCGTCAACAGCCGGTCTGAGACTTCCATCTCGGCAGTGAGCTTGCCCGGCTCGACATGTGTGATGCGAACCCCCAGAAACTCGGGCAACCCTTTCATTGAATTGCTGGCGTTTATGAAACCCTGTGCGATTTCCTGGTTGAACTCCGGCAGCTTTGCAACAATTGTCATCTCGTTTTCTCCGAAACCTTCAATGGTACCCAAGGCGCGCGCAGCCGAGCCTTACAGATAGATATTTGCCCTGCCCAGCGAGCTTTCGGCGCTTTTCACGAGATCGGCCATGACTTCCGCAGCCGGCCTCACCTTGTGAACGAGACCCATGCCCTGCCCCGCGAAACCGGGAGCAATATCTTTCCGCTTTACCGCCGCCGCCGCCGCCAGCACCGGCATCGCAACCATGGGCTGGAAGGGCATGGGCAGAGGCTCCAGACCTGCCTCGGCAAAAGCCTCGGACCATTTGTTGCGAATGATGCGGGCCGGCTTTCCGGTGACGGTCCGGGAAACAAGCGTATCGCCGTCACCCGACTCGACAATCGCTTCCTTCTGGAAATCCTCGATGCCGGCCTCATCGGTCGCGAGAAACGCCGTACCGATCCAGGCGCCTTCGGCGCCGAGCATCATTGCAGCTGCGATGCCGCGCCCGTCGGAAATGCCGCCCGCGCCGAGTACGGGAATGCGACCCGCAATCGCATCGACAACCTGCGGGATGAGCGCCATCGTTCCGATGGGTGAATTGTGCCCGCCCCCGTCATGGCCCTGCGCGACGATCAGATCGATGCCGGAATTGACCACCTGCAGGGCATGCTTCACCGCGCCGACGACCGCCATCACCTTGGTGCCGTTGGCGTGGAGCCGATCAAGCCAAGGCCCCGGATTGCCCAGACCCGCCGCATAGACAGGAACCCGCTCCTCAACCACAACTTCCATTTGCGCTTCGAAGAATTCTTTCGAAAACAGCGGCGCGGTCGATTTGGACGAACGGTGAGCTTCCTCGGATTCCCGCGCCCTGGATTTCAGCGGCGGTATGTTTTCCTTCTTCATGAAATCTTGCGCGAATTTCTGGTACTCAGGCAGCAAATCCATCGGAGACGGACCAGCCTTGCCCTTGTAGGCTTCCCTGCGCACCGAGGCTGGCAGCAGGGTGTCCACACCAAACGGTTTGTCCGTCAACGATCGTGTTTCCCGAATCCATTCGCGCAACTGATCGGGAGAACAAGCAGCCGCGCCAAGCACACCGAGGCCACCCGCATTCGATACCGCCGCCGCAAGCCGTGGAACGCTCGCGCCACCCATACCGGCCAGCAAGATCGGGTATTTAATACCTAGAATATCACATACTCGGCTATGCAGAGTCATAGCTAACCTCCCATGGGGCGACTTCATCGGCCGCGTTATTTATGATCATAAATTATCGATGTCCGGGGAGCGGCGCAAGTGTCGCAAAAACGACGTTGGCATCGCGAACACTCGCCTAGCATTTCCCTCGGGGAACCCGCGGCACACTCAGGTCGTCAGCATCCTGCCAACGCACGATTTTGGACATGATGCCGGGATGACGAGCTTCCAGATACTTGCCGGATCGGCTTATGAACCGGGACATTTCAGTGAAAGCGAGGTCCGGATTGCGATCTTCAATCGCCTTGAGAAGCCGCCCGTACGCCTTTATCTGATAGTCGCGCTCACCCTCCGTATAAGTTATGCCAACTTCCGATGCATTCGTGATGTTGTGAAGCGAACCGATCAAGAATCCGATCAAGGGATTGCCAGACGCCCAGGCAAGCAGGTCGTGAAAACGCCTGTTCTCCTCCGGATAGGAGTCACAAGAAACAGACAACGTCTTCAGTTTGGCCAATGACGTATTCAGCTTCTCGATATCCTCATCGGACGCGCGCTCTGCCGCAAGCGACGCCATGGTCGGGCCCATCGCTTGCCTCACTTCAATCAGCGAACGGAACGTTGTGCCGAGAAACTGGAGCAGCAACGCCATCGTGCTGGCAAAATCTTTCGGCCGCGGCTCCTGAACGATCGGGCCGCCGCCAGGACCGGGCCGCAGGAAAATGATGCCCTGCAATTCGAGAAACCTGAGCGCCTCTCGCAAGGTCGCGCGGGCCACTCCATACCGCACGAGCATTTCCTGTTCGGGCAGCAAGCGATCTCCGATCTCGGCGCCTTGCTGCTCGATGTCTTCGACGATCCGCCGCGCAACTGTGAGGGCACGTTTGCCGGACCCTTTCGGAAACCGGTTGGTTCGTGAAATGGACACGGGCGCTTTCATTTCAGATACCCACAATCTTCGTTTTCAAGGCCAATCGCCTCCGATCGAGGAACGGCTGGACAACCCGCCTACAACACCATCGTCCGTGTTTGCAACACGCCGTCAATTCATCATAATGGATCCCAACTTTAGTACACATACGAAACCATTGGAATAAAGCATATGACGTCCGCAAACCGGACCTTGTTCACCCTTGTCCAGAATCTCAAAATCGCGGCGGAGGCATTCGGTCCCGACCAGGGGCGTCCGGTTCTGCTCGCCCATGGCGGCGGGCAGACACGCCATGCATGGCAAGCCTGCGGTAAAATGTTGGGAGAAAACGGTTATTACGCCCTCGCCGTCGATTTGCGGGGGCACGGCGAAAGCGACTGGTCTCCGGACGGAGACTACAGAATGGAGCGTTTCGCGGAAGATCTCCTCGACATCGCGGACGGCTTCCGCGTGCCTCCCGTCCTGGTCGGCGCGTCTCTCGGCGGCATCGCGGGCATGATCGCGCAGGGAGAATATGCGAAGGCCGGACGGCGCGGATTTGCGGCGCTGATCCTCGTCGACATCACCCCTCAGATGAACATGGAGGGGGTTCAAAAAATTCTCGGATTCATGTCGGCGAATCTGGAAGAAGGCTTCGCCTCGCTTGAGGAAGCAGCCGATACGATCTCGCGCTACATGCCCGGCCGGACTCGCCCCAAAGACCTGAGCGGACTGGCGAAGAACCTTCGCTTCAAGGAAAACGGCCGCTACTACTGGCATTGGGACCCGCGATTCATCACCGGCACGCAAAAGCCACAAGGCAGCCGCGAACCCGAGCGCCTCGAAATAGCGGCGCGTTCCCTGAAAATACCTACGCTCCTCGTCCGGGGCCGCGACAGCGACCTCGTGACGGTCGAAGCGGCGCGGCAATTCGCCGAAATTGTCCCTCATTCCGAGTTTGTCGATGTCGCAAATGCGGGCCATATGGTAGCGGGCGACAAGAACGACATATTTACAAGCGCCGTTCTGGATTTTCTGACGCGAATGGCACCCGCCGCGAGCACATCATAGCCAGCCCAGGCGGGTTCATTCACGCTTGTGCGTCTTCGACAGATGAAGACGCCATAAAAAAAGATCGAGAAGAGGAAGGGAGAAAGCCTATGTCGAATCTGGTTCTTCGCGAGGACAGCGGGCGCATTTGCACGCTGACACTCAACCGTCCGGAAACCTTGAACGCACTCAATGTCCCTCTGTTCGAAGAATTGCGTGGGCATGTCGATACGCTTCGCGGACAGGTTCACGAGGTGGCATGCGTCATCATCACGGGCGCGGGCAAGGCTTTTTCAGCCGGCCACGATCTGAAGGACATCCAGAAAGGCGAGCGCCCGCCGGAGCCGCATTTCCAGGCGAAGACCATTCAGGCGCTAGCCGAACTGCCGCAACCGGTCGTCGCCTGCGTCCGCGGGCATTGCTACACCGGCGGACTCGAGCTTGCGCTCGCGGCCGACATCATCATCGCCGCGCGCTCCGCCAAGTTCGGCGACACGCACAGCAAGTGGGGGCTGAGCCCGCTCTGGGGCATGACGCAAAGACTGCCGCGTCGCGTCGGGCTGTCGAAGGCCAAGCAGATGATGTTTACTTCCGATATTTTCGCGGCGGAGGCGGCCGAGCGCATGGGACTGGTCGACATTTGTGTCGACGATGCCGAACTGGAACAGGCGACAAACGACCTTGCTCAGCGTATCGCCGCCAATTCGACCTACAGCAATCAGGTCAACAAAGGCCTGCTGGGCGCGACCGACGGCATGACCGTCCAGGCAGGGCTGGCCTACGAACTCGCGCACAGCCCCGGTGCCTGTTTTGACGCGCGCGAACGGGTCGCCTCATTCGGAAAAAAATGACGGTGGGCCACCCGCCGCACCGACAACGACCTTGTCGACGGGTGGAAGTTTTCACCCGTCTCCAGGTTTCAGCCCGGGATTCTTACCGGCAAGGCTTCATAGCCCTTGATGAAGTTGGAAAAAACCCGCCTTGGTTCGCCAACCACTTCGATCGGCCTGTCGGGCCAGCGCTTCAGGATTTCTTCCCAGACGATGCGGAGTTGCATTTCCGCCAGCCGGTTGCCGACGCAGCGATGTATGCCGAAGCCGAAGGAGAGATGTTGACGCGGCCTTGGACGATCGATGATGAAGCGGTTCGGCTCGTCGATCGCCTCCTCGTCCCGGTTGCCGGAGACGTACCACATGACAACCCTGTCGCCCTTCTTGATCTGCTTGCCGGCCAACTCCGTATCCTGGAGCGCGGTGCGGCGCATATGGGTGAGCGGCGTCTGCCAACGGATGATTTCCGGGATCATGGTTTCGACGAGCGCCGGATTTTCGCGCAGCTTCCTGTATTGATCCGGGTTCTCGTGGAGCGCGAGCAGGCCGCCGGTGAGCGAATTGCGGGTCGTGTCGTTGCCGCCGACGATCAGCAGAATGACATTTCCCAAATACTCCATCGGACTCATGTTCTTGGTGGACTCACCCTGGGCCAACATGGTGATGAGATCGCCGCCCGGTTCGGTTGCGTTGACACGCAGGTTCCACAACTCGGTGAAATAGGCGGCGCATTCGAGAAGCTCCGCTTCGCGGGCCGCCTCGCCTTCCGGTGTCTTGAAGGCTTCCTCCGAGGTTGCGACGTCAGACCAGCGGGTGAGTTTCCGGCGATCTTCCCAAGGGAAGTCGAACAGGGTGGCGAGCATCTGCGTGGTCAGCTCGATCGACACGCGATCGACCCAGTTAAACGTCTCGTTGACCGGAAGCGAATCGAGAATCTTGCCGGCGCGCTCGCGGATCGTGCCTTCGAGTTTTGCTAGATTTCCGGGCGCGACAATCGGGCTCACCACCTTGCGCTGCGCGTCGTGCTTCGGGGGGTCCATTGCGATGAACATCGGAAGCTTCAGACCTGCGTTATTGTCACGAATCGTAATGCCGCCCTGCTCGACGTCGGACGAATAGATCCCATGGTTGGTCTCCACTTGCATGATGTCCTTGTACTTCGTCACGGACCAGAAAGGTCCATAGGCGCTTTCCGCACAATAATGCACGGGATCCTCGCGACGCAGCCGTTCGAAATACGGCCACATCCGATCGGACCTGAAGAGCTCCGGATCGCTGACATTGATTTTGTCGAGCGGAATGGCATATGGATCGTCCAGGGACCGGACGCGCTCGGCTACGTTCATGCTGCTCATGGTCTTATCCTCGTTTGTGGACGAATATTCGCCGATGCAACCACTCCTATTCGGCGGCGATCGTCACGCGACCCCGCATGCCGCCGACACTTCCATTGACTTCCTGACGCTTCAAACGCGGTAAAACCTTTTCCGCGAAAAGTTTCATGTTTTCGGTGGCAAGTTCCTGCGGCATGCCGCCGTAGCTGAAAATGGAAATCAACCCGGCCGCATCGACGCGCTTCTGGTTCTCCATGATCTTCTCGTAGACCTGATCCGGTGTGCCCCAGATTTGAAGCTTCGCCAGAAAATCGACAAACTCGTCGACACCGTGCTTCTCGATGTTGTTGGCAAGAGCACCGTAGTACTCATAGCCCTTGATGTCCGCGAGCCCCTTGTTGTGAAATTCGTAATGGTTCAGGGCCGAACGGCTATATCCCCTGATGTATTTTTCGTACATCTCCTGAGCGACCGATGCATCCTCATGACAGGCGATGAAACTGGCGATGATCGGCTTGGGCGCCTCGGCCCCGTTTATCTCCCTGTAGATTTCCCGATAGTTGTTGAGTTCGGCGACCGTCGTTTCCCAAGGCTTCTGAGCGATGATCAGAATGCCAATGCCGAGCCGCGCCATGATGCGCGCCGACTCCGGGGAAACCGCCGCCGCATAGGTCCGGCCCCGGAAACTCTGGAACGGAAACGGCCTGATGGCCGTTCGCGGTTGTTTATAGAACTGCCCGTTCGCCTCGATATAACCCGTTTCGAAAGCGTTCAAAATGGCCTCCGCATATTCGACGAAACGTTCTCGGGATTCGCCCATGTTGATGCGGAATCCCTCGAACTCGATCCGACCGAGGCCGCGGCCGACGCCCAGAATGGCGCGGCCTTTCGAAACATGGTCGAGCACCAGCACTTCTTCCGCGAGGCGGACGGGATCGTGCCAGGGCAGTACCATCACCATCGAGCCGAGACCGACTCTGTTGGTGCGACCAGCCATATAGGTGAGGAACTGCGCCACATTCGGGCACATGGTGTATTCGTCGAAATGGTGCTCGGCCGCCCATATGGAGTCGAAGCCGAGCGGTTCGGCCATGTCGGCCATCGCGATTTCATGGGCGTAGACCTCCTGGTCGGTATAACCGCCAGCGAGGTTCTGAAAGAACGTGCTCATGCCGACATGCATGGGAATCTCCTTTTTGTTCAATTCCGCTTCACGCGGCGTCGATCCCAAGCGTTTTCTTGATCGACCTGTGGAAATATGCAAGAGCCGGTTCGTTGGCGCCGAAAGTCACAAAATCTTGTGCGCCCGAGTGAAAATCGCGCTGGATATTTTCCGCCAGCGGAAAATCCTCCTGCTGCACCGTCGCCATCAGCAAGTCCATGTTTTTGGTCCAGTACTTTCTGGCCTTGTCGGTGACGGCGGGTTCGGGCGTATAGAGGGAGACGTGCATTTTCGATTCATCCACGCTGTCGCCCGGATAAACCCTCCACGTCTCCAGATGATCGCCCTGCATGATGAAGACCGTATTCGGAAAGAGCACGTATACGAGGGCGGAGTGGCGAATCAGATCCCACTCGCTTTCCGGTCTCTGGCGCAACGCATCGATCGTCTTGCGGGCGCCAATCATGCGCAGATTTCGCGCCATGCCGTCGAACGTGCCGAGGTTCGAGTGCAGGATCGGCGCGATCGTGTTCTTGTGCAGCGTGCTCAGATGATAAGTTTCGAGAAACGTGTCGATCACGAGCTTCCAGTTGAGGCGGGCCCGGAGCACGCGCGTCTCGTAGTGGCTGTAGCACGCAAGACCGAACGCGGCGAGATCGTCCGCCATGCCCGCAAGGTGGCTGTCGATGTCGATCGACCCGCCGGGCGTCGGCATGACCCAGATCATGCCGTATTTCTCCACCACCGGCAGAGACCGCAAGCCGTTGCTCGTTTTGTCGACGCTCTCGAAGCCCTGCTCGAACGGTATCGACCTCAGCCTGCCGCTCCGGTCGTAGGTCCATGCGTGATAGGGACAACTGAACACGGCCCTGCCGCTGCCGCAGCCCGACGCGACGCGCGCGCCTCGGTGGCGGCAGACATTGATGAAAGCATTGACCTGCCCCGCTTCATCCCGCACCGCCAGGATCGGCACGCCTGAAAAATCGTCGGTTACATAGTCGCCGGGATTGGGCAATTCGCAACTCAACCCGATCAGAAGCGGCTCATCCCGGAACAGCACCTCCCGTTCTCGACTAGCCTGGTCCGGACTAGTGTAATCGCTGACATGATGATGATACACGGCTTCGCCCATCGCGGTCTCACCCGCGTCGAGATAGCCGAAAATCTTCTGCAGCTGTTCGACCTGGGCTTCGTGTTTCATGATCGCGCGTCTCCCGACGATGTCCACTTGATTATCCGTTAGCGGAATAATGGTTCCCGGCGCTCCCGGAACGCCGCCAGACCCTCCGAAACATTTTCGCTCATTAGCGCGTCCACGACCACGCTCCGTTCCATATCCAGACCTTCCTGGAGTGATCCATCGAGCCCGTTCCTGCAAAGCTGCTTCATGGCCGCAAGGCCTTCCGGGTTCTTTTTGGCGAGATCAGCGCAATAGGCTTCCGCGTCTCCGACAAGTGCGCCGTCGTCAACGACGTTGTTCACAAGCCCCCAAGCCAGCGCCTCATCCGCCTTGAGCCATCGACCGCTGAACATCAGATCAAGGGCACGCCGCGAACCGACGATGCGCGCGAGACGCTGCGTGCCCCCCCAACCCGGCACGAGACCGTAGCGAGCATGCTGGCATCCCACCTGCGCTGACTGACCAGCAAAAACCACGTCACATGCCATCATCAATTCAAGCCCGCCCGCAAGACACAGACCGTTCACCGCGGCAACAATCGGCAAAGGCGAGACTTCAAGACGGCGCAGGAGGAGATGACCGCCCGTGATAAAAGCGCCCAGCCGACCCCGCTCCTTGCGGGCGTCGAGCACCTCGTCGAGATCGGCGCCAGTGCAGAAATGCTTTCCACGCGCGAGCAACAGAACGGCACGAACCTTCCCGTCGCACTCGAACCGTGCGAGAGCCTCGTCGAGACCGGCCATGACGGCCGACGAGAGACAATTGAACTTGTCAGGCCTGTTGAGCGCCACGATTCCGATGCCGTCTCGTATCTCGGTCTGAACCGCGGCTTCCGTGGCGCTGGTCATGTAGCCTCCCTCACGCATAAGGCACGGCCACTCGACCGACTTTCTCGCGCGAAATGATCATCTTCTGGATTTGCTCGGTACCGTCGCCGATCTGCAGCCCCATCACATCGCGTAATCTCTGCTGATGGGGCAGATCAGTGCTGTAACCGCCATGTCCGTGCGTGAGCAGGCAACGGTGGATGACCTGGAAAGCCGTTTTGGGCGCCCACCATTTGCACATCGCGGCTTCGGCGGTGTGCGGCAAATCATTGTCGCGAAGCCAAAGCGTCTTGTAGCAAAGCAGACGAGCTGCCTCGAGCAACGTCTGAGCTTCGGCCAACGGTTCCGTGACGCCCTGATATTTAGCCAGCGGATTGCCGAAGGCTACGCGCTCGGTCACATATTTCCAGGTCTCTTCCAGCGACGCGAAGGCGGGAGCCAGACATTGCAGGCCGATCAGCGCACGGGAATAGTCGAACCCCTGCATCACCTGCCGGAAGCCCTCCCCCTTCGTGCCGACCATATGCCGCGCCGGCACCTTCACATTATCGAAGAATACCGAGCCGCGGCCAACAGCCTTCGAACCCACATCGTCGAAACTCGAACAGGTGATGCCCGGCGCGTCGAGCGGCGCCAGAAAGGCCGACACGCCGCCGGCGCCGGGATTGTTTTCATCCGTGCGCGCGAGCACAAGAATGTGATCGGCCTGTTCGGCCATCGAGATCGAGGTTTTCTCGCCCGACAGGACGTAGCCGTCGCCGTCGGCGCGCGCCTTCGTCTGCAGATGCGCCGCGTCGGAGCCGCCTCGCGGCTCCGTCAGACCGAGCGCGACGATCGCCTCGCCCGAGCAAATCCGCGGAACGATTTCATCGGCGACTTCAGGTCTTGCATGCGTGGCGACGATCGATCCCATCAAGGAGCCGAGGAGCTGCACATAACCGACGCTGATGTCACCGCGTGATATTTCCTCGATGATGATGCCGGTCGTGACGCTATCGAGTCCGGGAGCACCGAATTTTTCGGGCAAATCGGCGCCGATCAGGCCAAGCTCGCCCATATCCCGGACGAGCTGCCTGTCGATCGCCCCGGCGGTCTCGCGCGCCTTGTAGGCGGGCGCGAGCCGCTCGCGGGCAAACCGCCTTGCAGTGTCTCGAATGGCCTCCTGATCAGATGTATAAGAAAAGTCCAAGACGCCACCTATTTCATATGCTTGCGGAATTCCGGTTTGCGCTTTTCGTTGAGCGCATTGACGCCCTCTTTCGACTCCGCCGAGTTGTAATAGAGACGGAGTGCCTGCATACCAAGACCACCGATTCCTCGAATATGGTCGGTGTCGGCATTAAACGATTTCTTGGCGATTGCGATCGCCGTCGGACTGCGCTCGACGAGCTCGGCGCACCAGGCATCCACTTCCTCGTCCAGCTTGTCGTCGGGAACGACAGCATTGGCGAGACCCATCGCCAGCGCCTCGCGCGCCGGGTAACGTCGACACATGTACCAGATCTCGCGCGCTTTCTTCTCCCCGACCACGCGGGCGAGATAGGCGGTACCAAAGCCCGGATCGACGGATCCCATCTTGGGGCCCACTTGTCCGAAGACTGCGCTCTCGCCCGCAATCGTCATGTCACACAATGTCGCCAGCACATTGCCGCCGCCGATGGCATAACCACGCACCTTGGCGATCACTGGTTTCGGCACGTCGCGTATGATCGTGTGCAGTTCCTCGACCGGCATGCCGATGGTTCCGCGCGTCTCGCCGTCGCCATAGGCGCCATCGTGATCCGATTGATCGCCGCCAGTGCAAAAGGCCTTGTTGCCCGCCCCGGTCAATACAATCGCGCCGATTTCCTCATTCCAGCCCGCTCTCTGGAAAGCATCTATCAGTTCGACACAGGTGCGGGGGCGGAACGCGTTATAGACCTTCGGACGGTTGATCGTAATGGTCGCGACGCCTTTTTTTTCTTCGTAAAGAATGTCTTCGTAGTCCATGGAAATCCCCGTTAGCCGTGCATGGAGAGACCGCCCGAGACGCTGATCGTCTGGCCAGTGATGAAACTCGCATCGTCGCTCAGAAAAAACGCGACCATGCCCGGGTAATCGTCCGGTTGCGCCAACCGGCGCATCGGGATCGCCTTGGTGAGCGCCTCGGTCAGACGCCCGCCGCCAGACGCGTCCACGGATGCGAGCAGCGGCGTGTCCGTCGGACCCGGACAGATCGTGTTGAACGTGATGCCCTTCTTGGCAAATTCTCGCGCCATCGTTTTCATGAAGGCGATGACGCCGCCTTTGGCCGCGGAATAAACAGCCTCGCCAGACGAGCCGACACGGCCCGCATCCGATGAGATGCTGACAATCCGGCCGACACCTTGTTCCGCAAGCTTGCGTGCAACGACATGAGTGAGGTTAAGCGGCCCGTACAGATTGATGTCGATCACTTTTTTCCAGAAATCGGGTTCTGTCTGGATAAAGGGTCTTGCCTCGTCCCATCCGGCATTGTTCACCAGCCCATAGACCGGACCAGCAGCTTCTTCAAAGGCGTCGACTGCCCTCGCCACGGTCGCATAGTCGATGATATCGACCTTATAAGCCCAGGCTGCGCCGCCCTTTTTACGAATTGCTTCAGCGGTGGCCTCGGCGCCCTTCTCGTTCATGTCGAAGATGGCAACTTTGGCGCCCTCCTCGCCAAGCCTGAGCGCAATTGCTTTTCCGATACCGCTCGCGCCGCCGGTGACGATGACCGGTTTCAGATCGAGTCCTCGCATGTTTCCCTCCTCCGTCACCGCGACGCGTCAGACATAAGTTTATTATGTCATGGCAATGGCAGTGCATTTTTTCCAACAGTAGTTCGTTCTCAAATGGGGTGCAATATGTTTCGAACGCATGTTAGATTTTAGACCATTGCCACCAAACAAGCCTTGATGGAGCATTCGTGACGACCGAGCAAAGTAAATCCGAAATAAGCCGCGCGAGAATACTGGACGCCGCCGCAAAGACGTTTCGTCAAAAAGGCTATGCGGCGACGACCTTGATCGAAATCGCCAGAGCCGCCGATATGCAGGCGGGAAGCCTCTACTACCATTTCGGTTCGAAGGACGAGCTCCTTGAAGAAGTTCTAGACATTGGCATGAGGCGGGTTCACGAAGCTGTCGAGGAAAGCCAAGAACACCTACCCCCAGGCTCATCGCACCGCGACCGAATTCGCGCTGCCGTCGAAGCGCATCTCACCACGCTGCTGAAACTTGACGACTATACATCCGCGAATATTCGCATCTTCGGACAGATCCCCGAAGACGTGCGGCGACGCCACATCAGACTGCGTGACGCCTACGCCGAACTCTGGCGGCGCATACTTGTCAAAGCTCAGAAGTCGAGGGCGCTACGCAGCGACATCGACCTTGGTCTCGTGCGCATGCTGCTCATGGGGGCGCTCAACTGGTCGGTCGAATGGTACCAGCCGGGCAGGACGTCCATACAGACGATGGCAGACCATATGTGTCTAATGCTGTTCAGCGGAATCGGAATAGACGAACCCGCGCGAAGCAGTGAAGACGAAACTGTTGCGTGACAGGAATTTTCGAGGAGCGACGCACATGGAAGTCCAAAACACCCATTTCGGTTTTTCCGATGATGAACTGAAGGCTCTGCCCTCGGTCTATCGCGCAGATCTCTTCTCCGGAAAAACGGTAGTGGTTTCCGGCGGCGGAAGCGGCTTCGGCAAGGCCATAGCCTGCCTCTTTGCGCGGCTGGGCGCAAACGTCGCTATATGTGGACGCAACGAAGAAAAGCTTGCCGCGACGGTCGCGCTTCTGGAAAGCATGGGTGCCCGCGTTTTCAGCGCCTCGCTAACCATACGGGATTCTGATCAGGTCAACCGCTTCATCGATGATGTCTGGAACAAGTTCGGCGCGCTCGACGTTCTCGTAAACAATGCCGGCGGCCAGTTTCCGCAAATGGCTCTCGACTTCAAGGTCAAGGGATGGAATGCCGTCATCGACACGAACCTCAACGGTTCCTGGTACATGATGCAAAGCGCCGCGCGGCAATGGGTCGAAAGAAAAAGCCCCGGTTCGATCGTGAATATCGTCGCCGACATCTGGCGCGGAATGCCCGGCATCGCGCACACCTGCGCGGCGCGCGCGGGCGTTATCTACCTCTCCAAATCGGTCGCGGTCGAATGGGCTCCCTATCGCATCCGCGTCAACTGCGTCGCGCCTGGCGTCTGTGAGACGAGCGGCTTCGTGCAATATCCTCCCGAAGGCCTGAAGACATATCCGGAATCGAACCCCATGCTGCGCGTTGGGGACGCTCATGATATAGCGGAGGCGGTCGCTTACCTCGCAGCGCCCAGCGGTAAATTCATCACCGGTGAAGTGCTTACAGTCGATGGCGGCGAACAGCTTTGGGGCGATCCGTGGCCTCCCGGACGACCGGATTATTTCCAGCCGAAGAGCACTTAAAGATTCCCAACAGGCTTGCCCAAGGGGGGGACGACGATGTTCAATCCAATTCTGCCCGACGAACGCGTGAAGGCAATGAATATCGGCGGTTTTTGGCCGGGCAAGCTCACCACCGACTATCTGGACCGCGGCATCGCTGAAGCGCCGGACAAGACAGCGATCGCCGATTTTAATTCAACGACAAACAAGGAAACCCGCCTCAACTATCGCGACTTCGGAAAGATCGTCGATCGCATCGGCATCGGCCTCGCGGAGCTCGGTGTGGGAAAAGGCGATGTCGTATCCTGCCAGCTGCCGAACTGGTGGCAGTTCACCGCGCTACATCTGGCTTGCGTGCGGATCGGCGCCGTGACCAATCCATTAATGCCGATTTTTCGCGAACGCGAACTGTCCTTCATGCTGGGCCTTGCGGAAAGCAAGGTGCTCGTCGTCCCGCGCGCTTTTCGCGGCTGCGATTACCCTGCCATGGTGGACAACATCCGGGCCAGCCTGCCGTGGCTAAAGCATGTGCTCGTCATCGGCGGCGATGGTGAAACCGGCTTTGAGAAAGTCCTTCTCGATACGCCATGGGAGCAGCGGCGCGACGCCGGCCGTCTCTTCGCGGCGCGACGGCCAGATCCCGACGACGTAACGCAATTGATGTATACGTCCGGTACGACCGGCGAGCCGAAAGGCGTCATGCATACGTCGAATACACTGCTCTCCAATATCCTCATCTGCGCCGAGCGCCTCGGGCTTGGCAGGGACGATGTGATGTTCATGGCATCGCCGATGGCGCACCAGACAGGCTTCATGTACGGATTGGTAATGCCCATTCTGGTCGGAGCGACCGCCATTCTGCAGGATGTGTGGGAGCCGAAGCGCGCCTCCGCGTCGATCGCCCGGGAAGGCATCACCTTCACCATGGCGTCCACGCCATTCCTGTCCGATTTGACCGAAACGGTAGCGGCGGACAAGAGCGACGTATCCCGTTTGCGCATCTTTCTGGTGGCTGGCGCTCCCATCCCCCGCGCGCTTGTCGAGCGGGCGCGACAAATCCTCGGGACGAATATCGTGTCGGCCTGGGGTATGACCGAGAATGGTCTGGTAACAACGACCTGCCTCGACGATCCGGACGACAAGGCGATCAATACCGACGGACGCGCGCTGCCCGGTATGGAAGTCCGGGTGGTCGACAGCAATAACAGGCCCCTGCCCGCCGGCGAAGAAGGCATGCTCATGGCGCGCAGCTGTTCGACTTTTGTCGGTTATCTCAAACGGCCGGACTGGTACAATCACGACGCGGAGGGCTGGTTCGATACAGGCGACCTCGCGCGCATCGACGGCGAGAGCTATATCCGGCTGACCGGACGCTCCAAGGACGTCATCATCCGCGGCGGTGAGAATATTCCCGTGGTCGAGATCGAGGGCCTGCTATTCCGTCACCCCGACATTCAGGATGTGGCGATTGTCGGCGTACCGGATGAACGGCTGGGCGAACGGGCATGTGCGTTCATCGTACCAAAACCCGGCCGCGATGTTGGCTTGCGCGACGTGGTCGCCTTCCTCGAAGGGCACAGGATGGCGAGACAGTATCTGCCGGAACGGGTGGAAATCGTCGGGGAACTGCCTCGAACACCGAGCGGCAAGGTGCAGAAGTTCAAACTGCGCGAGATCGCCGTCGTCTTGCCGGCCTGACATTCCACAGGCAGTCGATGGCGGACGGCCGGCAACAAGCGTGTGACGGACTGTTCGGAAAATTCCTGCCGACCCCACATCGCCGCCCGAAGAATGCAACCTGTTAAGCTGCGGGAATATGCTTATAATAAATCAACAGGGGGAGGTCGGCCAACCGGCATCCCATATGTTACGCATTCGCAGGCTTCTGGAAACACAATGGAGACACCATCATGAGTGAAATCTTGGTTGCCGCGCGAGACAAGGCGATTACAGATGCCTACGCGATCCCGCTTGAAGAGATCGACGTCAGCAATCCTGAACTCTTCAGGGCGAATGCGATCTGGCCGTATTTCGAGCGGCTGCGCCGCGAAGATCCGGTCCATTACTGCAAGGACAGCGAATACGGCCCGTTCTGGTCGGTGACAAAATACAAAGACATCATGCATGTCGACACCAACCACGGCATCTATTCGTCCGAAGCAACCCTGGGCGGCGTCGCCCTTCGCAATCAGGAAGAAGGTTTCTTCCTGCCCATGTTCATCATGATGGACCCACCGAAGCATGACGCGCAGCGCAAGGTCGTAAGCCCCATCGTCGCACCCGGCAATCTGGCAAAACTTGAAAGCACGATCCGAGAGCGCGCCGGCACGATTCTCGATTCGCTGCCGATCAACGAAACGTTTAACTGGGTGGACCGCGTGTCGATCGAGCTGACGACGCAGATGCTCGCCACTCTTTTCGATTTCCCTTGGGAAGAGCGCCGGAAGCTCACCCGCTGGTCGGATGTCGCCACCGCCGGCACCGCCTTCGGCGACGAGGAGACCGAGAAGGCCCGCAGGAATGAATTGCGCGATTGCGCCGCCTACTTCACAGAGTTGTGGAATCAGCGCGTCAACGCGACCGAGCCAGGCAACGATCTCATCACCATGCTGGCCCAGGGCGAAGCGACGAAAAACATGGGGCCGATGGAGTATCTGGGGAATATTCTTCTCCTGATCGTCGGCGGTAACGATACGACCCGCAACTCGATCACCGGCGGCTTGCTGGCACTGAACCGGAACCCGGATCAATACAAGAAGCTGCGGGACAACCCGGCGCTCGTCGAATCCATGGTCCCAGAAATCATCCGTTGGCAGACACCCTTGTCGCATATGCGTCGTACCGCGATTCAGGATACAGAGTTGGCCGGCAAGCAGATCAAGAAGGGCGACAAGGTCGTCATGTGGTACATATCTGGCAACCGGGACGAAGAGGCAATCGAAAGCGCCGACAGCTTCATCATCGACCGCAAGCGTCCCCGCCAGCACCTGTCCTTCGGCTTCGGCATCCATCGCTGCGTCGGTAACCGGCTGGCAGAAATGCAACTCCGCGTCGTCTGGGAGGAAATACTGAAACGGTGGCCGGACAAGCCGATTGAGGTTGTCGGCGAGCCCGAGAGGGTTTTTTCAAATCTGATCAATGGCTACTCGAGCATGCCGGTCAGAATTTCAGGCTGAAGCAAAACATCGGAACGCGTTTTCCGGCATCAGTCACAGGATTTCCCGGATGGGACCGTATCATCCCCGCGACCTGCAAGGAGAGGGCATGCGAAAGATAGGCCTCGGCATATGCTGGAACGACCTCACGGTCGGCGAGGAATTCCGCACCATCGGCCGGACGATCACCGAAACCGACTTGGTCAATTTCATCAACACGACGGGCATGGTGGAAGTACTCTTCACCGATGTCGAATATCTCAAGGCCCACGGCCCCATGAACGGCCGCGTGGTGCCCGGCGCGCTGGTCTATTGCATGGCCGAAGGTCTACTCGTCCAGTCGATGATGCAGGAGACGGGCCTCGCCTTTCTGCACATGGAGTTCAACGTCAAGGGACCTACCTTTGTCGGCGACACAATTCACGTAGAATGCGAAGTGCTTCAGGCGCGACCGACATCCAAGGGGCGCGGTCTGGTGCGCACGCGCAACCGGATCGTGACCCAGCGGAACGAAACGGTGATCGAATATACGCCATTGCGAATGATGGCCGGCCGTTCCGACGCCTCCCGAACATAAATTCCGGCGTCCGGCCCGTCAGCGTTCCTCGGGAAATCCCCGGCCTGCGGCGAGAGAGGCCGCCGTGCGCATGGCGCTCAGCATCATCGCCGGATCTGCGGTGCCCTTGCCGGCAATGTCATAGGCCGTTCCATGCGCGACCGTCACATGCAGGTAGGACGGCCCGAGGATGATGGCACAATTGCCGGAAAAGCCCCATGTCTTGACCGCGATGTGTCCCTGATCGTGATACATGGCGAGGACTATGTCGTAGCGGCCTTCGACGCATTGCCGGAACACGGAGTCGGGACTTACGGGCCCTTCGGCATCGATACCTTCAGCCCTCGCCCGCTCAACGCCGGGCGCGATGGCTTCGCGGTCTTCTTCTCCCATCGCGTGAGGGTTGAGGCCCGCGACGACAATCCGCGGGCGGGCGATCCCCCAGTTCCGCATCGCGCCGTCTATCTGGCGCAAGGCAAGCGCCACGAGATCGGGGCTGATGATTTCGCAAACCCGCCGGAGCGGAATATGGTCGGTCAGATGCGCGACGCGGAGCGGTCCCGTCAACAGGACAAGATAGCTTTCGCCCGGCGTCGGGCTGACGATGCCCGGCACCTTGCGGGCAAGTTTGAGGGAGCCGGAGCTGATGGGCCCCATGACGCCGGCCGCAATGGACCCGCCGGATGCGAGGGCGCTCATTTCGTCGAGCCACAGCGCCGATGCCTCCCCGCCGCGCACCGTATCCTCCGCGAGCGGCAGTTCGGACGCTTTCAAGGCGCCTGAATCGATAATGTCGACGATGGCAGGGTCATCGCTCAGGTCGTCGATCGATCGGACTATTCGCACGCTGCACGGCACGCGGGTGATTTCGATCGCGCGCTCCATTGCCGCCGCGCTGCCGATCAGGACGGGAATGGACAGTTCATGCACCTGGCCGGTCGCGAGGGCGCGGGCAATCACCTCGGGGCCGACGCCCGCCGGATCTCCGATCATCGTGCCGATAACGGGCCGCGCTTGCTTGCTGTTCATGTCCTGCCGTCCTCAGACGTTGTAGACATCGATCATCGTGTCGGCGAGGTCGTTCAGAACGACGGTCTTCTTCCGGGCGATGAGCCAGGTATCGCCGTGCTCCGCCAGATCGTAGTCCGCCCATCCGTAGTAGGCGAGGGTCCGATCCTCGCGCACCGACTGAACCGTCCAGGAGGTCCGCGCATGGACACCGCCTTCCCGCTCCTCGACGGATAGCAGCGTAAACATGTGGCAGGTCCGCATGAGCGGCATCGTCGCGGACGACCGCCGCGACCGGATTCGGTAGATGCGATCCTCCAGACCGGCTCGGCTTGGATAGTAGATCAGCGAGATTTCGCTTTGCGGATCGACCGTAAGTTCTCCGTCATCGTCCCATGCCGGCAACCAGTATTCGGCGTCCTCGCGATAAAGCGCCAGCCATTCATCCCATTTCCGCTCATCGAGGCAAAGCGCTTCCCCGCCAAGAAATCGCTGCACCGAAATCCAGCGCCGCTCGCCGCTCGTCATTCGGCGGCCTCCGAACGATCGCTTTCGCGCGTGAGGAGGGCTTCCACCCGCTCCTGCGCGGTCGCGCGTTTCATTCGCTCGATCCATTCCTTGTGCATGGTCACGAAAAGTCCTTCATCGGCGACATTGACGCTGCTCATGGTCGCGTCGATGTTGAGCCCCTTGCCAAATTTCCCCGACCCTTGAACGCCTCTCGTAGCCCCGCGCGACAAGTCGTTATAGCGACCACCATCGCGGCCATACGCGATCTGGCAATTGTTGAACTCCGTCAAATCGTCCGGCGTGGCCATGCCGCTGGCATTGAAGAAATCCTCATACTGGCGAATGCGCATCGCCCGCGCCCGCGCGCTTTCGCCGACCGGCGCGATGCAATATGTCGTGATTTCCGTTTCATCGACCGAGATCGGACGCACGATGCGGACTTGCGTGCTGACCTGATCCATCAGGAATACATTCGGAAACAAAAGAAGATTTCGCGTGGTTTCGGTCATCCAGCGGGAGCGCTCCTCGCCGAATTTCCGCTTGTACTGGTCGACAAACTCAAAATTGGGCCGGGAGGCAGAACTGGCCGACGCGTTCCAGATCAAAGCGTGTCCGTAATCGAATGAGAAAAAACCTCCCTGATCCGTCTTCATCCACGCGGATACGTTTGCGCTCTTGGTAGGGTTCGCGGAACCGCCCGTCATCCGGTTTGCGACGGTCAACAGGTAGTTGGAATGCACGGTCGGCACATGATATCCATCGAGACCGTTCTCGGTCTGCATCTTCCAGTTGCCGCGATAGGTATACCGCCCGACCCCTCGCACAATTTCGAGCTTCCCTTCCGGCGACTGGTCCACCATAAGGTCGATGAAGGTCTTCGCACCCGCAAGGTAATCGTCCAGCGGAGGCACGTCCGCCGAAAGGCTGGCGAAAATGAATCCCTTGTAGGATTCCAGGCGTCCGACTTCGTGGAGGCCCAGATCGCTCCGGTCGAAATGTTCCGGATACGCCCCATTTTCCTCGTCCGTGACATTTAGCAGCGCGCCATCGTTGCTGAATGTCCAGCCGTGAAACGGGCATGTGAATGTCGTTCGCCTGCCCCGTTTTTCCCGGCACAGCCGCGCGCCGCGATGCGTGCACGCATTTACGAAGCATTTCAATTCACGCGACCGGTTCCGGGTCAGAAGCACGGGTTGACGACCGATTGTCAGGGTCAGAAAGGCGCTTTCGTTGGCGAGCTGGCTTTCATGGGCGAGAAACACCCAGTTGCGTTCGAAGATGTGCTTCATCTCGAGATCGAACAATTCAGGATCGGTGAATATGGCGCGGTCGAGCATGAAGCGCCCGCTCGACGTGTCCTCGACAAGCCACGAATCGAGACCGTGGCGAATGCGATCGAATGAGTTGCTCACACCGGATGTACTCATAGCGCTTCCTTCCTCGCCGTTTGGCCGGCCACAAGACCGGCACGCGATTGTTTTCTCCGCTCCAGCGACAAACTTGCTTCGACCTTCAACGAACCCGGAGTCCGTCGCATCGCAATGCGTCACATGGTCGTGTAGCCTCCGTCGACGACAACCTCGGAGCCGGTCATGTAGGACGACTCGTCGGAGGCCAAAAACAGGACCGCATAGGAAACCTCGACGGGTTCGGCCGGCCGACCAATAAGCGTAGCGCTCAAGACCTGTTTGGCGACATCCGCATCGCCGAGAAGATCCTTTGTCATATTCGTGCGGATGATTCCGGGGTGTACGGAATTCACGCGAATCTTGAAAGGCGCATAATCCACAGCCGTCGATTTCGTCAGCAGGCGAACGGCGCCCTTCGATGCCTGATACGCCGCCGTGGCGGGCGCGCCGATCAGTCCGTAGATCGAGGAAATATTGACGATCGAACCGCCGCCGGCCGCCTTCATCGCGGGCAATATATATTTTGTGCCATAGAATACGCTTTTTACATTGACGTCGAGAACGCGCGCGAAGTCTTCATTCGAGGTGTCTTGCACAGCGGAAAAAACGAGAATACCGGCATTATTCACGAGGATGTCGACGCGTCCGAAAGTGGACATCGCCTCCTGTGAAATCCGTTCCCAATCCGAGACGCTCGACACGTCATGTTTGAAAAATCGCGCCTGCCCACCTTGATCGTTAATCTCCTCGACCACGGCGTTGCCGCCCTTCTCGTCCATGTCGGTCACGATCAGCGTTGCGCCTTCGCGCGCAAGCAGCAAGGCGTGGGAACGCCCCATGCCGTTGGCGCCGCCCGTCACAAAGGCGATTTTCCCGTCTACCCGTCCCATGCAGTCCTCCCGTTGCGGGTGCCGCGCCGACTCCGGCGCTGTCACTCAAATCGTCGTCTAGGCAATCCCAAGCTCGCGTTTCGCGAAATCGGTAACGCCCTTGTAGTCGGCCTTGCCGTTCGGCGCGCGAAGAGGCACGGCGCCAACCAGAATGCGCTTGGGCGTTTTGTAGCCGGCGAGGTGCGAGCGGACGTGCTTGCGCAAATCCTCTTCGTCAAACTTCGCGCCGGTCGCCAGCATGACGATGCCGGTGACCGCCTGACCCCATTTCTGATCGGGTACGCCGACGACAAGCGCATCCTCGACGGCGGGATGCGTCTTCAGAACTTCCTCGATCTCCTCCGGGTAGACCTTCTCGCCCGCCGTGTTGATGCAGACGCTGCCGCGTCCCAGCAATGTCAGGCTGCCGTCCTTTTCCACAACGCACCAATCGCCGGGAACGGAATAGCGGGCCCCGGCGATGGTCTTGAAGGTCTTGGCGGTCTTTTCCGTATCCTTGTAGTAGCCAACGGGAATCGGCCCCCCCAGGGCGATGATGCCCGGCTTGCCGCTGCCGGGTTCGACCGGCTGATCGTTTTCATCGAACACGCGGCACCGGCCGCCGATCTGGAACCTGGCGGTCTTGACCTCGCCGGCGCTCGTCATGATCGAACTGCCGAAACCGAGCCCCTCCGAAGCGCCGAAGGAATCCATCAGGATGACATTGGGTAAATGCCTGAGCAGGCCGCGCTTCACTTCCGTGCTCCACATAACGCCGGAAGAAACGATCGAGACGACGCTGGTCAGGTTGTATTTGTCGGGCGCCTCGTCGAGCGCCGCCAGCATCGGTCGGGCAAAAGCGTCGCCGACGATTGCCAGCGAATTGACACCACGGCGCGAAACCGCCGACCAGAGTTCATGCGCGTCGAGGGTCGGGCTCTCCAGCGTGACGATGCAGCCGCCGCTCATCATATTGCCTATAGCCGTAATGAAGCCGGTGCCGTGCATCAGCGGGCAGGCAGGCATCGTCTTGGGTCCCGGACCGGAAGTCTTGATAAATTCGACCAACGCGGGAAGTGTCTCCGGGATCGGACCCAGCGCTCGAAGCGTCGTAAGCTGAGCTTCGCGCATGTCGTCGTGGCGCCACATGACGCCTTTGGGCATGCCCGTCGTGCCACCTGTATAGATGAACAGTAAATCGTCCGGAGACCGCTCGATGCCGAGAGGCGCGCCATCTCCGCCGGTGACGATCTTTTCGTAATTTTCCGCGAAGGGCGCGGCGGATCCGTCTTCGTTCACCTCAATGAACGTGGCGACTTTCGTCAGCCGATCTTTCAGTTCGACGATGATGTCCCGGAACTCGGAACCGTAAACGACCGTTTGCGCGTCGGAATCATTAAAGATGTAGAAAACTTCGTCCGCCTTGTAGCGGTAGTTGATGTTGACGTGGACAAGACGGCTCTTGAAGCAGGCCGCCATGGTCTCGACATATTCGGGCCGGTTTCGCATATAGAACGCGACCTTGTCGCCGGGCCTGGCGCCGCGCGCGATCAGCGCGCGCCCGAGATTGTTGGACCTCCGTGTCGTTTCTTCCCATGTGATCACCCGATCGCCATGAATAAGGGCGGGCGCATCCTGCGGCAAAACCGCCGAGATACTGTCGAGGATGTCACCGAAATTCCACGCCATGTAATCCTCCCTGAAAAATCCGGTCCTTGGGGGTCGGCTTTCTTGCGATCAAGCCGTTCCGTCCTTAACCGTCATTGTCTCAACCGAGCCGTCGCCGGACGTTCCGGCAGGAAGTCAACCCCCCCGGAATGCCGGTCAACGAAGATTCCGCATCATGCGCACGTGAACACCGGCAACGCGTATCCATCGCCGGCCTCGGAGAATTTGACCCTGACTTTCTGTCCGATGCGAATCTTGTCGATTTCGCAATCGACGATATTCGTGAGCATCGAAACCCCTTCATCAAGCTTAACATAGGCGATGACATAAGGCGGCTTGGCTTGCCTCGTGACCGAATAGCTGTAGATCACGCCATTGCCTGATGCCTCGACGAACGCCGTGTCATCCGAGAAGCAATGCGGGCAAATAGTCCGCGGATAATGGTGCACCTTGCCGCAGGCGTCGCAAGCCCGGATCAGGAGTTGCCCCTTGGCAGCACCTTCCCAGTAGGGTTTGCTCTCGGAATTGACTACAAGGTTGATCTTGCTTTTCTGGTCGGTGCTCATGCGTCTTCACTCCCGAGGATAACGGTTGCGCTGCCCATACGCGATCCCAGAAGCCCGCCGGTTCCATGCGCCAGTGCAATATCGCAATTGCGAACCTGAACCTTCGGATGAGCCTCACCGCGAAGCTGGCGGACTGCTTCAAGAACTTTGGTCATGCCACCGCGATTGCCCGGGTGATTGTTGCACAATCCCCCGCCATCCGTGTTGAAGGGCAACTTGCCGACGCCGGAAATCAGATTGCCGTCCGAGACGAACTTCCCGCCCTCACCTTTTTTGCAAAAACCCAGATCTTCGAGCGTTTCCAGCACTGTAATGGTGAAGGAATCGTAGATAGAGGCGTATTTAATGTCGGTGGGCGTGACGCCGGCTTCAGCGAAAGCTTTGGGCCCGCTCCAACGCGCGCCGGAATAGGTTAGATCGACCTGGCCCGCCGCGAGATGCTTGGGCGCCTCACCGGCGCCGAGAACCTTGACGCGAGTACGCTTCAGCGACTTCGCCACTTCCGGGCTCACCATCACAACGCCGCCGCCGCCATCGGTGATGACGCAACAGTCGAGCCTGTGCAACGGATCGGCAATCATCGGTGAATTGACAACATCCTCCACGGTCACAACGTCGCGGAGCCTGGCATGTTCATTGTGCTGGGCGTGGTGGGATGCGGCGACCTTGATCCATGCGAGCTGCTCGCTGGTGGTGCCGTATTCGTACATATGCCGCATCGCACACATGGCGTACATATTTGTGACGTTGGGGCCATAAGGCATTTCGAACGGAAAGTCCGGCGCTTGCTGGTTGTAGTAACGGACGGGCTTGCCTTCTTTCGCATCGGCAACCGGCCGGCCTGCCAGCGTGATCAGCGCCACATTGCAATGCCCCGCGGCGATGGCCTGCGCGGCGTGACTGACATGGACGATGTAGGAAGACCCGCCGGTCTCCGTGCTGTCCATATGACGCACATTATTGAGGCCCATATATTCGATCATGTTGATCGGGCCCAACCCGGGCGCGTCGCCGGCGCAGAAATATGCGTCAACATCGTCCTTTGAAAGACCTGCGTCCGCCAGCGCGCCCTTCGCGATCTCGGCGTGAAGTTGCGGCAGCGTCTTGTCCAGCGCCGCGCGGCACGGATGCTCGTAAATGCCGACTATGTAGGATTTTCCGTTGATACCCATCCCTATTCCCTTATCATGATTTCCTTATTGCTTAGCGCATTCATGGGGGAAACGTCCAGCCCGTCCACGAAAGGCGGAAGCGGCGGTTACGACCGATCGGAAGAACAGATCGAGCGAGGGAGAAACGGATTGGGGACGGTGAAGATTGAAAACGCGGGCGGCGTCAGGACCGTCACGCTTGCACGCGCTGAAAAGCGCAATGCCCTTGACGGAGGAATGCTCGATGGCCTGACCGCCGCTTTTCGGCAGACACCGCCCGAGGAAGAACGCGTCACCGTTATTCGCGCCGAAGGCTCTGTGTTCTGTTCTGGCCTCGATTTGCGCGTGCGAGACGCAGGAACGCTCGGGGCGGTGTCCATCGAAACGATGCTGCACGCGATCGAGACCTATCCCTTGCCGGTGGTCGCGGTCGTTCAGGGCGATGCGATCGCCGGCGGCAATGAACTTGCGCTGCACTGCGATTTTGTCATCGCCAGCACGGACGCGCGATTTGGCATGTCGCTCGCCAAAATCGGCCTCGCTCCCACATGGTTCCTAGCGAAGAAAATTCTCGAAGTCGCCGGGCCGGTCGGTGCACGGGAAATGCTGTTGCTGGGCGACCTCCTGACCGCGCACCGGATGCACGAACTCGGGCTGATAGCCCGAATCGCGCCTGCCGCCGGACTGGAGGCGGAGGCCTCGAGGATCGTCTCCCGACTGGCCGCCAACGCGCCGCTGTCCTTACGGGCCATGAAGGCGGTGCTGGTGCGCGCCATGACTTTCCGCGACGGCATACCGCACGAGGATATAGACCGGCTTGTGCGCGCCGCGGGAGACAGTGCCGACGCGCGGGAGGGCATTGCCGCCCTCATCGAGCGCCGGACGGCGGTTTTCAAAGGCCAGTAAAAGGTGACAAAACCAATGTCTGTTCGAATGAAAAAAGCCTGGCAGGAGCTCACGGCCGCCAACGTCGCGGCGCTCGGCGGCGAGCTTGGCATCTACCAGATCGCCGACGAAAAAGAACATGTCCTCCGCATCGGTTTCGCTGGCGGGCGTTCCCTTTTCGGGTTGCGGGGTGAACTCCTCAAGGCGCTGGAAGAATATCGCGGCGGCCGCACCCTCTTCCGCGTCGAAATAAATTGCCAATACATGAGCCGTTACGAAGAACTTCTGATGGTTCATATGGCCGATCACGGATCGCTCCCGGCGGGAAACGCCTTCGAAGGCAACCGCAAAATCGGCCGGCTGAGCATCGGCTGAGATATCCGAAACGACGCGAGAAAGTACAAGGCCGCGAAGGCCGTACGACAGCAAGGGAAGGAAGATCATGGATTTTGCCATGACAGACGAGCAGCGGCTCATCGTCGAACAGGTACGGCGCTTCGTGCGCGAGGAAGTCGCTCCCCTTGAAGACAAGCTCGATCCCGACGAGAGCCGGCTCGGCCCCGACGATTACGCGCGCCTCGTCTCGAAGGTGAAGGACATGGGCCTGCACGGCCTCGGCGTTCCGCCCGAATATGGCGGCCCAGACATCGATACCGTCACCATGACGCTGATCGCGATCGAGATTTCGCAGCATCGCGCAGGCCTATATTCGCCCTGCTACGGAAGTTTCGGCGGCGCCGGGCTCGCCCACCTTTACGAGGCGAGCGAGGATCTGAAAAAGCGTTATCTCTATCCGACGCTGAATGGCGAGAAACACGGCTTTTTCGGACTGACCGAACCGTCCGGCGGCTCCGATCCGGCGCGCGCCATACAAACCCGGGCTGTCAAGGACGGCGATGACTGGGTCATCAACGGCGCGAAGATTTTCATCTCCGGCGCGGACAAGGCGGAATACGGCATCGTTTTCGCGCGGACCGATGCGGGCAAGGGCCGCAACGGCATTACCTGCTTCATCGTCGATACGGACACGCCCGGGTTTCACGTCCGCCGCGTCGTCCACACGCTTCGATCCGCCTATTATGCGACGGAGCTTCAGTTCGAGAACATGCGCGTGCCATCAGCGAATGTGCTGGGCGAGGTGAACAAGGGATTCGCAATCGCCAACGACCGGCTGAGCCGACAGCGCATTCCTTATGCGGCCAGTTGCATAGGCATCGCCATCAAGGCGCAAGCAATGTGCGTCGAGTACGCCAAACTGCGCGAGACTTTCGGGGCGCCTCTCGCCACACGGCAGGCCGTGCAATGGATGGTGGTGGATAACGAAATCGATATCCGCACCGCCAGGTGGGCAACGCTGGACGCCGCCTGCAAGGCGGATCGCGGCGAGCCCTTCCGCACCGAAGCCGCGATGGCAAAACTTCTCTCCACGGAAGGCGCCAGCCGCGTCGTCGATCGCGCCATCCAGATTCACGGCGGCTACGGCGTCACCAAGGATCTGCCGCTGGAGCGCTGGTACCGCGAGATGCGGATCCGGCGCATCGGCGAGGGGCCGAGCGAGGTGCAGCGCCTGGTCATGGCTCGCGATCTTTTCGGCGCATCGCTATGACGACGGCGGGTCTGGCCATGGACGACGATGAAGCGAGACCGCAGCCGCTGCAAGGAGTGAAGGTGATCGATCTGGGTCAGGTATATCAGGGTCCCTACGCCGCCTTCCTGATGGCGAAAGCCGGAGCCGATGTCATAAAGGTCGAGCCGCTCTACGGCGAGCCGGTGCGAATACGCGAGGCGCTGGGCGGCGGAGCGTCGCTGCCGATGGCCATGCTCAATTCCAACAAGCGCGCCATCACGCTTAATCTGAAGAACCCGCGGGGATGTGAACTTCTCAAGGTTCTCGTCAGCCGCAGCGACGTCCTGATCGAAAATTACGCTCCGGGTGTCATGGACCGCCTGGGCGTGGGCGCGAAAACGCTGTTCGAGGTCAATCCGCGCCTCGTATACGCCTCGGCGACGGGCTACGGCCTGTCAGGGCCGGAGCGGGACAGCCTCGCCATGGACCTTACCATTCAGGCCGCATCAGGCATCATGAGCGTGACGGGCTTTCCGGACGGACCGCCTCTGAAAGCCGGCCCTGCGGTCGCCGATTTCATTTCCGGCACCCATCTTTACGGTGCGATCGTGACGGCGCTGTTCGAGCGCGAACGGACGGGACTCGGCCGTATGGTAGAGGTGGCGATGATCGAAACCATCTATCCGACGCTTGCCTCCAACCTCGGCATGATCCAGTCCGATCCAGGGCCGCCGCCGCCGCGCACCGGCAACCGGCATGGCGGCCTCGCGATCTCGCCCTACAACGTCTATCCCTGCAGGGACGGACACGTCGCGATCATTTGCCTGGTCGAAGCCCACTGGACGAACCTGCTCAAGGCCATGGGGCGCGGGGAACTGAAGGACGATCCGCGCTTCTTCGACAACGCCGCTCGCGTCACGCACATGGATCAGACGGACGCCGTCGTCGAGGAATGGACGAAAAATCTAACGCGCGCCGAGATTTTCGAGGCGTCGCGGGCGTATCGCCTGCCCACCGCGCCGGTGCGCAATCTCGTCGAAGTGGCGAACAGCCCGCATATGCACGAGCGCGGCATGCTGCAATGGATCGACCACTACAGTCTGGGACGCATCGTGGTGCCGAACAGCCCCTTGCGGTATCACGGCACGCCGCAGATGATGGGCGCGTCCAACGCGAGGCTCGGCGAGCACAATCGCGAAATTTACGGCGGCGTGCTGGGGCTCAGCGACAGCGAAATCGACGCCCTGATGGCCGACGGCGTCATCTGACGTCGAGGCTGGGCCGATCTTCCCTGCTACTTGTCGAATATGGTTCGGACAAGGATCTTACAAGCTGGTCTGCTAGCCCAACCGCGCGGGTTGAGTCCGGCGTTGGTCGGCGACCTGATTCGTGCGACGGCACCAGACATAAGTTCGTTTCGCTTTCCCTCACGTGACACTGGAAACGTCCGCGGCTGGGACGGTCACCTTGTCAGCGAAGCTGGTGGGCTTAACGTCCTGGACGGTGAGCCCTATTGGGAAATCAAAACGAGTAAAGATGCCTGGGGAGAGGGGCTTTCGGACTTTCGTAAACGCTCGTCAAAGCCAAGCGAAGAAGAGCGGGCGGCGGCGACTTTTATCTTCGTATCGTCCAGGACGTGGGACACTTTCAACACCGATCGGAAAATCGAAGATTGGGTTAAGCTGTGCCGAGGTGAATATGCTTGGAAGAATGTGCTGTGCTTAGATGCCATCGCTCTCGATGGTTGGCTCGATAAGTGTCCCGCTGTTGCCGCGAATTTCGCCAGCTACACCCTTGGTCTCCAACCACAACGAGGCGCCCGGAGCACGGATGAATTTTGGGACGAGTTCAGGCACATGTTCAAACCACTTCTCATTGAAGAGGTCTTGCTCTGCGATCGGGAAAGGGAAGTCGCTCAACTTATCGAGGCGTTGCTGCGCCCGAACGGGTCCACCGCATTTATTTCGGACTCAGCGGAAGAGGTAATAGCGTTCGGTGTTGCCGCAATCCGAACCGCGAAGCCTGAAATACGAGCCTTCCTGGATGCCCGTACCATTATCGTCGACGACATGGATGCCGCACGGGCGCTAGGTGACGTGGACAAATTTGAGCCAGTAGCGCGCAGAAGCCAAGAACAACATGCCGAGGAAGGTCTCGGTATGAGTTCATCGTTCGCCTTGGCAATCAGATCCGTGTCGGTCCATCAAGCGACCAGGCGCTGTTCGTCGCTAACTTCCGGATTTGCGTTGCCCGCCGCTTTGCGGAGAAAGCGTGCGAGCGCCGCTTTCCGGGAAGCGCGGTCGAGCGCGTAGGCTGTCTGCTTGAATTCCTTCCCGTCCAGCAGGCCCTCGATGTAACCGGCGATCGTGTCCGCCGCCATGATGAGGGCGGTGTCGAGCGCGTGGATGTATTTGCTGGTGACGGACCCCTTGGCATGGCCGACCAAGGCCGCGATCGTCACCTCTGTGAAGCCGAGATCGTTGCCGACGCTCGCGAAGCTGTGCCGCAAAACGTGAGGGGTGACGTCTGAGAGCGGCGAGTCCTTGAAGATTTGCTCCCAGTGGTTGGGGAAACTGCCGAACGCGTTGTCGTCGCCGTAGCCAGGGAAGACATATGTGCCGGAGGCAGTTTTCCGACGCGCTTCGAGGAATTCGACGACGGGCAGTCCGATAGGCCGGACCGAGGTGCCCTCCTTGCTGTCGATCAGCCGCAGGCAGCTCCCATCGGTATCTGCTTCAGTCCACATGAGACCGATCATCTCGCTCCGGCGGCAGCCAGTCAGCGCGATCTGGCGAATGATCTCCACCGTCGTCGCGTACTTCTCGTCTTTCTCCGCTGCGCGCAGCATCTCGCCCAGCGTCCGGTACTCCGCTTCCGTGAGCCGGCGGGTGCGGACATTGTCCTTCGGCTTCCGCAGGCCGTGGGCCGGATTGGTGGTGATGATGCCAGCTTCGACCGCATAGGTGAGGATGCCGCCGAGGAGCCCGACGGTTCGCGTGGCCGTTCCGGCGCCGCCGCGGACGATCGCCTTGCCGCGCAACTTCTTCGTCTTGACAGCGACTCGCGTCTTGCCGGCCATGATGTCCTTCAGGACCTTGTTGATGTCGGCCTTGGTTAGGTCCTTCACGCGGCGCGTCCCGAGGAGCGGGATGATGTGCCGCTCGATGCGGCCGGTGTCCGTCCCCACGGTCGTCGGTTTCTTAGGCCGCCCGCCCTTTCCCAAGATGAGGCCTGCGTTCAGGTCATTGACGTAGAGCGTGCAGAGCTCCTTGACCGTGATGGCCTTGTGATCGAGCTGGCGCTCCTCGGCGGGGTTGTCGCCCTGGGCAACGCGGCCCAACTGGACCTTCGCCTCCTGTCGAGCGCTTTCGGCCGTCCAGACGCCATGCAAGCCGATGGTGTAGCGGCGTGAGCGGCCCAAGGCGCGGTATTGAAGGACGTAGCTGCGCTTGCCAGAAGCGAAGACGCGCAGGCCGAAACCTGGTAGCTCGTCATCCCAGATGACGTAGTCTTTCTCGCGGGACTCGGCAGCGTCGACGAGGCGCTTTGTGAGCTTAGCCATGGGAATTCTCCCGTCCAAACCCCCCATTCTCGCGTAAGCACCACGTAAGCAGCCGGACGCAAGTCGGAGCGTGTTCGAGGGTACGCCAGGCGAGCTAGAATTTCAAATTCTTTAGCAATTACAGTGGTATAGCGCATCGGAGCGAAACCCATCGAAAAGCGTCGAAGGGCAGGTTAAATTGCTCCGAAGGCAGATGTAAGTCAAGTTGCTTTGTTGTGGGTGTAGAAAATATCGATAGAAACCAAGAGTTTGGTGGAAGTTGATAGAGCTGTGAAAATCGCTCTCTTGGTCGCGGAAGCGCCACGGAAGCAAACTTTAGGAGGTTGTAGAGTACGAACGACGGAAGTTGGCGGCCTTCGGAACCGAATGAATGACGTTGATTCGAGTAACTGGTTTCGGGATTGACCTTGGTTGATCTCGCACACTATCAAAACGACGATGCACCCGTAGCTCAGCTGGATAGAGCGCCACCCTCCGAAGGTGGAGGCCACACGTTCGAATCGTGTCGGGTGCGCCACACTGCCGATGGCCTAGGAATGTGCTATTCCTATTTGCGTCCATCCGCCCTAAAAATGAGACCTAGGCGGCAGTAAATACCTGGCAGCGCCACGAACATTAGCTGTTCCGTCAACACAGTGATGATCGCGCTTTCTGCCGGACGGGTATCTTGAGGTAGGATACGCCATTCGCCTCTACCTTGGGTAATTGCCCGGCCCGGATGTTTACCTGGATTGAGGGCAGCAGTAGCTTCGGCACGGCCAGCGTGGCGTCACGTGTCTCGCGCATGGCGACGAATTCGTCCTCACCCACGCCGTCGCGAATATGGATGTTGTGCCGCCGCTCCTCGCCGACCGTCGTTTCCCAGCGATAGTTGTCGCGGCCCGGCGCCTTGTAGTCATGACACATGAACAGGCGCGTTTCGTCTGGGAGCGACAGGACGCGGCGGATCGAGCGATAGAGCGCACGCGCATCGCCGCCAGGAAAGTCGGCACGCGCGGTGCCATAGTCCGGCATGAACAAGGTGTCACCGACGAACAGCACGTCGCCGATGCGATAGGCGAGGTCCGCCGGGGTGTGACCGGGCACATGCAGGACCTCCACCTCCAGCGCGCCCAGCGCAAACTTTTCCCCATCGGCGAATAGCCGGTCGAAATCCGAGCCGTCCGTCTTCAGATCGTCCATCGCAAAGACCGGGCGGAAGATGCGCTGCACAGCACGGATATGTTCACCGATTCCGATCCATGCGCCTGTTCGCGCCTTGATAAGAGGCGCCCCCGACAGATGATCCGCATGGGCATGGGTTTCCAGCACCATGACGATGCGCCAATCATGATTGGCTGCGAAGGACAGGATGCGTTCGACCGAGCCAGTGTCGGCCTCACCGCTGTAGAGATCGAAATCAAGCACCGGGTCGATCACCGCCGCCGTGCGGGTCGAAGGATCACCGACCAGATAGCTGATCGTGTTGGTGGGTTCGTCGAAAAACGCCTCGATGAAGGGGGCAAGCATGAAAAGCTCCTTACTGTTCTCTTGACAATATATTAGATTAAACTAAATTAGCAATGTCTAATGTGGAGTCGTTATGCTCAAGCCACCGATGGACCTTGCCTCCTTCGAGATGAAGGCGGGCGCGGTTGCCGACATGTTGAAGGCGCTCGCCAATCGCCGCCGGTTGATGCTGCTGTGCAAGCTGGCCGAAAGTGGTGAGATGACGGTCGGCGATCTCGCACGCGAAATTGGACTGTCGCAATCGGCGCTGTCGCAGCATCTGGCGAAGATGCGGGAGGAAGGGCTGGTCGCCTTCCGGCGGGAAAGCCAGACAATCTGGTATCGCATCGGCGACCCGCGCATCGAGACGTTGTTCGGCACCCTTTATCAACTTTACTGCAAGGAGTGATGTTATGGCGATCACGACGATTTCGCCTGCCGAGGCTCGGCGCGCGATCGAGGACGGAGCGCTTCTGGTCGATATAAGAGGTACGGACGAACATGCCCGCGAGTGGATTCCGGGCGCAGTCAACGTCCCACTGGACAAGATCGGCACGCTATCATGCGATGGCCGGCCGGTGATCTTTCATTGCCGGTCGGGGATGCGGACTGCAGCCGGCGCGGCAGAGCTTGAATGCGCGGCCGGTGCCGCGCCATGCTATATCCTCGAAGGCGGACTACAGGCATGGCGCGCGGCTGATCAGCCAGTGGCTGTCGATCGCCACCGACCGTTGGAGGTCATGCGGCAGGTGCAGCTTGCCGCCGGCGGCCTGGTCGTTGCGGGCGTTGCGCTGGGCGCGTTCGTCGCGCCAGGTTTCTACCTCCTCTCTGCCTTTGTCGGCGCCGGGTTAATGACAGCGGGCGCGACTGGTTGGTGCGGCATGGCGAAGTTGCTCGCGGCAATGCCGTGGAATCGTCGCGCGGCGGCGTGACGATGTGATGGACGTCGCAACCATTCTTGCCGTGTTGGCTTCTGGTGGTGTCATCGGCGCAATATTGGGGTTGGTCGGCGGCGGCGGATCGATCCTCGCGGTGCCGCTGCTGATCTATGCCGTAGGGATGCGCTCGCCACACGCTGCGATTGGCACTGCCGCCGTCGCGGTCGCCGCCAATGCGCTGCTGGGGCTTGCGGGCCATGCCCGCGCCGGGACAGTCAAATGGCCCTGTGCGATCGTGTTCGC
Organism: Alphaproteobacteria bacterium; assembly: GCA_017308375.1. Lineage (GTDB taxonomy): Bacteria > Pseudomonadota > Alphaproteobacteria > Micropepsales > Micropepsaceae > Rhizomicrobium. The sequence continues at coordinate 93,987 of JAFKEW010000043.1, forward strand.
ATTCGCCGGTGTCGGCGGCGCGGCGATCGGCGCTGAACTGGGCAAGGCATTCGACGGCAAGCGCCTGCTGATGCTGTTCGGTCTGCTGATGATCGGGGTAGGCCTGTCAATGCTGCGCGGCCGCCGGACAGCCGAAGCGCCCGATATACGGCTCACCACCGTCAACGCGGGCCGCCTGCTGTCGCGCCTCGTGCCGATCGGCCTGGCGGTCGGGCTGGCGGCGGGGTTTTTCGGTATCGGCGGCGGCTTCCTGATTGTGCCCGGTCTGATGCTCGCAACCGCGATGCCAATCCGCAATGCGGTGGGTACATCGTTGGTCGTCATCACGGCGCTCGGCCTGACGACGGCCGCTTCCTATACCGTTTCGGGGCTGGTTGACTGGCGCATTGCCGGATTATTGGTCCTTGGCGGCGTGGCCGGCGCGATCGCCGGAATTGCACTGGGACGTCGACTTGGCGCGCACAAAGGCTTGCTGGAGCGCCTGTTCGCAATTCTTGTCATTACGGTCGGCGGCTATGTCGCGATTGTCGGAGGCTAGTCGCGATCTATGAACGGCGCGGCATGAAGCCTAGCCTGACGCGCGAGGTTGCCGAGCAGATGAGGGCAAAGAGCGCGTCCGGCGTCGTGCCGTCGCTGATCCTCTCTTGCAGCAGCCATAGAAAGCCGGGCCGCATCAGACTTACCAATCCGGAATGACCTGAAAAACTAAGACACAAAAGATAGTAATAGATTACTTTCTCTCAGAAGTGTATGACCTCTCGACCGAGGCTATCGCCATACGGCTGAGGGAGACCAAGGAGTCTTGGGTCGGCGTGAGTGCATTGGCCTCATGTTGACGATGTGTCTTTGCAACTCCGGGAGTGGGTATAGATGAAGAGTTTTCCAAATAATCATCGCAAAAGTAACCACATAAGGCGCTTGGAATTGCCGGTTTTAGCATTCGCGATATTTTCAGTCGGGTATCCGGTTTCCCCGGTAAGGGCAGAGCAAGTGCCAATTGCCCACTATGTTGCAGACGGCCGTCCCTGGAAGATGACCACGGAAGATGGCCGCGTTACCACTCTTGTCCTTTTTGAGAACGGCAAAGGCAAGATGACCGGCGGGCCTGTGAAATTGTCCCCGAAATGGAGACCGACGCCAGATGGCCTGTGCCTCAAACCCGGCCTCCTGCTTTCCGAGCGGTGCGTGCAATTGGTGCGATCCAACAATGGATACGTCGGCATGAGGGCTGGCGAGCAGCTCTTCAAGTTGGAACGATAGGCTACGTTTCACAAGAGCGAATGGGACGAGGTCGATGTCTAAATATAGACTAAATTTTGCTATAAAAGCTTCCGGTGTAGCGGCAATTCTATTTGGAATAGCTACGGTCGTTTCGGGTGGAAACGCGATTCTTAATCTTCACGGGATACGTAAATATAGCGAGGAAATTGTATCATTCGTCCTGTATTTTAATTTTCTTGCTGGATTTGCATACATCATCACCGGGATCGGTTTGATTTTGCGAAGTAGATGGGCGCCTGCATTCGCGGTCACCGTAGCTATTGTCACTGTCATTGTCTTTGCTGGCTTTGGAGTGTGGATATTCCAAGGTCGCGCTTACGAAATGAGAACTCTCATTGCCATGAGCTTGCGAACCGCATTTTGGTGTAGCGTGAGCATTGTCGCATTGTTCGCGCGCAATGCTTATTCAACTTCGCCAGTTGCGGAAACTGATTTGAGACCAAATGACTCCGATCATATCGGGACGGAGATGCCACGCCACGGCAACGACAATATACTGTAAGTAAAGAAAACATAGCGCAACCGATAAGTCGACTACTGATCTGGTCACGAAACAGGAGTGGATGAGGCTACTTCGGACGCCCCCCAACCACCTCCGATCGCTTTATACAGTGCTACCAGTTGCACAGCAGCTGTCGTCTGCGCGTGCGCATTTGCAGTTTCGGCCTCGTGCAGCAGGCGCTGGACCGCAAGCAACTCGATCCGTGTGATGTCGCCGGCGGCATATCGCGCCTCGGCATGACCGGCGCTCCGGCGTGCAGCATCGAGCGCCGCCTGCCGCCGCGCCAATGTGGCAAGCCCGGCGTCATAATCGCTCAAACTGCGCTCCGCATCGCCGAGAGCCGCCAGCACCGCCTGTTCATAGCCGAGCGCCGCCTGCCTTTGTGCGGCCTCCCGGGCGCGGATCTCCGCGCGCACGCGGCCGCCGTCGAACAGCCGCCAGGAAATGAGCGGCAGGATGGAGAAGCGAGTGCTGGATGAGTCGAACCAGTCGCCCGGACTGAGCGCCTGAAATCCGCCACCAGCGCCAATGGACAGCTTGGGAAACAGCTCTGCGGTTGCAACGCCAATATCAGCGGTGCTGGCAGCGAGTCGCCGTTCAGCAGCCAAAACATCGGGGCGACGACGCAAAATGTCGGCACGCTCCCCTACCGGCAGCGTCGGCAGCGTGAGGGTCGACGCAGCGCTATTGAGCAGCTTCAGTTCCCGCTCCGGCGGTGAGCCGAGCAGGACACCGATACTGAGCACCGCCCCGCGCTGTCGAGCCTCGATGTCCGGTAGCGCGGCACTGGCCGCAGCCAAGCGTTCATAAGCGGCCTCCACGTCGGCCTCAGAAACGTCGCCGAGAGCGGCTCGGCTGCGCATTAGGTCCAACGTCTGTTGCAACGTCGCGACCATCGCCTGCTGCGTACGCAATTCCTCTCTGGCGCCGGTCGCCTCGAACCATGTGCGGGCGACCTCGGCCGCGATCCGCATGCGCACGCCCTGCGCTTCGGCTTCGGTTGCCTGTAGCCTGGCGCTAGCGCCTTCTAACCCTCGCCGATTGGCACCGAACAGATCAAGTTCCCAGGCTGCGTCGAAGCCGGCGTCGTAGATTGTCTGGGACGCTTCAAGGCCGGGAATGGAGCCAATGGGCAGCGGGCCATTCTCGCTTTGCCGGCGCCGATTCACGCTGGCGCCGGCGGAAGCCGTGGGAAGTTGTTGACCAGCAGCTCGATCCCGCAGTGCGCGCGCTTCGTCGATCCGCGCGGTGGCTTGGCGGATATCAAGGTTCTGAGCCAGTGCGGTGTCGACCAATCTCTCCAGTTCAGGGTCGCCAAGTGTTGACCACCAGCGGGTAAGGTCCGTTGGCACAGACGCCCCCGCGACCGGTCTGGTCCAGCCGCTGCCCGTATCAACGGAAGGTGGCGCGTGATAGTCGGGACCGACGACACAGGCAGTCAACGAGGTGCAGCCAGATATCAATATTGCGGCGCGCGACCATCGCCGAGAGCGTCCGCTCGAATCCGACAAGACTGCTGGTTCGCGATGGTGGGTCAATCTCATTGCAGACGTCCTCGAACGAAGATGGTGGCCATGGTGAGCGACACCAGGGCGATCAGCGCCAGCGGCCAAAGGCTTGCAAGGATGTCGCCGGGCGACATTGCTTTCAGAAAGCTGCCTTCCACGATGATCAGAAAATGGGTGAGTGGAATCGCCTGAGCCAGCCATTGCAGCAGCGTGGGCATATTCTCGACCGGCGTGGCGAAGCCCGACATCAGAACGGCAGGCACGCCAATGGCGAAGGCGCCAAGGATGGCCTGCTGCTGAGTCGCGCTGATCGCGGAAATCATCAGGCCGATGCCCACCACCGACAGGATAAACAGAACCAGACTGACAAATAGTAGCCCAAACGATCCGTTGAACGGAATCCGGAATGGTCCCGCGGCCGCCGCCATCATCAGAAGTCCGAGTATGGTGCCGATGACCAGCGCCGGTAGGGATTTGGATATAATGATTTCCGGCGTGGAGGTTGGCGACACCAGCAACTGGTCGAACGTTCCCAATTCGCGTTCACGGGCGATCGACAGCGACGTGATGAGCAGCGCGCTGAAGAAGGCCAATATACCAGAGAGGCCGGGCACGATAAACCAGCGGTACGTCAGATTGGGATTGAACCAGTTGCGCACCGCTGCCGGCGTCGCGGGCTTGGCGTCGGCATTGACCTCCGCACCAACCTCGGCAGCGATGGCGGAGAGATAGCTGGCTGTGATCTGCCCTGAGTTGCTCCGCCGGCCATCGATCAGAACCTGGATGCGACCATTGTCGCCGGCAGCAATGGAGCGCGAAAAGTCTGGCTGGATATCGAGCGCCGCGATCACCTTGCCCTGGTCGATAAGATGGCGCAGCTCCCGGCTGTCGGTCACGCGATAGACCTGAGTAATGAAGTCGGCCCGGTCCAGCCGCGTGATCAGTTCATACGACCAGCGGCCCGCATCCTGATTGTGCACGGCGATATCGACATTGCGCACTTCCAACGTTGCGGCAAAGGCAAACACCAGCAGTTGCAGCAGTGGCGGCACGAACACGACCATGCGGCTGCGCGGATCGCGCAGAATGCTCAGCACTTCCTTGATGAACTGGGCTCGCAGGCGGGTGAAAGTGAAATAGCTATTGTGTTGCGCCATGGCCGCTCACTCCAGATTTTTGCGCGTTACGCGCTTTGCCAGGAGGAAAAACAGGATGCCGATTCCAGCCATCGCCAGCAGGTTCGGCACGAAGACCGCCCAGATGTCTCCGGCCAGAAAAATGGTCTTCAGCGAAGAGACAAAATAGCGTGCCGGGATCAGCCAGGTGATGGCCCGGATCGGCGCGGGCATGGCATCGATCTCATAGAGAAAGCCCGACAGCATGAATGCCGGCAGAAAACCGGAGAACAATGCAATCTGTGCAGCCAGAAATTGATTGCGGGTAACGGAGGAGATCAGCAGCCCCTGGCCCAGCGCAGGCACCATGAACGTGGCCGAAAGCAAAAGAAGAGCAGCCAGCGATCCGCGCAGCGGCACGTCGAATATAAAGACTGCTAGTGCTGTAGCGCCAAGCGTGGACAACATGCCAAGCGCAAAATAGGGCAGGAGCTTTCCGATCAGGATTTCAGCGACAGAAGCAGGCGTTGAAAGCACCGCCTCCATCGTGCCGCGTTCCCATTCGCGCGCGACCACCAGGGCGGTCAGCATGGTGCCGATGATGGTCATGACGATGGCGATGGCGCCGGGTACGAGCGAACGACGGCTTTCCAACTCGGCGTTGAACCAGTAACGGGGTTCCAGTGTTACGCCTGCCCGGGATGCCTCGACACCGAGGCCGTCGCGCCAAGTCTGCACGACGCCCTGCGCATAGTTCGTGACATAGTTGGCGGTATTGGGCTGTGAACCATCGGTGATGATTTGCACGAGAGGCTGAGCCCCACGGTTGGCCAGGCGTTGCTCGAAATCCTGCGGAATCACGACAAAGCCGCGCAAGCTGCCGGAGACGACCCGGTCGGCGACCTCGCGCCGGTCATGGGCGAAGGTTACATCCAGATAGCGCGTGCCGGCGAATGCGGCGGCCAGTGAGTGTGCTGACGCGGATTCGGATTCCTGCACCACGCCGATGCGCACCGCACGCACGTCCAGCGACACGGCATAGGCAAACAGAAATAATAATACGACCGGGAGAACGAAGGCGATCAGTAGCGTGGACGGATCGCGCATCGCCTGCAGGCTTTCTTTGAGCACCAGAGCCCAAAGACGCTTTGGATCGAAGCGGCGCATGGCCTCAAGTGGCACCCGGTGATCCGGGCGCGGTCCGTTCGTGCTGTTCATGCCGCCGCCCCGCTGCGGGCTTCGTCAGCGAGATCTTCGGCTTCGACCAGATGAATGAACGCATCTTCCATGGTCGGGTCGGGCCGGGTATCGCTGACCGCGCCGCGCTTGAGAGCGTCCGGCGTGTCAAGCGCGATCAGCCGGGCGCGATAAAGCATCGCTACCCGATCGCAATATTCTGCTTCGTCCATGAAATGGGTGGTGACCATCACCGTCACGCCCTTGCGGGCAAGGCCGTTAATATGGGTCCAGAATTCGCGCCTGGTGATGGGGTCGACACCTGAAGTTGGCTCATCCAAGAACAGCACGGGCGGGCGATGCATCACCGCGCAGGCCAGCGCCAGGCGTTGCTTATATCCAAGCGGCAATGAGTCCGGCGCTGCCGAGAGCCAAGGTTGCAGACCGAAGATGTCGACCATCTCCTCGATCCGCGCCTGCCGCGCGGCGCCGTCGAGGCCATAGACGCCCGCGGAGAACTCCAGGTTTTGTCGCACGGACAGCAAACCATAGAGCGAGAACTTCTGCGCCATATAGCCAAGCTGGCCTTTGGCCGCGCCGGTCGCCCGGCGCAGGTCCAGTCCCACCACATGAGCCTCGCCGCTGGTGGGTTTGAGCAGGCCACACAGCATTTTGAACGTAGTCGATTTGCCGGCGCCATTCGGTCCGAGCAGGCCAAAGATTTCGCCTTTGCGGACCTCAAAGCTTACAGTGTCAGTGGCTGTGAAATCGCCAAAGCGCTTCGTCAGATCTCGGCAGGAAACCGCAACGTCTGAGGCAAGTTCGACCGGCGACAACCCCTCGGCGAGTGCTGATGTGCCGCCCGGACCACCACCCAGAAGATCAATGAAGGCGTCTTCGAAACGGGCGGGTACCGCCCTGAGCTGCGCATCGGCCCGCCCGGCGAACGCTGCTATCTGTTCGGTTCCCGCATGAGCGCGCAGCACCACGCGTACGCCTGCACCCTGGATCACCCCATCGCTGACGCTTTCCAGATCCAATGCCTCGGCAAGCACGGCCCGCCGCTGATCGCCAACCTGTTCCAGACGAAAGCTCCGGTTTGTAAGGCGCGCGGTCAGCTCTCCGGGTGGCCCGTCATAAGCGAGCTGACCTTCGTTGAGCAGCAGCACGCTGTCGCAGCGTTCGGCTTCGTCGAGGTAAGCGGTCGACCAGACCACGGCCATCCCTTCGTCGGTCAGCGCCTGCACCATGCGCCACAGGTCCTGACGGCTGACCGGGTCGACGCCGACGCCCGGTTCATCGAGCAACAATACGGCAGGCCGGGCCATCAACGCGCAGGCCAGCCCCAGCTTCTGCTTCATGCCGCCGGAGAGCTTGCCCGCTAGGCGTTCGGTAAAGGGGGCAAGACGCGTGAAGTCGAGCAATTCCGCAAAAAGGTCAGCGTTCCTGTCGGCATCCATACCGCGCAATTGCGCATAGAGGCGCATGTTCTCCATGACCGACAAGTCTTCGTAGAGGCCAAAGCGCTGCGGCATGTAGCCGGTCGCGACGTGGATCGCGTTATTGTCGTCCACCACGTCAAAGCCCGCCACCACGGCGTGGCCACTGTTCGGCGCCAGCAGACCTGTCAGGATGCGCATCAAGGTTGTTTTGCCCGCGCCGTCCGGTCCAACCAGCCCGGTAAGACGGCCGTACCGGATGCGTGCGTTCAAGCCCTGCAATGCATGCACGCTGCCAAAATGCTTGTTCACCCCGTTGATGACGACCGCGACCTCACTATCCGTGTCACGTGGCGGGCCGGATGTTGCGCTACCGGGCTCCACCTCAACGGCCTTTGGCGTGCGCGTTGGGGGCTTGCCCGGCATCGACGTCGATGGTCACCGGCATGCCTTGGCGCAGCGCGGCATCTGCATTGGTGACCACGATCCGCAGGCGATAGACCAGATCCGTGCGCAGATCCGTGGTCTCTACCGTTTTTGGCGTGAACTCGGCGCGCGGTGAAATGAACCCGATCTGACCTTGATAGACCTTGTCGGACGAGTCGCTGCGAACGCGCACCTGCATTCCGGGCGCGATGCGGCCAAGATCCGGTTCGCTGACATATGCACGTACATAAACCGGCGCATCAAGGCTGAGGCTATAGGTTGGACTCTGACTGACAACCATGCTGCCGGGTTCGCGTACCCGTGCGATGATCGTGCCGGTACTTGGCGCAGCCAATACTGTGTCTGCAAGGGCCGTGGCCGCCTGTGCCCGTGCGGCTTGCGCGGCGGCCAGGCGGGCTTGCCCCGCGGCGATATCTTCCTTGCGGAAACCTTCCGCGGCCTGCGAATACGCGGCCCGGGCGGCGTTGACTCGGGCAGTTGCCTGATCGCGCGCGGCACGCGCGGCATCGGCCGCTTTTTGGCTGGTGGCCCCCGACGTGATCAACTGGCTCTGCCGATTGAAATTGCGCTCCGCATCCTTGGCGACGGCCAATGCCTGATTGAGGGCCTCCTGGGCCTGGACAATCTCTTGTGGACGTAGGCCGCGATGCAATTTGTCGAGGTCCGCTTGAGCCACGGCTACGGTCGCATCGGCCGCCGCGAGCGCTTCTCTGAACGGCTGAGCGTCGAGGGCTGCCATGCGCTCGCCCGTTTCGACGTGATCACCTTCATCGAAGTTCATCTGCGCCACACGGCCGGACTGACGGAAGGCCAATTGAACCTCCCGGATGTCGACATTGCCGTACAAGCGCAGTGCGTCGTCGCCGTGGCTGCCACGCTGCATCCACAGCCATCCAGCACCAACTATCGCAATGACGGCGGCAACAACGATGGCCCGCTTTGTAGTGCTGGATAGACGGATGCTCTTCATTGCACCGTTCCGATACCGCGCAGATAGATGGCAAACACGCCGGGCGCATCGCTACGAATGCGGGCGACGTCACCCGCCAGCATGGATTGCATGACGAGGCCCTGGATCGTGCCGATGAACAGGGTGGCTGCGGCATCTAGGTCGAGGCCCGCACGCAACTCGCCCTGTGCCTTTCCCGCTTCGAGCAAGCAACGCAGCCGTTCGCCATAGTGGCGGATCAGCGTCTGGGCCATGCGTTTCGGAAGAGTCTCACCCGGTCGTTGCAACTCCCCGAAAAGCATTCTCGGTACTCCCGGATGGTCAGACACGAAATCGATATGCGTCATGAAAACCGCCTCAAGGGCTGCGATCGGAGACGTGGCTCCTTCTGCAGCCTCATCCACGCGGGCGAGCAAGCGCTCGGCCACCCAGGACATGACCGCCTCCAAGATGGCATCCTTGCTTGGGAAGTGGCGGAACAGCGCCCCCTGGGTCAGTCCCATTCGCTGCGCGATGGCCGTCGTCGTGATGTCGCTTGGATTCTGTTCCCCGGCCAGGCCGACCACCGCCTCTACGGTCGCCGCCCGTCGCTCGTCAGCGGGAAGATGCTTGGGATGCCCACTCATGGCTTGCTCTCACATAAGAAAGTAATCTATTACTATCTATCCATTGTAGTTGCTCACCGCAAGAGGAAACCACGAGGGGGTAATCGTGATCGACAGCAAGACCGTTATCCCGGTCGACCAGTATCGGTCGATCCCACGTGAATGGAACGGTAGGTCAGCGTTTCCGAGTCATCGAGCCAGCCGCATTCGGGCATGAAGCCATCGAGCAGCGCGAGCACCCGGTCGGTGCGGTCGATGAGCCGGAGGCGTGGGCGGCGGGAGCGAGGACGAGATTGACGTAGGTGACGGCGGCGACCGTCGCGACGGTGCGACGGACGCGCATGGGGATGCGGATCATGAATGGTCTCCAGCGTTGATGGGGGTTGCAGGGCTGATGCGGTAATCCCCGTCCGGGCCGAGCCCTTCGACACGGGCGAGTTCGGCGAGCCGGCGCGCGGACCCGCGGCCTGACAGGACGGCGACGAGATCGATCGTCTCGGCGATCAGCGCGCGCGGGACGGTGACGACGGCTTCCTGGATGAGCTGTTCGAGACGGCGCAGCGCGCCGATGCCGGTGCCGGCATGAATGGTGCCGATGCCGCCGGGGTGTCCGGTGCCCCAGGCTTTGAGAAGGTCGAGCGCTTCAGCGCCGCGCACCTCGCCGATGGGGATGCGGTCGGGCCGCAGGCGCAGTGAGGACCGGACGAGATCCGAGAGCGTGGCGACGCCGTCCTTGGTGCGCATGGCGACGAGGTTGGACGCTGTGCATTGCAGTTCGAGCGTGTCCTCGATGATGACGACGCGATCGGCGGTCTTGGCGACTTCGGCGAGCAGCGCATTGGTCAAGGTGGTCTTGCCGGTCGAGGTGCCGCCCGCGACGAGGATGTTGGCGCGCGCCGCGACGGCTTCGCGCAAGGTTGCGGCCTGATCGGCGGTCATGATGCCGGCAGCCACATAATCGTCGAGCGTGAAGACCGCGACGGCGGGCTTGCGGATCGCGAATGCGGGCGCAGCGACGACGGGCGGAAGCAGGCCTTCGAACCGCTCGCCGCTCTCGGGCAGCTCGGCCGAGACGCGCGGGGATCGATCATGAACCTCCGCGCCGACATGGTGCGCGACCAGGCGCACGATGCGTTCGCCATCCGCGACCGACAGTCTCTCGCCCGTATCGGCCAGCCCTTCGGACAGGCGATCGATCCAGATGCGCCCATCAGGATTCAGCATCACCTCGACGACGGCGGGGTCTTCCAGAAAGCGTGCGATGGCCGGGCCAACCTGGCGGATCATCCGTCGATTGCGCGTGGCGTCCTCGTCGGTGTCGTCGGGAAGCTCGATCTCGAACTCGTTGGCGATGGGTTCTTTCTTTTCTACCGGCTTGGCGCGGCTGAGTTCGGGTTGCAGCCGGCGCTCGGAATCGGTGGTGTCTTCGTCGTCCGATCCGCCGGGTGCCTGCGCGCCCAGCGCCTCCGGCCGCGCCGGGATCGGCAGGCTGCTCCAGTCGTCGGGGCGAGGCTTGTCGGGACGTTTCAGTTCGGGCGGTGACAGCAGGCGCTCGCGGAAACGGGCGTCCTCGTAGTAGCGCGCCTTCTTCGTCCGGATCGGCGGGGTGCCGGCGACCATGACGATTTCCTCGCTCGGCGGGAGCTGCATGATCTCGCCGGGCGTCAGCAACTGGCGGGCGGTCTCCGAGCGCGAGACCATCAGATGGCCGAGCCAGGGCGACAGTCGATGCCCGGCATAGTTCTTCATCGCCTTCATTTCGGTTGCGGTGCCCAGCGCATCGGACACACGCTTGCACGCGACGGCTACGAGCTGGCGCAGGAAGGCGAACTTTCTGGTCACCCGATCTTCGGCTTCCGCCCTCTGGTGCGCGGAGTCGGTGGTCGCCCCAAGAACTTGATCTTTGCCTCGCGAGGCCCGAAGCCGGAGATCGGCTTCCGCGATTTGCGGATAGTCCGAATCCGCGGCCAGTACGATGGCAACGCCATGCTTGTGCGTCATGGCGAAAAATTCGGGGTTGCGGAAGCTTTCATGGCGAACCTCCACCACGTGACGCAGCGCGCGCCCATCAGCCCGTTTCGGCAGGGGGCCGAGCTTCTCTTTCAGTTCCATCACGCCGCCGGTGAAGAAGCGCTCAATCGTTTCACCCGCTTCCGCCAGCACCCGGCGGTTCGTTGCATAACGCGGCGCCTTGACGGAGAAGACGAAACCGTCCGGTGTTTCGGCACGCCAGCGCGCGAAACTCTCCGGCTTCTGCGCACCATAATAGGTGCCGTTGATCTCGATCGAGGTGAGACGGCGGCTGGCGAATTCCAGCTCACGCTTTTGCGGCAAGTCCGCCGGATAGAAACTTCCCCGCCAGGGCGCGTAGGTCCAGCCGCCGATACCGATCCGGATTGTACCCGTAGCTGTCTTGCCCATGACGACCTTCTGCAAAATCATGCGACGCAACTATCAGATCACAAAATTATCGGGCATCCACGCCGCCATTGCTTTGCGATGCCAAACCGCGCATGTGTGGCGAGCGTTCCGATACGACAAACAATACGCCATGCCACAGAATGCGCCGTCACAAGCCCCTGAGTTACAAGTCAGCGAATGGCTGAATACGCAAACGCCACTCAGCCTGGCGGGCTTGCGCGGGCGCGTGGTGGTGATGGAAGCGTTTCAGATGCTGTGTCCCGGATGCGTTCAGGGCGGCCTGCCGCAACTGGCCCGCGTGCAGGAACATTTTCCCGAGAGTGAGGTTGCGGTGCTGGGCCTCCACGCGGTGTTTGAGCATCATGAAGCACAAGGTTCGCGCGCGGCGCTGGCCGCCTTCCTGCACGAATTCCGTTACAGCTTTCCAACCGCCATCGATTGCCAGCCACCGGAGGGCGCGGGCCGCGCCCTGCCCCTGACCATGGCGGCCTATGCCATGCAGGGGACGCCGACACTCGTGTTAATCGACCGGCAGAGCCGCCTGCGCCGGCAGATCTTCGGCCACGTGGCGGACATGCGGCTGGGCGCGGAAATCATGGCGTTGATTCAGGAACGCTAAGCGGCGCGCTTACTCTGCAGGTTCAAAGCGCAGCGCAGCCCCGTTCATGCAATAGCGCAAACCGTCCGGTGGCGGACCATCAGGGAAAACGTGGCCGAGATGGCCTTTGCACTTTGCACAGTGAATTTCCGTGCGCGTCATGCCGTGGCGCGCGTCGGTGGAGGTTTCCACAGCGCCTTCGCGCGGGGCGGTGAAGCTGGGCCAGCCGCTGCCGCTTTCGTATTTGGTCGCGGAGTCGTAGAGGGCGGCGCCACAACCGGCACAGTAAAACGTGCCCGCGCGCTTTTCCTGATTGAGCGGACTGGTCCAGGCCCGTTCCGTTCCATGTTCACGCAGCACATGATGCGCAAGTGCGTCGAGAGTGGTGCCTTTATCGGTGTTTGTGGACATTTACCTGCTCTTCAGGGAATCCCGGATTTCCCGCAGCAACAGCACGTCTTCCGGCGTTGCAGGCGGGGCTTCCGGTGCTTTCGGCGTCGTCAGCTTGTTGATCTGACGCACGATCAGGAACAGCACCAAGGCCACGATCAGAAAATTGATCATGGCATTGATGAAATTGCCGTAGTTCAGGGTGACGGCACCAGCGGCCTTGGCCGCGGCAAGCGTGGCGGTTTCCGGCCCCTTCAGGGTCACAAAGAAATTGGAGAAATCGAGCCCGCCGAGAACCAGGCCGATAACAGGGTTGATAACGTCCCCGACCAGTGACGTGACGATGCCGGTGAAGGACGCACCGATGATCACGCCAACGGCCAGATCGAGCACGTTGCCGCGCATCGCGAATTTCTTGAATTCCTGAAACACCGATTTCCCCCGCACGTTGGTCGAGCAAGGAAATGTTAATCCGCAGCGTGGGTTTCAACAAGCCAGGCCCGCATCAGTGTGCAGACTGCCCAACCTATTGATCCACCAATAAAAATGCCAGTTATGTTGGCGATCTCGTCGCGGAAATCGGCGTCCCGGCCGGTAAGACCCTGCAGGATTTCCAGGATACCGCCCATAGCAGCCAGCCCGACCAGCGCCAACAACCAACCCCGCCGCGCCCCCAGCGCCACCGTGACGAGGCCCGCTAGCAGAGCATAGGCGCCCAGATGCTGGAATTTGTCATAGATGTTCAGGCCAAGCCCGTTGGTGGACAATTCCCCCCAGATCACGAGGGCGAGGACGGCCCAGAACACCCAAAGGGCGGAATTGGTGATCGTTCTTGTATTGCGTGCGTTCATACCCGTCACTCTAGCCGCCCTTTCCTGCTGCCTTGTCAACACGAACCACCTTCAGGACCTCCACTAAGGGCCATGGCTTGAAAAAAGCGGGCGGGCCGTTTATGACCCGCCGCTTCTGAAGGGCCGCCCGGCTAAAAAGGGCATGCCGCGGCCGCCCCTAAGCGATCAGGCCATCATGGCCAAAAGGAGACCGCAAATGCCCAAACTGAAGACGAAGTCGAGCGCCAAGAAGCGCTTCAAATTCACTGCGTCCGGCAAGATCAAGCACGGCCAGGCCGGCAAGCGCCACGGCATGATCAAACGCTCCAACGAGCAGATTCGCGAATTGCGCGGCACCTCGACCATGAGCGCATCCGAAACCCAGCGCGTGAAGCGCTGGATGCCGTACGGTTGAAGGGAGGGCTGATACCATGTCACGTTCACCACGCGCCGTTCCTTCACACCTGCGCCGCAAGCGCGTTCTGAAGCAGGCCAAGGGCTTCCGCGGCCGCCGCAAGAACACGATCACCAACGCCAATGCCGCGGTCGACCGGTCGCTGCAATACGCCTATATCGGGCGCAAGCTGCGGAAGCGGAACTTTCGCGCCTTGTGGATTCAGCGCATCAACGCGGCCTGCCGCGAACACGGCCTGACCTACAGCCGATTTATCAGCGGGCTTGCCAAGGCGGGCGTCGAAGTGGATCGCAAGGTTCTGGCCGATCTCGCCGTGCACGAGCCCGCAGCCTTCAAGGCGCTGGTGGATCAGGCGACCGCGTAAAGCCGCACATCGAGACTCCATCGGGCGCACACCCCGGCACATCCCGTGCCGGGGATGTTCCATAAAGCCGTTTCGATCCGGAGTTGTTTCATGACCGATATTGCAGAGCTTGAACGCCAATTGACCGCGGCCATCGCGCAAGCGGGCGACGAGGCGCAGCTTGAACAGGTGCGCGTGGCGGCGCTCGGCAAGAAGGGCAGCATCAGCGAGCTTCTGAAGTCGCTGGGCACCCTCAGCCCGGAAGAACGCAAAACCAGGGGCCCGCAGTTCAACGGGCTGCGCGACCGCATCACCACCGCCATCGCAGGCCGCAAACAGGCCCTGGGCGATGCCGCGTTGAACGCACGCCTGGCGGCGGAGCGGGTGGACATCACCCTGCCGGTGCGGCCCGAACCGCGCGGCAGCATTCATCCCGTTTCGCAGGTGCTGGACGAGATCACCGCGATCTTCGCCGATCTGGGTTTCGCCATCGCCGAAGGCCCGGACGTGGAATTCGACGATTACAATTTCACCCGTCTGAACATGCCGCCGGGCCACCCCGCACGCGAAATGCACGATACGTTTTACGTTGCGGCCCAGGACGACAGCGCGGCCGCAAACGGCGAAGCGGCAGGCCAACAGAAAACACGCAATGTGCTGCGCACGCATACAAGCCCGGTGCAGGTGCGCACCATGCTGAAAGAGAAGCCACCGATCCGCATCATTGCGCCGGGGCGGACCTATCGCGTCGATTCCGATGCCACGCACACACCCATGTTCCATCAGATCGAAGGTCTGGTGATCGACCGCGAAACCCATCTTGGCCATCTGAAATGGACGATGGAGGAATTCGCCAAAGCCTTCTTCGAAGTGGAGAAGGTGGAGATGCGAGCCCGCCCGAGCTTCTTCCCCTTCACCGAGCCGAGCGTCGAATGGGACATCCGTTGCGACCGTTCCGGCGGGCAGATCAAATTCGGTACCGGCGATGACTGGCTGGAATTCGCCGGCTCCGGCATGGTGCATCCGCGCGTGCTGGAATTGTGCGGCCTCGACCCCACCGAATATCAGGGCTACGCCTTTGGTGCGGGGCTGGACCGGCTCGCGATGCTGAAATACGGCATCCCCGATCTTCGCCCGATGTTCGAATCCGATCTGCGCTGGCTTTCGCATTACGGCTTTGCCGCGCTCGACATCCCCACGCTGGACGGGGGGATCAGCCGATGAAATTCACCCTGTCCTGGCTCAAGGATTATCTCGACACCGATGCCGATGCGCAGACCGTGGCCGAGACGCTGACGCGCATCGGCCTCGAGGTGGAGGAGGTCAGTGATGCCGGTGCACGGCTGAAGGAATTCACCGTCGCCCATGTGCTCTCTGCCGAGAAACATCCCAATGCCGACAAGCTGAAGCTGTGCATGGTGGATACGGGCGCCGACATCGTGCAGGTGGTCTGTGGCGCGCCAAATGCACACACCGGCATGAAAGCGGTGTTCGCCAAACCCGGCGTGGTGATTCCGGCAAGCGGCGAGGTGCTGAAGATCGGCACCATCCGCGGATTGGAATCGCGCGGCATGTTGTGTTCGGAGCGTGAGCTTCTGCTGTCGGATGAGCATGACGGCATCATCGAACTTCCCGCCGATGCCGAGCTGGGCACGCCCGCCGCGATTGCGCTTGGCATCGACGATCCGGTGATCGATGTGGCGTTGACGCCGAACCGCGGCGATGCGGCAAGCGTCTATGGCATTGCGCGCGATCTGGCGGCAGCCGGTCTGGGCAAACTGAAACCCGCATCCGTCATGCCGATTGCAGGCACCTTCGCGAGCCCGGTTTCGATCAACCTGAACCTCACACCGGAGACGGCGGATGCCTGCCCGGTTTTTGCCGGGCGCTGGATCCGCAAGGTGAAGAACGGCGCCTCGCCACAATGGGTACAGGACCGGTTGAAGGCGATTGGCCTGCGCCCGATCTCCGCACTGGTCGATGTGACCAATCTGATCTCGCACGATCGCGGGCGGCCTTTGCACGTGTTCGACGCGGCAAAGCTTTCCGGCAATGTGCAGGCAAGGCTGGCGCGCGCAGGTGAAACGCTGCTGGCGCTGGACGGCAAGACCTACACCCTCGACCCCGCGATGACCGTGATCGCCGACGACAACACCGCGTTGAGCATTGCGGGGGTGATGGGGGGCGAGGATACCGGCTGCACCGAAACCACCACCGATGTCTTCGTCGAATCCGCCTATTTCGATCCGATGCGCACGGCGGCAACGGGGCGCAAGCTGGGCATCGTATCGGATGCGCGCTACCGCTTTGAACGCGGCGTCGATCCGGCCTTTGTGATGGACGGGCTGGAGCTTGCCACCAAGCTGATCACCGACTGGTGCGGGGGCGAGCCATCCGAAATCGTGGTGGCGGGCAAACCGCCAGAACTTTCGGCCACAATCGCGTTTTCGCCGGCCGTGGTGAAACGGCTGACCGGGCTTTCGCTGCCGGAAGACGAGATCGTGCGCATTCTGCGCAATCTCGGTTTCACGGTCAGTGGCAGCGGCACGTTGAACGTGACCACGCCGAGCTGGCGCAGCGATGTCAGCGGGCCGGCCGATCTGGTGGAAGAGATCGTGCGCATTCACGGGCTGGACAAGGTGCCGTCGGTGGCGATGCCGCGGCCGCATGCGGTGGCGCGCCCGACCTTGACCCCGGCGCAGCGGCGCACCCGCGCGGTGCGGCGGTTGCTGGCCGCACGCGGTTTCAACGAGACCATTTCCTATTCCTTCATTCCGCGCGAACACGCCGCCCTGTTCGGCGGCGGCGATGCGGCGCGCCGGATCGAGAACCCGATTGCGGCGGATATGGATTCGCTGCGTCCGTCCGTGCTGCCGTCACTTCTGGCGGCGGCGGCGCGCAACCAGGCGCGCGGCCAGGGCGAGATCATGCTGTTTGAGATCGGCGCCGCGTTTGCCAGCGGCGCGGTGGGGGCGCAGCGCCTGATCGCCGCCGGGGTGCGGGTCGGCACGCCGGTCCGAAGCTGGACCAGGGACACCCACGCGGCGGACGCCTTCGATGCCAAGGCGGACATGCTGGCCGCGCTGGAAGCGGCGATGGGGGCGGCGATGAACGCGCCGGTGCGGCAGACGGCGCACGCCTGGTACCATCCGGGGCGGAGCGGCACGCTGGCGCTGGGCAGCAATGTGCTGGCGCAGTTCGGCGAAGTGCATCCGAAAATTCTGGCCGCGTTCGACCTGAAAGGCCCGGCATCGGCATTCGAGATCGATCTGGGCGCCATTCCCGAACCGAAAGCGAAGGGAAAGGCGAGAAGCATTTTTGCGCCATCGCCGTTGCAGCCGCTGGAACGCGATTTCGCCTTCGTGGTGGATGCGAAGGTGAGCGCCGATGAAATCTTGCGCGCCGCGCGCAATGCCGAACGTTCGTTGATCGACAGCATCGGGGTGTTCGATGTCTATGAAGGCAAGGGCGTGGCGGAGGGCAAGAAATCCATCGCCATCACCATCCGCCTGCAGCCGAAGGACAAGACGCTGACCGATGCGGAGATCGAGGCGATCGCGGAGAAGATCGTGGCCGCGGTGACCAAGGCGACCGGCGCGGCGTTGCGGACCTGACTGATCAACAAAAAAGCCGGGCAATAGAAAAGCCAGATAATAAAAAGGGCGGTGAACCGGTGAATGCCTTCCCCGGTGCCCGCCCTGGTCTCGAAACGGAGAGGCTGGCCTGCCGTCCCGGCCGCGCCACAGGCACCTTCGTATCGACCGCCCCGGTCCTTGCCGGAAAGACCCCCCGCTTTCGTGCGCGTTCGAAAGCGGCATCGGCCCTGCCGGACGTGGGTGCACGCGAGCTTGCACCCGGCCCTGTATGGTCTCGCGTTAGCTTCGGCTTGGCACATGGTTCTCCTGTTCAGAAGGAACAAATAGAGAACATAATCCAGGAAGTCAAGGGGGATGGGGAAAAATTCTTAAGGTGCGAGAGGGCGCGAAGGGAATGTCGCCCCCCTCCCGATCCGCCGTTGGCGGCTCGACCTCCCCCGTAACCACGGGGGAGGAGAAGTGAGGGTGGTGCATCCTCCCCCGCAAGCGGGGGAGGTGGCGACCCCGGACCTGATCCGGGGGAGACGGAGGGGGTGGTGCAATATTCACCCCCACCCGGATCGCTTCGCTCTCCGACCTCCCCGCAAGGGGGAGGTGAAAGAAATGAAACGACGCGCGGCTAGTCCGCGAAGGTGAGGAGAGAGGGTGCGGCGCCGGTCTGTTCGGCCAGCGCCAGAAACTCGGCACGCGCAGCGGGGTTTGCACGTTGATGGCGTTCGGCGAAAATGAATTCGTTCTTCAGCGAATGTTCGAGGCCGGTCAGCTCCGTCACCCGCACCTTGTAGCCATGCGCCTCCAGAAATAAGCCGCGCAGCACATTGGTCAGATGGGAGCCAAACTCCCGGCGCTGGATCGGGTGGCGCCAGAGTTGGCGCAAGGGCTTTTTCACATGCTCCAGCTCGCGCGCCAGCTCCGCCTGGCAGCAGGGCACCAGCGCGATGAATTTCGCATCATGGGCGAGCGCGAACACAATCGCTTCATCGGTCGCGGTATCGCAGGCGTGTAGCGCGGTAACGACATCGACACGGCCTTTGTGCAGAACCGCATCCGGCAATTTGGCCTCGCGGATGGGGCTGTGCAGAAATTCCATCCGCGCGAAACCGCTGTCCTTCGCGATGGTGCGCGCGGTGGCGATGAGATCGTCGCGCGCCTCCACCGCATAGACGCGGCCGTGCTCCCGTTTGGCAAAGAACAGGTCGTAGAGCACAAAGCCGAGATAGGATTTGCCGGCGCCGAGATCGGCCAGTACCGGATCCGCATTGTCCGCAAAGGCCTGATCGAGAGCGGGGCGGATCAATTGCGCCAGATGCAGCACCTGTTTCAGCTTGCGCCGCGAATCCGCATTCAGCGCGCCATCGCGGGTCAGGATATGCAGCGCCTTCAACAGCGCGATGGACTGGCCCGGCCACAGATCGGCCAGCGCGTCTTTCGGGGCGGCCTGACGGCGCGGTTTCGGTGCAGGGCGGTGGGCGTGGCGGGCAGGTTTCATGGCGGCAGTGCTAGCGCAGATCATGCGGTCGATAAAAGAACGATCCCCCTTCCGTGTCCCCCCTCCGCGCCGCCATGCGGCGCACCTCCCCCGTAAACGGGGGAGGAGATACGCCCTGTACTACGAATTCACTGGTGCGGGCGTGAAAGCCGGTTACTGTCGCCCGCCCACCGATGCAGACCCCGATGCCAGCACAGAGCTTCGACCGGAAGACCGGACTTGCCTTCATTGTCGCGTTCGGGATCGTCAGCCTGTGGGCCGACATGGCCTATGAGGGGATGCGCGCGATCTCCGGCCCGTATCTGGGCCTTCTGGGGGCGAGCGGGGCTGTGGTGGGCATCGTCGCCGGGGGCGGCGAGATGGCGGGCTATGTGCTGCGCCTGTTCACCGGGCGGCTGGCGGCACAGACCGGCGCCTATTGGACCATTACCCTGATCGGTTACGCGGTGCAGATGGCGGCGGTGCCGCTTCTGGCCTTTGCCGGAAACTGGCAAGTGGCGGCAGCCCTGATCGTGATGGAGCGGGCGGGCAAGGCCATTCGCAACCCGGCCGCCCACACCATGATGGCGCGCGCCGGTGAAAAGATCGGCCAGGGCTGGGCCTTCGGCCTGCACGAAGGGCTGGACCAGCTGGGCGCGATGGCCGGGCCGTTGATCACCGCCTTCGTGTTGTGGCGGCACAATGATTACCGCGAAGCGTTTTTGTGGCTGTCGCTGCCGGCGGCGCTGACCATTATGAGCGTGACCATCGTCTGCCTGCGCTTTCGTTATGCCGGCGCCATCGGCGCCCATGGCACCGCGCATGGGGTGATCGCCAATTATTCCCGCGCCTTCAAACTCTACCTCGCCGCGGCGGCGCTGATCGGCTTCGGCTTTGCCGATTATCCGTTGATCGCGTTTCACTTCGCCAAGGCGGGCGTGGTCAGCGATGCGGCCATTCCGGTGCTCTATGCCATCGCCATGGCGGCGGCGGGCGCGGGGTCGCTGATCTTCGGGCGCTGGTTCGACCGCGCGGGGCTGAAAGTGCTGATCCCCGGCACCCTGATCGGGGCGGTGGTGGCGCCGCTGGCCTTTTTCGGCGGGCCGGTGATGGCGTTGTTCGCGGCCCTTCTGTGGGGCACAGCCCTTGGCATTCATGACGCCGTGATGTCGGCCGCGGTGGCGGGCCTCGTGCCGGAACCGATGCGGGCGCGGGCCTATGGCGTGTTCCCGGCGGTGTACGGGATTTCCTGGTTCCTGGGCAGCGCGCTGATGGGCTGGTTCTACGATTTTTCGCTTGGCGCACTGGTGGCACTTTCAGTCGCGGCGAGCCTTCTGGCGCTGGTTCCGCTTTCGCTTGCCATCCGCGCCGCGAAAGCCTGAAGCCAACTGGACGGAACAGGGCCGGGCCGCTATACGCCAGCGCGCATGACCGACCTTGCCCACATCCGCAATTTTTCCATCGTCGCCCATATCGACCATGGCAAATCCACGCTGGCCGACCGCCTGATTCAGACCACGGGGGGGCTGAGCTCGCGCGAGATGAAGGCGCAGGTGCTCGATTCCATGGATATCGAGCGGGAGCGCGGCATTACCATCAAGGCGCAGACCGTGCGCCTGGAATACACCGCCGAAAACGGCGAGACCTATGTTCTGAACCTGATGGACACGCCGGGGCATGTCGACTTCGCCTATGAAGTCAGCCGCTGTCTGGCGGCGTGCGAAGGCGCGCTTCTGGTGGTGGATGCGAGCCAGGGCGTGGAAGCCCAGACCCTGGCCAATGTCTATCAGGCGATCGACGCGGGGCTGGAGATCGTGCCGGTTCTGAACAAGGTGGATCTTCCCGCCGCCGAGCCCGAACGCGTGCGCCAGCAGATCGAGGATGTGATCGGGATTGACGCGTCCGACGCGATTCCGATTTCCGCCAAGACGGGGCTGAACATCGAGGCGGTGCTGGAAGCAGTGGTACACCGCCTGCCGCCGCCGAAGGGCGATGCCCATGCGCCGCTGAAGGCGCTACTGGTCGATAGCTGGTACGACGCCTATCTGGGTGTGGTGGTACTGGTGCGCATTGTCGACGGCACGCTGAAGAAGGGCCAGCGCATTCGCATGATGGCGCCCGATGCGGTCTATCAGGTGGAGCAGGTGGGTGTGTTCCGCCCCAAGAAGACGCCCGTCGAAAGCCTGGGCCCGGGCGAAGTGGGCTTCATCACCGCCCAGATCAAGCAGGTGGCCGACACACAAGTTGGCGACACCATCACCGATGAGAAGAAGGGCACGGCCACGCCGCTGCCCGGGTTCAAGCCGGCACAGCAGGTGGTGTTCTGCGGCCTGTTCCCGATCGACGCGGCACAGTTCGAGGATCTGCGCGAGGCGCTGGCCAAGCTGCATCTGAACGATGCGAGCTTTACCTACGAAACGGAATCGTCCGCCGCATTGGGCTTCGGCTTCCGCTGCGGCTTTCTGGGCCTGTTGCATCTGGAGATCGTGCGCGAGCGGCTGGAGCGGGAATTCAACCTCGACCTGATCGCGACGGCGCCAAGCGTGATCTATCGCGTGCATCTGACCGACGGCACGGTGAAGGAGATGCACAACCCGGCCGACATGCCGGACCCGGTGAAGGTGGACTTCATCGAGGAGCCGTGGATCAAGGCCACCATCATGGTGCCGGACGATTATCTGGGCGCGGTGCTGAAACTGTGTGAGGACCGGCGCGGCAGCCAGATCGAGCTGACCTATGCCGGTAGCCGCGCGATGGTGGTCTACAAGCTGCCGTTGAACGAAGTGGTGTTCGATTTCTATGACCGTTTGAAATCGGTTTCCCGCGGTTATGCCAGTTTCGATTACCAGATCGAGGATTACGAGGAAGGCAATCTGGTCAAGATGTCGATCCTGGTGAACGGCGAGCCGGTGGATGCGCTTTCCATCATCGTGCATCGCGGCCGGGCAGAGGCCCGCGGCCGCACGATGTGCGAAAAGCTGAAAGAGCTGATCCCGCGCCATCTGTTCCAGATACCGATTCAGGCGGCGATCGGCGGCAAGGTGATCGCGCGCGAAACCATCAGCGCGCTCAGGAAAGACGTGACCGCCAAATGTTATGGCGGCGACATCAGCCGCAAACGCAAGCTTCTGGACAAGCAGAAGGAAGGCAAGAAGAAGATGCGCCAATTCGGGCGTGTCGAGATTCCGCAGGAAGCCTTCATCGCCGCGCTGAAGATGGATGGGGACTGAGCCTTACGCATCGTGCCCCGAGGGACTTGCGCCGGACAAGCATCGCCACTTATCGTCCGGTCATTGCGGGGTATGGGGGAATTTTCATGCGATCGAAAACGGCTGCGGCGCTGTGCGCCGTGGTGATGGGACTTGTCCTTGCGGGTTGCGAAACCATGCAGCCTGCCAGCTATGCCAATTACGGCGACAACACATTCGCGCTGCACAAATTCGAGGGCGCCAAGCTGCGCCTCGGCACGATCACGGACCAGAGCAATTTCGATAGCGGCTGCCGCCTGGTTGGCCCGATCAAAACATCCGGCAACAGGCCGCTTGCCGAATTCATCCGCGATTCCTTCAACGACGAGCTGAAATTCGCGGGGCTCTATTCGGACGATCCCGATACCACGCGCCTGACCGCGACGCTCCAGGCCGCGGGCTTCTCCTCCATGTCGAACATGACCCGCGGCCACTGGACTTTCTCGCTGCAACTGGCCAATCCGGCCAATGGAAGAACGCTGGTCGCCAATTCGAGTTACGATTTCGACAGCGGCTTCAGCGCTGCGGTCGCCTGCGCCAATGTTTCCAACGCGCTGACGCCGGCGGTGCAGCGCCTGATCAATACCGCGGTGACCGACCCGCAATTCCGTGCCCTGATCGCCCAGCCACGATGATGGATGGCCGGGTCAGGCCCGGCCATGACGGGAAGAAAGAAACCTTTGCAGGATGGCCGGGACCTTGCCCGGACATGTGCGGTTCCGATGCGGCCATTCGGCAAGGCGGAAATGGGCCCTTAAGGCGGTATATGCTGGGCCATGGTTCCTGACACGGCGCAAACGGAACGACGCACCCGCGATCTGCGGCCGTGGCTGATTTACGGCGCCTTCATCGCGGTGGGTGCGGCGCTGGATACGGCCTCGCGCCATTTCCCGACCGCGATGCCCTTTTTCCTGCCATGGGAATTCAACTGGCCGATGTACCTCGCCACCGGGCTGGGGCTCGGCTGGTATGTTCGCGGGTTGCGCCGGCTTTCATCAGCCAGACGCCCCCACCCCCTTCGCATCGCGCTTTACATTATCGGTGTGCTGTCGCTCTACGCCATGCTGCAGACCCACATCGATTTTTATGCGCAGCGCGTATTCTTCGTTCACCGCGCCGCGCATTTCGTGCTGCATCACGCGGGCGCCTTTCTGATTGCGCTGTCATGGCCCGGTGCGGCGCTGAGCGCAGGCATGCCGCGCGGCCTGCGCCCGGTTCTGTTGTGGCGGCCGCTCAGCCGCGTGGTGGATGTGTTGCAGCACCCGGCCGTGGCGCCGGTGCTGTTTGTCGGGCTGCTTTATCTGTGGCTTCTGCCATCGCTGCACACGCGCGTGATGCTCGATTCCAATCTTTACGACCTGATGAACTGGAGCATGACGATCAACGGCATCATGTTCTGGTGCCTGGTGCTGGACCCGCGGCCGAAACCGCCGGCGCGGCTTTCACATTTGAAACGCGGTTTGATGATCCTGTTGATCGAACTGCCGCAAATGGCGCTGGGCGCGGTGCTGTCCCTTTCGAGGACAAATTACTATCCGGTCTACGACATCTGCGGCCGGGTGCTGGACGTTCCAGCGCTGAGCGATCAGCATTATGGCGGGCTGATCATCTGGCTGCCCGGCACGCTGACGAGTTTTGCCGCGATGATCTTTGTGCTGATGACCATGCACCGCTGCGAATTGCGCGCCGAGGCCCGTGGCGCGGCAAAGAATGTGGACAGCGCCGCGCCGCAACCGGCTTAGCGTACATTACAGACAAAACGTGAAGCCAACGGTGTCGTCCGGCATCTGCTCACCGCCGAGCGAGCGGTAAAGACCCAGTGCTGCATCATTGCCGCGTTCTGTCAGGACCCAGGCCTCAGCGCAGTGCAGCGCGCGGGCTTTCACAAATAGCGCCTGCAGCAGCGCCTTTGCCAGACCGCGCTGGCGATAAGGCCCCGCCACACCCACTTCATTGATCCACAATTCGCGCGGCTTATCGGGGTGGACGTAATCGACCGCCGACGCAAAGCCGACCACCACGCCAGCCTCCACCGCGACGGCCAGATGATGATCGGGCCGGGCGAGAAATTCGCGCAACGCGCCGGGGCGGATGGCATCGTCAAACACATCGTCCGCAACGCGATCCAGCACCGCCGCATCAGCCGCGCCCAGCAGATGAATGGTGGCCGCCATATCCGATCCTCCGCAACGGCCCTGCAGTATAGGTCATGCTGGCGTTTTGGGCGGGCGCGCGATATGGCTCCCCCGCCCTTTGGGAAACCCGCATGGCCGCCACCCTGGCATTGATCGATTACGGCTCCGGCAATCTGCGCTCTGCCGAGAAGGCGCTGGCGCGTGCGGCGACGGAAAGCGGGCTTGCGTTGCAGATCGCTGTGACCAGCGATGCCGATGTGGTGCGCGGGGCAGACCGTATCGTGCTGCCGGGTGTCGGCGCCTTTGCCGATTGCATGGCGGGGCTTTCGGCGCTGCCCGGCATGGTCACGGCCCTGAACGAGACGGTAACCGGCAAGGGGCGGCCGTTCCTCGGCATCTGTGTCGGGATGCAGTTGATGGCGCGGGTGGGCCGCGAGTTCGGCGACACCAAAGGCCTTGGCTGGATCGACGGCGAGGTGACGAAATTAATCCCCCTTCCGCCGGCTTCGCCGTCACCTTCCCCCACGCCTTCCCCCACGGGGGGGGAAGGGTTCACACCGTCCCTGAAGATTCCCCATATGGGCTGGAACGAATTGCGCATCGCGCGACCCCACGCCCTGTTCGATGGGCTGGAGGCGGGGGCACACGCCTATTTCGTCCACTCCTTCGCGTTCCGCGCCGCCGACGATGCGGATGTGTTGGCGACCACCGATTATGGCGGGCCGGTGGTGGCGGCAATCGGACGGGACAATCTGGCCGGGACCCAGTTTCACCCTGAGAAAAGTCAGGCGGTGGGCTTGCGCATCCTGTCCAACTTCCTCAATTGGCGGCCATGAAACTTTACCCCGCGATCGACCTGAAAGACGGGCACTGCGTGCGCCTGAAACAGGGGGCAATGGATCAGGCCACCGTGTTCAACACCGACCCGGCGGCGCAGGCGCGGAGCTTTGCCGAAGCCGGGTTCGAGTGGCTGCATTGTGTGGACCTGAACGGCGCCTTTGCCGGGGGTTCGCACAATGGCGATGCAATTGCCGCCATCCGCGCCGCGATTGCGCTGCCCATCCAGCTGGGCGGCGGCATTCGCGACCGGGCGGGCATCGAACACTGGCTGGAGGCCGGGATCACGCGGGTGATCCTCGGCACGGTGGCAGTGCGCGACCCCGCACTGGTGAAGGACGCGGCGCGCGCTCATGAAGGGCGCATTGCCGTCGGCATCGATGCGCGTGACGGCATGGTGGCGGTAGAAGGCTGGGCCGAAACCTCCACCCTTTCAGCGGCGGAGTTGGCGCGGCGGTTCGAGGATGCCGGGGTTGCCGCCATCATCTACACCGACATCGCACGCGACGGCATGTTGCAGGGCGTGAATGTGGAGGCGACCGCGGCCTTGGCACGCGCGGTTTCGATTCCGGTGATCGCGTCGGGCGGCGTGGCGGGCATTGAAGACATCGCGGCGCTGATCGCGGCCAGGGAACCGAACATCGACGGCGTGGTGATCGGGCGCGCCCTTTATGACGGGCGGATCGACCCGGCAGCGGCACTGAAACTGGCCAAGTGCGGGTAGGCTTCGGCCCTCGCCGCCTCCGGCCGCAACTACCCCCCTCCGCTTCCCCGGATAAATCCGGGTCAGCACCTCCCCCGCGTGCGGGGGAGGATGATTTCGTGTTTCTTCTCCCCCGTTTTTACGGGGGAGGTGTTCCGAAGGAACGGAGGGGGCGGAAGAAAGTCAGGTGCGGCCGAGGCGGCGGACGATCTCGTCCAACTGTTCCAGGGTCTTGTAGCTGACGCGAAGCTCGCCGCCCTTGTCGCCGCGATGATGCACGGCGACAGCAAGGCCCAGGCGCTGGGTCAGGTCCCGTTCCAGCGCGGCGGTGTCAGCATCCTTCTCCAACACCCTGTTTGGAGAGGGTTTCTTCTGATTTGATGAACGCTGTTCAGCTTGCCGGACATTGAGTGCAGCATCCACGATCTGGCGCGCGCGCGCCTCCGCATCCTCGGCCCCGATCAGGGTGCGGGCATGACCGGCGCTGAGCGCCCCCTCCCGCACCATGACCTTGACGCTTTCCGGCAGACGCAAAAGGCGAAGCGTGTTCGCGACATGGCTGCGGCTTTTGCCGACGGTCTGCGCCAGCTTTTCCTGGGTGTATTGGAAACGGTCGATCAGGTCGTGATAGGCCGCCGCCTCCTCAATCGCGTTGAGGTCGGCGCGCTGCACATTCTCCACGATGGCGAGTTCGAGGGCCTCGGAATCCGAAAGCTCCCGCACCACCACCGGCACGTCATGCAGCTTGGCCATCTGGGCCGCACGCCAGCGCCGTTCGCCCGCCACGATCTCGAAACTGTCGGACGCGCCCTTGACCGGGCGGACCAGAATGGGTTGCAGCACCCCCTTCTCGCGGATGGAATTGGAGAGATCTTCCAATTCCCCTTCCGCAAAACGCTTGCGCGGCTGATGCGGGTTGGGCTTCAGAAACGCGACCGGCAGGGTGCGCGTGGATTTACCGTCGCCGCGGGCGGGCGCCACATCATCGCCGATCAACGCCGAAAGCCCGCGCCCGAGACCGGACCGTCTTGCCTCTGCCATCATGCCGCTTCCCGTGCCTTCTCGCGTTGCACCAACTCGCCCGCCAGCCGGATGTAAGCCTGGCTGCCCGGACATTTGAGATCGTAGATCAGCGCCGGCAGACCATGGCTCGGCGCTTCGGAAATGCGCACATTGCGCGGTATCACAGTACGATAGACCTTATCGCCCATATGCCCGCGCACATCGGCGGCAACCTGATCGCTGAGTTTGTTGCGCTTGTCGAACATGGTGAGGATGATGCCCTGAATCTCCAGCGCGGGATTGAGGTTCGTCCGTACACGGTCAATCGTTTTGAGCAGCTGGCTGAGGCCTTCCAGCGCGAAGAATTCCGTCTGCAACGGCACGATCACCGCATCGGCCGCGACCATTGCGTTCACGGTCAGAAGGGTCAGCGACGGCGGGCAATCGATCAGCACATAAGCGAAGTTCTGCGCCGGGCTGTGGGCGAATTCTTCCAGCGCATCCTTCAGACGATTGTTGCGCCGTTCCATCCCGATCAGTTCGAGTTCGGCACCCGAAAGATCGACCGTGGCCGGCACGATCGAAAGACGCGGCACGCGGGTCGGCACAATGGCATCGGCCAGCGGTACATCCCCCATCAGTACGTCATAGATGGTGCGTTCACGCTGATCGTGGCCGATGCCGAGCCCGGTGGAGGCGTTGCCCTGGGGGTCGATGTCCACCACCAGTGCGGGCTGGCCGATGGCGGCGAGCGCGGTGGCCAGATTGATTGCGGTGGTGGTTTTACCCACACCGCCCTTCTGGTTGGCCACCACCAGCACGCGGGGGCGGCGGCCATCGGGATTGGACAAGCGTTCCACCAGTTCAGACACGGGCCAGCCCCCGGATTTCCAGGACCGTGGCCGCCGGATCGGTCAGGCTCTGGTGCTTTTGCAGGATCATTCTCCAAATCTTGTAGGCCGCGGTCAACTCACCCTCAACATTTTGACCCTTGAGGAACAGATTCACGGTCCCCGCCCCCTGAGAGCGATGCGCGTAGGCCAGCAGCCGGTCGAGCGGCGCACAGGCCCGCGCCGTTACCACGTCGAAAGCCCGGCGCGGGGCATCTTCGATCCGGCCATTGCGAATGTCGACCGTCAGGCCGAGCTTTTCGGCGACTTCCCCCAGGAATCGGCATTTCTTGGCGGTGGATTCGTAAAGGCTGACCCGCAGCCGGTCGCGCGCCAGCCAGGCCAGCACCAGACCCGGAAACCCCGCCCCGCTGCCGAGATCGGCCAATGTTGTGGCCGAAGCCGGAATCAGGGGCAGAAGCTGAGCGCTGTCCAGTATATGGCGGTGCCAGACAGCGGCGAGCGACGCGGCTGAAACCAGATTGTGCTTCGCATTCCAGTCCCGCAGCAGGCCGACATAAGTCTCAAGCCCCGCCAATGTTTCACGTGAAACAGGGAAGGCGGCCTGAAACGCGGCCACATCGGGGACGGAATCCGCCACGGCGTCAGGCGGCTTCATGCTTGCGGGCCCTGGTCCCATGCCGGGCGGTTCCCCGGACATGGGCCAGCACCACGGTCAGCGCGGCAGGCGTGACGCCATCGATCCGCGCGGCCTGACCCAGAGTGGCGGGGCGGATGCGGGCCAGTTTCTGCGCCGCCTCGGTCGAAAGGCCGTGAACCGCGCGATAATCGAGGTCAGCGGGCAGATGCAGGCCTTCATCCCGGCGGAAGGCGGCGATATCAGCCTCCTGCCGGTCGAGATAGCCGGAATAGCGCGCATCGATCTCCAACTGCTCGACAATCGGGGCGGAAAGCCCGCCCAGTTCGGGCCAGATTGCCTGCAGCATCGGCCATTCGACGCCGGGAAGGGCCAGAAGCTCGAACCCGTTGCGGCGGACACCATCCAGCCGCACGGTCAGCCCCAGCTTCTGGGCCTGATTGGGGGTGAGGGTCAGCGCCTGCATCTCAGCCCGCGCGGCCTCCAGCGCCGCCATTTTGGCCGAAAACGCCCGTTTACGGGCGGAACCGACCAGCCCGGCCGCGATACCGAGCCCGGTCAGGCGTTGATCTGCGTTATCCGCCCGCAGGGTGAGGCGGTATTCGGCGCGGGAGGTGAACATGCGATAGGGCTCGCTCACCCCCTTGGTCACCAGATCATCGATCAGCACGCCGATATAGGCCCGCGCCCGGTCGAGGATGACAGGCCCTGTCCCGCCAGCGGCGCGCGCGGCGTTCAGCCCGGCCATCAGGCCTTGGGCCGCCGCCTCCTCATACCCCGTGGTGCCGTTGATCTGGCCCGCGAGATAGAGGCCGGGCAGTTTTTTGACCTCCAGCGCGGGCGAAAGCTCCCGCGGATCGACATAATCATACTCGATGGCGTAGCCGGGGCGGATCATCCGCGCCGTTTCGAGGCCCGGAATGGTCGCAATCAGCGCCAATTGCACATCTTCCGGCGTCGAGGTCGAGATTCCGTTGGGATAGATGGTGGGATCGTCCAGCCCCTCCGGCTCCAGAAAGATCTGGTGGCTCTCGCGCGCGGCGAAACGGACCACCTTGTCCTCGATCGAGGGGCAATAGCGCGGGCCGGTACTTTCGATCTGGCCGGAATACATCGGCGCCCGGTCGAGATTGGCGCGCAGGATCGCGTGCGTCTCCGCCGTGGTGCGGGTGATGTGGCAGACGGTCTGCGGCGTGGTGATGCGGCTGTTGAGGAAAGAAAAGGGCACCGGCGGATCGTCGCCCGCCTGGGGGGCCAGCCGCTCCCACGCGATGGTGCGGCCGTCGAGCCGCGGCGGGGTGCCGGTTTTGAGCCGCCCCATGGTGAGGCCGAGGCCGTAAAGCGCCTGAGACAGGCCGACGGCGGCGGATTCGGTGCCGATTTCGCCATTGGCGGCGGGCGCCGCGGTCATGCGGCCGGCGGGAATCTTGCGCTCCCCGATATGGATCAGGCCGCGCAGAAAGGTGCCGGTGGTGAGAATGACGGCGCCGCTGCGGAATTCGCTTCCATCCGCCGTGGTCACACCGGCGGCGCGGCCGCCCTGCACCAGAAGGCCTTCCACCGCGGCGGCGCGGATGGTGAGGTTTTCGGTCTCGGCCAGTGCGGCCTGCATGGCGGCGCGGTAGAGCTTGCGGTCGGCCTGCGCCCGGGGGCCGCGCACCGCCGGGCCCTTGCGCCGGTTCAGCATGCGGAACTGGATGCCCGCCGCATCGGCGACGCGGCCCATCACGCCGTCCAGCGCATCGATCTCGCGCACCAGATGGCCCTTCCCCACCCCGCCAATGGCCGGATTGCAGGACATTTCGCCGATGGTTTCGAGATTATGGGTCAGAAGCAGCGTTGCGGCGCCTGCGCGTGCGGCTGCCGCCGCAGCCTCACAGCCAGCGTGCCCACCCCCGATCACGATCACGTCGTAGCGCATGGGCGCGGTGTTTAGGCTTCATAGGGGACACGATCAAGAAAAAGCCTGCCGGAACGGGATGTTTCAGGCGCGCGGGTGATGTTTCACGTGAAACAACGGCTTGAGACTGGCGGTGTGTGTTTCACGTGAAACGTCTTCCGCCACTCAAGCGGTCATAGACATATTTACCTATGTTTCGCGGCAGAAATACCACAAGCTCTACAGATAGGCACAACAACTGGCGTTTTGGGGGTTCGTAGCCCGGTATTGCTAGTTGCGAATCCCGTCACATGGGCACAAAAATAATGTCGAGGTCGCCCTAAACAGGCGACCTCGACAGATAAATACCACGTGGAGATGTGGCCGAGCCCGGTTGAAGGCAGCGGATTTCCAATCCGTACAGGACGCTAGCCCCGTCCTGCGGGGGTTCAAATCCCCCCATCTCCGCCACCAACATTACTTCAAACTAGGCCCCATACTGGGGCCTTTTTCTTTCTAACCGATTGACAGCAGCCAACGCGAGTAGAAAGTGATTCGTTATGAATGTACCTAATTGTTCAATTTTGTACAATATAACTCATGGCACGACGTCGAACGAGCGGCTCCAGATCCAGACTAGGATCTGAACTTGAGGGGATACTTGCTGATTTCTGTGAAGCTCATCATGGCGCCAACGCCCATGAGATAACCAAGCGGGCTATCAGAGAGTTTGTCTCTCACGATTTGGAGAACAATCCGGGCATTCGCAAAGAATTTGAGCGGCTGCAAAAACTGCGCCTCCGCGAACCAAACTTGAAAGTAGTGGCTTTGGATAGAGACGAAGGCAAAAACTAGGCGGCTACTTCCCAATACAGAAGTCGCGGAAGATGACGTCGAGCAGGTCTTCGACATCGACGCGGCCGGTGATACGGCCGATGGCACGGGTGGCGAGGCGGATGTCTTCGGCCATCAGCTCGGCCTCCGGCGCCTGACATGCGCGAGCCAAGGCTTCAGCCGCCTCCTCCAGCGCGCGGCGATGGCGGGCGCGGGTAATCAGCGGGGCCTCGCCCGGCCGCTCCAGCGTTCGGGCCACCAACCGGGTCAGCCAGGCCAGCAGGGCCTCCACCCCCGCCCCGGTTTTGAGCGAAAGGTGCAGGCCGTCCCGCGCCGCGGGCCACGGCAGATCGGTCTTGTTCCAGACGATGAGGTCCGGCTTCAGGTCGCCCAGTTCGGGCTGATCGCTGCTGGCGCCGTCCAGCAGTAGCAGCACCAGATCGCTTTCGGCGGCGCGGGCACGGGCACGGCGCACCCCTTCCCGCTCGATGGCATCGCCGGATTCGCGCAAGCCCGCCGTGTCCGAGATGGTGACGAGATAGCCGCCAAGGTCGAGCCGGATGTCGATCACATCGCGGGTGGTGCCCGGAATATCAGACACGATGGCGACGCTGCGTTTCGCCAAGGCATTGATAAGAGAGCTTTTTCCAGCATTCGGTGGACCGATCACCGTTAAGTGAACACCGTCGCGGATCAGCTCCCCCCGCCCCGCATCATTCAGATAGGCAGCGATTTCGGCCTGGATAGCGGTAAGGTTTTCGCGGGCGCGTGTCTCCACATCCTCCGGCAGTTCCTCCTCCGCGAAATCAATTGCGGCTTCGGCCAGCGCGCCGGCCGCGATCAGCCGGGTGCGCCAGTCTTCATAGAGCGCCTCCGCCACGCCGCCATATTGGCGCAAGGCCTGCCTGCGCTGGCTTTCGGTTTCGGCATCGATCAGATCGGCCAGCGCTTCCGCCCGGGTCAGGTCCAACTTACCGTTCTCAACCGCGCGGCGGGTGAACTCCCCCGCCTCGGCGGTGCGCAAACCGGGCACGGCGCCGAGCGCCGCCATCAAACCTTCGGCGATGGCGCGGCCGCCATGGGCATGAAATTCGGCACAATCCTCGCCGGTGAAACTGGCCGGTCCCGGAAACCAGAGCAGAAGACCATGATCGATCGCGCGGCCCTTGCCATCCACAAAGGCGCGCAAGGCGGCGCGGCGTGGGTGGGGCGGCCCCTGCCCCGTCAGCGCGCGTACCGCCGCCCCAGCCTGCGGCCCCGAAACGCGGAACAGCGCCACGCCGGCGCGGCCCGGCGCGCTGGACAGCGCGAAAATCGTATCGTCCCGCATCATGCCCGATCAGGCTTTGGGGTCTTTTTTCGTCGGGCCGCCCTTTGCGGCGCCACCGGTGGCCGCCCGCGCACTGTCCCACAGAAAGCGCTGAAACTGCTCGAACGCCTGGGTGCCGAAGCCCGCGCCGGGCGGCATCCACGCCTTCAGCATCGCTTCGGGATCGGAAGCATCAAGCGCGGCCTTCATCCGCTGTTCCATTTCCGCCAGCATCTTCTCCTGCAGCGCCGAAACGTCCGGCAAGCCCATCAGCTTGCGCGCCTCCTCCGGCGTGAGGTCCACCTCGACATGCATTTTCATGGTCTGTTTTCCTTCACGCTTGTTCGTTCCACATGCCCCGCCGGGCACAAAACCGGATTCGATGGAATCCCGGTTTCGCTCCAGTTCTTTGTTCTGTCGCGCAATTGATCGGAAAACCGCTTCACACTTTTCCGATTGCGCTCTAAACAGACGCTAAGAGCATAAACCCTGTCCCGCAACGGCGCGCGGCTCTCTTCGCGCACTGCAAGGATGCCCCATGACCGCCAACACACTCGCCGCCGAGACGAGCCCCTATCTGCTTCTGCATGCCGGCAATCCGGTGCATTGGCGCCCGTGGGGGCCGGAAGCCTTTGCCGAAGCGGAAGCGCAAGGAAAGCCGGTGCTGCTCTCGGTCGGCTACACCGCCTGTCACTGGTGCCATGTGATGAACCACGAAAGTTTCGCGGACGCGGAAACCGCGAAGCTGATGAACGAACTGTTCGTCAATGTGAAGGTGGACCGGGAGGAGCGCCCGGACATCGACCAGCTTTATCAAGCCGCTTCCAATTCGATGGGGCTGAACGGCGGCTGGCCGCTGACCATGTTCCTCACGCCGAAGGGCGAACCGTTTTATGCTGGGACCTATTTTCCGCCCGAAGACCGCTATGGCCAGCCCGCCTTCAAGCGTGTGCTGGAAGAAGTCTCGAAACTCTATCACGAGCAGAAAGAGCCGGTGGCGAACGCCACGGGCCGGGTGACCCAGGCGCTGACCAATCTGTGGGCGCGGGATTTGCGCGGCGAAACCCACCCGATGATGCTGGACGCATCCGCCATTCATATCGCACAACGATTTGATATCTTTTATGGCGGGCTGTCGGGCGCGCCCAAATTCCCCTCCACCGGGCTTCTGGAGGTGATGTGGCGCGCCTTCCTGCGCACGGCCGCCCCGCAATTCTTCCAGCTGGTGCAAACCTCGCTCGACAATATGGCGATGTCCGGCATCTACGATCATGTCGGCGGCGGCTATGCCCGTTATGCCACCGATGAACGCTGGCTGATCCCGCATTTCGAGAAGATGCTCTACGACAATGCGCTGCTGATCGACATGATGACATCGGTCTGGCAGTACAACCGCAACCAGCTTTACCGCACGCGCATCGAGGAGACCATCGCCTGGGTGATGCGCGACATGATGGTGGGCGACGGTTTCGCCGCCAGCCTGGATGCGGATTCCGACGGCGAGGAAGGCATCTATTATCTGTGGACGGAAGCCGAGATCGATGCGGCGCTGGCCGGCACGTTTTCGCAGCGTTTCAAGCAGGTCTACAACGTCACCCGCGAAGGCAATTTCAACGGCCGCAACATTCTGCATCGGGTCGGCAACGCGACCTATCCCCAGCCGGAAGCCGATGAAGCCCTGTTCAAGCGCCAGCGCGAACTTCTGCTGGCGGCACGGATGAAACGCACCGCGCCCTTGCGCGACGACAAGGTGCTGGCCGACTGGAACGGCATGATGATCCATGCCCTTGCCAATGCGGGCTCCGCACTGAAGGTGCCGCAATGGATCGCGGCCGCCGAAAAGACCTTCGCCTTCGTCGAGAAAAACTTAAGTGACGGCGACCGGCTTTCGCATTCCTGGCGTGAGGGCAAGCGGCACGCCAGCGGCTTCTCGGATGATTACGCCCATATGGCGCGCGCCGCTTTGATGCTGTTCGAGGTGACGCAGAACACCCATTACCGCGACCGGGCGCGGGCCTGGGTGGATGTGCTGAACGAACATTACTGGGACGCGCAGAACGGCGGCTATTTCCAGACCGCGGACGATGGCGAACAGCTTTTCTTCCGTGTACGGACAGTGTTCGATCAGGCCGCCCCTTGCGCCAATGGCGTGATGACGGGCGTGCTGGCCCGGCTCTATTTCATCACCGCCGAACAGGCTTATCGCGACCGTTCCAACGCGCTCGTCTCCGCCTTCGCAAGCGAAATCAACCGCGCCTATATCTCGATGGGCAGCTATCTCAACAATCTCGAACTGATCATGACGGGCTTGCAGATCGTGATCGTGGGCCCGCGCGACAACCAGAAAACGCGCGAGATGATGGAAGCCGTCACCGGGCGCAGCCTGCCCAACCGCACGCTGCTGGTGGTGGAGCCGGATGCGGTTCTGCACGAAACCCACCCCGCCTTCGGCAAGACGATGCAGAACGGCGTGCCCACGGCCTATGTCTGTGTGCGGCAGACCTGCTCGGCACCGATCACCAATCCGGTGACCCTGAGCCAGATGCTGCAATTGCCGGCGCGGGCCGAGGGGCAGGCCTGATCCCATAGGCTTCGCATCAGGGTTTCGCATCGGGCGCCGGCTGTGATTTGATTTCAGCCGGATCCCCGAACGGCAACAACCAGAACAAAGGGCGCGCAGGCATGGGCAAAGACGTCACGATTCAGGGCAAGGACGGCAATTTCTCGGCCTATCTCGCCACACCAGCGGTGGGCGGCGGGCCCGGAATCGTGGTGATTCAGGAGATTTTCGGCGTCAACGCGGTGATGCGCAGCGTGGCCGACGGCCTGGCCGCACGAGGATTCTTCGCGCTCGCGCCGGACCTGTTCTGGCGGCTGTCGCCCAATGTGCAGTTGGGCGACAAGACCAAGGCGGACTGGGACAAGGCGTTCGACCTGATGAACCGCTTCGATCCCGCCAAAGGGGTGGAGGATATTCAGGCCACCATCACCCACTTGCGCAAAACGCGCGGCACCAACGGCAAGGTGGGCGCGGTGGGCTATTGCCTCGGCGGCATGCTGGCTTACCTGACCGCCACCCGCACCGATTGCGATGCGGCGGTTGGCTATTACGGCGTCAATATCCAGACCATGCTGGACGAAGCCGAGAATCTGAAAAAACCGCTGATGCTGCACATCGCCGGGAAAGACCAGTTCGTGCCGCAAGCGGCCCAGGCGAAGATCGTGGAAGGGCTGAAAGCCAATCCACTCGCCACCACACACATTTATCCGGAAATGGATCACGCCTTCGCCCGTGACGGCGGCGAGCATTACGACAAGGCCTGTGCCGACCTCGCCAACAGCCGCACCGCCACCTTCCTGCGCCAGCATCTGAGCTAAGGCCCCTCCCGAATTGCGCTTCGCCCAATTCGACCCCGCAACACGTGTGGGGCAGGCTCTCCCCCGCTTCGCAGGGGAGGAGAAGTGGGCGCCGTGCATCCTCCCACGTGGTTACGGGGGAGGCGTTCCGAAGGAACGGA
This sequence comes from Alphaproteobacteria bacterium, assembly GCA_017308375.1. Classification (GTDB taxonomy): domain Bacteria; phylum Pseudomonadota; class Alphaproteobacteria; order Micropepsales; family Micropepsaceae; genus Rhizomicrobium. Next base: position 130,023 of record JAFKEW010000043.1, read on the forward strand.
GGGGGCGATGCCGTATTTACCCCCACCCGAAAATTTGCGCTTCGCTTCAATTTTCGACCTCCCCACTGCGGGGAGGCGAAAGAAGAATCCCATATTTCGTATATCAGTAAAAACTGGACCCAATAACTGCTATCTATACACTTGCTTCGTTTGCACTGTATGATTTCGTTTGTTTCGATTATAGTGAAACACGGATATAGATATGGCGGATAGTGCGATTTTCCGCAATGCGGTGATGCCGGAGGAGGCCGACGCCAGCGTGGCGCAGGCCAGCCTGCGGCGGCTGGAGCCCTATCGCGGCTGGACCGGTGGCGTCTCGGTTCAGGTCCACGACGACAATGCCCGCACCGCCCCCCTGCCCGAACCGGCGTTCCGGCTGCTGCTCGACCTTCTGAATCATATGGCCCGCGGCCAGGTGGTGGCCGTCGCCTCCATCGAGGCGGAATTCACCACCCAGCAGGCGGCGGAGGTTCTGGGCGTTTCCCGCCCCCATCTGATCAAGCTGCTGGAAGCAGGGCTGCTTCCCTATCGCCGGGTGGGCAGCCACCGCCGCATCCGCTTCACCGATATTGCCGCCTTTCGCGCCGGCCCCGGCGCCCGCCACAGAACGGAGACCCCGATGCCATTCGACCCCGTGGAAGACGCCATCCGCGCCATTGCAGACGGCGAAATGATTGTGGTGGTGGATGATGACGACCGCGAAAACGAAGGCGATCTGATTGTCGCCGCTTCCAAAGTCACCCGCGAACAGGTGGCGTTCATGATCCGCCACACCAGCGGCATTCTGTGTGCGCCGCTGACCCCGGCACGGGCGCGTGCGCTGTCCCTCGACCCGATGGTGCGCGAGAACAACGCCCCGCTCGGCACCGCCTTCACCATTTCGGTCGATTATCGTGACGGGCTGACCACCGGCATCTCCGCCGACGAACGCTGCAACACGGTGCGCGCACTCGCCAATGACAATGTGCAGGCGGAGGATTTCGTCCGCCCCGGCCATGTCTTTCCGCTGATCGCAAAAGACGGCGGGGTTCTGATGCGCTCCGGCCATACCGAGGCCGCCACCGATCTGATGCGGCTGGCCGGCCTGCCGGAAACGGGTGTGCTCGCCGAACTCGTCAACGACGATGGTTCGGTCAAGCGGCTGCCCGCCCTCCTCGCCTTTGCCAAGGAACACAAGCTCAAAATCATTTCGATTGCCGATCTGATCGCCTGGCGCCGGGCGCGCGAGAAGCTGGTGCACCGTGCGCGCGAATTCGAATTGCAGACCGAAATCGGGCCGGCCCGCGCCATCGCCTATTCCACTCCGTTCGATGCCGTGCAGCACATGGCACTGGTGTTCGGCGATCCGCTGCGCGTGAGCGCACCGCTCGTGCGCATTCACCGCCAGGATGTGCTGGGCGATGTCTTCCGCCATGGTGGCGGGCACGATCTGCTGGCCGCCGCGATGGCACGCATCAAGACGGCAGGCGCGGGCGTGATCGTTTATCTGCGCGAAGGGGCGGCCGGTGTTTCAACCCCGGATCCGCTGCCCATGGCCGCCACGCCAAGCGAAAAGAAACGGGCGGAAAACTGGCGCGATGTGGGCATCGGGGCACAGATCCTGAAGGATCTGGAACTGAAATCCATCACGCTGCTTTCGCCCCATCAGTTTGAATATGTCGGCCTTGCGGGCTTCGATATTCAGATTGCGGCCATCGAACAGATTGGCGGCTGAGATCGCAATTTCCGCGACCGCGCTTTATCGTGGCCGGCAGCTGCAAAACAAAGGAGCAGGCGATGAAGGCGATCCGGTTTGAAAAGACGGGCGGGCCGGAGGTTCTGGGCTATACCGATGTGGAATTGCCGCCACCGGGAACGGGCGAGGCGCGGGTGCGCCACAGCGCCATCGGCGTCAATTTCATCGACACCTATTACCGCAGCGGGCTTTATCCGGTGAAGCTGCCCTCCGGCCTCGGCAGCGAGGCGGCTGGCGTCGTCACCGCGCTGGGCGAGGATGTCAGCGGGCTGAAAACCAATGTCAGTATTGGTGACCGTGTCGCCTATGCCGGGCCGCTCGGCGCTTACGCGGAAGAAGCCAATGTGCCCGCCGCACGTTTGGTCAAATTGCCGGATGGAATTGGCGATGACATTGCCGCCGCCGCGATGCTGAAAGGCATGACGGTGCAATATCTGCTCACACGCACCTTCATGGTGCAAAAGGGGATGACCATCCTGTTTCATGCCGCGGCCGGCGGTGTCGGGCTGATCGCGGGCCAATGGGCGAAACATCTGGGCGCCACCGTGATCGGCACCGTGGGATCGGATGACAAGATCGCGCTCGCCCGTGCGCATGGCTATGACCATGTCTTCAACATGCGCAAAGAGGATTGGGTGGCGCGGGTGCGCGAACTGTCAGGCGGGGAGGGGCTGCCGGTGGTCTACGATTCCATCGGCAAGGATAGCTGGGACGGTTCGCTCGATTGTCTGGCGCCGCGCGGGCTGATGGTCAGCTTCGGCAATGCCAGCGGGGCGGTGCCGCCTTTCGCGCCGGGCATTCTAGCGGCCAAAGGTTCGCTCTATCTGACGCGGCCCTCGCTCCTTCATTACACGCGCACGCGGGCGGAGTTGCAGGAAACGGCCGACGATCTGTTCGCGGTGATCGCATCGGGTGCGGTGAAGATCGAAGTGCGCCAGCGTTTCAAGCTGGCCAATGCGGCGGACGCCCATCGCGCGCTGGAAGGACGCAAGACCACCGGCGCAACGGTACTGGTTCCATAAACGTCGCAATACGAGGCATTCCATGCTCCCCCGTTTACGGGAGGATAATTTACGCTTCAGCCGACCCTGCTATTCCGCCGCGGCTTTGGTGTCGGGCCTCAGATAGATCGAGCGTTTGGGCCGCGCCATCACCCGTTGCACCATCGGCACGAAGGCGTCGAGCGGCATGGTATCGTAATGGGGATCGAAAGCGTTCTGGTCATGCCGGGCGCAGAACATCGCTGTTCTTTCAAAACAGGGATGGCCGCGGAACTGGTCGCGCATGTTCCGGTCCAGCCCCAGATAGTGGAAGAAATAATAGCCCTGGAAGATGCCGTGGTGATGCAGCATCCACCAATTGTCGTCCGACACGAAGGGGCGCAGCACGGTGGCGCCCAGTTCGGCATGATTGGCGGAGGCAAGAATATCGCCCATGTCGTGCAGAAGGGCGCAGACGACATATTCCTCGTCCATGCCGTCGCGATGGGCCAGCGTTGCCGATTGCAGCGAATGTTCCAGCCGGTCCACCGCGAAGCCGCCGCAATCGCCCTCCAGCATTTTCAGATGCGCAATCACCCGGTTGGGCAGATCCTTGTTGAACGACGACGCGGCCGCCCCGATTTTCATCCAGTCGTCCGGGGTGCCCTCGGCCATCGCCTTGAACTGGGCGCGGCCTTCAGTTGTTTCCGTGGAGGGGTGTTCGGTCATTGGCGGCGGCCTCCCTTGCCAGCTTCGCCCAGTGTCGGCCTCAAGGCCGCAGGCGTCAATCGGGTGGTGAAAGCCGGGCTTTAAGGGGCGCAAGACCGCCCCTATATGTTCTTTTCGCAACGTCCGGCCCTCAAGGAGCCCCGATGAAAGTTAGCCACGCCGAGCGCGCGCTTGAAGCGGTGCTGTTCACCAGCCGTTGGCTGATGGCGCCGTTCTATCTCGGCCTGGTGCTGGCGATCGTCGGGCTTCTGGTCGTGTTCGTGCAGGAGATCCTGCACGCCGCCCCGATGATCTTCAGTCTCGGCGAAGTCAATGTCGTGGTGCTGGCGCTGAACCTGATCGATCTGTCGCTGGCGGCCAATCTGCTGTTGATGGTGGTGCTGTCCGGCTACGAGAACTTCGTCTCCAAGATGGATGTGGCCGATCACCCCGACCGGCCGGACTGGATGGGCAAGATCGATTTTTCCGGCATGAAGCTGAAGCTGATCGCCTCCATCGTGGCGATTTCGGCCATCCAGCTTCTGAAGGCGTTCCTGTCGGTGGAGAAATATACCGAGACCGATCTCACCTGGCTGGTGATCATCCACCTGACCTTCGTGCTCTCCGGCGTTCTGCTGGCGCTGATGGATTTCATCGCCGTCCGCAGCAAGCACGTTTAGGGCCCGGTCAGGACCAGAATGGGCCCCATAATGACTACCAGCTTGAAACCCAGTGTCGATTATGGCACGATGCTGCCATGGGTGAAATGCGCAAAATTACAGTGGAAGTACCAGAACGCGCATTGGCGCTGGCGCAGGAACATACCGGCGCCGGCGTAAGCGAAACAGTTCGCCAAGCGCTTCTCGATTACGCTTCCAAGCAAGCTCAGAAAAAGGCAATGGCGCACCGCGGGAAAATCAAATTCGGGGTCGATCTTATGGCGCTGCGAAAGCTTGAGGATTAAGTGATCGCGGCCGACACCAGCAGTCTTATCGCCTATTTCTCCGGGCGTGACGGCAGTGATGTTGAACGAATCCACGATGCGTTGGGCGCAGGCGAGTTACGTATCTCACCGATCGCATTCACTGAACTGCTGAGCGACCCAAGAACCACTACAGAGCTCGAAATGGTTGTCGCCGAATGGCGCCAACTCGATATTACGCAAGGCTATTGGCTGCGCGCGGCTCGCACACGCGCCCGCCTCCTCAATCTCAAGCTCAAGCCAAAACTTCCGGATACGCTCATCGCTCAATCGGCAATCGACTACAATATTCCGCTTATCGCGCGCGACGATGGCTTTCGCCATTTCGCAAAACATTGCGGGCTGAAGCTCGCTTAAAGCCACACACCGCACCGGCCGGAATGGATTGCCGGCACAAGTCCGGCAAAACCAAAGCCCTCATGTATTCATGCTGTCGAAGAAATCGGCGTTGTTCTTGGCCGAGCGCAGCTTGTCGAGCAGGAACTCGATCGCGTCCACCGTGCCCATCGGCGCCAGGATGCGGCGCAGCACATACATCTTCGACAGGGTGGCCTTGTCCACCAGCAACTCGTCCTTGCGGGTGCCGGATTTCAGGATGTCGATGGCCGGGAAGATGCGCTTGTCCGCCACCTTGCGGTCCAGAATGATTTCCGAATTGCCGGTACCCTTGAACTCTTCAAAGATCACTTCGTCCATGCGGCTGCCGGTATCGATCAAGGCGGTTGCGATGATGGTGAGCGAGCCGCCTTCCTCGATATTGCGGGCCGCACCGAAGAAACGCTTCGGCCGCTGCAGCGCATTGGCATCGACACCGCCGGTCAGCACCTTGCCCGAGGAAGGAACAACGGTGTTGTAGGCACGGCCGAGGCGGGTGATGGAATCGAGCAGGATGATCACGTCGCGTTTGTGCTCGACCAGGCGCTTCGCTTTCTCGATCACCATCTCGGCGACCTGTACGTGGCGGGAGGCAGGCTCGTCGAAGGTCGACGAAATCACCTCGCCCTTCACCGTGCGCTGCATGTCGGTGACTTCTTCCGGGCGTTCGTCGATCAGCAGCACGATCAGATAGCATTCGGGGTGATTGGCCGCGATCGCCTTGGCGATGTTCTGCAGGATCACGGTCTTGCCGGTGCGGGGCGGGGCGGTGATCAGCGCGCGCTGGCCCATGCCCTGCGGCGCCACGATATCGATCACCCGGCCGGTGCGGTCCTTGATGGTGGGGTCTTCGATTTCCATGTTCAGCCGCTTGGTCGGGTAAAGCGGCGTCAGATTGTCGAAATGCACCTTGTGGCGGGTGGCCTCTGGGTCTTCGAAATTGATGGTGGAGACCTTCAACAGCGCGAAATAGCGTTCGCCGTCCTTCGGGCTGCGGATCGGGCCATCCACGGTATCGCCGGTGCGAAGGCCGAAGCGGCGGATCTGTGACGGCGAGACATAGATGTCGTCCGGCCCGGCGAGGTAATTCGATTCCGGGCTGCGCAGGAAGCCGAAGCCATCCTGCAGCACCTCCAGCGTGCCGCCGCCGGTGATTTCCACATCGCGCTCGGCGAGTTCTTTCAGGATCGCGAACATCATGTCCTGCTTGCGCATGGAGGATGCGTTCTCGATCTCCAGCTCTTCGGCGAAGGCAAGCAGATCGGTGGGGGATTTCGCTTTGAGATCCTGCAGCTTCATCGCTTGCAGGCCGGATTGCACAGTCATGGAAACACCTGGAACAGGATCAGAAAAAGAAGAAGAGCACCGCCCGCACGCGGGCTGGGTTCAGCACAGGCCGCAGGGAATTGCCGGTTAAAAGATAACGTCCGCCGCTTGACCTTGTGGCCCGTATCTGGCGCGAAACCCGCGCTGGCTTACCTCGGCGTTGATGGGGAACTGACCAAACTATACCGCGATTTGGGGTCTGTGCAAACTCCCGTCAAGGACGGCACTGCAAATTTTATCGAACCTTGCCCGGCCGCCGGTTTCAAAAAGGTTTCACCACCACCAGGATGACAATCGCCACCATCAGAAGGGTGGGGACCTCGTTCCAGATCCGGTAGAAGCGGGCGGTCCGTGTGTTGGCGTCGCGCTCGAAATCCTTGCGCCAGACACCCAGAAGATGATGGACAAAGGTCAGGATCAGCACTAGCGCGAATTTCGCATGCAGCCAGCCGTCCTCCCACGCGCCGGTGATCCAGGCCAGCAGCGGCCCCAGAATCCACACCGCGACCATGGCCGGATTCATGATGCCGCGCAGCAGCCGACGCTCCATCACCTTGAAGCGTTCGGACTCCACCGAGCCCGGCACGGTTTCGGTGTGATAGACAAAAAGCCGCGGCAGATAGAGCAACCCCGCCATCCAGGCGATCACCGCGATGACGTGGAACGCCTCGATCCAGAGGATATTGTCGGAAAGAAACATGGTCATGGCCGGTCCCCCAAAAATTGGCCCCCCTCAAATCCGCCCGCCACAAACCCACAAGCATCGGTGCCTGCGGGGCAGAGCCGTGTGCCGCCCGGCCCGCTGACGCCGCCGTGCGCCAGCGCCTGTTCCACCAGACGCGCCAGGCCCGCGATAAAGCGGGGATCGCATCCCACCGTTGAAGCCCGGCGATAATCGGGAACGCCGGAGCGTTCTGCCAGTGCGCGATACTCGATATCAAGTTCCACCAGCGTTTCGGAGTGTTCGCTGACAAACGCGATCGGGGCCACGATCACCCCTTTGCTGTCCGCCCCGGCGCGAACGATCTCAGCATCGGTTGCGGGCCCGATCCATTTCATCGGCCCCACCCGGCTTTGAAAACAGACCTGCCAGTCGAGCCCCGGCTCACCGATTGCTGCAGCGATGGCCGCGGCCGAGCGTTCCACTTGTGCACGGTAGGGATCACCCTTCGTGATCACCCGTTCCGGCAGGCCATGGGCCGAGAGCAACAGGCGATAGGAGAGGTCGCTTCGCGCACCCTCCCGCGCTTTGGCGATGGCAGCCGCCATCGCGGCAATGAAACCATCATCCTCCGGATAGCAGCAGATGCCGGATTGCGGCACGGTGAGACCGGCCTTCGCAGCCCAGTCACGCCAATCGGCCAGCGAGGACGCGGTGGTGGTGGTGGAATATTGCGGATAGAGCGGCAGCAGCACGATCCGGTTCGGCCCCCAGGCCTTCGCGGCTTCCGCTGCCTCGCGCGCACCAGGCTTTGAGCATCGCATCGCAATGAAGGCCCGCGCGTCATGTCCGCGCGCGGCCAATGCCTGTTCCAATGCGCGGGCCTGCGCCTCCGTCTCCGGCAGGATGGGAGAACGCCCGCCGATTTTGGCATAGATCGCGCGCGCAACCGGCGCGCGGCGCTTCGCGATCAGCTTCGCCAGCGGCAGACGGATAAATCCGGGCAGAGACAAAATCGCAGGATCGGAAAACAGATTATAGAGAAACGGTTCAATCTCCTCAGGCGCCGATGGCCCGCCGAGATTGAACAGGATCACCGCCAGTTTCACGCCGCCGCCCGGATACGTGTGAGCATCGTGTGAACATGATCCACAGGTGTCTCCGGCAAAATGCCGTGGCCTAGATTGAAGATGAAAGGATGCCCCCGCATCCGGTCCACAATTCTGTCCACCGCGCGTTCCAGCGCGGCACCGCCCGCGATCAGCACAATCGGATCGAGATTGCCCTGCACCGTCACCCGCTCGGCAAGATTTTTCGCCGCCCAGGCGATCGGCGCCGACGTGTCGATGGAAACCGCATCGACGCCAGTTTCATCCGCGTATTGCAAATAGCCTTCAAGGGTCGAAGCGCGGGGAAAGCCGATGATCTTCGCGGCAGGTCGCGACGCGCGGATTTTTTCCACAATCCGTTTCGCCGGCGCCACCACCCAATCGGCAAAGCGTTCCGCCGGCAGGCCCGAGGCCCAGCTATCGAAAATCTGCACCGCATCGGCACCGGCATCGATCTGTGCAATCAGATGTGCCGCGACGCAATCGCCCACGATCTCCAGCAATTGCTGAAAGCCTTGCGGGTCGCGATAGCCCCACAATTTCGCTTCGCGCTGATCGGGCGAACCGCCGCCTTGCGCCATATAGGTCGCGAGCGTCCACGGCGCACCGGCGAAACCGAGCAGCGCAGTCTTGTCATCGAGCTTCTGCCGCACCAGTTCCAACGCGCCATAAACCGGGGCGAGCGTTTTGCGCCAGACTTCGGGATCGCGCTCAAGCGTTTTTGTATCATGCACCGGTATCAATCTGGGGCCGACGCCTTCCTCGAACCACACCTTGAGGCCGAGGGCGGCCGGCACCACCAGAATGTCGGAGAACAGGATTGCCGCATCGAAGCCGAAACGCGTGATCGGCTGCAGGGTGATCTCGCAGGCCAGCTCCGGCGTCATGCACATGGTCCAGAACGAACCCGCCTTCTCCCGCACTGCGCGGTATTCCGGCAGATAGCGCCCGGCCTGGCGCATCAGCCAGACGGGTGGTGGCAGGTTCGCTTCTTTTCGCAAGGCACGCAGGATCGGCTTATCCGCCTTCACTTCAAGACTCCTAAGAGAAGGTTGATGACGTTGTTGTTATGCCTGTGATTTGTGGAAGAGTCGGTGGGGCGTTTTGAACCAGTTCGGAAGCGCATGCGATTCAAGGGCTTGGAATCGATCATGCGATATGGTGCGGGGCCGGCCTTGCGGATAAGTCTGTCGCTTAATCGGGTGTTTCGCACAGTCATTGACCGCGGGCCCGAACCTGTTAACCAAATGGGATCAAATTGACCTCGACTGAGGGCGCTTCTGTGAATCCTCCCGTGTTCCATATCCATCTGGTCTCCGACGCGACTGGTGAAACCCTCAATGCCATTGCCAAGGCCGCCCTGGCGCAGTTCGAGGATGTGCGGGTCGAGGAACATGCCTACACCCTGGTGCGTAGCCCACGCCAATTGGCGCGGGCGATCGAACATATCGGGGAAAGCCCCGGTCTGGTGTTCTTCACACTGGTCAATCCCGATTTGCAGCGCGAGCTTATCAGCCAATGCACCCGGATGGATGTGCCCTGTCTCGACGTGATGGCGGGGCCGGTGGCGGCGCTGCGCGCGTTCCTGGGCGTGGCCGAAAGCCATCGCCCCGGCGGCCAGCATGAGGTCGATCAGCGTTATCTGCACCGGATCGAGGCGCTGAACTTCACCATCCAGCACGATGACGGGCAGGGGCTGGACGGGCTTGAGAATGCGCAAGTTGTGCTGGTCGGGGCCTCGCGCACCTCCAAGACACCGACCTGTGTCTATCTCGCGATCCGCGGCATCCGTGCCGCCAATGTGCCGATCGTGCCGGGCGTGCCGCTGCCGCAGGCGGTGAAGGCTGCGAAAAGGCCGCTGGTGGTCGGACTGTGGGCCGCACCGGACCGGCTGGTGCAGGTGCGGCGCAACCGGCTCAACACGCTGGGCGAGGTGCGTGATACCAGCTACGCCGATCTGGAGCAGGTGCGTGACGAGGTCACCGCCACCCGCCGCCTGTTCGAACAGATGGGCTGGCCGACCATTGATGTTTCCCGCCGCTCGGTCGAGGAGACCTCGGCCGCGATCCTGAACCTTCTGGGCGACCGCAGGGTGTCGGTATGACCGGGCTGGTGCTGGCATCGGCAAGCCCGGCGCGGGCCCGCCTGCTGACCGCAGCCGGTGTAGTGTTTGCTGTTCATCCGGCCACTGTGGATGAAGCGGCGATGAAGGACTCGCTTCAGGTGGCCGGTGCGGACGCGCGCGCGGTGGCCGAGGCGCTGGCCGAACTGAAAGCGGCACAAGTGTCGGCCGCGATGCCGGATGCGCTGGTGCTGGGCGCCGATCAGGTGCTGGTGTTCGACGGTGTGCTGGTCAGCAAATGCGCCGATCTGAAAGAGGCGCGCGCGCTGCTGCGGGAATTGCGCGGGCAGCCGCACGATCTGATCAGCGCCGCAGTGCTGTGTCTGCATGGTGCGCCAGTGTGGCGCCATGCGGCGGCGGCGCGGCTGACGATGCGCGATTTCAGCGATGACTTCCTCGGTACCTATCTGGCGGAGGAGGGGGAGGCGTTGCTTGGCGGCGTCGGCTGCTACCGGCTGGAGGGGCGTGGGGCGCAATTGTTCGCGCGGGTGGAGGGCGATCACTTCACCGTGCAGGGGCTGCCGCTGTTGCCGCTGCTGGAGGCGTTGCGCCAACACGGGGTGCTGCCGGCATGAGCATCAGCGGCAAGGCAAAACTGGCAGGGGTTGCGGGATGGCCGGTGGCGCATTCGCTGTCGCCGCTGCTACACGATTTCTGGCTGGAAAATCTGGCGATCGATGGCGCCTATGTGCCGCTGGCGATTGCGCCGCACGATCTGGCGCGCGCGCTGGACGGTCTGTTCCGTGCCGGGTTTGCGGGTGTGAACCTGACCATTCCGCACAAGGAAGCGGGCTTTGCGCTGGTGGACCGGGTGGACGATCACGCCCGTGCGGCGGGCGCGGTCAATCTGCTGCTGCGCGGGCCTGACGGCAGGCTGGAAGGGCGCAACACCGATGCATCCGGTCTTGCTGCCAGTCTGCGTGCCAGTGGGGTTGCGCTCACCGGCGGCAAGGCGGTGCTGTATGGCGCGGGTGGGGCGGCGCGTGCGGCGGTTCTGGCCTTGGCGGAAATCGGTGCCGCGGAGATCACGGTGCTCAACCGCCATCAGGACCGTGCAAACCAGTTGGTGCGTGCGTTGGCACCGCATGTGACGGTGAAACTCGGAAGCCGCGGCTTTGCGGATTGGCCGGGGCTGGCGGCGGAAACGGATCTTCTGGTCAATGCCACCAGTGCCGGCATGGCGGGTAATCCAGCGCTGGCACTGACACTCGACCGCTTGCGCGGCAGTGCGGTGGTCTGCGATCTGGTTTACAGCCCGCTGGAGACACCATTGCTGAAGGCGGCTGCTGCGCGTGCGCACAAAACTGTGGATGGCCTTGGCATGTTGCTGCATCAGGCGGTCCCGGCCTTCGAAGCCTTTTATGGTATCAGGCCAGAGGTGACACCGGCGCTGCGCCAGAAGCTGGAACAGGCGCTGCGCGCGAAACAGAAACAGGCTTAGGGCATGGATAGACCTTTTCTGGTGGGTTTGACCGGCTCCATCGGCATGGGGAAAAGTGAGACCGCGCGCATGTTCGCCCGCCTCGGCATTCCGGTATACGATGCCGATGCCGCCGTGCACCGGCTCTATGAAAAGGGCGGTGCGGCAGTGCCGGAGATCGACGCCGCCTTTCCCGGCACGGTGGTGAACGGCAAGGTGGATCGGGGCCTGCTGGCCAAAGCGCTGGCCGCGCGCAGCGACGGGTTCAAGACGCTGGAAGCGATTGTCCATCCGCTGGTGGGTAAGGCGCAGCGCAGCTTTCTGGAGCAGGCGGCGAAGGATGGCGCGGAACTGGTGGTGCTCGACATTCCGCTGTTGTTCGAGACCGGCGGCGAGGGCCGCATGGATGCGGTGGTGGTGGTCAGCGCGCCGGCGGATTTGCAGCGGGAACGCGTGCTGCAGCGTGAAGGCATGACGGCGGAAAAGCTCGACCAGATCCTGTCGCGCCAGATGCCGGATGCGGAAAAGCGCGCCAAAGCGCATTTCGTGGTCGAGACCGGCAAGGGGCTGGAGCACGCCTTCGAACAGGTGAAGGGTGTCGTCGCCGCCATTCACCGCATGCGGCAGGATCAGGACAAGGGACAGAAGGCGTGACGCGGGAAATCGTGCTCGATACCGAAACCACCGGCCTCGACCCGGCGGAAGGCCATCGCATCATCGAAATCGGCTGTATCGAACTGATCGACCATGTGCCGACCGAAAAGAGTTTGCAGATTTACATCAATCCCGAACGCCTGATCCCGGTGGAATCCCAGAAGGTGCATGGCATCAGCGATGAATTCATCGCCGACAAGCCGGTGTTCGCCGCGGTGGTGGAGGAGTTTCTGGATTTCATCGGCGACGATCCGCTGGTGATCCACAATGCCGGATTCGACATCAAGTTCCTCAATGCGGAACTGGCGCGGGTCGGCAAGCCACCGATTCCGTTCGCCCGCGCCATCGACACCATCGACATCGCCAAGGCCAAATTTCCCGGCGCACGTTATTCGCTGGACGAATTGTGCAAACGCTTCGGCATCGATCTGACCAGCCGCTCCAAACACGGGGCGCTGCTCGACTCCTCGCTTTTGGCGCAGGTGTATCTGGAATTGATCGGCGGGCGGCAGACCCGGCTGAGCCTGACCCCGGCCGGTTTCGGTGCGGATGGCGCCGATGGGGCCAGCCGCCCGGCGCGGGCCCGGCCCGAAGCGCTGCCCCCCCGCCTGAGCGAGGCGGAGCTTGCCCGGCACGAGGCTTTTGTCGCCAAGGAACTCGGCGATAGCGCCCTGTGGGCGGCGCGCTGAACGCTTTGTTAACGCTGAATTTCGAGGGATTCCGGCTTCGGTACGGGATTATCAGACGACGGTCTGGCCGCTCGCCTGCTGCTGCTGGAGTTCGAGCTGCTTGGCGCGGTAGAGGCCGGCGAAGTCGATCGGTTCGATCATCAGGGGCGGCATGCCGCCATCGCGCACCGCATCAGCGACAATGCGCCGCGCAAACGGGA
>JAFKEW010000026.1 GCA_017308375.1 Alphaproteobacteria bacterium
AAACATTTTGGCATCACGCCGCAAGCCGTGGTTGAGGCCGCGCAGAAGGCGTTGAAGAGGATTTAGGAGGAAAGATATGACCATTCGCGTCGCGGTCAACGGCTTCGGCCGCATCGGGCGTCTGGTGTTGCGCGCAATTGTGGAATCCAAGCGCAATGACATCGTGGTGGTGGGCGTGAACGATCTGGGCCCGGTGGAAACCAATGCCCATCTGCTGCGCTACGATTCCGTGCATGGCCGCTTTCCCGGCGAAGTGAAGATTGACGGCGAGCATATGATCGTCGATGGCCACAAAATCCGCGTTACCGCCGAACGCGACCCCGCCAAGCTGCCGCACAAGGAACTGGGCGTCGACATCGCGCTGGAATGCACCGGTATTTTCACCTCGAAGGAAAAAGCCTCGGCCCATCTGCAAGCAGGCGCGAAGCGGGTGCTGATTTCCGCCCCGGCGGACGGCGTGGACATGACGGTGGTGGTCGGCGTGAACGAAGGAAAGCTGACCAGGGATCACATCGTCGTCTCCAACGGCTCCTGCACCACGAACTGTCTGGCGCCGATGGCCAAGGTGATGAACGACGCGATCGGGATCGAAAAAGGCTTCATGACCACGATCCATTCCTATACCGGCGATCAGCCGACGCAGGACACGCTGCACAAGGACCTGTATCGCGCCCGCGCCGCAGCCCTTTCGATGATCCCGACCTCAACCGGGGCGGCGAAGGCCATCGGCCTCGTGCTGCCGGAACTGAAAGGCAAGCTGGACGGGATTTCCGTGCGCGTGCCGACGCCGAATGTCTCGCTTGTCGATCTCAAATTCATCGCCAGGCGACCGACCAGCGTTGAAGAGGTCAACAATGCCATTCGCGCCGCGGCAGAAGGCCCGATGAAGGGCGTTCTGGCCGTGGTGGAAGACAAGCTGGTTTCGGTCGATTTCAATCACAACCCGGCGTCTTCAAGCTTCGCGATCGACCAGACCAAGGTGATGGACGGCAACCTTGTCAGCGTCATGAGCTGGTACGACAATGAATGGGGCTTTTCCAACCGCATGGCCGATACTGCCGCGGCCATGGGCAAGCTGATCTGACGGCCCGCCATGGCGGACTTCCGCACGCTTGACGATCTCGATGTGAGGGGCAAGCGCGTGCTGGTGCGCGCGGACCTGAACGTGCCGATGAAAGATGGCGCGGTCACCGATCTGTCGCGCATCGAACGCCAGGCGCCGACCATTCGCGAGCTGGCCGAAAAAGGCGCGCGCGTCATCGTGCTCTCCCATTTCGACCGGCCGAAGGGCAAGCGCGTGCCCACGATGTCGCTGAAGCCGGTGGTGCCGGAACTGGCGAAGGCGGCCGGGCGCACAGTCGCGTTCGCAGACGATTGCATTGGCGCGGCGGCGGAGAATGCGGTTGCCGCGCTGAAGGACGGCGAGGTTCTTCTTCTGGAGAACACGCGCTTTCATGCCGGCGAAGAAGCGGGCGAGCGCGACTTCGCACAGAGCCTTGCAAAACTCGGCGATTTTTTCGTCAACGATGCCTTTTCCGCTGCCCACCGGGCGCATGCGTCGACCACCACGCTGGCCTATCTGCTGCCATCGGCGGCGGGGCGTTCGATGCAGGCGGAGCTTGAACATCTGCACAAGGCGCTTGCCGATCCCGAACGGCCATTGCTGGCGGTGGTGGGCGGCGCCAAGGTCTCGACCAAGATCGCGTTGCTGGAAAATCTGGTGGCGCGGGTGGAAACGCTGGTGATCGGCGGCGCGATGGCCAACACCTTCCTGGCCGCGCAAGGCATCGCGATCGGAAAATCGCTGTGCGAGAACGACCAGATCGAAACCGCCGCACGCATTCTGCACAAGGCGACCGAGACGGGCGCGGTGCTGCTTCTGCCGACGGATGCGGTGGTGGCAAAGGAATTCAAGGCTCACGCCGCCCATCGCACGGTCGATGTGCACGAGGTGGGGGCGGATGAGATGATCCTCGACGTGGGGCCCGCGACCATCGCCGAATTCGAGAAGCGGCTGCACACGACGCGGACATTGGTGTGGAACGGGCCGTTCGGTGCGTTTGAAACCGCACCATTCGATGCCGGTACGGTGGCGGCGGCCAAGCTGGTCGCCCAACGCACGAAATCCGGCGATCTTCTTTCGGTGGCGGGCGGTGGCGACACGGTGGCCGCGCTGAACCATGCCGGTGTGGCGGACGATTTCACCTACGTCTCGACCGCCGGCGGTGCATTTCTGGAATGGTTGGAAGGACAGGAACTGCCCGGTGTGGCGGCCCTGATGGAAAGCAAAGGGAGCTAGGCGATGGACATCGCAGAACTCAATAAAATCGCACGTGCCATGGTGGCGAACGGCAAAGGTCTTCTGGCCGCCGACGAAAGCTCCGGCACGATCAAGAAGCGGTTCGATGCGATCGGCGTGGAGTCCACCGCCGACAATCGCCGTGACTATCGCGAATTGCTGTTCCGCAGCGCCGACGCGATGACAAACAACATTTCCGGCGTGATCCTTTACGACGAGACCATCCGCCAGAACGCGAAGGACGGCACGCCGCTGGTCAAGCTGATCGAGGCGGCGGGCGCGGTGCCGGGGATCAAGGTCGATCAGGGCGCGAAGCCGCTGGCCCATTGCCCGGGCGAGACTGTGACCGAAGGCCTGGACGGTTTGCGCGAGCGGTTGATCGAGTATCACAAACTGGGTGCACGCTTCGCCAAATGGCGTGCGGTGATCGACATTGCCGACGGCATTCCAAGCTATGCCTGCATCAATGCCAATGCGCATGCACTGGCCCGCTATGCGGCCCTGTGTCAGGAACAGGGCATTGTGCCGATTGTCGAGCCGGAAGTTCTGATGGATGGCGGCCACGACATCGATACGTGCGCGCGCGTGACGGAATTTGTGCTGAAGGAAGTCTATCAGCAGCTCTATTACGCCAAGGTGCAACTGGAAGGCACCATCCTGAAGCCGAACATGGTGATCGCGGGCAAGAAGTGCGCGAAACAGGCAGGCGTTGCGGAAGTGGCCGAACGTACGGTGAAGCTGCTGAAAGCGTGTGTGCCGCCGGCGGTGCCGGGCATCGCCTTCCTCTCCGGCGGGCAATCCGATGAAGACGCGACCGCGCATCTGAATGCGATGAACGCAGGCCATCCGGACCTGCCCTGGGCGCTGACCTTCTCCTATGGCCGCGCGTTGCAGGCAGCCCCGCAAAAAGCATGGGGCGGCAAGGCGGACAATGTGGCCAAGGCACAGGCCGCCTTTGCCCATCGCGCCAAAATGAACGGGCTGGCAGCGACGGGGAAATGGCAAGCCGCCCTTGAAAAGAAGGCGGCGTGAGCGCCACGGACCAGCATTGCCGGCTGTACCTGATCACGCCGCCGCGGCTGGAGCCGCGCGAATTTGCGGACGATCTGAAACGCGCGCTCGCCGGCGGCGATGTCGCCACGCTGCAATTGCGGCTGAAGGAGGTGGATGACGACACCATCCGCCGCGCCACGGAAATCCTGATGCCCATCGCGCAAGGAGCCGATGTTGCCTTCATCCTGAACGACCGGCCCGACCTTGCCGCCGAACTGGCTTGCGACGGGGTGCATGTCGGGCAGGAAGATGCCCCCTACGCCGCCGCGCGCGCCGCGATGGGAAATGACCGCATTGTCGGCGTCACCTGTCACGATTCCCGCCATCTGGCGATGGAGGCAGGCGAGGCAGGCGCCGATTACGTCGCCTTCGGTGCGTTTTTCCCGACCGCAACCAAGACGCCCAAGACACAGGCGCCGATCGAATTGCTGCAATGGTGGGCGGAGATGATGGTGGTGCCGGTGGTGGCCATCGGCGGCATCACGATCGCGAACGCCCGGCCGCTGGTCGAGGCGGGGGCAGATTTCCTGGCCGTCTCGGCCGGGGTGTGGACTTACCCGCAAGGCCCGGAAGCGGCGGTACGCGCCTTTAACGCGCTGTTCCGCGGCTGAGACCGCCCAGATGACAAAGAACGTGCCGGTTGATACAACCCGCGCGCTCTTTGACCTCGCCCTTTGAAAGGACCGTGATCGCGAACAGCGGCGGTGCAACCCATATGGCCAAGATTTCCGGCAACGACATTCGCCCCGGCACCATGCTCGAATATGACGGCGGGCTGTGGATGGCGGTGAAGACCCAGAAGGTGAAGCCCGGCAAGGGTGGCGCCTACAATCAGGTCGAACTCAAGAACGTCACCAGCGGCACCAAGCTGAACCAGCGTTTCCGTTCCGACGAGACGGTGGAGGAAATCTATCTTGAGAAGAAGGATTTCCAGTTCCTCTATGCTTCGGGCGACATGCTGACCTTCATGGATATGGAAAGCTATGACCAGATCGAGCTGGCGGCGGATTTCGTCGGCGATCAGGCGCAATATCTGCAGGACGGGATGAAAACGCTGGTGCAGCTTTACGACGGCAAGCCGATCGGCATTGCCCTGCCCCAGCATGTGACCCTGACGATTACCGAAGCCGACCCGGTCTTGCGGGGCGGCACGGCGGCGCCATCCTACAAAAGCGCCACGCTGGAAAACGGCATGAAGATTCAGGTGCCGCCCTTCATCGATGCGGGCACCAGGGTCATTGTCGCCACGGAAGATGGCAGCTACGTCCGCCGGGCGGAATAGAGATGCCGTATCTATCGCCGGCGTTAAATGTGATGATAGCAGCGGCCCGCAAGGCAAGCCGCGCGCTGATCCGCGATTTTGGCGAGGTGGAGAACCTTCAGGTTTCGCTGAAAGGACCGGCGGATTTCGTTTCCAACGCCGATAGGCGCACCGAACGCATCCTGATTGAGGAATTGTCGCGCACCCGGCCCGGCTACGGTTTTCTGGTCGAGGAATCCGGCACCATCGAAGGGCCGGACAAGACACACCGTTTCATCATCGATCCGTTGGACGGCACCACCAATTTTCTGCACAGCATTCCACATTTCGCGATTTCCATCGCGCTGGAGCGCGAGGGGCAGATCGTGTCCGCGCTGGTCTACAATCCGATATCCGACGATCTGTTCATCGCCGAAAAGGGCCATGGCGCCTATCTGAACGACAAGCGTTTGCGTGTGGCGGCAAGAAAACAGATGCGCGATGCGCTGTCTGCCACCGGCATTCCGTTCATGGGCAAGGACGGGCATGAGCGGTTTCTGGGCGAACTGGCGGCGGTGATGGCGGTGAGCCCTGGCGTCAGGCGATTCGGCTCCGCAGCGCTCGACCTCGCCTGGCTCGCGGCCGGACGTTATGACGCTTATTGGGAGCGCGGGCTGCAGATCTGGGATATTGCGGCCGGTGTACTTCTGGTGCGTGAAGCGGGCGGCGTGGTCAGCGATCTGGACGGTGGCGCGCGCATGCTGGAGAGCGGCAATATCCTCGCCGCGAATGAGGCACTGCATCCGCAATTCCTCAAACTGATCCGGCAGGCCGAGGCCCGCTGAGGACAAGCCGCGTTGCGCCTTTCGGCATCTACACTAGCGATTGCGCGATAGCCCGATTATCCTGATTCGCGGGGAAGAACTGGAGCGCGCGGGATCCGTGAAACAGCAGCACATCACCCGTCACGTCATCGGCCGCCACATTGCTGGTCGGGCGAGCCTTGCCATCCTTGCGTCGGCCTTGCTTGCCACAGCGGCGCTGGCTGCGGGGCCGAGCGGCACGCGCGTGGTGCGCGACCCCGAAACCGGGCGCACAATGGTGGTGAACCCCAATGTCGATCCCTTCGGCGGATTTGCCGCGCCCGCAACAACCGGCAATCAGGAACCGATCATTCTGCGCATGCCGAAGCCCCATCGCGCGGCCCCGCACAAGCCGAAGGTGACGAAGACACCAGCACCGGAAACCGCAGCACAGGAAGCACCGGCGGCGCCTGAAGCATCGATAGCCGAACCCGCGCCCGAAACGCCGCCGCCAGCAGCAACACGGCCCGCCCCGCCGCCAGGGAAAGCAGCGCCAAAGGTGGAAACCAAAGTGGCGAAACCCGCGCCAGCCGCACCGAAGCACAGCACAGGCGGGATTCCCTTCAGCCTGTCGGGTGACAATGCGGCCGCACCGCCGCCATCGGAATCCGCGCAAAGCACGGCTGCCGCCACGGGCGCGCCGCGCAATGTACACATCAATTTCGGCGCAGGCGCCGTCGCGCCAACGCCGGAAGCCGCCGCCGCGCTCAAATCCATCGCGGGCAATTACGCCAATGAAATGGCGGGCGGGGCGAACCGGCTGCTGCTCGAAGCCTATGCCGGTACGAAGGGCGACAAATCCTCCGAAGCGCGGCGGCTGAGTTTGAAACGTGCACTGGCGGTACGGCAATTGCTGATCGATGCCGGTGTTCCTTCAGACCGCATCGACGTGCGCGCACTGGGCGGCGCCGACAGCGGCAATCAAGACCGTGTCGACATCAGCATGCACGGCTAGCAACACACGCGGCTAGAGTGCGCGTGCATTCAGATCGATCTCTTTCGCTTCGCGGCTGAAGCCGATCAGAACCGCGATCACCAGCGCCGCTGCCATCGCGACCAAAGCGAGCGCGATCGAATAGCGCCCGCCGAAAGAGCCCGCGATCATCACCTGTAGCGGTGCATTCGACGAAGCGATGAAATTCCCCAATTGATAGACGGTGCCGGGAAAGGTGCCGCGCGCCTCCGCCGGGGAGATTTCGTTCAGATGGGCCGGGATCACGCCCCAGCAACCCTGGACGAAGAACTGCATCACGAAGGCGCCGACACCCAGCAGCACCGCATTGGGCGAGAACGCCCATAGCGGCACGGCAAGCAACGACAGCAGCGCGGTGATGACGATGGTGCGCCGCCGGCCCAACCGCTGTGACAGGATGCCAAAGGTGATGCCGCCGGCAATGGCACCGATATTGTAGAAAATCGCGATGGTGCTGACGGTGGCGTGCGAGAAGCCGCGCTGTACCTGCATGAAGGTGGGATAGAGATCCTGCGTGCCGTGGCTGAAGAAATTGAACGCGGTCATCAGCACGATGGCATAGAGCGCGAGCTTCCAATGCTTGCGCAGCATCGAAAAGGTGGTGGCGGTGGCGGCGTGCGCCCTGTCCCACCCCGGCGATTCAGGCACATGGCGGCGGATATAGAGGATCAGAAGCGCCGGGATGACGCCGACCATGAACATGCCGCGCCAGCCGATATACGGATAGAGAACGGCAAAGACGATGGAGGCGAGCAGATAGCCGCACGGATAACCCGATTGCAGCAGGCCGGAGACGAAACCGCGCGAACGCACCGGAACCGATTCCATGGTCAGCGAGGCGCCAATGCCCCATTCGCCGCCCATCGCAATGCCGAAGAGGGCGCGCAACACGAAGAACACCATGAGGTTGGGCGAGAAGGCGGTGGCGAAGGCGAAAGCGGAATAGAGCGCCACGTCCAGCATCAGGACCGGGCGGCGGCCATAACGATCCGCCAGCCGACCGAACAGAAACGCCCCCACCGGGCGCAGGCCAAGCGTGAGCGTGAGCGCAACGGCGACGGTGGCGACCGTGGCGTTGAACTCCGCCGCCACATCCTTCAGCACGAAGACGAGGAGGAAGAAATCGAAGGCGTCGAGCGTCCAGCCCAGGAAACTCGCCGCCACCACATGGCGCTGGGCCGGTGTCCAGCCCCGCAATGCCTCGATCATCCGCAAATCCCCCCGATTTTCGCCGCGCCGGAAACAGCCCGATCTTGAATGGTAACCTGTTGAACACCCTCGACAAATGCCTTGTGGTTATTTTTGTGTTTTTCACCTCCCCCTCCCCCGGTGCCCATGCGGGGCGGCCAAAGGAGACTGGAGAGACTATGTAATGGCGCGAGCACGCCGGTGGATAGCGAAGCGGCATGACCCCGCCGACTCAACAATGCCGGATTTTGGGCCGATCGTGCCACCCGTGAATGAGGGATCACAGCGATGAAAATTCAACCGGCCCGGCGCGGGTTCCTGACCGGGGCCGCGGCCCTGATCGTGGCGGGCGGGGCGCGCGCCACCCGATCCGATGACGATGCACCATTCCGTGCCATTGAAGCCCGCACCGGCGGCAGGCTGGGCGTGGCGGTGCGCGACACGGCGAGCGGCAGGCATTTCGCCTGGCGCGGCGACGAGCGCTTTGCGATGTGCAGCACCTTCAAATTCCTGGCGGTGGCGATGGTTCTGGAACGTGCGGCCGCGGGGGCAACCGATCTCGATCGTGCGATCGCCTATGGGCGCGCAGACCTGCTCGACTACGCGCCCGTCACCGCGAAGCATGTGAAGGCAGGGGCAATGAGCTTGCGCGATCTTTGCGCCGCCGCGATCGAATGGAGCGACAACACCGCGGCCAATCTGATCCTGAAACAGATCGGCGGACCGGCCGGGTTGACGCGGTGGCTACGCGGCCATGGCGATACGGTGACGCGGCTGGACCGCACCGAGCCCACGCTCAACACCGCGATTGCGGGCGACCCGCGCGACACCACCACGCCCATTGCGATGCTGGCCGATATGGCGCGCATTCTGGTCAGCGAAAAATCGGCGGCCTTCGCAGCGCCCTTGCTGATCTGGATGCGCGAATGCCGGACGGCGGACAGCAAACTGCGCGCAGGATTGCCGCGCGATTGGCGTGCGGGCAACAAGACCGGATCGGGCCGGAACGGCACCGCGAATGATATTGCGATCCTGTGGCCGCCGGGGCGCGCGCCGCTATTGGTGGCGGCCTATCTGACCGGCGCCAAAGCCGATGCGGCGGCGCGTGATGCGGCGCTGGCCGATGCCGGCAGAGTGGTGGCGGCGCGGTTCGGGTGAGTGATCAGGGACTACGCCCAGGCGCGTGCGTGGAAGATAAAAAAACTCCCCTCCACCAACAAGGGGGAGGGGAGCAGAACGGTTTCAGACCGCCAAAGACCGCTTGCGCAGCATTGGCAAGAAGGCCAGGCCCAGCAAACCGGCCGCGAACATGGCAAAGGTGTTCGCTTCCGGCACCGCGGCGTTCAGCCCGGCAAAAACATTGGCGAGTTCGTCAGTACCCTGCACAACACGGATGCCGTATGTCGCCGTGCCGGGACCATTCATATCGCCATCACCCCACAGATCGACGATGTATCCGCCTTCAACCGTGAAGGCCATGCCGAAGACATCGAGATAGGTGCCGGTGAACGGAAAATCGCAAACGATCGGCGAACCGGTGGGATAGAACAGATTGTCATATGTCAGAGCCGCGCCAGCCGCGTAATCAATGAAGCTGAGGCTGGAGGGGACAAAGGGATCGAACACCGCATCGCGTTCGTTTGCCGGATTGATCGGCACCAGCCCGGTGATCTGTGCATTCGAGATACCGTTCGCGGCATTCGAGAA
>JAFKEW010000027.1 GCA_017308375.1 Alphaproteobacteria bacterium
TCACCGGCGCGATCGTCAATCACCTGCGCATAGATATGCTTGCCCGAACGATAGACGGACAGGCGCGGACGCCCGGCCGCATTCTGGACGAGGCGATAACGCGTGCGGCCCTTGCGCCGCTGGAAAAGCTTCGTCGTCATTTCTTCTTGCCTTCCTTGCGGCGGACATATTCGTCGGCATAGCGCACGCCCTTGCCCTTGTAAGGCTCCGGCGGGCGATAGCCGCGGATTTCGGCGGCGACCTGGCCCACAAGCTGTTTGTCGATACCGGAAACGGTCAGCGAGGTCGGTTTTTCCGCCGTGATCGTGATGCCCTGCGGGATCGGGTAAGCCACATCGTGGCTGAAACCGAGCTGCAGGTTCAGGTTCTTGCCCTGCACCGCCGCGCGATAACCCACGCCCTGGATTTCCAGCTTCTGCGAAAAGCCCGTGGTGACGCCGGTGACGAGGTTGTTCACTAGCGTGCGCGACAGACCCCACATCGCGGGGCCACGCTCCACACCTTCATGCGGAACAACCACGACATGGCCGTCATTCAGCGACACATCCACCTCAGCCGGCAGCGTGACCTGCAATTCGCCCTTCGGGCCTTTGACCTTGACGGTCTGCCCTTTCACATCGGCGGTGACACCCTTTGGCAGCACAACCGGTTTTTTGCCGATACGAGACATCAGAACACCTGACAGAGAACTTCGCCGCCGACATTCTTTTCGCGCGCGGCCATATCGGTCATCACGCCCTGCGACGTCGAAACGATGGAAATGCCGAGGCCCTGACGATGCGGCTTCAACTCCTCGACACCGGCATAGACGCGACGGCCCGGCGTGGAGACGCGCTTCAGCTCGCGGATCACGGGGCGGCCCTCGTGATATTTGAGTTCGATCTCCAGTTCGCGGATGCCGCCCTTCAGCTCCACCTCGGCATAGCCGCGAATGAAGCCTTCAGCCTGCAGCACATCCAGAACGCGCACACGCAGACGCGAATTGGGCGATTTGATTTTCGCCATTCCGCGAAGCTGCCCGTTTCTGATCCGCGCCAGCAGATCGGCAATGGGATCGGTGATCGCCATATTTTATTCCTTCCTTACCAGCTGGCCTTGGTCATGCCCGGAATCTGGCCGAAATTCGCCAGATCCCTGAGCGCGATACGCGACAGACGCAGCTTGCGGTAAAACCCTTTCGGCCGGCCAGACACATCGCAGCGATGATGGATGCGCGTCTTCGAGGAATTGCGCGGCAGCTTGGCAAGCTTCAGGCGCGCCTCGAACCGCTCTTCCGGCGGCACGGCCAGGTCTTCGGCGATTGCCTTCAGGGCCGCGCGCTTGGCGGCATATTGCGCCACCATTTTCTCGCGCTTCTTGTTGCGGTTGATCTGGCTGAGTTTGGCCATTTCGTCCTCAATTCATGAATGGGAACTGGAAGCCTTTGAGAAGCGCCTTCGCTTCGTCATCGGTCTTCGCAGAGGTGTTGATGATGATGTCCATACCCCAGACGGTTTCCGTCTTGTCGTAATCGATTTCGACGAAAACGATATGTTCCTTCAGGCCCATGGCGTAGTTGCCGCGACCGTCGAAGCTTTTCCCGTTCAGGCCGCGGAAGTCGCGCACGCGCGGTAGCGCCACGGTGACGAGACGGTCCAGGAACTCATACATCCGGTCCTTGCGCAGCGTGACCTTGGCGCCGATGGCATCGCCCGCACGGATCTTGAAGGTCGCGATCGCCTTCTTCGCCCGCGTCGACACAGCCTTCTGGCCGGAAATCGCCGCCAGATCGTTGAGTGCTGCCTGCATGAACTTCTTGTCGGCGGCGGCTTCACCCGCACCGATGTTCAGCACGATCTTCTCGATCCGCGGCACCTGCAGCATGTTCTTGTAACCGAACTGCTTCATCAGTTCAGGCCGCACGACCTCGTTGTACCGCTTCTTGAAGCGCGGCACGTAATTGGGATCGACCGCGGTTTCGCCGACGGCAACCTGGGTGCCGGCAGCGGTCTTGCGACCCTCGCCCTTTTTCGCGCGGGCTTTCTTTTCCGCGGGAGTGCCCTGTTCAGACATCGATGACCTCACCGGACTTCTTTGCGAAGCGGACCTTCTTGTCTCCCAGCACCTTGAAGCCGATACGGGTCGGCGCGCCCGATGCCGGATCGGCATGAGCCAGGTTGGAGACGTGGATCGGCGCTTCCTTGTTGATGATGCCGCCCTGGGCGCGAGCCGTCTGCGTCTGATGACGCTTGACGATATTCACGCCGGAGACGAGGACGCGATCTTCCTTCGGGAAAACCTTCAGCACTTCGCCCTTCTTGCCTTTGTCGCGGCCGGCGGTCACCACCACACGATCGCCTTTGCGGATTTTCGCTGCCATCACAACACCTCCGGCGCGAGCGAAATGATTTTCATATGGTTCTTCGCGCGCAGCTCACGGGTAACCGGCCCGAAGATGCGGGTGCCGATCGGCTCCCCTTGCGCGTTGACCAGAACGGCGGCGTTGCCGTCAAACCGGATCAGGCTGCCGTCCGGCCGGCGCACGCCATGGGCGGTACGCACGACAACGGCCTTCAGCACTTCACCCTTCTTCACGCGGCCGCGCGGAATGGCTTCCTTCACGCTGACCACGATGGTGTCGCCAACATCGGCATAACGCCGCTTCGAGCCGCCGAGCACCTTGATGCACATCACGCGGCGCGCACCCGAATTGTCGGCGACATCAAGCTCCGAAGACATCTGAATCATGATTCTGCTCCCGGTGCCTTCCCGCGCCTATTCCTTGCCCGCAAGGCCAATCACTTCCCAGCTTTTCAGCCTGGAAAGCGGTCGGCATTCGCGGATGCGGACAATATCGCCCACCTTGAATTCGCCCTTCTCGTCATGGGCATGATATTTCTTCGTGCGGCGCACAGTCTTCTTCATCATGGGATGGGTGAAGCGGCGCTCCACATTCACCACCACCGTCTTGGCATTCTTGTCGCTGACCACGACGCCTTGCAGAACGCGCTTGGGCATTATTGTCTTCCTCTATCCCTCAGCCGGCCTTGCGGCGCCGTTCGGACATAACCGTTTCAATGCGGGCGATATCCTTGCGCACCGTGCGCACATGCCCGGTATTCTCAAGCTGACCATTGGCGCGCTGGAAGCGGAGGTTGAACTGCTCCTTCTTCAGCTTGGTCAATTGTTCAGCCAGTTCATCGGCCGATTTCGCGCGAAGATCTTCCGCGGAGACTTTCTTCTTCGCCATTTACGCCTCCAACCGCGCGACGAACTTCGTCGCAACAGAAAGCTTCGCAGCGCCGAGCCGCATCGCTTCGCGCGCGGTTTCCAGATCGACGCCATCGACTTCAAACAGGATGCGGCCAGGCTTTATCTTGGCCACCCAGTATTCCGGCGCGCCCTTGCCCGAACCCATGCGGACTTCCGCAGGCTTTTTCGACACCGGCACATCCGGGAAAACGCGAATCCAGACACGGCCGGCGCGCTTCATATGGCGGGTGATGGCACGGCGTGCCGCCTCGATCTCGCGCGCGGTGATGCGTTCGGGCGCCAGCGCCTTCAGGCCGAAACCGCCGAAGTTCAGCTGCGTGCCGCCCTTGGCCGCGCCATGGATGCGGCCCTTGTGCTGTTTGCGGTACTTGGTGCGTTTGGGTTGAAGCATGATCGTTCTCTACTATTCCGCCGCATTCTGAGGACGCGGTTGCTGTCCGCCGCCGCGATGGGGATCGGACGCTTCGGCCATGCGCTTTTCGACGGCGAGAGGATCGTGCTCCATGATCTCGCCCTTGAAGATCCAGACCTTCACACCGCATGTGCCATACGTCGTCTTGGCGGTGGCGATGCCGTAATCGATATCGGCGCGCAGGGTGTGCAGCGGCACACGGCCTTCGCGATACCATTCCACGCGGGCAATTTCCGCGCCGCCCAGACGGCCGCCGCAATTGATGCGGATGCCCTGTGCACCCAGCCGCATGGCCGATTGCACCGCACGCTTCATCACCCGGCGGAACGCCACCCGGCGCTCCAGCTGCTGGGCGATGTTTTCCGCCACCAACTTCGCGTCGATTTCCGGCTTGCGGATTTCGACGATGTTCAGGTGCACTTCATCCTTCGTGTAGCGCTGAACCTCGTTCTTCAGCTTTTCGATATCGGCGCCCTTCTTGCCGATAACGACGCCGGGACGCGCGGAGTGAATCGTAATGCGGCACTTCTTGTGCGGCCGTTCGATCACGATCCTCGACACACCGGCCTGCTTCAACCGCTCGCTCAGGTGACTACGGATCTTGATATCCTCCTGCAGGAGCTTTCCGTAATTCCCTTTGCTCGCGTACCAGCGCGAATCCCAGGTGCGGTTGATGCCGAGGCGCAGCCCCGTCGGGTTGACCTTCTGACCCATCAGGCCGTCTCCTTCGCCGCTTCAGGCGCGTTCTCTGTCCGCGATTTTCCCGCGGACTTGTTTTGCGATTTGGCTGCGTTGCCTGCGCCCTTTTTCTTCGGCGCCGCTTTCTTCGCAACCGGCTTTTCTTCTTCGCGTTTTTCTTCGACCACGATGGTGATCTGGCTGAAGGATTTCTCCACCCGTGCGCCACGGCCGCGGGCCCGCGCATGGAAGCGCTTCAACACCATGTTCTTGCCGACATTGGCTTCCGACACCACCAGATCGTCGACATCGAGATCATGATTGTTCTCGGCATTGGCGATGGCCGACTGCAGAACCTTCTTCACCTGCTTGGCAACGCGCTTCGGCGAGAAGGTGAGCGTGTTCAGCGCCGCTTCCGCCTTCTGGCCGCGGATCGACTGCGCCACGAGATTGAGCTTGCGCGGAGAGGTGCGCAGCATCCGACCAATCGCCTTGGCCTGATGGTCGCCCAGAACGCGCTGGAGAGCCTGCTTGCCCATTAGTCCCTCTTCGCCTTCTTGTCGCCCGAGTGCCCGTAAAAGGTGCGCGTGGGTGAAAATTCGCCGAGCTTGTGGCCCACCATGTCTTCGGTGACGAGGACCGGAATGTGCTTCTTGCCGTTATAGACGCCGAAGGTGAGACCGACGAATTGCGGCAGAATGGTCGAACGCCGCGACCAGGTCTTGATCACTTCCTTGCGACCGCTGCCACGCGAGGCTTCCGCCTTCTTGAGCAGATATCCGTCGACAAACGGGCCTTTCCAAACTGAACGAGCCATCAAATTACCCTTGCGTCTTGCCGTGGCGCGAGCGGACGATGAATTTCGTCGTGCGCTTGTTCTTGCGCGTTTTCGCGCCCTTGGTCGGTTTGCCCCACGGGGTGACCGGATGACGGCCGCCCTTGGTGCGGCCTTCACCGCCGCCATGGGGATGATCGATCGGGTTCATGGCCGTACCGCGTACGGACGGCCGGCGGCCTTTCCATACATTGCGGCCTGCCTTGCCCAAATCCTCATTCATGTGATCGGGGTTCGATACCGCACCGACCGTTGCCATGCATTTCAGGGAAACACGGCGCACTTCCGTCGAGTTCAGGCGCAGCGTGGCATAGCCCTGGTCGCGCCCGAGATATTGCGCATAGGTTCCGGCGGAACGGGCGATCTGGCCACCCTTGCCCGGCTTCATCTCGATATTGTGCACAATGGTGCCGACCGGCATGGTGCCAAGCGGCATCGCATTGCCCGGCTTCACGTCCACCTTCTCGCCCGAGATCACGGTATCGCCGACCGCAAGACGCTGCGGTGCCAGGATGTAAGCGAGTTCGCCATCCTTGTATTTGATCAGCGCGATAAACGAGGTGCGGTTGGGGTCATATTCCAGACGCTCCACCAGGGCAGGCACATCAAACTTGCGCCGCTTGAAATCGATCACCCGGTAACGCTGCTTATGGCCACCACCCTGCCAGCGCACAGTGACGCGGCCCGTGTTGTTGCGGCCGCCCTGACGATGCTGGCCTTCGGTCAGCGTCTTGACGGGATCGCCCTTGTGCAGGCCCGAGCGGTCGATCAGCACCAATTGGCGCTGGCCGGGCGTGGAGGGTTTGTATTTCTTCAGCGACATGATCAGAGCCCAGTCGTGATGTCGATCTGCTGGCCTTCGGCAAGCGTCACGATCGCTTTTTTATAATCACTCTTCTTGAACGGCGTGCCGCGGAAGAGCTTTCTCTTGCCTTTCACGCGCACCGTATTCACCGCCGTCACTTTCACCTTGAACAGAGTCTCAACCGCCTTGGCGATGGCAGGCTTGGTCGCATCCAGCGTCACGCGGAAGACGATCTGATTGGCCTCGGTCAGGCGAGTGGCCTTTTCGGTGATGACCGGCGAGAGAAGAACATCGTAATGGTGGTTCATGGAGTCGTCCCCGTTTCGCGGCGCTCTGCACCGAGGCGCTCCTCGATCGCCTTGATCGCCGCGGTGGTCAGCACCAGCTTTTCCCGGCGCATGATGTCGTAGACATTCAGGCCGGATGCCGGCAGCAGCGCCACATCGGCGATGTTGCGGGCGCTGAGCTGGAAGTTCTTCTCGAACTCCCCATCCACGATCAGCGCGGCGCCGATGCCGTGTTTGGCAAAGCGCGCGGCCAGATCCTTTGTCTTCACCGCGTCGGACTTCGCCTCGTCGATCACGACGATGGCGCCGCCCTTCGCCTTGGCCGACAGGGCATGACGCAGACCGAGCGCACGCACCTTTTTCGGCAACGAGAATTCATGGCTGTGGGCAACAGGGCCCATCGCCTTCGCACCACCGACAAACAGCGGCGCGGAACGGGCGCCATGACGGGCCTGGCCCGTGCCCTTCTGCCGGTAGAGCTTCTTCTTGGTGCGGTTGATCTCACCACGGGTCAGCACCTTGTGCTGGCCGGAGCGGCGCTTCGCCAACTGCCACACCACCACGCGCTGAATGAGATCGCTGCGCGGTTCAAGCCCGAAGATTTCATCCTTCAGTTCGATGTCGCCGGCTTCACCGGATGCGAGATTGAGGACTTTGGTTTTCACGGATCAGCCCTCCGCCTGCGGTTGTTCGGCCGGTGCTCCGGAAGCCGGTGCTTCGGAAGCCGGTGCCGCCTTGGCAGCCGCCTTCTTCACCGAGGCCGGAACAGGCGCTTCCTTCGGCAACGGCGCCTTCACGGCGTCGCGGATCATCACCCAGCCGCCCTTGGAACCCGGTACCGCGCCGCGCACCATGATCAGGCCGCGCTCGACATCGATCTTCGCGATCTCGAGGTTCTGCGTGGTCACGCGGTCGACGCCGTAATGGCCGTGCATCTTCTTGTTCTTGAAGGTCTTGCCCGGATCCTGACGCCCACCGGTGCCGCCGAGGCTGCGGTGGGAGATCGAGACGCCGTGCGTCGCTTCAAGACCGCGGAAATTCCAGCGCTTCATCGCGCCGGTAAAGCCGCGGCCGATGGTGACGCCGGTGACGTCCACCTTCTGGCCAGGGACGAAATGATCGGCCTGGATCACATCGCCCACATCCAGAAGATTGGCCGCATCCACGCGGAATTCCGCCAGCTTCTTTTTCGGTTCCACTTCCGCTTTCGCGAAGCGGCCGCGGTCGGCCTTGGTCAACCGTTTTGTTTTCGCAAAGCCCGAGCCCAACTGAACGGCCGTGTAGCCGTCCGCCTCTTCCGTGCGGCGCGCCACGACCTGACAGCCATCCAGCTTCAGAACCGTAACGGGCACGTGCCGGCCATCCTCTAAAAAGAGGCGTGTCATGCCAAGCTTCTGCGTGATGACGCCTGTGCGCACCGCGCTACTCCTTAAAGCTTGATCTCGACGTCGACACCGGCCGCAAGGTCGAGCTTCATCAAAGCATCGACGGTTTGCGGCGTGGGATCGATGATGTCGAGGAGACGCTTGTGAGTCCGGATTTCGAACTGTTCGCGGCTCTTCTTATCCACATGCGGGGACCGGTTGACGGTGAAACGCTCGATGCCGGTGGGCAGCGGGATGGGCCCGCGGACCTGTGCGCCGGTGCGTTTCGCCGTGTTGACGATTTCCCGCGTCGAATTATCGAGAATGCGGTGGTCGAAGGCTTTCAGCCGTATACGGATATTCTGGCTTTGCATGTCACTCTCCGGATTCGGCTGACTTAGCCGACGATCGCCGCCCTTATTTCAAAATTTTTGCGACGACGCCTGCGCCGACGGTACGGCCGCCTTCGCGGATGGCAAAGCGCAGCTTCTCTTCCATCGCAATCGGAACGATCAGCTCAACCTCAAGGCTCACATTGTCCCCGGGCATCACCATCTCGGTTCCTTCCGGGAGCTTCACGATCCCGGTCACATCCGTCGTCCGGAAGTAAAACTGCGGACGGTAGTTGCCGAAGAACGGCGTATGACGACCACCCTCGTCCTTCGTCAAGATATAGGCTTCCGCAACAAAGTTCGTATGCGGCGTCACCGAACCCGGCTTCGCCAGAACCTGACCGCGTTCCACACCCTCACGGTCAACACCGCGCAGCAGGCAGCCGACATTGTCGCCAGCCTGGCCCTGGTCCAGAAGCTTGCGGAACATCTCGACACCCGTCACCGTCGTCTTCGACGTCGGGCGGATGCCAACGATCTCAACTTCCTCGCCAACCTTCACAACACCGCGTTCCACACGCCCCGTCACAACCGTGCCGCGGCCAGAGATCGAGAACACGTCTTCAATCGGCATCAGGAACGGCTGGTCGATCGGCCGTTCCGGCTGCGGGATATAGGCATCCACCTGGCGCATCAGCTCCAGCACCGCTTCCTGGCCAAGCTTCGGGTCGCCATTCTCCAGCGCCACAAGCGCCGAACCGCGGATCACCGGAATGTCGTCCCCCGGGAACTGGTAGCTCGACAGAAGCTCACGCACTTCCATCTCGACCAGATCCAGAAGCTCCGGATCGTCAACCATGTCGCACTTGTTCATGAACACCACCAGCGCAGGCACACCCACCTGACGCGCCAGCAGGATGTGTTCGCGGGTCTGCGGCATCGGGCCGTCCGCCGCAGACACAACCAGGATCGCCCCGTCCATCTGGGCCGCACCCGTGATCATGTTCTTCACATAGTCCGCATGGCCCGGGCAGTCGACATGGGCGTAGTGACGCTTCTCCGTCTCGTACTCCACATGCGAGGTCGAGATCGTGATCCCGCGCGCCTTCTCTTCCGGCGCCTTGTCGATCTGGTCATAGGCCGTAAACGTCGCACCGCCCGTCTCCGCAAGCACCTTCGTGATCGCAGCCGTCAGCGACGTCTTGCCATGGTCAACATGGCCAATCGTCCCAATGTTGCAGTGCGGCTTCGTCCGCTCAAATTTCGCCTTGGACAT
>JAFKEW010000028.1 GCA_017308375.1 Alphaproteobacteria bacterium
GCAGACACGTTCCGCGTCAAGCCTGCCCGGCGCATTCGAGTACGGCGGCCGCCACGGCTTCTTCCGCCGTCTTGCCGCCCCACAGCACGAACTGGAAGGCCGGATAATAATGCTCGCACGCTTCCACCGCGAGATTGAGCAAGGCCTCGCATTGCGAGGCGCTGACCCGCGCCTCCGGAAAAATCATCGCGTGGCGGAACAGAAGCTGCCCGTCATCCGGCCACAGATCGAAATGGCCGATCCACAGCCGCGCATTCACATACATCAGAAGGGCGGCCACATCGCTGCGGCGGTTATCGGCCACCCGCATTTCAAAGGCGCTGGACAGATGCAGTGATTGCAGATCTTCGCGCCATGAAAAACTGAAATGATGATCGCACCAGCGCCCGGCGACGGAGAGATTGAGCTCATCGCGCCCGCTGCGTTCAAACGGCCAGCCCTGGTCCTCCACCGTCCGCTCAAGCATGTCGAGCGGATGTGCAGCCGTGCTGGTCCGGTCTTGGTGGGCAACGGTCATACAATACTCCCCGGCCTGGCTAAACGAAGCAGTCCGCAACCAAACTGGCACAAGATTTTGTAGGGTTACAAGAGTCCTAACGAACACGGTTCAGGGGCGATCCAAGAACCCACAACTTTCGCCCGGCGCGAACGCGGATATGGCCGCGGGACGGGCGCCCCGCCATTAAGCATTCTTATGGCGTGCTTCCGCCCTGTTTGCCCGCAAGCGCCTGTTCGAGCGCGGCAATACGTGTTTCCAGTGCCTCGTTCTCGCTGCGCGCTTTGGCCGCCATCGCCTTCACCGCTTCGAACTCCTCGCGGGGCACGAAATCCATATCGGCGACAAACTTCTCCATGCGCTGGCGCACAAATGTCTCCACCTCGGTGCGCATGCTCTGCGCAGCACCGGCGGCATCGGTGAAAAGCCGGGCCATGGAATCCAGAAACGGGTTGTCGGTCTGCATCGCTGGTGTTCCCTTGCTGTCTCCTATATGGGGGCTTTGCCCCTCTCCCGGCAAGCACCCTTGCCTTGCACGGAACCCGGGTGGAACCTGCCCGGCGGAATCGAAACAGCACGATGTGAACCGGAATGCATCAAGCCCTGATCGCCTATCCCGATTTCGATCCGGTTCTTATCCACCTGTTCGGGCCCTTTTCGATCCGCTGGTACGCGCTCGCTTATATCGCGGGACTGGGGATCGGCTGGTGGTATCTGGTGCGCATGGTCCGTGAAACCGGGCTGTGGCGGAACCCGCCCTTTTCCGGCAAGCCCCCGGTCACGGCGGAACAGATTGGCGATTTCTTCGTCTGGGCCACGCTTGGCGTCATCATCGGCGGCCGGCTTGGCTATGTGCTGATCTATGGCACCTTCTTCTGTGGCATCTGGGGCACCTCGCCGGCCTGTTATGGCCTGCCCGCCGCCTATATCGAAGACCCCGTCAACATCATCGCGGCCTGGCATGGCGGCATGTCGTTCCATGGCGGCCTTCTGGGGGTGGCGATCGCGCTTCTGCTATTCTCCCGCAAGCACAAGATCGATGCCATCCGCTTTGGCGACATCGTGGCGACCGTCGCGCCCATCGGATTGTTCTTCGGGCGCATCGCGAATTTCATCAATGGCGAATTGTGGGGCAAGGTCACCGATGTGCCATGGGCGATGGTGTTCTGCACCCAGAACATCATCCGGACCACCGGCGGCTGCCCGGCCGGCACGCTGCCCCGCCACCCGAGCCAGCTTTATGAAGCGGCGATGGAAGGCGTGCTGCTGTTCGTGATCCTGCAGATCTCTTTGCGCGTGTTCCGGATGCAGGAACGCCCCGGTCTTCTGATCGGTATCTTTCTCTCCGGTTACGGAATCTTCCGTGCCATTGCCGAGATCTTCCGCGATTCGGATACGGTTTATTTCGGCTGGTTCAGTGTCGGCATGTCGCTCAGCATTCCGATGTGGATCGCGGCGGCCTATTTCCTCTGGTATGCGTGGCGCCATCCACGCAGTCCGGCGTGAACCTGCTCGGCCAGCGCATTGCGGGGCTGATTGCGGCCCAGGGGCCGATTTCCGTCGCGCAATTCATGACGCTGGCGCTGCATGACCCGGATTACGGCGTCTATGCCGCACGTAATGCGATCGGACGCGCGGGCGATTTCATCACCGCGCCTGAAATCTCGCAGATGTTCGGCGAATTGCTCGGGGCCTGGTGCGTGGCGGTGTGGCACCAACTAGGCAAGCCCCAACCATTGCGCCTGATCGAACTGGGGCCGGGGCGCGGCACCTTGATGGCGGACGCCCTGCGTGCGGCAAAGGCAGACCGCGAATTTTCTGCCCAGATCGAAGTGGTGCTGGTGGAAGCCAGCGCGCCGCTCAAAGCCGCGCAGCAACAAGTCCTGGCGCAATCCTCTTTCCCGCTTCGCTGGGAAAGCCATCTCAGCGGCGCCCTTCTCAACCAACCATTCCTGCTGCTTGCGAATGAGTTTTTCGATGCCCTGCCGCTTCGCCAATATGTCTGGAAGGACGAACGCTGGCATGAGCGCATGGTGACTTTGGTGGATGATGCATTGACCTTCGCCGCCGCGCCCGCGCCGGCAGCAGGTCTTTCTGTGCCCTCCGCGCGCGGCGCACCGGAACCCGGCGCGGTTTACGAGATTTCGCCATCGGCCATCGCGCTGTGCGAAGAAATCGCGCATGCGGTACAGCGTCAGGGCGGTGCGGCCCTGATCGCCGATTACGGCTATGCCCAAAGCGGTTTCGGTGACACGCTGCAGGCGCTTTCCAGTCACACGCCCGTCCCTGTGCTGCACGATCCGGGCAGCGCCGATCTTTCCGCCCATGTGGATTTTACCGCCCTGTCCGATGCCACGACCCCCGCTGGCGCAAACCCCTTCGGCCCGGTGGCGCAAGGTGATTTCCTGAAAGCACTCGGCATTGAAGCCCGCGCTGCGGCCCTCATCCGCGCCAATCCGGCCGCGGCTGATGCAGTGGCCCGCGCCCTTCATCGCCTGACCGATGACACCGCGATGGGGCGCCTGTTTAAAATGTTTGCTATCACGCCGCTGGCCAGTGCGCCGCCGCCCGGTTTTTGACAGGCGGGGGCTGGCAAGGCAGAGAGTATCCATGCTGGTCCTGACCGCCCCCAACCTCTCCGCTGAAAAAAATATCGCCCATGGCTTTTTCGGGCGGCAGGGTGGCGTGTGTGCTGCGCTGACCGAGAACCGCGCCCGTGTCGCAGCGCACCTCGCGCCCGATACACCACTTCTGACTCTGCACCAGATTCACAGCAGCAAAGCGGTGACGGTGACCACACCGTGGCCAATGGGCGAAGGGGCCGAAGCCGACGCGATGGTGACAAACAAACCCGGCCTCGCGCTCGGCATCCTGACCGCCGATTGCGCCCCCGTCCTGTTCGCCGATTCGGAAGCGCGTGTGATCGGCGCCGCCCATGCCGGCTGGAAGGGCGCCATCGGCGGCGTGCTGGAATCGGCACTTGCCGCGATGGAATCGCTCGGCGCCATCCGTCACCGCATCACAGCCGCCATCGGCCCCTGCATCAGCGGCGCCAATTACGAAGTGGGTCCGGAGTTCAAGGCGCGGTTCGATGCCGCGGACCCGGCCAATGCGCGCTACTTCGCGCCGTCGCCACGCGCCCACCACTGGCTGTTCGATCTGGAGGCCTATGTCGCCGCTCGCCTCGACGCCGCGGGCATCGCCGCCACCCGGCTTTCGGCCTGTACTTATGCGCGGGAAGGCGATTTTTTCAGCTTCCGGCGCGCCACCCATCGTGGCGAATCCGGCTATGGGCGGCAGGTTTCGGCCATCCTGCTGACGGACAAATAGGCCGGTTTACCCGCCTGCCGCACCTTGCTAGAACCCGGTCATCAAACCGTCATCGAAGGGCCCTGGGGGGCGCGCATGAGCGAACCGAACGGAGCGCGGGGCATGAAGCTTCTCGCAGGCAATTCCAACCGCCCACTGGCAGAAGCGATTGCGCAATATCTGAAATTGCCACTGACCAAGGCCGCGGTGCGCCGCTTCGCCGACATGGAAGTGTTCGTCGAGGTGCAGGAAAACGTCCGCGGCGAAGACATTTTCGTCATTCAGTCGACCAGCTTTCCCGCCAACGACAATCTGATGGAACTGCTGATCGTGATCGATGCGTTGAAACGGGCCAGCGCCCGGCGCATCACCGCGGTGATTCCCTATTTCGGTTATGCCCGGCAGGACCGCAAGGTTGGCCCCCGCACCCCCATCTCCGCCAAGCTGGTGGCCAATCTGATCACGGAGGCCGGCGCCAGCCGGGTTCTGACGGTCGACCTCCATGCCGGTCAGATTCAGGGCTTCTTCGACATTCCGACCGACAATCTTTACGCCATGCCGGTGATCGTGCGTGACATTCAGGATTATCTGGGCACCGGCAACGACCTGATGGTGATTTCTCCCGATGTCGGCGGCGTGGTGCGCGCGCGTGCGCTTGCCAAACGTCTTGGTGCCGATCTCGCGATTGTGGACAAGCGGCGCGAGCGCGCCGGTGAATCCGAAGTGATGAACATCATCGGCGATGTGGCAGGGCGTTCCTGCATCCTGATCGACGACATCGTGGATTCCGGCGGCACGATCTGCAACGCCGCCGATGCGTTGCTGCGCGAAGGCGCCAGGGAAGTCTGCGCCTATGCCACCCATGGCGTTCTGTCCGGCGGCGCAATCGCCAACATCCAGAATTCCAAGAAAGCGTGTCGAGCCTGTTCGACTGAACCGGCCGCACGGAAAGCTCTTCACGAAACCGTGATAACGCGTGCAGAGGTCACTGCATGTGGTGCTTTGCAGTGGCTGCATGCGCAGCATCTGCAAACGCCTTCATAACAAAGATGCAAGTGGCGCGGGCCGGAAATATTTCGCACATTCGGCATATTCCCGCAGATACAGGTCTCCGCCATGAAATTTTTTTTGACCGCGGCCTTCTTGCTTTCGCTCGGCATATCCCCGGCTCTTGCGGCAACACAACAGCGGATTGTCCTGCCAACCAACGTCGTGCCGACGCATTACGATATTGCGGTGGTGCCGGATGCCGGCCACCTCACCTTCACCGGTACTGCAAAAATTGCCGTCACGGTCAAACAACCCACGCGGACCATCGTCTTCAATGCCGCGAATCTGCATTTCAATCGCGTATCGCTTTCGGGCGAACCGTCTGCACCGAAAGTGGATTTCAACACGGCGGAAGAAACGGCAACACTGACATTCGCACAGCCGGTTGCCGCCGGGTATCATGTCCTGACCATCGCCTATAACGGCACCATCTTTCAGCACGCCGCGGGCCTTTTCGCGCTCGACTACGATACGGCGCACGGCAAGAAACGCGCGCTGTTCACGCAATTTGAAAATTCCGATGCGCGCCGCTTTATGCCCTGTTGGGACGAACCGGGGATCAAGACAACTTACACTCTGACGGCAACCGTGCCTGAGGGCGACATGGCATTGTCGAACATGCCCATCGCCACAACGGAAAAACTGGAGGGCGGGCTGAAACGGGTGCAGTTCCAGACCACGCCGAAAATGTCGTCCTACCTGCTCTTTTTCGGAACCGGCGATCTGCAACGCATTTCGAAAAAGGTCGATGGCGTCGATCTCGGCGTCGTGGTCAAGCGCGGCGATACGGCAAAGGGCGAATATGCGCTCGACGCGGCCGCGCACCTTCTTCCCTATTACGAACGCTATTTCGATTACAAATATCCGCTTCCCAAGCTGGACCTGATTGCCGGCCCCGGCCAGAGTCAGTTCTTCAGCGCGATGGAAAACTGGGGCGCGATCTTCTTTTTCGAACCTGCCTTGCTGATCGATCCGAAAATCTCGACAGAGGCAGACAAGCGCCGCGTTTATGTCGTTGTCGCCCACGAAATGGCACATCAATGGTTTGGCGATCTCGTCACCATGGCATGGTGGGATGATCTGTGGCTGAATGAAGGCTTCGCCTCATGGATGGAAAACAAGGCGACGGATCATTTTCATCCGGAATGGAAGCTCTGGCTCGCGGCCCAGAACGACAAGGAAGCCGCCATGCACATCGATCAGCGGGCCGGCACGCACCCCATCATCCAGCCGATCTACGACGTGCTGCAGGCGAATGAGGCGTTTGACGACATCACCTATTCAAAAGGCATGGCCGTCATCCGCATGCTGGAGAACTATGTCGGTGAAGCGCCGTTCCGGGCCGGTGTGCGCGCCTATCTCAAGGCGCATGCCTATGGCAATGCGGTGACGGACGATCTGTGGTACGCGCTGGATAAAACCGCCCCCGTGCCCATGACCGCGATCGCGCATGACTTCACACGGCAGGCAGGCGTACCGCTGATCCGCGTGACGCCGGACGCCGGTGGTATCACGCTCACGCAATCCCGCTTTGCCGACGATGACACGGCCAAAATACCCACCTCATGGCACGTGCCGGTGATCGAGAACACGCTCGGCACCGGCGAAATCTGGCGCGGCGTCGTTTCGCGCGCCGTACCGCAAACCATCGCGATGGCGAAGGA
This sequence comes from Alphaproteobacteria bacterium, assembly GCA_017308375.1. Lineage (GTDB taxonomy): Bacteria > Pseudomonadota > Alphaproteobacteria > Micropepsales > Micropepsaceae > Rhizomicrobium. The sequence goes on from JAFKEW010000028.1 coordinate 6,520, forward strand.
TGCCGTACCGGTCGTCAACGCCGGACAGGCCGGTTATTTCCGCACACTTTACGCGCCGGCCCTCTTCACAAGACTTGCCTATCATTTCACCCGCCTTTCGCCAGAAGACCAGCTCGGCCTTCTGAACGACAGCGCGGCACTCGGCTATGCCGGCGATGCACCGCTCAGCGATTTTCTCGCCCTCGCCCGGCAGGCCTCGCCGCAAATGCAACCACTTGTGCTTCTGACGCTTGCGAACCGCCTTGCCGGTCTCGACAGGCTTTATCGTGGCCTGCCGGGACAGGACGCATTCCGCCGCTTCGCGCAGGCGATTCTCGATCCCCTCTATGCAAGCACGGGCTGGACCGCAAAAGCCGGCGAAGATCAGAACGTGGCGCTGCTGCGAACCGCGCTTCTTTCCGCCCTCAGCCAGATGAACGATCCGGCCGTCATTGCGGAAGCACGCAAGCAGTTCGCGCAGTTTGAAAAAGACCCCGCCTCGCTCTCGGGTGACCAGCGGCGCAACGTGTTGGCGATTGTTGCCACCCATGCCGACAGCAAGGCCTGGAATGCGTTGCGCACGATGGCACGAACCACGCACAACTCACTCGAAAAGCGGGAACTTTATACCTTGCTCGGCCGGGCACATGACCCGGCCCTTGCACAAAGCGCGCTCGCGATTGCCCTGACGAATGAGGCCCCCACCACCTTCCGGCCCGCCATCATTGCATCGGTGTCCCGCCATTTTCCCGACAGCGCGTTCGATTTCGTTCAAACCCATCTCGATGCAGTCAATGCCGCGCTGGAACCGGACAGCCGCAATTCCTTTGCGCCGGATTTGATCGCAGGCTCGGTGGCAGCCGATGCCCCGGCCAGGCTTGAAGCCTTCGCCGAAAAACACATTCCGGCCAGCGCCCGTGGCGATGTCATCAAAGCGGAAGCAACACTGGCCTTCACCCGGCGCATCCGCGCCCAGCGCCTGCCCGAAGCCAGCCAATGGCTGGCACAACGGCACAACTGATCGGAGACGCGCTTGCTCGGCAGACGTGTTTGACGACGCGCACCGAAAAGGCTTTGCTTGGCGCAAACAGGGAAGATTTTACGATGACAAAACTCTATGACATTCCGGTCAACCGGATCGACGGCGCAGCAAGCTCGCTTGCCAACCACAAGGGCGATGTCTTGCTTGTGGTCAATGTGGCATCCAAATGTGGGCTGACGCCGCAATACGATGCGCTGGAGAAGCTTCACGAGAAATACAGCGGCAAGGGTTTTGCGGTGCTGGGATTTCCCGCCAACAATTTCGGCGCGCAGGAGCCCGGCAGCAACGCCGAAATCAGCGAATTCTGCACCACCAATTTCGGCGTTCAGTTTCCCATGTTCGAAAAGATCAGTGTGAAGGGCGAAGATCAGCACCCGCTCTATGCCGAACTGGTGGCCGAACAACCGAAGGCCGTTCAGAACGATCCGAGTCAGCTACGCGCCACACTCGACAAGCACGGGTTGGGGCCGCAGAACGATACCGATGTCATGTGGAATTTCGAAAAATTCCTGGTCGGCCGGAACGGCACGGCAATCGCCCGTTTTGCGCCGGACATCACACCGGACGATCCACGCCTCAGCGCCGCGATCGAGGCCGAACTCGCCAAAGGCTGAATCATGGCCTCGGCCGGGGATGTCCGCAATAGCGGCGGCGGAGCTTCGGGGCCTGATCGCCGAAGCCTGGCAATCCGCCACCCCGCCGCCGGGCAAGAAGCGGCACGCAAAATAGTCAGGTACAAATCATCCACAATTTGCGGTCTGGAAATGTACCCCTTGAACCCCTACCTTTGCAGCGGACGTTCCATCCCGCCTCGCCGTCTTCAGCCCTGACAGGGACAAGGGGGAGGGGGACCCCAAAAAGACAAAAACAACCAAACGGCGATAGTTCTTACATAACAGCAACTTACAGCAATCCGGCGGCACAATGGCCCATCCCGGTGCCGGTGGATTGCAGAAGCCCGCCGCATCCGCTAAAAGCCGCGCTTCCCGCGCCTTTCCAAAGGGTTCTGCCCTTTTGCGGGCAGGGCGCGGAACGAAGGATTTCCACGATGGACGAAATGCAGCAACTGAGCGCCGAAGCGCGCACCCAATCCGGAAAAGGCGGCGCCTATCGCACCCGCCAGCGCGGGTTCATCCCCGGCGTGATCTATGGCGGCAATGCCGATCCGGAATCGGTCGCGGTGGAGGGGCGCTCGCTGGAGCGTTTTTATGGCACCGGCCATCTGCTCACCACGCTGTTCATGCTCGACATCGAAGGCAAGAAGACCCGCGTGATTCCACGCCAGGTGCAGATCGATCCCGTTTCGGATCGCGTGGTGCATGTGGATTTCATGCGCCTGCCCGAAGGCGCGAAGATTCGCCTGTTCATCCCTGTCCGCTTCAAGGGTCAGGAAACCTCCCCCGGTCTGAAGCGCGGCGGTGTGCTCAACATCGTGCGCCATCGGGTGGAACTGCTTTGCCCGGCCGAAACCATTCCGGATTTTCTGGAAGGCGATCTCTCGGGCCTCGAAATTCACGATTCGCTGCACATTTCCGATTTCAATCTTCCGCCGGGCGTCGTTCCGATGATCCGCGACCGCGACTTCACCATCGCTTCGGTGGTGGCGCCGACCAGCGTGATCGACGAACAGCGTGCCGCGGCGGCCGCAGCAAGCGCGCCCGCAGCCGCCACCCCGGAGGCGGAAGGCGAAGCAGCGGCCCCGGCCGCCGGTGCAGCCCCCGCCGCCAAGGCGCCGGAAAAGAAATAACTGGACGGCGCGCGCTGATCCGCGCGTCATTGCTCCATGCCGGACTCACCGCTTCTCATCGCCGGGCTGGGCAATCCCGGCGCGGATTATGCGCGCAACCGCCACAATGCGGGCTTCATGGCGGTGGACGTGATCCACGAAAGCTACGGCTTCGGCCCCTGGCGCACACGCTTTCAGGGGCTGATCAGCGAAGGGACCCTTGCGGGGCGCAAGACCTGGCTTCTGAAGCCGCAGACCTACATGAACGAAAGCGGGCAGTCGGTGGGGGCCGCGGCCCGTTTCTTCAAAATACCGCCGGGTGCCGTCGTGGTGATCCATGACGAGATCGATCTCGTCGCAGCCAAGCTGAAGGCGAAAACCGGCGGCGGTGATGCCGGCCACAATGGTCTGCGCTCGATCACGGCCGCCCTCGGCCCCGATTATCGCCGCGTCCGCATCGGGGTCGGCAAACCCGCCGGCAACCGGAAGGCGCACGGCCATGTGCTGCAGAATTTCTCGAAGGCCGATGAGGCGTGGCTGGTTCCCCTGCTTTCGGCCATCGCCGAGGCCGCACCACATTTCGCCAGGAACGATGATGTGGGCTTCATGAACAAGGTTGCGCTACTCCTGAGCCCGCCAGAGAAGAAAGCCAAACCGGAACCGAGGAAAGACAACGCCTGATGGGATTCAAATGCGGCATCGTCGGCCTGCCCAATGTGGGCAAATCGACCTTGTTCAATGCGCTGACCGAAACGGCCGCAGCCCAGGCGGCCAATTATCCGTTCTGCACCATCGAACCCAATGTGGGCGATGTGGCGGTGCCGGACCCGCGGCTGGACAAGCTTGCGGCAATTGCAAAATCGGCGGAGATCATTCCAACCCGCATCACCTTCGTCGACATCGCCGGGCTGGTGCGTGGCGCCTCGAAGGGCGAAGGGCTGGGCAACCAGTTTCTTGCCAATATCCGCGAGGTGGACGCCATCGTTCACGTGCTGCGCTGTTTTCAGGATGACGACATCACCCATGTGGAAGGCCGCATCGATCCGGTCGGTGATGCCGAGACAGTCGAGACCGAATTGATGCTGGCCGATCTGGAATCGCTGGAGCGCCGCATCACGCCACTGGAGAAGAAGGCCAAATCCGGCGAGAAGGATGCAAAAGAACAGCTCGCGCTGATGATGAAAGCCGTCGACCTGCTGCGCGACGGCAAGCCGGCACGCAAGGCGGATTTGGCGCCGGAGGAGATGGAGCCCTATCGCCAACTGGGCCTGATGACGCAGAAGCCGGTGCTCTATGTCTGCAATGTGGACGAAGCCTCCGCTGCCATCGGCAACGAATTTTCCGCCCGCGTCGAAACCATGGCCAAGGAGCAGGGCGCGGGCGCGGTGGTGATTTCAGCCCGGATCGAAGAGGAAGTGGCGCAGCTCGACACGGCAGAACGGGCGGATTTTCTGGGCAGCCTGGACCTCGAAGAACCGGGGCTTAACCGCCTGATCCGCGCCGGTTATTCCCTTCTCGGCCTGATAACCTTTTTCACTGTGGGGCCAAAGGAGGCGCGCGCATGGACCGTCACGCAGGGCTGCCGCGCACCACAGGCCGCCGGTGTAATCCACAGCGATTTCGAGCATGGCTTCATCCGTGCCGAAACCATCGCCTACATCGATTATGTTGCCAACAACGGTGAGGCGGGTGCGCGCGATGCCGGAAAATTCCGGCTGGAAGGAAAGGATTACGTCGTGCAGGATGGCGACGTGATGCATTTCCGGTTTAACGCGTGAGCATTCTCCACTTCGAAGATTTTACAGTCGGACGTGTTTTTCCCTGCGGACCCTATACCGTCAGCAAGGATGAGATTTTCGAGTTCGCGCGCGAATTCGATCCCCAACCGCATCATCTGGATGAGGAAGCCGCCAGCAAATCCATGCTGAAGGGGCTGTCTGCCTCCGGCTGGCATGTCTGCGCCATCGCGATGCGCATGATTGCCGACGACATCCTCAACAAGGCAGCCAGCCGTGGCGGGGTCGGCACCCATGACGTGCGCTGGATCAAACCCGTGCGCCCGGGCGACACGCTGCGCCTTGAGGTCGAAGTGTCGGAAACCAGCGAACCCCGCAGCAAGCCGGAGTTTGGTTTCGTCACCATCCAGATCCGGATGTTCAATGCCCACGAACAGGTGGCGCAGCTTTCGATGATCCCGATCATCGCCAAGCGAGGTTCCGCATGAGCACAGGTTATTGGGAAGACATTGAAATCGGCGCGCGCCGCGAACTGGGCAGCTTTACCTTCACCGAAGAAAACATCATCGCCTTTGCCCGCAAATACGATCCGCAGCCTTTTCACATCGATCCGGCGGCGGCGAAACAGTCACTCTATGGCGGGCTGATCGCCAGCGGCTGGCATACGGCCGCAGTCTGGATGAAACTCGTCATCGCAGAGCGCGACAGGAATGCAACTTGGAAATCAGGATCGCGCGCAGGCGTTTCACCGGGTTTCGAGGAGATGAAATGGCTGAAGCCGGTGCGGCCGGGCATGACGCTGTTCTATTCGACCGAGGTGGTGGAAAAAGTGGCCCTGCACTCACGGCCCCAACTCGGCTTGTTGCTGAGCCGCAACGAGGCGCGTGATGGCGAAGGCACACTGATGATGCAGTTCATCGGCAAGGGATTCGTGGAACGCAAACCACCGGGAGAACGCACATGACCCTTCGCGGCACGATGACGAAGATGACGATGAGCGATGGCGCCCAAATCGGCGTCTACCACGTGGCCCCACAGGGCGCGCGCCGGGGCGGGCTGGTTCTGATCCAGGAAATTTTCGGCGTAACCGAGCACATCAAGGAATTGTGCGATGGTTACGCGGCCGATGGTTATGAGGTGCTGGCACCCGCCCTCTATGACCGGGAGGAGCCGGGATTCCAGGCGGGTTATGCGCCTGAGGATATTCAGAAGGCGATCAGGATCGCGCGCGGCGGACACCCGTTCGACTTGTCCATCGCCGATGCGCAGACCTGCATCAATGCCCTGACGGACAAGGGAGCGGTCTTCATCACCGGCTATTGCTATGGCGGGTCCCTCAGTTGGGCGGCGGCCTGCAAATGCGACGGGCTGGCGGCGGCCTCCGGCTATTATGGCGGCAATATCGGCCAGATGAATGACTGGAATCCGAAATGCCCGACCATTCTGCATTTCGGCAAGAAGGATCACGGCATCCCGATGGAAACCGTGGAGAAGATCAAAGCCGCGCACCCCGACGTGGCGGTCCATGTCTACGAAGACTGCGGCCACGGCTTCAACTCCGACCGCCGCACCGATTACAACGAAACGGCCGCCAAACTTGCCCGCCAGCGCACACTGGACCTGTTCAAGGCCAATGGGGGCTAACGCAAGCTCGCTTCGATATTGCCCCCATCTACGGTGACGATAGCGGCCGTGGTTTTGGTGGCCTTGGCGAGATAGACGAAGGCGTCTGCCACATCCCCCGCCGTCACTTCACGGCCAAGGAGATTGCCGCTCATATAATCCTTCTCGCTCACCCCGCGGGCTTTTGAGCGTGCGGCCACCATCTCCTCCGTCAGCAGGCCGGAGCGGATGCGATCCGCATTCACCGCGTTGGAACGGATGCCGTCGCGACCGTGATCGAGCGCATATTGCTTCATCAGGAACAGGGTGGAGGCTTTGGGCAGACCATACGGCCCAAAATCCTTGCCGGGATTGACCGCCTGTTTCGAGGTGTTGAACAGAAGACAGCCCCCCGTCGCCTGCGCCCGCATGATGCGCACCGCATTCTGCGCCACCGCCTGATGGGCGAAGAAGTTCAACTCGAAACTCTTGCGCAGAGTGTCGTCATCCACATCGCCGATACGGCCCTGAAAGGCCGCGCCCGCGTTGGACACGACAATATCCACGCCGCCGAAGGCCGTTGCCACCGCATCGAACGCGGCACGCACCGAGGCGGCATCGGTCACATCGCAAGAAAGCGCGAGCGCCCTTCCCCCTATTCGTTTGACGATTCTTTTCGCGGCTTCGAGATCGCGGTCCAGCACCGCAACCTCCGCCCCCTCTTTCGCGAAGGCTTCCGCTGTGGCGGCCCCGATGCCGGAACCCCCGCCGGTGATCACCGCCACCTGCCGGGCCAGCGGTTTTTCCGCCGCCTTGCCGAGCTTCGCCTGCTCCAGCGACCAGTATTCGACCTCGAACATGTCGAATTCGCTGATACATTCATAACGGCCGATGGCTTCGGCATCGGTGATCACGTCCACCGTGTTTTCGGCGATGTCGGCGGCGATGGCGGCGTCCTTTGCAGAGGCGCC
>JAFKEW010000029.1 GCA_017308375.1 Alphaproteobacteria bacterium
CGTCCGGGATTGGGTGCTCTCATTCATCTCAAGTCCGTTCTTCGAGCACATAGCCGATGCCGCGAACCGTGTGAATCAGCTTGGCGGTGTAGGGATCGTCCACCTTCGATCTCAGACGGCGCATGTGGACATCGACAACGTTGGAATCGCAGTCGAAGTTGATATCCCAGACTTGCTCGGCGATAAGCGGCCGGGAGAGCACATCGCCTGTCCGCCGCATCAAGAGCGACAGCATGAGGAATTCCTTCGGCGTCAGATCCAGTGGACCCCCGGCACGTGTCGCACGGTGCCGCTCGAGATCCACCTCGAGATCGGCAACCTTTAGGACTGTCGCTTTCCGAGCGGCGGCCCCACGACGCAGGATCGTGCGGACGCGTGCGAGGAGTTCCGAGAAGGCGAAGGGCTTTACCAGATAGTCGTCGGCGCCGAGCTCCAGGCCCTTCACGCGGTCATGAACCGCATCGCGCGCCGTCAAGAAAAGCACCGGTGTGTGCACGCCGTGACGGCGGAGGTCTGCCATCACGGTCCAGCCGTCGCGGCCTGGCAGCATCACGTCGAGAACAATTAGGTCGTAGTTGCCGGTGTACGCCAGGTAACTGCCGTCCTCGCCGTTCTCTGCCACATCTATGACGAACCCACTCTCTTCCAGGCCCCTCTTCAAATTGGAGGCGGTCTTCGCCTCATCCTCGACAACGAGAATCTTCATCGCAGTTTCGACCATGTTAACAAAAGGTTTTGCCCCGAGGCTGCGTTCGACACAGCCTCGGGCAGGCAACGCAGCCGAAGGATGATCCCCTAAGCGCACTAGGGGAGCTTCGGCCAGAGTTCAGTCTACCATTGGCGGGAGCCACTCGTCGTGTAGCACCGGAGACGCCTCCAAGATGACGCTTTCGTCATCTGGTCGTCACCATTTCTTCAGTCTGGACGACAAAGCTGCCCAGTCGCAATCACGGGTTGAGGCAAAGGCAAGCGGGGATGTATCGCGTCGTCCGGGCCTTTTTCGAGCAGCTTCGGACAGCGTGGATGCCCCGGCGCTTCGCGCGGCGATGACAGAGGGGCGACTGCCTTCGACGTGCCGGCGTTTGCGTATCGGACCATGCCAGGCCACCCGACGCTTTGGGAAGCTAATGGCTGGTTTGTCAGATAACCGCCTGTTGCTGTCCGCGCCAGATTGCATTTTCGTAGCCAGACCGAATTTGGCACGGCATTCGATCGTGAGGAGCAGCCAAGCGAAACTAACGCGGAGATGGCACATGCATCGCGTCTTCCAGTCGTTTGTCGATGGGCTCACCGCTGGCGGTGATGCGGCGAGCCTTCGAGCAGTTCTTGCGGAGGCGGGCTCGGCGTTGGATTTGAATTGCTTTGCGTATCTTTCGATGCCCCCGAGAAGAGGCGACGGGCCCAAGCTAATCTCGAATTACCCGGTCGAGTGGACCGATCATTACCTCCGCGAACGGTACGAGCGCATCGATCCGGTCGTCGTGGAAGCACTGACAACGCTAGAGCCGTTCGAGTGGGGGCGGGAATATCCCGCCAAATGTTTGTCGAAATTGCAATGCGCGCTGCTCGATGAGGCGGCGCACTTCGGGATCCGCTGTGGTTTCACCGTGCCTATCCATGACTCCCGCCGTCCCGTCGCGGCGGTCTCGTTTGCCACGGACGAACGCCATCCGGCGTTCCAGCGCTGCATTCAGCACCACGGGCATGTGCTCCAGCTCATGGCGATATACTTTCACGCGCACGCGCGCCGGCAGCTGTCAGGCAACCGCGTCGTCGACGGTGTTGCGCTGTCTCCGCGCGAATTTGAGTGCCTCGAATGGGCGGCGCAGGGGAAGTCCGCGTGGGAGATCGGGCGCCTCCTGAATATCTCGCGCCGCACGGCCGCGTTTCATCTCGACAACGCGAAGACCAAGTTTGGCGTCCGCACCATCTGCCAGGCCGTCGCGAAATTGGCGGCTGCTAAATCGACGAGGGAATAGGTTCCCGCTTCCGACCCCTGTGCAACTGCACAGGATGAGAAGACCCCGGCTGATCGCCTTCTATCGCGCGGGACCAACCCTGCCAGGAGGCGAATATGCTCCAACTCATCAACCCCGATTGCTACGGCGAGTTCATCGACGACCTCGCCGAAATGCATCGGCTTCGCTACCGGATTTTCAAGGAACGGCTCGGCTGGGACGTGCAGGTCAGCGGCGACATGGAAGTCGACGAATTCGATGCCTGCCGTCCCGCCTATCTCCTGCAGAAGGACGACGACAGCCGCATCCAGGGCTGTGTGCGGCTCTTGCCGACAACTGGCCCGACGATGCTCCGCGACACATTCCCGGCACTTCTGGACGGCCAGGCTGCGCCGGCATGCCAGACGATCTGGGAGAGCAGCCGCTTCGGCGTCGATCTCTGCACCAGAGAGGCGAAGACGGCGGGGAGCATCGCGCGGGCGACCTACGAGCTGTTCGCCGGCATGATCGAGTTCGGCCTGATGCGTCAGCTCACCGATATCGTCACCGTGACGGACGCCCGCATGGAGCGGATTCTGTGTCGGGCGCGCTGGCCTTTGCGGCGTCTGGGTTCGCCGCGGTCAATCGGAAAGACAATCGCGGTCGCGGGCTACCTCGAAGTGTCTCGCGAGCGGCTTCAGTGCGTGCGGGACGCCGGGCATCTGGACGGCGCTACGATCAAATCGGCGGAAGGGCGAAGCGAGCGCTCCACGCACAACGAGACGATGGAGCGGGCAGTTGCGTAGCCCATGATCGGCAGCCGGAGTTGGCAGGACCCGCCGATGGCCGCGCGCGCAAGCGACTTGATTGCTCGTCCGGCCGCGTCGCCGATTGGCTGCGACCTGGCTGCCGACATCAGCATGGGAGGCGCAGAGTAAGCTTGCAAAGCCTGTCCGACATGGAGATCCGTGATCTGATGTATCTGGAGGCTTCGGCTGCTGCAGGAAACTTCACCCGTGCCGCCAAGTCTCTCGGGATCAACACCTCCACGATCAGCCGCCGCGTCGGTCGATTTGAGGACGAGCTCGGCCTTGCATTGTTCGAGCGCGGGCATGCCGGGGTTCGGCTGACCAGTGGCGGCAAGGCGGTATTGCCGCACATTCGGCGCGCCTTGGCCGAGCTCGATGCGATCAGGCACGCCGGCGATCAGAACGGCAATGGCATCGTAGGCGAAGTCCGCCTTGGGGTGCGCATGCCGCCGATCGGTGAACCGCTGCGCGGTCTACTGTTCGGGTGGCGGGAAAGGCATCCCGAGGTCGTGCTCACGATCGCGGAAATGAACGAGTGGGAGACCCAGACGGGTATGGCGGAGCGCCGAATCGACGTGGCGTTGATGACGAGCCACACGCTGTGGCCGGATGCCGTAACGGCGCCGCTCTACCGCGAGCGGATTGTCGTGGCGATCCCGAGTGAGCATCCGCTCGCAGAGCAAGACGCGCTCGATTGGGAGAGCTTACGCAAGGAAACTGTCCTGGTTCAGGGCTGGGACAACAGTCAGTCCGCCCGTGCGTTCTACGCCTCGTTCATGGGTTGCGGCGTTAGATTCCAGTGTCATGCCGCAAGCAAACAGAGCGTGCTTGCGCTGATCGGAGCAGGATTCGGAATCACCCTTGTCACGAATAGTCAGGCGGAGGCGGCATTCCCCAGCGTGGTCTATCGGCCGATTCGCGAGGAGAACGCTTGGGTGCAGGTCGAGCTTGTGTGGCGCCCGGAGGCCGAAGATCCGGCGGTCGGCCGGTTCGTCGCGTTCATGCGCGACGAGGCGCGTTCACGCCGGCTTTTCTGAGCTGGGTTTTTCCGGGTGCGATCGCTGTGACGTGGTGTCGGTGCGCCGCTGTTTCGCGAAACGCGTTCGGTCGCCATGAACCGTGCCAGCCTTGGGTCGATCAGCTCGGCCGAAGGCATCACGATCACCCGGTTGGCCAGTGAACATGCTCAGCTCTTCAGCGCTGAGGGAAATCCAGCGTTGGTCGCGGCGCTCGTTAGATCCTTCACGCCTGCCTTGGCATCATCAAAGACCACGACCGCAGTCTTATCCTTGAACGAGACGGTGACTTTCGACACGCCCGAGACATGTTCGATGGCCTTCTTGACCATGTATGGGCAGGCTTCGCAATACATATTGTCCACGGTCAAAGTAACGGTTCGTTCCGCGGCAGAAGCGGCGTGGGGGGAAACCAAAAAAGCGAGTGCAAGGAAGATTGGCAGCCTTGCCATGCTGTTCTCCTTACGAATTGAGCAAAGGCGCGAAGAAGCTGAGACCGATTGCCGCGATGACGAGCGCCGTCGCCACAACAAGCGCGCCCATTGTTAACCTGTTCGTCGCCCGGGTGCCGCAGGCCACAGTGCATTTGCGCGACGAGCGATATACAAGCCAGTAGCCGCAGCCGAGGGACGCAATCGTCACGCCGATGAAATAAGGCTGATAAGGAGCGAGACGTACCAGGCGACCGATCCATGGACCGCTGGCGCCGAGAGTGAACAGGATCAGTGGCAGCATGCAGCAGGAGGAAGCTGCTAGCGCGCCAACAACGCTGCCCATGGCCACGGCGCCTTTTGCGTGGGGCAGATCGCGAAATTGGTCGGCTTCGCTGCTCGCCATGGCTCCCGATTTTCAGATGGCCAGTTCTGGTATCCAGAACAGCACGGCATTCAGCATATAGAGCCCCATCACAATCAGTGTCAGACCGCCAGCAATCTCGAACCCGCGTCGATATCGGGAGAGGATGCTGAGGTTTTCAAGCGAGCCTAGGGCAAAGGCTCCGATGGCAAGGGGGACGGCACGGCCAAGAGCGAATGCGAGGAGCAAGACCACACCGAGCAACACCGAACCAAGTCCGGCCGTCACGCCAAGCAACACGACCAATGCTGGTGTGCACACTGGGCACACCGCGACTGCGAAAGGAATCCCAAGGAGGAATGCTCCAAAAGCCGCGGTTGGACGGTTTGCCCGAAATCCGAAAGACGGTAGCGGGACGCGTAGCCATCCGGCCCAGATTAGGCCAAGCAGGATCAACAGAGGACCGAGAAAAAATCCCCACCCTCTCCCGGTGAGTTCCGCCACCCATTCGCCGCCCAATCCGGCAATCAGACCGAGCGCGACATGCGTAAGGATCATGCCGAGGATGAACATCGCACCGAAGAGCAAAGCTTGGCTCTTGTCGCGTCCCCGGGTCACATAGGCGAGCGACACCGGAATCGAAGCCAAAGCAACCGGATTGAAGCTGAAGACGAGGCCGGCAAGAAATCCAATACCTGCCGCGGCAAAGCCCGCATGCTCGACCGCTTGCCGCAGAGAGTCCGCATCCGTCATGACACGCGCGCCTTAGTTCGCTTGATCAGCGCGTCGCGTAGCTGCGCAACCGTCGGCATCGACGTAAATACGAGCTCTCCGTCGATGACAATGGAAGGCAGCGTGATCACGCCAAGCTCGACGGCATGGTCGAGCTCTTCGAGAATGTTCAGTTCACGCCACTCAACCTCTTGCACCGCCTCCTGCGCCATCGCGCGGAGCTTGGCGTGTGCTGCGACGCACTCAGAACATCCCGGAGTGTAGAATATTTCGACTTTCATGGATCACTGCACCGGCGCTGCGACGGTGGCCCGTTCCAAAGCAGCGATGATGGTGCACTCCTTCACCGGCTGCGCTTCGTTGGCGCACTCGGCGATCAGTTGATCAAGCGCCTTGGACATCGCCTTCATCGCGCGGATCTTGTGTTCGATCTGCAACTTCTTCTCGATCGCGCGCGTGCGAACGTCACCGCAGCACGCGTTATCGCGACCGCGCAACGCTAGGAGCTCGCGTATCTCGGCGAGCGTGAAGCCGCAGTTCTGTGCATGCTTGATGAAATGAATGCGGCGCGCAGAGTCCTTGTCGTATAGCCGGTAGCCTGCGGGGCTTTTCCCTGCAGGTTCGACCAGACCCTCTTGCTCGTAATAGCGCAGAGTGTCGTTGCTGACGCTTGTGAGAGAAGCCAGCTTGCCGATGGTGAACATTCCATTGTCTCCGGCCATTTTCTAGACCCTGGAGTATACTCCAAGGTCAAGCGCGGCGTGAAAGAGTCCTTATGCCCTTATGCCACGCTGATCCCACGCTCTGGGATGGTCACCGCGCCAGCCTGCGTCAGCCAGAGGAAGATACAATTGGGACTGCGCGCAACGGGGACTCGGAGCGGAACACAGCGAAAGACAGCAAGGCAGCGGTGAACTCGCCGATCGCGAACAGCGTCAGGGCAACCCCGAAACCGAAGCGAAGCAATTCTCCAAAGAGGAGGCTTCCGAGGCCGAAGCCTACGAAAAGCGTGAAGACGTTCAAGCCCATCGCCTGTCCCGCGCGCTTTCCGCCCAGCGAGGTGACGATGCCGGCAAAAAGAGGCTGGGTCATGTCGTAGCCCAAGGACAGCCCCATCGCGACGACAGGCGCGAGGACCGCCGGGAAGCCGAGAATCAACGTTGCGGCCGCCAGGGCGCTGACGATGAGTCCAATCGGTATCAATCGCGCGCGGCCCCAGCGATCCGCCGCCCGGCCGATCATTGGCCCGAACAGGAAGCCTGGGACGCCATAGCCGAGGAGCGCCAAGCCGATGCCCACGGGCCCGACGCCATATCGCCGCTCGAAATACACACCGAGCCAGGTGAAGACGCCGGAATGAAATATGGAATTGACGAGGACATACCCATAGGTGCGTTGCCCGCGCGATGTCCCGAGTAGCTCCCTATAGCCACGGAAGACATCTCCGACTGTGCCTGTCACCGGCTGAACCGTGGCAGCAATGACGGCTCGATAAGGCAGAAGGACCAGGAGGAGCAATGCTCCGGCCGCGCCGACGGCGACGAAGAGCCCTTGCCAGCCGGCGACGGGCACGATCATCGCGCCGAGCGGAGAGCCAAAGGCCATGCCGCCGGCCATCGCGCCGAAAAGCCAACCAAGCGGTCGGCCGCGCTGTTCGTAGGGATAGAGGCGGCCCACCAGCGCCAATGCGAGCGGAACAACGCCGCTGGCTCCGATCCCGGTCGCCACCCGCCACAGCCCAAGCTGTTCAATGGACTGTGCCGTCGCAGTCAGCATCGTGAGTGCGGCGAAGGCTGCCAGGGATGTGACCATCACACGATGGATGCCGAGCCGATCCGCCAGAAGGCCGTACACTACAGTCGCGACTCCGTAGGGGATCAAATATGCCGGCACGATGAGCCCGACCGTCTCGACCGACATCCCGAAGGCGTTCGACAGCGCCGGTATGATTGGCGCCACCATGTAGGCCTGAAAGAAGATGATAAAGGTCGCGACCGCCATCATCTTGAGGAGGCGCTCGCGCTGATGGATGCCGATCGCCCCTGACGTCGTTCGCTGAACTTCAGTCATACCATCCGATGCCTTGCTCAGATCGGTTGCGGCGACGCAGGGGTGATGGGGCGGCCGACGCTGCGGATCGCGTCGAAGAAAAGTCGCGGGGTTCCCCATAGCGAGTTGAAGAAGATCGCCGTGACGCTCACCGCCATCGCCACCATCGCCCATACCGGGTGGATGAGGCCGGTAGCCGCGAGCGGAATGCCGATACCATTGAAGAGGAAGGCCAGCGTAACGTTCTGGACCATCTTGCCGTAACTTCGGCGGCTGATGTCACGCGCCTCCGGAAGCGCAGCCAACCGGTTCGACAAGATGATGATATCCGCGGCCTCGATCGCTATATCGGTGCCCGCACCCATGGCAATGCCGATATCGGCTTGCATGAGAGCCGGAGCATCATTGATGCCGTCGCCGACCATCGCGACGCGGGCGTTGGCTTGCAAGTCCCGCACGATCGCGGCCTTGTCCTGCGGCAACACGCCCGCATGCACCTGGTCGATACCGACCTCGCGACCGATGCGCTGCGCCGCACGCTCGTTGTCGCCCGTGACCAGGATCGTCTTGAGGCCCGTATTGCGCAACGCCACGATGGTCGGGATGGCGTCGGATCGAAGCGTGTCACCCAAGGCAAGGACACCCAGAGCGCGCCCGTCCCGCGCGACAGCGATCACCGTGCGCCCTGCCGCTTCGAGAGTTTCAATGCTCTTGTGAACACGCGTAAGATCGATCTTCCTGTCCGCGAGGAAGCGCGGACTTCCGACGAGAACTTCCCCGGCGTCGATGCGCGCGACGACTCCCTTTCCCGGGAACGAATCAAACGATGCGACGTGAGGGGGCGTTGTCCCCCGGTCGAACGCCGCTTTGACTACGGCTTGGGCAAGCGGGTGCTCCGAAGACGCCTCTGCGGCAGCGGCAATCGCGAGAAGCTCCGGTTCAGCGATCTCGATGGCTTCAATCTCGCGAACAACGGGACGGCCTTCGGTGAGCGTGCCCGTCTTGTCGAGCACGATCTGCTTTACGAGTCGGAATCCCTGGAAGGCTTCGCCCGTCCGCATCAGGATTCCTCGCTCGGCGGCTTGGCCCGCGCCACGGACGATGGACAGCGGCGCCGAGATGCCGACGGCGCAGGGATAGCCCATCACCAGCACGCTCAAGCCGGCGAAGACGGCGCGTTCCACGTCGACGTGCCCGGTACCGAGCCAGGACCCGGTAAGCCAGCCGACAACCGCGAACGCTGCGATCAGAAGGACAGCCGGCGTGTAGACCCGCAGCACGCGATCGACGAGATGGAGGAGCCCAGGCTTCAGCGCCCGCGCGTCTTCGACGTGGCGGATCACCTGGTTCAGAAAACTGCCTTCGCCGACGGCTGTTATCTGAACCAAGAGCGTGCCGGTGCCGTTAATCGAGCCACCGATGACAGGATCTCCTTCAACCTTTTCGACTGGGAGAGACTCGCCAGTCACCAGTGATTGATCGACGCCCGAATGGCCACCGACCACCGTGCCGTCGGTAGGAATGCGCTCACCGGGACGGATCCGCACAAGGTCGCCGACTCTGACGTCCTCGATTGGCACTTCGACTTCCTGAGTCTCGCGCACGACACGCGCGGTCTCCGGCTGCAGGTCCAAGAGGCGCTTCACCGCTTGGGA
>JAFKEW010000044.1 GCA_017308375.1 Alphaproteobacteria bacterium
AGCGTCCGCAGGTCGGGATTCACCAGCTCGGCACGGGCATGAAATTTGGCTTCGTTCGCCGTCTTTGCGAATTTGTTCCATGGGCAAACCGCAAGGCAGTCGTCGCAGCCGTAAATGCGGTTGCCGATCGGCACGCGGAATTCCCGTGGAATATGCCCTTTGTGTTCAATGGTCAGATAGGAAATGCAGCGCCGTGCGTCGATCCGGTATGGCCCGGTGAAGGCATCGGTCGGGCAGGCATCCAGGCATTTGTGGCAATGTCCGCAATGATCTGTTTCGGCCTCATCCGGTTCAATCTCCAATGTGGTGAAGATGGACCCGATGAACAGCCATGAGCCGAATTCGCGGCTGACCAGGTTGGTGTGCTTTCCTTGCCAGCCGAGCCCGCCTGACTGTGCCAGCGGCTTCTCCATCACTGGCGCAGTATCGATGAACAGTTTGACATCGGCATGGAAGGTATCGGTCATATACTGCGCAATCAGGCGCAATCGTGGCTTCAGCACATCGTGATAATCATCGCCGCGCGCATAGACCGAAATGCGCCCCTGATCGGGCGTGCCTGAAAGCGGATCGATGGCCGGACCATAATTGAAGCCCAGCAGCACCACGCTTTTCGCATCTGGCCACAATTCTTTGGGATCGGCGCGACGTTCCGGGTCGCGGGCCATCCAGTCCATTGACCCGTGCCGGCCCTGCTCAAGATAGGTTTTCAGATGCGCGGCAGTATCGCGCGCCGCCTCTGCGCGGGCAAACCGTACCACATCGAACCCTTCGGCTTTTGCGCGTGCGCGAATGGCTGTGCGTGGATCGCAATCAGAAATCGAGTTCGGCATAGTTTTGTGCCGGTGGCTGGCCGGGAACACGGTCGGACAGCAATGGGCGGAACGATGGCCGCGATTTGACACGGACATACCATTCCGCCGTGGCCGGAAAATCGAGCCATGGGATTTCGCCAAAATAGTCCAGCGCGGAGATATGCGCGGCCATCGCCAGGTCGGCAATGGTGCATTGCTTGGCGGCCAGGTAGCCAATGCGTTCGCTTGTTTCGCCGATCATGCCAAGGGTTTGCGAAAGCGTTTCGCGCCCCTGCCGGATCACATTCATATCCGGTGTGCGCCGTGGCGCGGCACCGGTAAAGCGGCGCGATGCCTTCTCGTAGACTACTTTGCGGGTGACGTCCTCCTGAAACACGCTCATCGTCCAATCGAGGATACGCAAAGCCTCGGCGCGCGCCATCGGTTCTTCGGGCACGGTTGGGTTTTCGGAATAAACGCCCTCCAAATGATCCACAAGGGCCCAAAGGCCGGTGACCTGCACCCCGTCGAGGTCGGTGAAAACGGGCAGATGCAGTTCGGCCTCTTCCGCCGCGATCAGATCGCAACTGAGCCGCTTTTCCCCAAGCAAAAGCCGGGCGAGGCGGGACGGCGGCGAAAGGAGGAGATGTCTTAACTGACGCATATGCCCTGCAATCTAAAGAAGCCTTTCGTGTTCCATCCCGCGGTGCGGCAGGCGATTTTACCCTGAACCGATTTGCTTCGGCCGTCCAGACTTCGGCTATCCGGCCTGAATGTTGACAAATCCGGCAGGCGGGCATCACCTGTGACCGCAGCACGGCGCGGGAACCGGTATGAACCTGCAGCTCGCCATGGGGGCTTCGCATCTGCTTGGTCCCCTGCCGCCCGAAAAGACACCATCGATCCTCAAAGCCATCCGGCACGGCCAGGATAATCCGATGGCGATCATCCCGCGCGCCGCCTATCGCGATCCCGTCTGGAGCAGCAGCAGTTTCTTTGGAAATGCGCTTTTGGTGAGCGACCCTGCGGGTGTCAAGCAGGTCCTGCTGGACAAGGTTGCGAACTATCCCAAGGCGGATATGGAGCGCGAAATTCTAAGCGCGGCTTTTGGTGAAGGGCTGCTCTCGAGCGACGGCGAAAAATGGCGTTCGCACCGGCGCATCATGGCGCCATCGTTCGATATTCGAAGTCTTGTTTCCTATGTTCCGGCGATGGCGGCGATCGCAGAGGCGCGGGCGAATGCGTGGCACACAGCAGGTTCCGCAGAAATCAATATTTCCGATGAGATGACCGGGCTCACGTTGGAGGTCATTTCGCGCACCATGTTCTCCGCCGATGCGAGCGATCTGACCGCCATTGTTGGCGATGCGCTGAAAGATGGACAGGATCAATTCGATTTTTCGATCCTGGACATGATGCCGGTGATCGGGCGTTGGCACATCGGGCGCATGATCAAACGTGTGCACGAAACATTCTCCGTTCTGGACGATGCAATGTACCCGCTGATCGCCGCACGTGCGAAGATGGCGGGCGATGCGCCGCGCGATTTGCTCGACCGGCTGATTGCCGCGCGTGATAGCGAAACGGGCATCGGCATGACCGATCGCGAAGTGCGCGATGAAGTTGTGATCATCTTCCTTGCGGGGCACGAAACCACGGCCGTGGCGATGACTTTTGTCTGGTATCTGCTCTCACAGCATCCCGATGTTGAGGCGAAGCTGCATGCCGAATTGGAGTCCGTCCTGGGTGGACGTGCGCCCGCACATGCCGATCTTGCAAAGCTTCCTTATGCGCGCATGGTGATCGAGGAAGCGATGCGGCTCTATCCGCCTGCGCCGGGGCTTTCTGCGCGGCAAGTTGCGGCCGATGACGAGATTTGTGGCCGCAAGGTGAAGAAGGGGCGGATGGTTCTCATCTTTCCCTGGGTGCTGCATCGCCATGAGGCGCTGTGGGACGATCCGCTCCGTTTCGATCCTGAGCGATTCGGGCCGGAACGCAGCGCAGGACGGCCGCGTTTCGCCTATCTGCCCTTTGGCGGGGGGCCGCGCATCTGCATTGGTGCGCAACTCGCAATGATGGAAGCCACCATTATTCTCGCGACCCTTGCACAGAAATTCCGCTTACGGCTCGTGCCGGCGCAGGACATCGAACTTCAGGCGCGGATCACGCTGCGCCCGAAGGACGGTATCCGGATGAGGTTGGAGCCGCGCTAACCCCGGTGCCGGATACATGACGCAAGGCCGTCGCGCCGCACTTGCCCCATCCGGGCAAGAAGGGTTCCCGTCCGCCGCTGGACATAGGGGCCCGGACGGACCGCACGCCAATCGTCCGGGTTCGGCAGAATGGCAGCCAGCCGGGCCGCCTCCAGCCGGGTCAACTGGGCAGCCGGCTTGTGGAAATAGGCACGTGCCGCTGCCTCGGCCCCGAAATTTCCGTTCCCCCAATCCACCAGGTTCAGATAGGCCGTCAGGATCCGGGTTTTCGGCCATAGGGCTTCCAGAAGTACCGTGAGATAGGCTTCCACCCCTTTGCGGACCCAGCTTCTGACCGGGACGAGGAACAGGCTGCGCGCTGTCTGCTGGCTGATGGTGCTGGCACCGCGTAGGCGGGCGCCGCGTTCATGTGCCTTCACGGCCTGATCGATTGATTGCCAGTCGAAGCCGTTATGGCTGCAAAAGCGCTGATCCTCGGCCGCGATCACCGCCACACCCAGCGCCGGCGCGATGTCTCCCGCGCCCCGCCACGCGTAGTGCATGCCGTGGCCGCCGGCAGCGCTGAAGATCATTTGCGGCGTCACCGGAACCGGCAAAAACCGGAAGAGCAAAATCAGCGCCGCCGGCAGAATGCCGAACAACGCGACGATCCATAAGAAAACCCTGGTAATCACATTCTGCCGGCGCACTGCCCCCACATCCCTTGTACGCTGAAGCGGCCCCTGCATGCCACCGCCCAGCATGATGAGCCTTCGATTTGCCGTGATGCAGTGGCGTGATACCAGTGCCGCGCGGGCCAGCGATTCGGGTGAACATGCACGATTTTTGGAGCGCCTTGCTTCTCGGCGTGGTGGAGGGGTTGACGGAGTTTCTGCCTGTTTCTTCCACGGGCCATCTTCTGGTGACGGAGCATTTCCTCAACCTCAGCAAGGGGGAATGGGAGGTTTTCACCGTTGTCATCCAGTTCGGTGCAATCCTGTCCGTGGTAGCCGTTTATTGGGATAAGTTCTGGCGCGTATTGGTCGATCTGCCCAGAAAACGTGAAGCCCAGCATTTCACCTTGAGTGTCCTGGTCGCGTTTCTGCCGGCCGCCATACTGGGCCTCGCCTTGATCAAGGTGATCAACAATTATCTGCTGGATCCGGTGCGGGCATTACCCATCATCGCGGTAAGCTGGATTGTCGGCGGTGTTCTGATTCTGGTGTTTGAGCGGATCGCACCCAAACCCCGCTACAGCGATCCCGACGCGCTGCCGCTTTCCAAGGCGTTTCAGATCGGGCTTTGCCAGTGCCTTGCCCTGCTGCCTGGCGTCTCGCGCTCTGGTGCGACGATCCTCGGTGGCGAGTTGCTGGGTGTGGAACGCGCAACCGCGGCCCATTTCACCTTCTACCTTGCTGTACCGACGATGCTGGGGGCTTCCGTGCTGGAGCTCTACAAGCACGGACACGAATTGTCCGGCGATCATGCCATCACGATTGCCATCGGCTTCGTGATATCGTTCCTCGTCGCCTATGCCGTGGTGAAGACGTTCATCGCGTTCATTAGCCGGTTCGGTCTGAAACCTTTTGGCTGGTATCGGATCGCCGCGGGTACTGCCCTTATTGCAGTGATGCTGCTGGGTTGAAACGATCCGGCGCACCGGGGGAGAACTGCCCTTCGCGGCGGAAGCGCCACAGATAGTGCGGCACCGCGCTTTCGATGTCCTCGGGGACGATTTCCAGATCGGCGAAAGTTTTTGCGCCTTCCGCCACCACCGAGTCGGTTTTCAGCAGGCGCACCTGATCCGGCGTCAAAAGCGGGTTGGGCAGAAATTGCAGGAAGAACGCCTTCAGCGTTGCAAGCCCATACGGTACGGGCAGCAGCACGCGCTTGCGCCCAATTTCGCGCAGCATCAATTCCATCAAGTCGCGGAAGCTGTAGACCTTGCTACCGCCGAGTTCATAGATGTTACCTGGTGTCTCCAGCCTTTCCAGGCTGCGTGCCACAGCCTCCGCCACGTCCCACGCAGCGGTGGGTTGAAACCGCGTCTTCCCGCCGCCGATCAGCGGCAGTATCGGCGAAAACCGCGCCAGCCAGGCAAAGCGGTTGAAGAATTCGTCTTCCGGGCCGACCAGCAGTGATGGGCGCAGGATTGTTGCATCCGGGAAGGCGGCGCGGACGCGCGCTTCACCTTCGGCCTTGGTGCGCGCGTAGTCGGATTCGGCGGCGGTATCGGCGCCCAGTGCGGAAATGTGCACCAACCTCCTGACGCCTGCATCGTGCGCGCTTCGCGCGATCAGCCCCGCAGCACCGCTGTGCACGGCCTCGAAACTCTGTCTGCCGCGGGCATAGAGGATGCCGGTCAGGTTCACGGCCAGTGCGGTACCTCTGAGTGCGGCCGCCACCTGTTCCGGCTCTGTCACGTCCGTCTTCAGGATTTGAATCTGGCCGGGTTGGCCCATCGGCAGCAGATAGTTCGCCAGGTTGGGGTAACGGACGGCCACGCGAATGCGATAACCGCGCCTGGCCAGCGTTCGCACGGTGTAACGCCCCAGAAAACCGGAGCCGCCGAAAACGGTGACAAGGGTATTTTTCATGGTCCAATCCGCCTTGTGACGGGGAAGTCTTAATCGAATAGGGCCCGGAATGGAAAGCGGCAAAGGCGCCGGGTATTCCGGGCCCTGCGGCCTTATTCCGGGCGGCCTTCCGGCTCGCGATTCGTGCGTGCCAGGGCCTCTTCGATATCGTCCGTGAATTCCACCTGGGGCGGTGCCACCCCTTGAAGGGCCAGTTCCTTTTGCACCGTGGCAATGGTGCCGGTGATGATCAGCCGGGTGCCGTTACGCCGTGCCTTGCGCGCGAACCCCGCGATGGTGATGGCGGCGGTGGAATCGAGGTAAGGGGCAGCAGAAAAATCCAGGATGAAGACCTTGGGCCGCTCGGCAATCCGGTCGAGCACAGCCGCGACGGTGGATGCCGAGCCGAAAAAGAAGGCACCGGAAATGCGGTAGATGATCCGGCTCTGATCGGTGGCGAGGCTGGTGTCATAGCGCGTGCGGGCGTCATTTGCACCGTCGGCCTCATCGTCCGGGATCAGCGGGATATGGGTTTCGACGGCAATCGTTTTCGACATGCGGTTGAGAAACAGCAGGGTGCCGATACTGAAACCCACGATGATGCCGGTGGTCAGATCGCGGAAGATGGTAAGCAGCAGGGTTGCCAGCACGACCAAGGCATCGCCCCGTGCCGACTTCAGCAGCGTCAGCAGCGCTTGTTTCTCAATCATGTTCCAGGCGACGACGCCCAGGACACCGGCCAATGCCGCCAGCGGGATGTAACCTGCAAGCGGTGCCGCAATCAGCATGAACAGCAGCAGATAGGCGGAATGCAGCATGCCTGAGACCGGACCGCGTGCACCGGCCCGGATGTTGGTTGCGGTGCGTGCGATCGTGCCGGTCACGCAGATACCGCCGAAGAGGCCGGATGCCACGTTGGCCGCGCCTTGCGCCACCAGTTCGCAATTGGACCGGTGGCGCCGGCCCGTCATGCCATCGGCGACCGATGCGGACAGCAGCGATTCAATCGATCCCAAAAGCGTGAAGGCGATGGCATCCGGCAGCACCAGGACGATCCGGTCTAAAGTGATGGCCGGCAGATGCGGTAGCGGCAGGCTGCGCGGAATGCCGCCGAAATGCGACTGGATGGTTTCCACCGGCAGGTGAAACAGGGCTGCGGCGAAAGATGCCGCCGCAATCGCGATCAGAAAGCCGGGCCATGTCGGCCGAAAGCGGTTCAGGCCGGCGATGATCGCGATGGTGCCAAGTGCTATCGCAACGGCGTAGGCATTGGCCGTGTGGGCGTGTGCCAGCAGCGTGGCGATTTTTGGTATGAATGCTGCCGGTTCCGGTACCGTTAGGCTGAATCCGAAAAGGTCGTGAAGCTGACTTGCGAAGATGATCGCTGCGATTCCGGCGGTAAAGCCCACCGTCACCGGATAAGGAATAAACTTTATATAGGTGCCGAGGCGCAGGAAACCGCAGGCGGTCAGCATCAGGCCGGACAGGATGGTGGCAAGCACCAGTCCCTCGATTCCGACCCGTGCCACCGACAGTGCGACCAGCGCGATAAAGGCGCCGGCCGGCCCGCCGATCTGGAACCGGCTTCCCCCCAGCAGGGAGACGAAAAAACCGCCGACGATGGCTGTATAAAGGCCCCGTTCGGGCGTCGTGCCCGATCCGATGGCGATAGCCATCGAAAGGGGCAGGGCCACAATGGCCACCGTCAACCCGGCCAGTGCATCCGCCCGGAAGTCACGTAAATCATAGCCTTCGCGCAAAACCGTGAGCAGTTTCGGCGCATAAAGCTCCGCAAAGGTCGCCCGGGCCGGGCCACCCGTTTCGATTAACGCCGTCACGCCTTGTCATCCTGAGATAGCGCCTGATCCTAGCCCGGAAATGCTTCTGCCGGACCACGGACATATAGTCCCCAAGCCTTCATTGACTTGGCCCGTTCTGGCCCATAAACATCCGCCCCCTAAGTGCCCAGATGGCGGAATTGGTAGACGCACTAGTTTCAGGTACTAGCGCCGCGAGGCGTGGAGGTTCGAGTCCTCTTCTGGGCACCAAATCAATACTTTAGACCGTCCAACGAAATCCAGAAAAGCTAAGGAAAGCCCGATTTATCGGGATTTTTTGTTGCTGGGTTGTCCGGAGTTGTCCGGTGCGATTTGTTGGTATCCGACAATTTTGTTGGTATTCTTGTTGGTATGTTGGCGGAATAGCCAGCGCCCGCACAGGCCAGATACCAACGAATGTCGCTAACGGATACACAAATCAAAGGGTTACGACCGGCACAGAGCCCTAGAAAATATAGCGATGGCGGCGGGCTGCACCTTCTAGTGTCGCCCGCCGGTGGGAAGTTGTGGCGGCTATCCTATCGGTTCGGTGGCAAGCAGAAGACTCTGGCGCTTGGTGCGTATCCGGCCATATCGCTTGCTGACGCCAGACTGAAGCGGGCGGATGCGAAGAAATTGCTGGCAAATGGTGTTGATCCGGCGCAGCAGGCCAAAATCGAAAAGACCAACAGGCTTGTTGCAAATACCAACACCTTCGCAGCTATTGCCGACGAGTTTCTTGCTAAGGTCAAACGCGAGGGCAACGCGGACGCGACCCTTACCAAGAAGCAATGGCTGATAGGGATGGCGAAGGCCGGTCTTGGTGAACGTCCGATCGCCGAAATCACCGCAGCGGAAATTCTGGTGCCGCTTCGCAAGGTGGAGGGGCAGGGGAATTATGAAACAGCCCGCCGGTTGCGCGCAGTCATTGGGCAGGTGTTTCGCTATGCTATTGCGACGGCAAGGGTACAGAATGATCCGACCTTTGGCTTAAAGGGCGCGTTGACCGCGCCGGTTGTCACGCATCGTGCCGCCCTAACTAGCAGGAAGGCATTCGGCGGCTTGTTGCGTGCCATCTGGAGCTATGAGGGTATGCCGGAAACGCGTGCTGCGCTGCAACTTATGGCATTGCTTTACCCGCGCCCCGGCGAATTGAGGCAGGCCGGATGGAACGAATTTGACCTGGATCGTGGCATTTGGACCATTCCGGCCTCGCGCATGAAGATGCGGCGCGAACATAGGAAGCCGCTTTCGTCACCGGCTATCAGCATCCTTCGCGACCTGTGGAAGCTGACCGGGCGAGGGCGATTCGCCTTCCCGTCTATCCAATCACCCTTGCGGCCGATGAGCGAAAATACCCTCAATTCCGCGTTGCGCCGTATGGGCTTCTCCAGCGCCGAAGCCAGCGCACACGGTTTTCGGGCTACAGCATCGACCTTGCTAAATGAAAGCGGTAAGTGGAATCCTGATGCCATCGAAGCCGAGTTGGCGCATGTCGGGGCAGATGAAGTGCGCCGTGCTTATCACCGGGCTTCCTATTGGGACGAGCGGGTGATGATGGCTACGTTGTGGGCCAATACGATTGATCAATTGCGCAATGGCAGTCGGTAGCGGAACAACCGGGACTCCGCTGCCCCTGCAAGGTGGCTATTTTACAGCCGGGAGTATTTCGCAGGCTTCTTGAAGCCATTTGCGAACAGTATCCTCGTCAATTGATAAGCCCGTTCGCGCAACATCGTCGGCAATTTCTTTCGTGGCGGAATTACGAGTGGCCGCAGCGTTATAGCCGTAGCCGCCTATTGCCATCCCAATAATAAGCTTCAGTGCCGTTTCTCTTTCGCGTGTCAAAAGGGCTTTTTGTTTAGCTCGGGGATCGTCGGTTTTCGATACTTCTGCTTTCGTTTTGCGAGAAGAAATTTCACGTTGCGCCCAATTCGAGGTTGCGGTTCGAAATTCTTCGCAAAATATACCAGCGTCAACAATAAATTCTAAAGCATTGGCGCGAGGGATATACGTAACGTCGAAAGAATAGCGTCGGAAACGCTTAAGCTCTCCGCCATCCAGGCTACGTTTTATCAATGCCGAAAGTTCGCAGTATCGGCCACGTAACGCCAGTGTTCCTGTGTCGTTGCCGAATATTTTTTCGAATTCTTTGTCATCGCTCGAGGCATAAAATGTAAATGTGGAGTCTGGCTCTATGCCAACAGCTAATGCAGCGATTTCTGATGTCGTAAACGCATCATTCCGAAACCATGCAGTATAGTCGGGTTTCACTATTTCGCGTCTCTTCTCTACTCTGTTTTTCGCGCTCTGTGCGTCCTTATTGTTCACGAATTTCTCTCCGCTCGATTCCATGCGTGCTGCGGCTTACCGCGAGTGCCCATAAGTCAGGTAACCGAATTCGGTTGGGCTGGAACCGAATTCGGCCACGAGCCGAAACATCCTTCCTAGAACCACCTCAGATGCAACAGCACGAGGTGGCACCATGACGAATCATCCTGCATTTCCCGAGACCGGATTTGTCCGGCTTTCTTTGATCCTTGCACCCAACGGGCCTATCCCCGTCAGCAAATCGACCTGGTGGACTGGTATCAAGGACGGTCGGTATCCAAAACCAGTCAAACTTGGCCCACGAATCACCGCGTGGCGCGTCGAGGATATTCGCGCGCTGATTGAACGCGGGACAGCCTGACGTGGCCGGGCACCGGCTGGACCGGCGCAAAGTCAAGCGCCATCATAGTTACACCGTGGATGAAGCGGCGCGTGCTATCGGCGCTGCCAAGGGCACCGTACGGCGCTGGCTGAATAAGGGCCTGCCCGCGATCCGCGACCGTAGGCCGTATCTGATCCTGGGCGAAGACCTCACCGACTTCATGGCCGGTAGGGCGCGACCGAAGCATTCCTGCCCTCCCGGTACCTGCTACTGTGTCAAATGTCGGGCAGCACGGCAGCCGGGCGGCGGCATGGCCGAATTCGTCCCCACCAACGCCGTGTCGGGCAACCTTCGCGCACTGTGCCCGGAATGCGGCAGCTTCATGCACCGGCGTACGTCAATGGCACAGCTTGAGGCGATTCGCGAGATTCTCGACGTGACTATTATGGAGCGGCTGCCACGCCTAAGCGATAGCAGACAACCCTCCACGAATGAGCACTTGAGAAAGGAACCGGACATCCATGCGCAAACACCATCCTGAAAACGAGCGTACCAAGCGGCGTTATTGCGAATATCTGAAACACGCCAAGCAGCTTTCGGACTCAAGCATAGATCAGGTACTGGCCGCTATTGCCGATTTCGAAGGCGTGACTGGCTATCGCGATTTCCGCAAATTCCGTATCGAATTGGCGCAGAAATATAAACGTGCTCTCGGCGAGCGCAACAACCCCGAAACCGGCAAGCCGCTGGCCAAGGCGACGATCTCGTCGCGGCTGATGGCGCTGAAAGCCTTTTTCGAATGGCTAGCTGGGCAGCCAGGTTTCCGCTCCAAACTCACCTATTCGGATGCCGAATATTTCCGGCCATCCGCCAATGACGAGCGCATCGCCAAGGCGGTACGCGAAAAGCCGATAGCCAGTGTCGAGCAAATCCGTCATGTGATTGCCACAATGCCAATCAGCACCGACATCGAGAGGCGTGACCGTGCGCTGATCGCCTTCACGCTGCTGGTCGGCGCACGCGACAATGCTATCGCTTCCCTGTCGCTCAAGCATGTCGATCTTGAACGACGTATAGTGTTTCAGGATGCTCGAGACGTGCGCACCAAGAACCGCAAGACCTTCACCACCTGGTTCTTTCCGGTTGGCGCAGATGTGGAAACCGTTGTGGCGGATTGGGTTTTGTTCTTGAAAAACGAGCGGGCTTTCGGACAGGACGATCCGCTTTTCCCGGCGACGAAGGTGAAGCTTGGTGAGAACGGCTTTGAAGCGGCCGGGCTGGATCGGCAACACTGGAAGAATGCGGCGGCCATCCGACGAATTTTCAAGGCGGCATTCGCAGGGGCCGGTCTGCCTTATGTCAACCCGCATAGCTTCCGTAACACGCTGGTGGAGCTGGGCGAAAGCCTGTGTAGCACGCCAGAGGAATTCAAGGCGTGGAGCCAGAACCTTGGCCATGAGCATGTGCTAACCACCTTCACCAGTTATGGCGCAGTGGTTGGCCACCGCCAAGCCGAAATCTTCGATCGGCTTCGCACGCGGCAGGGAACCGTTGTATCGGACACCGTAGATGGCTTGGATAACGAAGCTGTACTTGCGTTGCTGGCAACAAGGCTGCGCTCGAGTACGGCCTGATTGTGGCAGAGCCGGCCGCCTCAAGTCACTAGCTTTTAGCATAGCTCAGCCTGTTGTTATGCGCCAATAAGCAACTTGGCAGGGCGGAGCAGCGTGATGCAACAAAGATTGGAGAATTTGGCTACGATTATTTTTAACGACTGTCGGTGCGCGGGGGCATACAGGCCGATGCTCACCGGCCTGAATAGCTGAAGCACTCACCCCGATGCTTCGACAACAACTAGTGCTTAGGTAGTGAAAAACATACCGGCGTCGGCTGAACGCCATTGCTAATTGCTACGTGGGAAATGCGGGCGTGTGTCGTCCACACGGTTTTGTCTTCCAATCCCAAACGCCAGAGCGCAATTCCTTTCGGGTTGTAGTGTAATGCCGCTTGGCGCTGACGGTGAAAAGTATCGCCATTTAACATCCACACCACATGTGGCACGCCATCGGCCGCATCATAGGTAAAGGCGGGGTTTAGCTGCGGCGGTGTACTTATTGGCCTGGTGTTGTTGTCATTCGCAAGGCGGATGGCGTCGTCTACAGATAGAACCTTTGCAGGCAATCCTTTGGGCCAATCATAGGCGTAGCTTCCAAGAGCGATAATCGTTTTCGTTCGGTCCATGCCGCGCATACGCGCGGCAAGCGTCGAGCCAAACCAGTCATTGCCTGCGATAGGGCCGGGCGTAGAGTTGGCCCAGCACTGATCATACGCCATTAGCACGATAGTTGCGCCCGCGTCTTGCATAGCCCTTATCGGCCAGCCAGAAGACTCGAGTGGTACTGTAAACCAGATGTCCAGATGCGCAGGTTTGAATGCGCTCGTGATCTCGGAAACGAGAGACGGTAACATTGTAAGGGACGCGGGAGAAAGATTCTCCAGATCGAAGATGTACCCGCCAAACTTCCTTTCTGTTGCAAGTTTCAGAAGTGTAGAAATGAGTACTGTCCTATTTTCGGAATGCACAATGATTGCGTCGGCAGTTGTGCCGTCCCAAATGCCGTCATGTGCATTCGCTATTACCGGCATCACAACAGGGGCGTGACGCGTGCTTGCAAGCAGAGACGCAATTTCCGGGTCGTCTGTAATGGTCGGTATTCCGTCGGGTGTTTTAAGCGTGATCCAGAAGGGCGCAAATATATCGATTTGCGCAATATGGCGAGCGAGATCGGCGCGCCCTTTGATGTCCCAGGGCACGTAAAATGCCGTAAGTGGCACGGCCTTCGCCTGTCCTACATTGCATAGTGCAAGTGCGCTTAACACGGCGAGCGAGACTATGATTCTTCCGTACATGGCAGCTTCCGTAACGTAAGTTCGAACAGTGTAGAGTTGGTGCCGCATATGTGCGAATGGCGTCAGCGTGCCAGCATCATCGGCTTGCCTCCACTGTTTTGCGATGAACGAAACGATAAAGTGCAGGCAGCACCAGCAGTGTGAGAAAAGTAGACGATATTATGCCGCCAATCACCACAGTCGCCAACGGCCTTTGAACCTCGGCGCCTGCGCCGATGTTGAATGCCATCGGCACGAAGCCAAGGCTCGCCACCAGTGCCGTCATCAGCACTGGTCTCAGCCTCGTGAGCGCGCCTTCGCGGATCGCATCCTCGACGCTTCCGCCAGCCTCGCGGAGCTGGCGGATGAAGCTCAGCATCACCACGCCGTTCAGTACCGCGACGCCGGAGAGTGCGATGAACCCGACGCCCGCCGAGATCGACAGCGGCATTCCCCGGATCAGTAGCGCCGCCACGCCGCCGGTTAGCGCCAGTGGCACGCCCGAAAAGACGATGGCGGAGTCCCTGGCGGATCGAAACAGGCCGTAGAGGAGCCCGAAGATCAGCAGCATCGCGGCGGGCACGACCAGGCGCAGCCGTTCGGCCGCCGAGATCAATTGCTCGAACGTGCCGCCATAGCTCACCCAATAACCGGACGGGACTTCAACCTCGGCATCGACCTTCTGCCGCAGTTCCTCGATGAAGGAGCCGAGATCGCGGCCTCGGACATTGGCGGTCACGACCACGCGCCGCTTGCCATCCTCGCGGCTGATCTGGTTGGGGCCGATCACCACCTCGACCTTGGCCACATCGGCAAGCGGCACGAACCCGCGCGGGTCCGTTCCATTGCCTGCCAGCGGAATACGCAGTCGGCCGATCTCGTCGGCCTTGTTGCGAATGTCCTCAGGCAGCCGGACGATTACCGGGAAACGCCGGTCGCCCTCGAATATCCGGCCGGCTTCCCGGCCGCCGATCGAGACAGCCACCACATCCTGAATGTCGCTGACGTTGAGGCCGAGCCGGGCCAGCGCCGCCCGGTCAGGCGTGATCTGGAGGACGGGTAGCCCCGTCACCTGTTCGACGCCCACATCCCGCGCGCCCTCGATCCCGCTCACCACGCCTTCGATCGATTGGCCAATCTCCAGAAGCCGGTCGAGATCATCTCCGAACGCCTTGATCGCCACATCGGCCCGGACGCCCGACAGCAGTTCGTTGAACCGCATCTGGATGGGCTGGGTGAACTCATAATTATTGCCAGGAACGGTTTGGGCCGCCGCGTGCATTTGGCGGACCAACTCGGCGCGTGGTTTCCTGGGATCAGGCCATTCACTTCGGTCCTTGAGCATAATGAAGGTATCCGCAACCGAAGGCGGCATCGGGTCGGTCGCCACCTCGGCGGTGCCGATCTTGGCGACGATCCGCTCTACTTCGGGGAACCGCTTCAATCGCGCTTCGAGCGTGGTCTGCATCTGGATTGCCTGGCTGAGACTGGTGCCGGGGATACGCAGTGCATGTAGCGCGATGTCACCCTCATCGAGATTGGGAACGAACTCCGATCCCATGCGCGTCGCGGCAAGGCCTGCGATGGCGACAAGCGCCACCGCACCCGCAATGAACGCGCCCCGCAGCCGCAAGGCGGTATCGAGCGCAGGCGCATAGAGTTTGCGCGCCCAGCCCATGAGGCGGCTTTCCTTCTCCTCGACCTTGCCGGTGACGAACAGCGCCACTGCCGCGGGCACAAAACTCAACGACAGGATCAGCGCGAAGGTGAGCGCCATGACGACGGTAATCGCCATCGGGTGGAACATCTTTCCCTCGACGCCGGTGAGCGCGAAAATCGGCACATAGACCAGCGCGATGATGAGCATCCCGAACAGGGAGGGCCGAACGACCTCGGACGTAGCCGATGCCGCGAGCGCAAAGCGTTCCTCGCGTTCGAGGAGGCGTCCTAATCGGTGCTGTGCCTCTCCGAATCGGCGCAGGCAGTTCTCGACGATGATCACCGCGCCATCGACGATGAGGCCAAAGTCGAGCGCGCCCAGGCTCATGAGGTTGCCCGAAACGCCTGTGCGGAGCATTCCGGTGATCGTCATCAACATGGTGATCGGGATGACCGCCGCCGTGATGAGCGCCGCGCGGATATTGCCCAGCAGCAGAAACAGCACGACGATGACGAGCAGCGCGCCTTCGAGCAGGTTCTTCTCGACAGTCCAGACCGCTCGTTCGACAAGATCGGTGCGGTCATAGATCGCCACGGCTTTCACGCCTGCCGGGAGTGCCTTGGCCGCTTCTTCAAGTCGTGCGGCTGCCGCGCGCGCGACCACCCGGCTGTTCTCGCCGGCGAGCATGAACACGGTGCCTAGCACCACTTCCTGCCCGTTTTCAGTCGCGGCCCCGGTCCGCAGCTCCTCTCCCATCACGACGTCGGCCACATCGGCGACGCGGATCGGCACGCCGCCGCGATTGGTGACGATGATCGACTTGAGGTCGTCGATGCCCGAAGCCTGACCCGGCACGCGAACCAGATATTGCTCACCATAGCGCTCAACATAACCGGCGCCGACATTGGCGTTGTTGTGGCCAAGCGCCTCGACCACATCATTGAGCGTCAGGCCATAGGCTGAAAGCCGGTCAGGCTGTGGCGTCACATGATATTGCCGTTCATAGCCGCCGATGCTGTTGACCTCGGTGACGCCTGGTGTGTTGCGGAGTTGCGGGCGGATCACCCAATCCTGAAGCGTGCGCAAATCCTCTGGCGTGTAACGGCTGCCATCGGACTTGTGGGCGTTCGGCGCCGCTTCCAGCGTATACATAAAAATCTCGCCGAGGCCGGTGGCGATCGGCCCCATTTCAGGGATGACGCCTTCGGGAAGCTGGTCGCGCGCCGTCTGGAGCCGCTCGTTGATGAGCTGACGCGCGAAATAGATGTTGGTGCCATCCTCGAACACCGCCGTCACCTGGGAGAGACCGTAGCGTGACACCGAGCGCGTATATTGGAGACCCGGCAGGCCGGCGATCGCCGTCTCGACCGGAAAGGTCACACGCTGCTCTGCTTCGAGCGGCGAGAAGCCGGCCGCCTCGCTGTTGATCTGGACCTGGACGTTGGTGATGTCCGGCGTGGCGTCGATCGGCAGGCGCTGGAAGGCCCAGACGCCGATGCCGCACAATAGAAGGACGATGGCAAGCACCGCCCAGCGGAAGCGGATCGCGCCCGAGATGAGGCGTTCGAGAAGCTCGGAACGCACAGGCGTTTCGTTCTCAGTGGTCATGGCTGGCCCCCGACTTGTCGATGTCGGCGCGGATCAGAAAAGCACCGTCGGTTACATATTCGGTGCCCGGCTCAAGGCCGCCCAGCACCTCGGTCCATTCGGGCGTGCGCCGCCCGACCTCCAGCATTCGCACTTCATAGGTGTTGCCGACCTTGGCATAGACCACCTCGAAATCGCGGAAGCGCTGGATAGCCTTCGTCCGAACCGCAAGAGGCGCTTGCGCCTCGGCGACGGCGAACGAGCCCTCGACTCCCATTCCAGGCCGGAAACTGTGACTGATGGATGCCGGCACTTCGACATGCGCCATAACCGTCTGGCTCGCCACGTCCGCCGTTGGCAGCACCGCTTCCACCCTGCTCTGGAAGCTGTTGTCGCCAGCAAGGTTGCGCACGCGCACACTTTGCCCGACGCGGACGCGCTCCGCGTCGCGCGGATAAACGAAGAACTCGGCATGAAGTTTTGTGGGATCGGCGATCACGAATACCGCTCGATCGCCGGTGGTATCGCCGACATTCGCGTTTTTTTCGACGATGACGCCGCTGATCGGAGCGGACACCGTGTAGGTTTGCAGCGAATGACTGGATTCAACCCGGAACAGGGTCTGTCCGCGTTGGACCGCCTGTCCCAATTGGCCCGACATCGACATTATTTGTCCGGGCAGGCGCGCTCGCACCTCGGCCCGGCCTTCCGGCGTGGTTTCGATCCTGCCGGCCATGTCGATTAGCTCGGCTACATTGGCGGAACCCGCGCGCTCGGTCTGCACACCTCCGGCTCGCGCAGCCTCGGCCGAAATCGTCGTGCGGCCCTCATAGGAAGCATAGGACCAGTTGTGTGTTCGCCCGCCCTCGACAGCGCGCACCTTCACATCGAAGGAGTGCGGTTCGGTGACGACGCCATTGCCGCGCAGGAAATCCTGTTGAGGCTGGAAAGAAAAGCGATCCACCTTGCCGCCAAGACGCGTCTGCTCAAGTGCGAACCGGACTTCGCTGGGCGCAAGCGGTTTACCGTCCCGGTAGGGATAGAGCCGATACTCTGGCTCGACGCCATCCTCGAAGATAGTGATCTCGACCGCGAAATCGCCATCGCGCAGCATCCGCCCGCGATGCGGCCCGCGTTCATACTCGTCGGCGGCAGCGGCAGCCTTGGGTTCGGCGGCCTCGTTGGTGGTATTGGATTCGCCGCATCCGGCGAGCAGGGAAAGCGCAAGCAGCGAGCTTGCGAAAAGGAGGGTTCGTTTCATCAGCGGTTCTCCGCATTGGACAGCAGGGAAGCATGGCGGCCGGTCAGCCGATCGAGTTGTGCGCCTGCAAGATGGAAACGGCGCAGCAGTTCGACGCGGTGCGCTTTTGCGTCCGCCACCGCCTGCTGAGCCTGGTTGACTTCAAGAAACGTGAATGCTGTCCCGCCATGCGCAAGGCCGCGTTGCACCAGAATCGCGGCGCGCTCGGCACGCGGCAGGACCTCTTGGTCGATTTCAGCAATCTCGGCAGCAATAGCCGCGCGTTCGGCCGTAAGCCGGTCAAGATTGCGCCGATGCTCTACCCGCGCGACTGCAATCTCAGCGTCGGCTGCCTGTCTTTCTGCTTGGGCTCGCTCGACGTTGCCACGATTAGCCGTACTGCTGCCAAGCGGGATCGAGCCGCCAACCATGACCGCCACATCGTTGCCCTGGCCGAAGTGGCGCACACCCACTCGTATCGCGGGATCGCCGAAATTGCCCGTTTCAGCGAGGCGCATGTTTGCGGCGGCCTTGTCTCGCTCGGCGGTCAACAGCGTTAAATCAGGGCTGCCACTGGTCAAAGGTGAGGTGGTTTCAATCTTGCCAAAAGCTGCGAGATCGAGATGATAATCGGCGTTTCCGCCCCAAAAGGACGCCAGCGTGGCACGCGCGATGCGCGCATGTTCTTGTGCCTGATCGAGTGCTATTCGCGCCTGTGCGGCCACGGTTCCGGCCCGTTCGGCGGTGAACAGCGGATCGAGCGCGCGGGCCACACGGCGATCAATCTCGGCTTTTGCCTGCGTGGCTGCGGTCAGACGCTGCTCGGCTATCGGGATTACCGCCTCTGCTGCCAGTGCCTCAACCCAGGCAGATTGTACTTGGGCCAATACATTGAGCATACGAATGCGATTACGCTCCGACTGATTGCCCAATCCGGCACGAGCTGCGCCGATGCGCGCCTCGCGTTTGCCGCCGCGTTCCCAAATTCGCTCATACCAGAGGGTGGTCTGTGCCCGACTGCCTGGCGAATAGGGGCCGGTGCCGGCGAAATCCTCGATTTCGATACCGATGGCATCGCGTGGCCGTATACCGGCTTGCGTGATGGTTGCATCGGCGGCACGGAGTCGAGCGGCATTGACCGCAATAGCAGGGTCTACAGTTGCGGTTCTGGAAAGTGCATCGGCAAGCGTTAAATCCTGGGCCATTGCCGAAGTGGAGATGGCAAAGGCGGCCAGTATTGCGCCGGTGGTCAGCACGTATCCCGAGCGCGCCTTCCGGCGCGCAAAAGTCTTTGAGAGCATGAGACAAGCCTCACGAACAGAGTTGACGAATTCCAGCGCCCATACG
This sequence comes from Alphaproteobacteria bacterium, assembly GCA_017308375.1. Taxonomy (GTDB): domain Bacteria; phylum Pseudomonadota; class Alphaproteobacteria; order Micropepsales; family Micropepsaceae; genus Rhizomicrobium. Next base: position 18,756 of record JAFKEW010000044.1, read on the forward strand.
GGCGCAAGAGCTCAGACGCTGATCGTGATGGCCTTGGGAGGACGTTCGGGGCCGAGGACGCAATGCTCGGATACTAATCTGTCGGCTGCGAGGCTGAGTTTGCCGCCAGCACAAGCGAGCGGTTCCAGCGCGCCGGTCTGGAAGAGCACTGGTCCTGAACCGGCTTCGCCATGGTGGTGGTGCCCGGTTTCCGGCTCGTGATCCGGGGTTTGATCGCTCTGGGAACTTGCCATGTTGTGACCGGCAGCATGCTGATCAGCCGTATCGAACACGATGTTGCTGAAAATCAGATGGCCGTGATGTATCGGGCCGCCCAGCCGATGCTGGAAGCCGTTAACAGTGTTGCTGACTGATGCTGCCGTGAAGACCAGCACCAGCGCGATACAGAATGTGGCAAAAAAACGAGTCAACAGAGAGCGAGCCGGAACATCTGCGGGCGGGGACCCTAACGGCAGAGGATAGAAGATGCAACAACGGCTCAGCTCGCACTGACGGTCATGGCAATGTGATAGAGGCACGAATTGGCCAATGTTTCCGGCGCGGTGAGCCCCCCGTTCCCGAGTGCCCGTTATGTGCATCACAGCAATGTCAATGCCTGGGGACCGGTAACCGCCTCGTCGTTCTCACAATAAAGAGGCACGCTAATTAAGGTCTTGACCGGGGTTCTAGCGGTTCTAGACTGGTGAAATCGGGGATGCAGGCTCCCCATCAGACGGATTGGCCGTCCAAGCTCTGCTTCAACCGGTGCCTAGCGGCGCGGGAGAAGCTTTGGACATGCCTACCGAACTCTCTACATCGGACATTTCCACGGCCACCTTCTGTGAAGGCGCGGCGGTCAGACTGCCCACGCTCAGTGAAGCTTTCTGGACGTGGGCGCGTGTTGCGATCTTAAGCTTCGGCGGCCCCGCCGGTCAGATCGCGGTGATGCATCGCATTCTTGTCGAAGAGAAGCGCTGGATCGGCGAGCAGCGATTTCTGCACGCGCTCAACTACTGCATGCTGCTTCCAGGGCCGGAAGCGCACGAACTCGCCATCTACATCGGCTGGTTACTGCATCGGGTTTGGGGTGGTCTCGTCGCGGGTATTCTTTTTGTCTTGCCCGGGCTGATCTCGCTCAGTGTCCTGAGCTGCATCTATGTCATCTATGGCAATGTCGGGATTGCACAGGCGCTGTTCCTCGGCCTGAAAGCGGCCGTGCTCGCGGTGGTATTGGAAGCCGTAGTGCGCGTTGGCAAGCGCGCGCTCAAGAGCAACGGATTGATCACTGTCGCGGCGCTTGCATTTATCGGCATCTATTTTTTCGCGTTGCCTTTTCCACTCATCGTTCTTTCTGCGGCGCTCATTGGTTATGCCGGCAGTGCTGCAGGCTTAATGTTCTTCAGGGCCACCGATCATGGCCCTGTCAAAGGGGACGCGCAGCCCGCCCTGATCGACAAGGCATTCGCGCGAGAGGTGCCGCCGCATGTACGACCGTCGCTCTCGCGATTCATAAAGGTTGCGGTGATCGGTGCCGTCGTATGGTTGGGGCCGCTAGTGGTGCTGCTCTACCGTTACGGGCCGGACGACGTGTTCACATCGATTGCCATGTTCAACAGCAAGATGGCGGTCGTCACCTTTGGTGGCGCCTACGCGGTGCTGGCTTACATGGCACAACAGGCAGTCGAGCTTTATCACTGGCTTAAGCCCGGCGAGATGCTTGTCGGCCTCGGCTTCGCTGAGACCACGCCAGGGCCGCTCATCAGCGTGGTGCAATTCGTCGGTTTCATGGCGGCCTATCGCCAGCCGGGGCCACTCGATCCGATCGTTGCAGGATTGCTCGGCGGGGTCCTCGCCAAATGGTGTACCTTCGTGCCTCCCTTCCTCTGGATTTTCCTCGGTGGTCCGTACATCGAAGCGCTGATCGGAAACAAGTCGCTGAATGCGGCGCTCTCCGCGATTACCGCTGCCGTCGTCGGCGTCATCCTCAATCTATCTATCTGGTTTTCGTTCCACGCGCTGTTCGCGCGAGTGCCCGAGATTCAGGGTTTCGGGATGTCCTTCGCAGTCCCCGACATCACCAGCATTCATTGGCCGACGCTTGTGCTTGCTGTCGCGGCCATTATCGCGATCTTCCGTTTCAAAATTGGCATGATCCCGGTTTTCGGCGCGAGTTCGCTGGCCGGCGGCGCCTATTATCTCGTCACGGGTCTCACCTAATCAACGCTCACAATCAAGGGAGAACGTCATGTTCGTCAAACCACTAGCAGCTCTCCTAGCGCTTGCATTTGCCGCAACCGCATCGCCAAGTCTCGCCGCCACCGACTGGAATGCTGTCGCCACGGCGCTTGGGAAGCCGGGCACGGAGATGGGGGGCGGAGTGTACCGTGTCGGTCTGCCACGCTCCGACCTGCATGTGACGCTGGATGGGGTCACGCTTAAGCCGTCACTGGCGCTGGGCTCATGGCTTGCCTTTGCGCCCATGGGCAACAAGACCATGGTGATGGGCGACCTCGTGCTTACGGAAGAGGAGATCGGGCCCGTCATGAAGGCGCTTGCGGAATCCGGCATCGATATCACGGCCCTGCACAATCATCTTTTGCGCGCCCGGCCAGCGACCTTCTACATGCATGTCTTCGCCGCGGGCGATCCGGTTGCGCTGGCGAAGGCGCTTCATAACGCATTGGCGCTGAGCAAAACGCCGTTTGCTGCGCCGCCAGCACCGAAAACCGTTTCCCAAATCGATCTCAATACGGCGGCGATCGATCACGCCCTCGACGCCAAGGGCAAGATCACGGGCGGTGTCTATCAGATCGGGATTCCGCGCAGCGCTCCGGTCATGATGCACGGGATGGCCATTCCGCTTGCGATGGGCGTCGGCGAAGCGATCAATTTTCAGCCAACCGGTAAAGGCAGGGCCGCGATCACGGGCGATTTCGTCTTGACGGCGGCAGAAGTGAACCCGGTACTCAAGGCGCTGCGTGAGAACGGCATCGAGGTGGCGGCGCTGCACAATCACATGCTCGATGATCGGCCGCGCCTGTTCTTCATGCACTATTGGGCAAACGGCCGCCTCGATTCACTTCTGACAGGGCTCAAGGCTGCTCTGTCCCACGTCGCGATCAAGGTGCCGAAATGATCCCACGTTGTGCATTGTTGGTGCTGCTGTTGACAGTCCTGACAAAAGCCGCGCTGGGTGCGGAGCCGCTGGTACGCGAAGGGACGATTGCGCTTCCTGGCACCTCTGGGCGGATCGACCATATGGCTGTCGATTTGGACCGCAGGCGCCTGTTTGTCGCCGAACTCGGCAATGGCAGCGTCGATGTGATTGATCTGGTACGTGGTAAAGTCATTTATCGCATTCCCAACTTGGATGAGCCGCAAGGCGTTGCCTATGTTACCAAGACCGACCGGTTAACAGTCGCCAGTGGAGGGGACGGGACTCTTAAATTCTATGATGGCTCAAATTATGCGCCGCGCGGTGTTCTGAAGCTGGGGGACGACGCGGACAATGTTCGTCCTGGTCCTGGCGAAAATGATGTCACGGTGGGCTATGGCTCCGGCGCACTCGCCATTGTCGACACGGCCACGGCGCGAAAAATAGGCGAGATCGAACTCGTTGCCCATCCGGAAAGTTTCCAGATTTCGCTGGCAGCCAACCGAGTCTTCATCAATGTGCCCGATGCCCACGAGATCGCTGTTGCTGACATTAAGCACCGGAAGCAGATCGCGAACTGGACCCCGCCCAATCTGTCTTCAAATTTCCCGATGGCTCTTGGCCCGGGAAACTCCATTGCAGTGGTGTTTCGCAGCCAATCGAAACTGGTGAAATTCGACACATTGAGCGGAAGCACCGTTGCGGCGACCAGCACCTGCGGCGATGCCGATGACGTTTTCTTCGATACCAGGCGTCAGCGCTTCTATGTGAGTTGCGGGACCGGCTTCGTTGATGTGTTCGAAGCGGACAATCTTTCGCGGATCGGCCACATCGCGACCGCATGGGGGGCGCGAACGAGCCTCTATGTTCCCGAACTGGATCGCTTCTATGTCGCGGCCCGCGCGGGCCTGCTCGGTTCGAACGCTTCGATCATGATCTATCGGCCTTTGCCTTCCGAGGGAGCGCGCCATGACAGAAACCATCGGCAAGATAGCAATTCTCTGGCGCGGCGACCGCCAGACGCGCGAGGCGGCCACACCATCCAACAATCGCCTCCACCGCATTTTTGAGGAACTCGCCAAGGCCGGCATCCACGCCGAACCATGTGTGTATGACGAGGAGACGGCCGATGATGTCCGTTCGCAGCTTCTGAATGGTGACGGCGTCCTCGTCTGGGTCGATCCGATCGCCAACGGTAAGAATCGCCTGGCGCTGGATGATCTCCTCCGGTCGGTTGCCCAGCAAGGCGCGTGGGTCAGTGCCCATCCTGACACAATCCTGAAAATGGGCACAAAGCAGGTCCTGTACGACACCAAACATCTTGGCTGGGGTACGGACGTACGGCTCTATCGAACGATAACAGCGTTTCGGGAGCAGTTTCCGGCATGTCTTCGTTCCTCCGGACCGCGCGTACTCAAGCAGTACCGTGGCAATGGCGGAAATGGCGTCTGGAAGATTGAACTGCTTGCTCTGGCGTCGGCCGGCACTGAGACTGTGCGCGTGCTGCATGCGCTTCGCGGCAGCACGCCGGAAGATCTGTCTTTGGATAGGTTTCTTGCGCGTTGCGAAACCTATTTCGCCGGCGACGGTATCATCATCGATCAACCCTACCAGGCGCGCCTGCCTGACGGCATGATCCGTTGCTATGTGGCCGCTGACAAAGTGGTGGGGTTTGGCCATCAGCTCATTAAGGCACTAATCCCGCCGCCGCCCGAAGGTCCTGATGCCCCCCAGGCACAGCCCGGCCCAAGGATCATGCATGGACCGGATGCGGTGGCGTTTCAGGGGTTACGTGAGAAGATGGAATCGGAATGGATTCCGCAGATGATGCAAACGCTCGACATAGAGCCCTGTTTGCTCCCAATCATCTGGGATGCGGATTTCCTTTATGGCCCGCGTGACAGCTCCGGCGCTGACACTTATGTGCTGTGCGAGATCAATGTCAGCTCCGTTTTTCCGATCCCTGACGAGGCACCTGTGGAAATCGCCAAACTGGCAAAGAAACGCCTGCAAGCGGCGTAAGGCGCTCGCGTGAGGTCTGGGTACACAGGTCCATGATCAGCCCGTTTCGGTGTGGCCGTGACGGTGGTGCAGGTCGGGGTAATGAGCATGGCGATGGGTTAATGGCTCGTGGTAGTGCCAATGCGAGTGTGGCTCTCCGGTGGGATCATTCGGCCCATGTGTATGCTGATGGTGGGCGTCGTGCACATGGCGATGCTCGTGTTCCATCGCCTCGTGGCTGTGCTCATGGTCGTGCGTTTCTGCCAGATGCAAATAGAGGCCTATCGCCATCAGCACGCCTGCCGCGCCTAAGCGCAGCGTCAGAGGTTCGCCAAACATAAAAACGGAAAGTATCGCTCCAGCGAAAGGTGCCGTCGAAAAATAAGCACCTGTGCGCGCCGCGCCCAAAAATCTTAGGGCCAGCACGAACAATACAAGGCTCACGCCATATCCCAGAAATCCAATTGCCGCCGCCCCAGCAAGTCCAGATAGCGGAGGCAAATGGGCGCCCAGCGCAAGTGCCAATATAAGATTTACACTTCCTGCCGAGAGCCCTTTGATGAGCGCGATTTGTAGGGGATTGGAAGCAGAGAGCCTGCGAGTGAGGTTGTTGTCTATGCCCCAGCATAGGCATGCGCCCGCGATTGCAAGGGCCCCTAGTCCCGCACCGGCCGGCCCACCTTGCCACGACAACAGCACTGCACCGGCCAGGATCGCCATAGCACCGACCAGCAAGCGGCGGTCCACATTTTCTTTAAACGCCACCCAGGCAATTGCCATGGTCGCCAGCCCCTCAAGATTGAGCAGCAATGAGGCCGACGATGCAGGCGTCGTGGTAAGGCCGACCATGAGAAGTAAAGGGCCGGCGATACCACCGAAAAGAATGACAAGAGCGAGCCAAGGTACATCCGCACGGCGCAGCGGTGCTTCGCCGAAGTCAAACGCAAAGCCGCGTCGCGCAAGTTCCACGAGACCAAGACCGATACCTGAGCCGAGATAGAGAAGACCCGCCAGTAGCCATGGGCTGAGCCCGTTTCCGATAAGCAATTTTGCGAACGGCGTGCTCGCTCCGAACAAAAGCGCCGAGACCAGTGCAAGCGGAGCACCCGGCCATGCGACCCAGCCAGCCAACATGACGCGATGCTTCAGATGATGATCCATTACAACCCATGGCTCCCAGAAAAATACCCGCCAGCCAGTGTGACCACTGGCCAGATGCCTTGGTAAACCTGCTCCCCTTTAGGGGTGGGGCTGTCAAGACGCTGTTTTATCTCCTCACTATGCTGCTGGCAGGATGAGGGCGCCCAGATTTTGATTAGCGAATGGAAAGCCAAGCTGCCAGGTTATTTAGCCTATGCTATCACTCAACGGTTTCTCTTCTCACAGGTGCGGATGGTACGGATTTCGTTTTGTTGGGCTTTTTGTTGGTATTCTTGTAAATAGAAGAAGAAATATATTATGTAATCAATATGTTAGTCGATAAGTTTGACGCCTCTTCTGGCACCAATAAAATCAATGAGTTACGAGAGCGTCTCAAAACCCGTTCCCTGCTGTTCTCGGCGCTGTTCTCCGCTCGCCATCAGCCTCTGTTGGCTGATGCCGTCGCCGTTTGGGGTCGCAGGTGTCATCCATTCGTACTGGGCGCCAATGGCGGCCGTACCGGTTCGCTGGCTATCGCAGGTGGAGTGGTTGGGGTACTGGGACTTTCTGCTCAGGCGGCAATCTCCCACTCATGAAGCTGAATCAATTCAGGGTCGTTGGAATGGTTGATCAGCATGTCCTGTACGCGCGCCTGCCATAGAGCCGCGAAGCGCGCCTGTTCATGCGCATCTGCCTGATCCGTAATCACTCTCGGGAAGACTGTCTGCATTTCTGCTGCCGGTGGTACGCAGGCGGTGTTGAGATCGAGCACCGCACCGCGGCCGCTATCTGCGCGCCGCAGCGCCAGAAGACCGTCGATCGGCATATCGAAATGCAATAGGTTGCGCCGCGTAAAACGGTGATGCGGGCCAATACCACCGAATCCTGTCTCCGGCGCGGCGCCGGTAATCAGTGTTGCAATGGCTGCAATGACGCCGGTTGTGCCGTGTTCACGTGGATCGCGAAGATAGACTTCTATGCCGCCACGTTCTGGCGGTTCATCGCCATAGAGATGGGCGAGGCCCCGGCGCACCATAAGATAAGTACCGGCCACTGTCGGGCAAGAATGGCCGGCAAGTTTCACGGCGTCGGCATAGCTATAGATCATTGTCCCGCTTTGCGAGGCGCCAAGAAATACAGCAAGCGGGTCGCGAAGCGCGATCGTGGGCGCCTCAGCGAAAAAGTCGGGGAAATCCATTCTATTCTCCTCTTATGTCGCCGGAATACGGGCAGTACGGGACGTCCGGGCGATTATAGCATGATAACATACATTATAAATATTTGTTTTATACCGTCGGCGATCGCGCCGTATTTTTTTGGGCGGTAACTGGTGCGGCAGGAGGCGTTACCATGCCTCCCTGGTAAATCCGATCTGTGGCAGGCCAGAACGCGCCTCTCCGGCAAGGGCGCCAGGTCGCGCTTCGGGTTCTGGAAATCTCGCTGCTACCACCGATTCTGTCCTGTCGCCGACTGTCAGGTGTATTGCGCGCCAGTAAGCGCATGCTTTGTTGTTTTGCCTTCACCCGATTGCGAGCTCTGTACCGTGTCCGATCATCGGTTCTTCGTAAGCCTGATCATGCCTTGCGCGTATGACTTTCAGCATAAATCAGCATTTCCGTATCGGAGCATTGGTACGTAGGATTCCAGCATAGCTGAAGGATAGGCGGGGGCATTTGATTGATCTGACAGGAATATCGCTCGATGGAAGCATCGCATGCGATTCCGCAAAGCATTCCGGCGTATTGCCCAATCTGGCAGAGGATTCCTTCAGGGGGTGTGGGGCAAAACCGGCATTAAGGGCATCAAGAAGGGGGCAGGGACGAATGATCAGGAACAAGCGCGGACAATTCTCACTTTTAAAGGCATTGATGGCTTGCGCCTCGATAGCAGGTCTGACGGCGAGCTTCGGCGGGGCGCCGGCTTTCGGTCAGACAGCGGCAGACGCAGGGGCAAGTTCTGGCGGAATCGAAACCGTTACCGTAACGGCGGAAAAGCGCGCGCAGAATATCCAGTCCGTCGGCATGTCGATCTCCGCCTTCAGCGGTGACATGCTCGAACAGAACAACATTACTTCGGTTGCTGATCTGGCGACTTATGTTCCGGGCCTGCAGATCACCCAGGCGAACAACAATCGCAATTCGCAGATCATCATCCGCAATGTCGGCACCTCCGGCACCAGCCCCGGTACGGAGCCGGATGTTGGCGTGTTTCTTGATGGTGTGTTCATTCCCGTTGCTGGCCCCATCTATAGCGAGGTGACCGATATTGCGACGGTTGAAGTTCTGCGCGGTCCGCAAGGCACGCTTTATGGCCGGAATACGCCGGTCGGCGCGGTCAATGTCACCACGCGGGCACCGTCACAGCAGACCGAAGGCATGATCAACTTGCAGTTCGGCAATTATGGCAAGGTGCGCACAAGCGGCTATTTCGGCGGCGGTATCAGCGATGATGTTGCGGGCCGTGTGTCGTTCTGGGTCGATCGGAACAGCGGCTATTTGCTGAACCTCTATAATAACGAGCGTGTCATGCAGCGCGACCAGTTTGGCGGCCGGGCACGCATACGCTGGACCCCGGACGCAGACACCACCGTCGATGTCATCGGCTATTACGGGCGGATCGATGCCGAGAATAATTCCGGCATGCAACTCGACCCGTTGGGGCCAGGCGGAATTGTTTTCGGCTACAACCCGGCCCCGGCGAGTTTCGACACCTCACCGTTTGTCATCGCGCAAAAGGCAGCCAATCCCGCCCATCCCTATGTGGTGCCGGGAAAGTGGGAGGTGAATTCTGCCAACGGCGCGCCGGATATTACGACGACGTGGGGCGCCTCGGTCTCGGTGAGCCGCAATGTTCCGACGCTGGATGCGACCCTCATCAATATTCTGGCCTTCAACTCCTATGTGGACAACGCGCTGGATCAAGGGGCGGGCAGTCTGCCATTGAACATCATCAGTAATATGCAGCGCACCCTTGTCAGCTCGGCCAGCAACGAATTGCGTCTGGTCTCGAACGGCTCCCACTTCATTGACTATGTTGCCGGTCTCTATCTTTTCCACGACGACTTGGCTTATCACACCCTTCGGACCATCGGTGAGGGGGCGACCCGCAAGTTTCCAGCGTCCATCGGTGGCGGTGGAATGATGAATATCGGCGATACCAGCACCGTCGACTACCGCCAGCATACCAATTCGGTTGCCGGATACGGTCAGGTCACGGTCAACATCACGGACGCTCTCAGGGCGATTGGGGGCTTGCGTTACAGTTACGATGCAAAGGGATCTGCGATTGCCGGTACCATCACGAACATTGCTGGCAATACGGTCTCCGGGCCGGCGGCGGCGCAATATGCGCCCGGCTCTTTGGCCGGAACCATCTCCAGCAACAGTTGGACCTATATGTATGGCGGCCAGTACGACATCCTGAAGGATGTGATGGGCTATTTCACCATCAGTACCGGGTTCAAGGATGGCGGCTTCAACTCACGTTCGGCAACCGCGACGCCTTATGCGTTCGATCCTGAAACCTCAACCAATTATGAAATCGGCGCCAAGACGGCCTGGTTCGATAACAGGCTGGTGCTGAATTTCGATTTCTATCACATGCTGGTGCATGGTTATCAGCAATCGACCCTGCTGCCGAGTGGTGTCGGCTTCGTCATCAGCAACGCCGGTAACTTTCGGACCAACGGTGTCGAGGCGGAATTCCAGGCCCGGCCGTTTGAACAGCTCACTCTCTCCGGTGGGCTGAGCTATGCCGACAGCATTATAACTGACGGCGCCGAACGCGGACAGTGCGACAAGTCCTATCCTTTTGCGGGGTCCAATCCGCCGCCGAGTTCGGGACCGTATACGGACGCGACGAAAGCTTACTGCAACTACAACGGCAAGGTTCTGCCGCTGGCACCCAAATGGCAGTGGAATATCGGTGCCCGGTATGAGCAGCACTGGCAGCAAAGCCCGCTCAACTGGTTTGTTCAGGCCGGCGTCAGCGGCGTCAGCGGCCAACATCTCAGCGCACTGCTCGATCCGCGAGACTGGCAGGAAAGCTATGCGCTGTTCAATGCATCGGTTGGCATCGAACCGGATAGCGGCGTTTGGCGCGTGTCGCTGTGGGGCAAGAATCTTGGCGACAAAAAATATTTCGTGGCGGCAGCCCCTCAGACGGTGGCGGCCAATGTCAGCGCCGGAGGAACGAAAGCAATCAACGGCTATGTCGGCTGGCCCGGCATTCCACGCACCTTCGGCGTAGAAGCGAGCTACCGGTTTTAATTTTCGGAAGCGGGTGGGGCGGCTGCGTGACAGCCGCTCCACTGCCCAACGACCTTACGACGATGCCGGCATCACTACGATGCCGGCATTGCCGTCAGCGATGACTTCGTAGACAGAGACGTTATGCCCTCTCGGGCGAATGAAAAAGCATGAAAGACGGGGACACGAAAGACCAGGAAAATGCCTCCGGTTGCCCGGTTTGGAAACAGACGGTCATGCGTTCCGATGCAAGCCGCGATCCTCATATCATTTGATTATAACTCTCCGTTTACAAAAGTATTATCGCCTCATCGCCCAACCTTTTATCAAATTCGTCCAACAGCGAAGCAATAGCAATCGAGGACGGTGTACGGTGGGAGGGATCATGAACGGTCTGGAAATACGAGGGAAGTCGGTTCTCATCACCGGCGGCTGCGGCGGGATCGGCCTTGGCGTCGCGGCCGAGTTCGCCAATCGGGGACTGTCCGTTCTTCTTGCCGACCGGGATATATCCGGCGCTGCCGCTCTGTGTTCCGCCAATCCCAATGTCCGGTGCATCGAGGTCGATCTCGGCAATTTCTCCGCGATCGATGCCGTGCTGAAGCCCCTTTTAACTGGGAACGATGCGCCCGACATCCTCGTCAACGGGGTCGGGATCTCGCCGAAATATTCGCCGACCGGCGAACGGTGGACTGCCTGGACGATGCCGCTCGATCACTGGCAGGACGTTCTGCGCGTCGATCTGGACTCGATCTTCTATACGTCCAGCCTCATTCTTCCAAAAATGATCGAACGGCACGCAGGACGGATTATCAATATCGCCTCGCTTGTTTCGCGGACGAGCGGCGGGGGTGTGGCGCCGATCCACTATGTGACAGCAAAAACCGCGGTCTTGGGATTGACGCGTGTCACCGCGCAGGAGGCTGGGCGGTATGGAATTACGGTCAATGCCGTCAGCCCGGGCCGGATCGACACGCCGATGATCAGGGATGTTCCGGACAAGGTGAACCAGTCGATTGCGCGGAACATTCCGCTCCAGCGGCTCGGAACGCCCAAGGACGTCGCAGGCGCAATCGTCTTCCTGGCGTCGGAGCTTGCCGATTACCTCACCGGGGTGGTTATCGACATAAACGGTGGAATGTATATGGCTTGAGTTTCACAGCCGGGCTTCGTGTGCCGGCGCAACTTTTCGGTAGAATTTGAGAGATGGAAAAGAAGCCTAATATCGTTCTTCTGATGTCGGACCAGCACCGGGCCGACATGATGGCCTGCGCGGGCGACCCGGTGGCACAGACGCCCAACATCGACTGGCTGGCGGGGCAGGGCGTACGATTTGATCGTACCTATTGCCAGGGGCCCCTGTGCATGCCAGCGCGAGCTTCCTTAGTCACCGAGCGTTTTGTGCGCGATCACGGCGTGTTCGAAAACAGTTCCGAAATTCCGGCAGGCATGCCGACATTTATGACCAGACTCAAGGAGGCCGGCTATCACACGGCCGAAGTCGGAAAAATGCATCTGTGATACCGCAAGCATGATTCCCTTTTTGCAGGGATTGGGTTTCGATGATGCCATCGAAACCGTGGGGAAGCTCGCGAGCTATGGACACGATAGTGCTTATACGGACTATCTTGAGGGCCGAAGCCTTCTGAAAGCCTATCGTTCGTTCATCGGTTCCCAGAAGCACTGTGGCGTCGCGAATGCGAACGACCATAAGGGCGATCTTATGGGGTGGAGCGCCGAGCCGGGGCCTTTGGCGGCGGAAGACTATGTCGATGTATGGCATGGCCGTCGCGCCATTGAATGGATCGAACAGTACGATGCGGACAAGCCATTCTTCCTTTGGGTCGGATTTCCAGGGCCACACGATCCGTTCGATGCACCTGCCGAAGCGGTTCGCCGGTTTGCCGGCACGGATATCCCGATGCCAAAATCCGTGCAACGGCCGGCATTGCCCGAAGACGATGGCCCCTTCAAAATCTTCTTGCGCCGCATGCTTGCCTATAGCGATTCCGCAACGATGGACGACGCGGCGATCGTCGCGATGCGCAGGGCCTATTACGCCAACATCACGCTGATTGACGATGCCGTCGGGCGCATCGTCGATGCGCTGCAGAAGCGTGGTATTCTTGACGACACCTGGGTCATTTACACATCTGATCATGGCGAGATGATGGGCGAACATCGCATGATGGCGAAGATGGTGTTTTATGAGCCCGCGGTCAGGGTGCCGCTGGTCGTGCGCCCGCCAAAGGGTGTTGCCGCCCGCGTCGTCAACGACCCTGTGCAGCTCATGGATCTGGCAGCGACATGCCGTGAAATTGCAGGTGCTGAGGATATTCCGGAAAGTGCCGCGTCTTCTCTTGTTTCCACAATCGCGAAAAACGAGAACCCGGTATCGCCGGAGGTTATCGCAAGCGAGAATTTCGGCTTCGGCATGTTTCTAGCGGGGCAACACAAACTTGTTGTCTACGAAGACGATCTTTCGCCCGTTGCACTTTTCGATATGCAGAACGATCCGTGCGAAGATCGCAATCTGGTGAAGGACCCGGCTTCCCGGCATATCGTGGAGTCCATGATGGAAAGCCATGTAAGGCCGTTCCTGTCCACCGAACCTCTGCGTCCGCACACGCCATCGGTCTTGAGACGGCGCTGAAACGTATCGTGCAGCGCGGCAAGGCGGGGCAAGCCGGACTGCCGCCCCTTTGGGAGATACATTTTGGCATTGTCGGGTCCCGTGCCGGAATCGGATGCTTTTTTCAATCCTGGCGCCATTGCGCTGATCGGGGCGTCGGTGTCGCCCACACGGATCGGCGGACGTACGCTGGCATCATTGCTCAAGCACGGTTTTTCAGGTCGCCTCTATCCGATAAATCCGTCGCACGACGTCATACAGGGCCTGCAGGCCTATGCGCGTATCGAGGATGTGCCGGAGCCGGTCGATCTTGCAATCATTGCGATTCCCGCGGCGGAGGTTCTCGATGCTTTGCATGCCTGTATTGCGAAGGACGTGCGGGCCGTCGTGATCTATTCATCGGGTTTCGCGGAAGCGGGCGGTGAAGGCGCCACGATGCAGGCCGCGATACGTTCTTTGGCGCGCAAGGCCGGGATACGTGTTCTGGGGCCGAATTGCCTGGGTTTTATGAGCCTGCCTTCCAGAACAATCTGCACATTCGGTCAGGCACCCAATATCGGCCTTCCGGCTGGCGGCGGTGTGAGTATTGTCAGCCAAAGTGGTGCTTTTGGGACCTATGCCTACGCCGCGGGCCTGTTCCGCCGCATGCCGATCAGCCGCTGGATCACAACCGGAAACGAAGCCGATGTGGATTTCAGCGATTGCGTCGATTGGTTCGTTCGGGACCCCGAGACGAAAGTCATCATGGGCTACATGGAAGGCTGCCGCGACGGTTCCAGGCTCATCCGTGCGCTCGAAAACGCCCGGCAGGCTGCCAAGCAGGTTGTGATTTTGAAAGTCGGGCGTTCGCCGGCCGGGGCTTCGGCGGCAGAGTCCCACACGGCCGCGCTGGCGGGAGACGATCAGATTTACGATTCGGTGTTTCGCCGATATGGCGTTTGCCGCGCGACGAGCCTGGAGGAATTTTTCGATACGGGCTATGCGCTTCTGCATGGCCTTGCGCCGAACGGGAGGCGCGCCGCGGTCATTACCGCATCGGGCGGAGCAGGTGTTCTGATCGCGGATGAAGCTTCGGCGCACGGTTTTTCTCTTCCTCCTGTGCCGGACAATGTCCAGCGTGATCTGAAGAAGCGTGTTCCCTTTGCGGGCGTTCGCAATCCGATTGATGTGACCGCACAGGTGGGCAACGATCCGCAACTCTTTTCGCAGTTTTTCTCGGCCGTCGCTGAGACAGGCCATTATGACGCGATATTCTGCTTCCAAGGTCTTTCGGGATTGAATCGTGAGCCGGCGGAGCGGCTGTTGCGCCGGTGGACGGAGCTTCGGGGCAAATTTCCCAATCTGCCGATATTCATTTCGGCGATGGCCAGGGCCGTCGCTGCCATGTGCGATCGCCACAAAACAGAGATCGTGCCGAGGCCCGCGCCGATTTCCGGGCCTGCCCCATGGCCGAAACTCAACGAAGTCGAGGCGGCGGAGCGTCTTAGTGATGCTGGAATACCGATGGCGCCCGGTGTGATCGCAGAATCTGCCGAAGAAGCCGTTGCGGCCGCCGGGAAGATTGGTTTTCCGGTGGTCCTTAAAATTCTTTCCGCGGACATACAGCACAAGTCCGATGTCGGCGGCGTCGCCGTGGGACTGACCAGCGATGAGACGGTGCGAAGGGCTTACGACAACGTGATGTCTTCCGTGAAGCGCAACCTTCCACGCGTTGCCGTAGATGGCGTTTTGGTTGCCCCAATGGTCGCGGGCGGCATCGAAGTCATTGTTGGCGCGCGCATCGATCCGCTGTTCGGACCTATGGTGATGGTGGGGCTTGGCGGCACGATGGTCGAAGTGTTGAAGGACGTGAGTTTTTGCCTCGCGCCTCTGTCGCTGTCCGAGGCGCGGAGCGCAGTAAACCGCCTTCGCGGCGCGCGCATTCTGGATGGCGTGAGGGGAAATCCTGCTGCCGACAAAGAGGCGCTTGCCGAGATGTTGGTCCGCCTGGGGGATTTCGCGGCCAAACACGCAGGATCTATCGAAAGTGTCGAAATAAATCCGCTGATTGTGAAGCCGGAAGGCGAAGGGGTTATCGGGCTTGATGCTCTAATTTCTTAGCGTTCGATGCGATGGGCGATTGTTGCGCTTGCCATTCGGGATCGTTCAGGTTTCCGGATACGTTTTTTGCGATCTCTACGAAGTTTCGCACCATCGGGAAAAGCCAGGTCTCCCGCAGTGCCAGCGCAACGCAATGGTGGTGAATTTGCAGGTCCCGGTTGACGAAGAAAATTCGTTTCTTTCGGATGTCTTCCTGGAAGACCTGATACGGTGCGTAAGCTATGGCATCTGAGTTAAGAATGATGTGGCGAACCAGTTCGTAATCATCCACTTGGTAGGCGCCGAGATTCTGGCGTTGTCCGGCGTTTAGCTTCGCAGGGAAAAACGCCCGTTGATGCCGCGTCATTCCGATTCCCGCCATCGGATAATCCAGAAGTTCCTCGATCTGGCGCGGTTTGCCGGATTCTAAAATCTTGTGGCCTTTGCGCGCAAAGAAAGACAGCTTCAGTGTGACGAGGTCCGTTCGCACGAAGCTATGGTCCTGATCGAGCGCACCGTCCAGTTCGGAGTATTCGCTGGAGCTTATCGCGACATCTATGGCGCGTGTCGTAAGCAATTTCAGGATGTCCGGCGTACTTCCAATTTTGGTCTTAAGGCTCAACTTGGGGAATTCGCCCAGAATTGTCGTGACGGCAGGCAGGAAGATGAGGTGGCGTATGACCGGACCCATGCCGACGCGCAACCGCCCGGATTCGCCTTTGGCCATCATTCTGACTTCACGCGCGATTGTCGCGATGCTTTCCATCGGCGGTACCGCACGAGAGACGATGTAATTGGCAAACGGCGTGGGTTTCGCGCCATCGCCCGCCCTTTCGAAAAGCGCCGTGCCAAGCTGATCTTCGATGCGCGCGATGCTTCGGCTGAGTGCTGGTTGGGAAATGCCGAGTTCGCGGGCGGCTCGCCCTATTCCACCAGACCTGCATACTTCGATTATTTGTCTGATTTGGCGGACGTCGATCTCGCCTCTGCTATTCAAATGTGCACCTCATCGAAAGAAATTTCGAATCCTTCGTCCGGTTGATTATCGCACCCACCAATAGAAAAGGCCCCCCGGCCTTTGCAGGCCATATGCCTTTCCGGCATGCCCATCACAGCCACAAAACATTTCACTACTCCCATCAAAATAGCAAACTTGGCGAACGATAGGCAACGCCGCCCATCCGTCGTAGTGAAGCCGGGAGACGCGTATATGAAATTGAAGGGCGGGGACGCTTTTGTACAGTTGCTGAAAGCTTTCGGCGTGTCCCACATATTTGGAATACCGGGCGACAGCCTTGGCTTATACGATGCTCTCGTCAGGGACGGTGGCATCCAGCATGTTCTGGTGCGCCATGAGCAGGCGGCCGCGCATATGGCTGATGCATTCGCCAGGGTGTCGGGGCGGGTCGGTGTTTGTGATGCTTCGTCCGGCCCCGGTGTCACAAATCTGGTTACGGGCCTGGCGACGGCTTACGCTGACTCCGTACCTGTGCTGGCCGTCGCCACGACTTCTCCGACCAAAATCCGCAATCGCAATAACTTTCAGGAGCTGGATCAGCCGGCCCTGTTGCACACCGTGACCAAAGCCGTCATCGAAATCGATCGGCCCGAGCGCATTCCTGATCTCGTTAAGCGTGCTTTCCGGATTGCAACCACTGGGCGGCCGGGGCCGGTGGTACTCAACGTCCCGTTGGATGTATTTCTGAGAAGTGCGGAATACGGAGAAAGCGATCTCTTATGCGACACGGTATTCGGGCGATACCCCGCCTTGCGCGTTCGCGCCGAAGCGAAAGAGGCCGGTGTCGTTCTGGATGCGCTCCGCAAGGCAAGAAAGCCCGTTATATGGTGCGGTGGCGGCGTCATCATTTCGGGTGCGAGTGCGGAAGTTGAAGCCTTTGCTGAATTAACGGGCATACCCGTTGCGACGACCTATATGGGAAAGGGCGCGATTCCCGAAACACACACTTTGAGTTTGGGGCCTGCCGGACAGCTCGGCCGGCCGCCGACGAACGAATACCTCGCCGGTGTCGATTTCGTGCTGGCCATTGGCACCCGCTTCACAAATGTGGATACCGCGAACTGGACAGTGCCGAAACCCGGAACGCCGATGATCCAGATCGACATCGATCCCATCGAGCTCGGCAAGAATTATGATGTGGTCCACGCCGTCTGGAGTGACGCCAAACTCTTCCTTCAGGATCTGATTGCTGCGGCCCAGAAAATGAAGTGGGAGGGCGCGCGCGCGGATGCAGCCGTGGGCGCTCTGCGCACCTCATGGCTCGCGACATCGGGCATAGAGAGCCCGCAATCGTCTCCTAACAACGAAGAGCCGGTCCATCCTTTACAGGCGATCCGGGCCTTGCGAGAGGCAATGCGTCCGGACGACACCCTGATTTGCGATTCCGGATTCAACCAGATCTGGGGCGGGCAATATTTTGAGTTGCAGCGGCCTGGGCGGCACTACGTCGGGCCGCGTGGCATGGGCACAATGGGGTTCGCCTTTCCTGCTGCAATCGGGGCAAAGATGGCCTGCCCGGACAGGCGCTTTGTTGCGCTGGCCGGTGACGGTGGTTTTATGATGCTGGTTCATGAGTTGGAAACATCGATTCGCATGAAAACACCGGTGGTGGTGTGTGTTCTGAACAACGGGAATCTCGAATACTGCCGCCAGGCGCAAATCGGGTTGATGGGCGGGCGCCTGCTTTCGACAGAGTTCACGGACACGAATTTCGCTGAAATCGCGAAGGCGTTCGGGGCGCGCGGCGTGCGGGTAACGCGAAGCACAGAATTGCGCGGTGTCATTCGTGCCGCGCTCGAGTCACCGGTAACGACTGTGGTCGAGATCATAACGCCGCAGTCGGCAAAGCCTGATGGGGTCGCGTTCTGACATGGGGCACAACGAGGGGGGAGTGTTGGAGGTGAAACCCGGGCAGGCGCATGGTGGAACCGCTACCACGCAGTCCGCCGCCACCTCTTATTCATACTATATCCTGATCGTGCTGATGCTCGGCAACACCTGCGCATTTCTCGATCGGAGCATAATCAGCGTCCTGCTCCCGCAACTGAAGCATGAGCTTCATCTGGGCGATGCGAGCCTGGGCTTTCTCTCCGGGTTTGCGTTTACGGCCTGTTACGTGCTGTTCGGATTGCCGCTTTCCGCGCTTGCCGAACGGACAAGCCGTCGCAACATAGTCGGCGTGTCCGTTGCTCTTTGGAGTGTGATGACGGCATTGTGCGGCCGTGTCGCGAGCTTCGGCCAACTCGTTCTCCTGCGCATTGGCGTCGGAATTGGAGAGGCCGGGATGACACCGTCCGCGCATTCCCTGATTTCCGATCTGTTTCCGCCGGAGCGGCGAGGAACCGCCGTTTCGATATACACAATCGGAATCCATTTGGGCATCTTTACCGGGTTGGCGCTTGGCGGTTATCTGGCGGAACATTACGGCTGGCGCAAAACGTTTTTCTTCATTTCCCTTCCTGGCATTGTCATCGCACTGCTCGTTTTTCTGACGGTCGTAGAACCGGCGCGTGGCCGGCGTGAAAGGATTTCCTTCGCGGGCCCACAATACCAATCATTCCCGAAAGTCATACAGCTTTTGTGGACGGATCGCAGTCTCCGTTACACGATGCTCGGCACAACGTTCTGTTCCTTTGTCACCTTCGGCCTGGGTGCATGGCTTCCATCTTTTCTTGTTCGCTCACATAGTTTGACGGTCGCCCAGGCGGGGTTGATCCTCGGTGTCGCCAGCGGACTGGGGGGATTGATCGGCACATTGGTCGGTGGAGTCCTTTCCGACCGGTTCAGTGAACGCAATCCGCATTGGCGCTTGTGGATCGTCGCGGTGGCGCTGATGATTTTCCCGGTAGCGGTACTGGTCCTTTTGCATACGGCAAGTATTGCGGTCATCGGTGTCGCGGCTATGAGCAGCACTTTGTTCACGGCGGTTCACAAGGCGCCCACCTCGGCAGTGACGCTCAATCTGACGCCGCCGCGCATGCGTGCGCGAGCCACTGCCTTGACACTGTTTCTGACCAATCTTTTGGGGGGTGGGCTCGGTCCTCTCATTGTCGGTGGGGTGAGCGATGCGCTGCGGCCCACATTCGGCGCGGATAGCCTGCGATACGCCCTGATCACGATCGCGTTTTTCGCCCTTGCCAGCGCGTTCTTCTACTTCGTGGCCGGCCGGTATCTCGGGATTGCGGGGCACCCAAGCGCGGCCGCGGAAAAATCCGCTACTGAAGCGCCCGGATAGGTGGCTGTCTGCCTGAGCGTGACTGCGCCGGCAGTCGCTTCGCGTCTCTGGCCGGGGGCGAGGTTTGTGGTGCGTTGGAGTTTATTGGGAAGCACTGGCGTGCCAGTTTCACACCCGAAGCGGACTCCGCAGCCCAGGCCTTTAATCAATGTGCCTGTTTGCGGGGCTTGGGGAGGGGTTTTTGGGGCCTGGCTTTGCCGTTGCCACCTCTTTGCGCCGAACCGCTTCCGGCACCGGCGAGAAACAATTTTATGACCACCGCATTGTTGTGTTCGGTGTCGCGGGCCGCAAACAGCAAGGTCGTTTTGCCCTTGGCCGCAATCGCCTTCAACTCCGCCACTGCCGGGTTGGCGGTCAGTTCGTTGTGGTAACGCCGGCGGAACTCGTCCCATCTGGCCGGATCATGGCCGAACCATTGGCGCAATGCCGTGCTGGGCGCCACGTCGCGCAACCAGACCGTGACGGCCGCTTCCTCCTTGCGCAGGCCGCGCGGCCAGATCCGGTCCACCAGCACCCTTTGGCCGTCGCCCGGTGCCGCCCCGTCGTAAACCCGCTTGATTGCCAATTCTGCCATCGCTTTTCCTTTCACTGAACGGCCCCGGCATCCGCGGGCCTGCTACCGGATGACGGCAACTGGACAACAGATTGTCGCGAAAATAGCATATAACATACTTGTTATCGCAGATCGACAGAACTTCGGCCGGAAGGGTCCCATGCGCCTGACACTCCATACTGACCTTGCGCTTCGGCTTCTCATGCTGCTGGCGCTGGAGCCCGATGATCTTCACACGATTGAGGAGGTGGCGACCCGTTATCGCATCTCCCGCAATCATCTGATGAAGGTAACGCAGACCCTGACGCAGGGCAGGTTTGTCGAAAGCCTGCGCGGCCGTGGCGGCGGCCTCCGGCTGGCAAAGCCGGCGGCGCGCATCAATCTCGGTGCGGTTATCCGTGCCACGGAGGATAGTTTGGCACTGGTCGAATGTTTCGACCATGGGCGCAACACCTGCATCGTGTCTTCGGCCTGCGGCTTGCGCGGGCCGCTGGAAGAAGCGCTCGCCGCATTCCTGACCGTACTGGACAAATACTCGCTTGCCGATCTGATCGCCAACCCCGGCACCTACCGGCGCATGCGCAAAATTCTCTCCGAAAGCACTACTGCCCCCCTTTGATTGGCGCCCCCTTGTTTGGTGCAAGGTGTCGCATCACGAAATGACGCATTGGAAATACCTCTTTTCGCGCTTATGAAAGAGGTATCTTAAATGCTTCATTTGGTGTGATGCCAGATGGTGAACACGGCAGACTTTGTTAACCGGACGCTTTGCTTGGAAGGCCGCTTCCTTGCCGGCCTTACAGGTTCTCCGGCCCGCATTGCCAGGCCGTTCATTCCACAAATCGGGAGAGTCTGATGAGCCAGGCAAGTCACGCATTGCAGGAAACACAGGCTGTTGTGCCGCCAGCGGAAGCGAAGCGGGCTGAAGTGAAACCGATGCCGCTGGTGCCGGCGCGTATTGATATGCACCCGAGTGTGTTCCGGGTGGCTTTCGTCTGCTGGCTAGCACTGCTCAGCGTGTTCTGGGTGACCTTTTTCGTCAGCACCAACGCGCTTTTCATGGTGGTGGTCAGCACATTCTATGCGGTGGTTTTCTTCGGTGTGCCTTACACGTTCTGGCGCATCAACCCAAAGCGGGCTGCACCGCGGCAGGGCCTGCACGAATTTATGCGCGCGCCGTTTGAAACCATGTATGGCGTGGTGAGCGGGCGGGATGCGCTTCTGCAAGTAATCCTGGTGCCGTTGGCGGTAACGATCGGCGGTATCGGGATGGCTATCGCCATTCACGCGGCCCGCGCCGCCTATTAGGTCTACCGAAGCCTGCGCCAGCGTCGCGATCGGCGGGATCAGGAGATTCGCCCGCCGATCCGCGGCAACAGCGCCAGAAGTGCCACCAGCAGGCAGAGTGCAAACCCGAGCAGAAAGCCCAGTTCGTACCCAAAGCCGCTATTGGGGAAGGCATAGGCCCGCACCGGCGCGAACAGGCTCGCGATCAGGGAAAAAATCGCAATAAAGCCGTGCAGGATGCCGGAGAAGAACCCGGGCACGTTTGCGGCACCGATCATCGGTTGATGCGCACACCCGCTGAGGACGGCAGCACCCATTCCCAACAGCGCCAGATTGCAGCACCTTTGCCATTTGCGCATTGCCGCCCCGTCTCCCGTTCTGCCTGACCGGTCTTTGCCATCATAGCGGTTCCGGCTCTGCGGGCGTCCAAGCATTTTGCCCCGTCCTAAGGCTTACCGGTCCAGCTGGCGCAGGATCGTGCGCAGGGTCGGTGCGATCTGGCGCAGTTGGGTCCGGTGGGTGGCGGTCAGCTTCTCCAGAACCTTTTCGCCCTTTCTGGTCAGTTTCAGGGTGGCGCGGCGGCCATCCGCGGGGTCTGGTTTGCGCACCACATAGCCCGCCCGGACCAGCCGGTTGATCAGCCCCACGGCGCTGTTGTGCTTGACGACCAGGTGCCGGGCCAGCTCCCCGACCGACAGGGCCTCGTCCTCATGCCCTTTGATCGCCAGCAGGACCTGGTGCTGCTGGGGGGCCAGACCCAGCTCCAACGCCCGCTCCTCGCTGAAAACGAGGAACCCGCGCAGGATGTGCCGGAAGTCGGCCAACAACCTGTAGTCTGCCATGGTCAGCGGGGCTGGGGTTTCGGCTCGCTTTTCTATCATTGTCCCCTGCCATTAACCCCAAAGGTGGAGTTGATTTATGTCCTCTGACGACATAAATACCCTCCCCCGGAGCCTCTTCACTCGACTGCGACAGGGGAACAATTCGTTTCATGGCGATCAAGCCTGAGGCCGCGTCCTTCGACCGGGATACGCTGCGTGATTTCACCGCGGACCCCCGGCTTCTATTGTTGTCCCTGATGGCCGTTCTGGTCGGCACCCTTGGCGCGGGCTCGGCCTGGGTTCTGCTGCGGCTGATCGGACTTTGCACCAACATTGCCTATTTTCAGCGCGTTTCCGGCCAAACCGTTCATTTTGCCGGCACCACGCTTCCGCTCTGGACCATCGTCATCCCGGTGGTGGGCGGCCTGATCGTCGGCGTCATGGCGCGCTTCGGCTCCGACAAGATTCGCGGCCACGGCATTCCGGAGGCGATTGAGGCGATCCTGATCGGCCAAAGCCGGATCGAGCCCAAGGTGGCTCTCCTCAAACCGCTGTCCTCGGCCATTGCCATCGGCAGCGGCGGCCCGTTCGGCGCGGAAGGCCCGATCATCATGACGGGCGGCGCCTTCGGCTCGCTGTTTGCCCAGATGTTTCAGCTGAGTTCCGCCGAACGCAAAACCCTGCTGGTGGCGGGCGCGGCCGCGGGCATGACCGCGGTATTCAATACGCCGATTGCCGCCGTGCTGCTCGCGGTGGAACTGCTGCTGTTCGAATGGAAACCGCGCAGCTTCGTACCGGTGGTGGTTGCCGCGGTGGTAGCGGCGGCGTGGCGGCCCCATCTTTTGGGGGTGGGTCCGCTCTTCGCCTATGCGGGCGTACCGCTTCTGCCGTGGTGGGGCCTCGGTCTTTGCCTGCTGGTGGGTGCTGTCGCCGGGCTGCAATCCGCACTGCTCACCGTGACGCTCTATTGGGTGGAGGATCTGTTCCGCAAACTGCCCATTCACTGGATGTGGTGGCCCGCACTTGGCGGGGTGGTGGTCGGCGTCGGCGGCTATCTCGATCCGGCGGTTCTGGGCGTCGGCTATGACACGATCCGTACCCTGATCGATGGCGGTTTCGCCCTGCATGCCACGGTGCTGCTCCTGGTCGACAAGGCGGTCATCTGGATCGTGGCGTTGTCGTCCGGCACCTCCGGTGGCGTCCTGGCGCCGCTGCTGATCATGGGGGGCGCGCTGGGTGCGCTCGAGGCTCAGTTGATCCCGTTCGGCGATCCCGGTTTCTGGGCCCTTTTGGGCATGGCTGCAATCCTGGGCGGTACCATGCGCGCGCCGTTGACCAGCACATTCTTCGCCACGGAACTGACCGGCAACACACACATTCTGCTGCCTTTGCTGGTTGCCTCGGTTGCCGCCTTCGTCGTCACCGTTCTGGTCATGCGCCGTTCGATTTTGACGGAGCGGATTGCGCGGCGCGGCCATCACATCATGCGTGAATATACGATCGATCCCTTCCTGCAGACCCGTGTGGAACAGATCATGGCGCGGCCGGCGCACACGCTTGCAGCCACGACGCCTGCCAAGGCGGCGATTGATTTCTTCGCAACGGTAGAGGGCACGCGCCGTCACAAGAGCTATCCGGTGGTCGATGATGCCGAAAAGCTCGTCGGCATGGCCTCGCGCTCCGACGTTATGCGCTGGATGCGCGACGGCGTGGCACCGGAGGCGACACTCGCCGATCTTGCCGATCATCAAACGCTGTTTACCGGTTATTCGGACGAACTGGTGGGCGAACTGGCGGACAGAATGGCTACCGCGGATATCGGGCGTGTGCCCATTCTCGATCGCCGGACCGATAAGGTTGTCGGGCTGGTGGCGCGCCGGGATCTTTTACGGGTTCGGGCCTATGTCATCCGCGAGGAGCGGGAGCGCCGCCGTCTCCTGCGCATGGGCTTCCATTTGAATGGCGGCCATGCCCGGTCTGGCCGTGTCCGGTCTGGTCAGGTCAAAAGCTGATTGGCGCGCGCGATGTTGGTCTCGTGCGATTTCAGCATCTCCGTGAAATCGGCGTGCATGGCGTCGTCGCGTACTTTGGGCGTCATCTCGCGCAGCTTGCGCACCACCCAGCCCTGGCCGCGGTTCAGGAACGCCAGCCGCTCGGAATAGTCTGCGATCGCCATGCACTTTTCATAGAACGCACCGGTGCGGGGGGAGGCTTCGCCTTCCAGCCGGTTAATCCACTTCAACAGCATCGCGCACCAGCGCGCTTCGTCGCGCTGCACATCACGCATCACGGTCCGCGCGTCGCCGTTTCCGGCCTCCACCGTCATGCGGGCGGTGACGCGGGCACCGGCGCGCTCGGCCTCCAGCAATTCGTTGAGAAAGGCCAGAAGTTCTTCCCGCGTTGCATAACCCATATAGGCGTCATCGCCTTCCCGCGCATAACAGACGGGGGAGGCACTTTCGGTTTCCGGTACCGCGCGCCCGGCCCTAGTGTCTGCCTGCGGTTCCGAAAGGGCGGCCTCCGCTTCGGCGGCGATTGTCCTCAGCCGCTCGCCCGCACTGACGATGGCGGTGATCTCTCCGCTTGCCTCGCCGCCATAAAGCGCCATGGCCTCGAAATCCCCGGTCATGGAGCGCAAGGGCGAATCCGTGCTGAACAGCCAGATGGTCCGCTCGCCCTCCTTGCCGATGGGTTTGCGGTCATCCGTGTACGGATCGCCATGTTTGCCCGCCGTCACCGAATTGGGCAGCACGCGCACGAACGCGCCGCGTGGCCAGTTCACATGAAACGCATCGGTATGAACCGTGGTGCCGGGCTTTGCCTCCACAATGCGCTGCTTGTGGTAATCGTGGGCAAAGGATTCTTTTGTGGCGAGGAACGCGGTCCCGATCGAGGCCCCGTCCGCGCCCATCCGCATGGCCTTGGCAAGGGTGCGCCCATCGGCGATGGCGCCTGCGGCCAGAACCGGAACATGCGCATTGGCGACGACCTTGGGCAGAAGCGACCACAAATCCTCTCTGCCGCGCACATGGCCGCCAGCCTGAACGCCCTGCGCAATCAGAATCTGCGCGCCCGCTTTCTGGGCGGCCTCCGCCTCGGCGGCGCTGCCAACCTGGCACACCGCCAGGATGCCCGCATCGCGGATGCGTTTCAGGGCTTTTTCCGACAGGTCCCAGAATAATGCGACCGCCCCCACACGCGCTTTCAGGCAAGCCGCAAGCTCGGCTTCGAACAGATCGGGTTCGGTCGCCGCCGGGATCAGGCTGACGCCAAACTCCCGCCCGGTCCTGCCGCGCACTGCCGCGATTTCTTCTTCGATCAGTTGCGGGCTTTCCCGCACCATGCCGAGGAAACCGAACCCGCCCGCCAGTGTCACCGCGCTGACCAGTTCGGATCGTGCAACGCCACCCATGCCCGCCAGAACGATGGGGTACTCGCACCCCAGAAGGTCGCAAACCGAGTTATGCAGGCGGGTCGTGGTCATGTCGTGGTGCCGATTGTCTTCCGGCCGGACTATAGGGGAACGGTGCGCCCGGCGGAAAGCGTCACATCGGCACTTTGATTTTCGCGCAATCTTTCAGGCGGTGCGCTGACTGTCTTGCTTTATGGAGAGACAGGCGCGCAATCCCGCGCGTGCGCGGTCGATCAGATCGGCTTCGCTGCGTGTCGAATAGACCGCATGAACCGAGTAGGAGAATTCCGGCGCGCGGATCACGCGGAAAAGCCGGTGCTCGTTCAGGTATTGCCGCACCGCGCTCAAGCGGAAATAGCCGCTGCCCCCTGTCGCAAGCAGATAGGAAAGCGCCAGCGGCCCCAGCGACACTGAAACCGGCGCATTGGCAAGGGCAGGGAAGGCGGTCTGCAGACTGGCGCTGAAGGCCCGGCCCCAATCGACATGCACATAGGTCGCCGGGTTGGGAAGGGCGCCGCGTTCCGTCGTCACCAGCACCAGCTTTTCTTCAGTCAGCAATTCCACCGCCAGATCGGTCTGCGGCGGCGGATTGTAGATCACGGCAAGGTCCAGCGTGCCGTTCTGAATGCGGTCCAGCAGTCTGCTCTGCACGTCGATCTCGGCGCGCAATGCGGTCTCCGGAAACTGCTCGTGCATCCAGACGAGCCAGTTCGTCATCAGCGGATTCCACAGACTCATTTCGGCCCCGACACTGACCGCATTGGCATGCCCCGGAGGGAGTGCCACGCGCTGTCTCGCGCGTTCCCACACTTGAACCAGTGTTAAAGCATCACGCTGAAAGCGCACCCCTGCGGGTGTTAAACGGGCCCCTGCCTTGTTGCGCACGAACAGCCTGCGCCCCAACTGCTCCTCAAGGCCGCGAATACGCGCGCTGACGGCGGTTTGCGTGAGATTCAGGCGCTCCGCAGCGGCAACAAAACTGCCGCTGCTCACCACTTCCAGGAAGGTCCGGGCGAGGTCGATATCCATCGATTAAACACAAAAAATATGAAACCAAACCGCAATATCATTCATTTGCGTGTATATATTGCAAGTGCGAAATTCTCTTATCCCACGCGGCAGATGGCAGAAATCGTCAGATTCTCCCGTTTCGGCAGATCGGATGGCAGCGTCTGCGGGTGGGGATGAGCACAAATCGGGATCGTCATGAGCATTGTCGAGTTTTGGGAACATGGCCTGTCACCGGACCAGCAGCAATTGGTCGATACCCTCGCCAAGTCCCTGCGCCCGGCGCAGGCCCTGTGGTTAAGTGGCTATTTCGCCGGTTTTGAGCGGGCGGCGCGGGCAGGCGTCGGCCCCGCGGCGGGTGAGGCGCTGGGCACGTCGGTGCCGGCTGCGGCGGAAGCGGTGGCTCCCCTCCGTACACTGACGGTTCTCTATGCCAGCGAAACCGGCAACAGCGCGGCGCTGGCAAAGGATTTTGTCAAGGCAGCGGGCGAGGCCGGGCTTCCGGCCACGCTTTGCGATGTCGCTGCCTACAAGACGCGCAACCTGAAGGGCGAACAGGATCTCATCATCATTTCCAGCACGCACGGCGAAGGCGATCCGCCGCAACCGGCTGTGGCGTTCTTTGAATTTCTGGAAGGCCGCAAGGCACCGAAGCTGAACGGCGTGCGCTATGCGGTGCTGGCGCTGGGCGATTCCACCTACGAAATCTTCTGCGGCGCCGGAAAGCGGCTCGATAGCCGCCTGGCGGAGTTGGGTGCCACCGCACTCGAACCACGGCTCGATTGCGATGTCGATTACGATCAGGCCGCTGCCGGCTGGATCAAAAAACTTGTGGCGACGCTTGCGCCCGCCGCCGCCCCGGCGTCTGCGCGCGCTGTGGTGCGCGCGGTCTCGGCCGAAGGGGCCGCCAGCCCTGCATCCGCCCCGGTGTTCGACAAGCGCCGCCCCTTCATGGCTTCGGTGATCGACAATCTGGTTCTCACCGGCCGCGGGTCGAGCAAGGAAACCCGTCATATCGAATTGTCGGTGGCCGATTCCGGCCTCCAGTTCGAGCCGGGCGACGCCCTTGGCGTTCTGCCGCGCAACCGGCCATCGGTTGTCAGTGCCATTCTCGAAAGTCTGAAGCTTGGGACCGATACGCCGGTCACCGTCGGCGAACAATCGACCACGCTGGGCGAGGCATTGTCGCGTCAGTTTGAAATCACGGCCGCCACCCCCCGCTTCATCGACAATTGGGCGGAGCTGAGCGGTGCTGACGCATTGAAGGAATTGCGTGGCGAGAATAACGCCTCGGCCCGCGCAGCCTTCCTGCGGGAAAATCATATTGTCGATATCATCCGCCGTTTCCCGGTGAAGGGTGTCGGGGCTGAGGCTTTTCTGAAAGGCCTTCGCCCGCTTCAGCCGCGGCTTTATTCCATCGCCTCCAGCCACGCATCGTTGCCGGATGAGGTGCATCTGACGGTTGCTGCCGTCCGCTATGCGCTCTATGGCGAGCCCCGTTTCGGTGTGGCGTCCGACTATCTCGCCATCCAGGCCGAGCCCGATACCGAAATGCCGGTCTATGTGCAGTCCAACCCGCATTTCCGTCTGCCGGAAGATGACAAGCCGATCCTGATGATCGGCGCCGGCACGGGCGTTGCCCCTTACCGCGCCTTTCTGCAGGAGCGTGAGGTGCGTGGCGTCACCGGCAAATCCTGGCTGGTGTTCGGGGAGCGTAATTTCCGCACCGACTTCCTATATCAGACGGAGTGGCAGGATTTCCTCAAGGAAGGGGTGCTCAGCCGGATGAATGTGGCCTTCTCGCGCGATACGGACAGCAAGGTCTATGTCCAGCACCGGCTGAAGGAACAGGCGCGCGATGTCTATGCCTGGCTTGAGGAAGGCGCCCATGTCTATGTCTGCGGCGATGCCTCCCATCTGGCGCCCGATGTCCACACGATCCTTGGCGATATCGTCGCGGAGGAGGGCGGCATGAGCCGCGCTGCCGCCACCGACTATCTCGGCCAGTTGCAGCAGGATCACCGCTATCAAGTCGACGCTTATTGAGTATCAGCCATGAATGCTACGCTTGCCCAAACCGACCGTTCGCACGACATCTCCCAGCCGCTGGAAAAGCTCAGCCCGGATGAAACGCTGAAGGCGAACAGCAACCAGCTCCGTGGACAGATCGCCGAAGGCCTCGACGACGAATTGACCTGGTCGGTTCCCGGCACCGGCCCGAAGCTGATGAAGTTTCACGGCATCTATCAACAGGACAATCGCGACATCCGCGATGAGCGCCGCCGCCAGAAGCTGGAACCGGCATTCGGTTTCATGGTCCGCATCCGCCTGCCGGGCGGGGTGCTGACGCCGGAGCAGTGGCTGAAGATCGATGAACTGGGCCGCAACTATGGCGGCGAAAGCCTGCGCCTCACCACGCGGCAGACCTTTCAGCTTCACGGCGTGCTGAAACACAATCTGCGTTCGGTGATTCAGGGTCTGGGGGATGTGAAGCTCGATACCCGCGCGGCCTGTGGCGATGATTCCCGCGGTGTCATGTGCTCGGTCAATCCGCAGGTTTCCGCGCTGCATGCCACCGTTTACGACCTGGCCAAGCGTTCCAGCGATCACGCCATCCCGAAAAGCGGCGCTTATCGCGAAATCTGGTATCAGGACGATCCGGTGCCGGTCGAAGGCCCGGAGGAGCCGCTTTACGGCCGCACCTATATGCCGCGCAAATTCAAGATCGGCTATGTCGTGCCGCCGATCAACGATATCGACATCTATGCGCAGGACCTCGGCTTCATTGCCATTGCGCCGGATGGAAAGCTCGAAGGATTCAATGTGGTGATCGGCGGCGGCATGGGTCGCACCGATCAGGCGCCGAAGACCTATCCCCGTCTCGCCGGGCTGATCGGGTACGTTCCGGCCGACAAGGTTTTCGCTACCATCGACGCCACGATGATAGTCCAGCGCGATTATGGCGACCGTGCCGATCGCGGCCATGCCCGCTTCAAATACACCATCGATGACAAGGGCGAGGATTGGATCAAGGCCGAAATCGAAAAGCTGCAGGGCTTCGCGTTCGAACCTGCGCGCGATTACCAGTTCACCACCAATGGCGATGCCATGGGCTGGGTCCGTGGCAATGACGGGCATGATCATTACACGCTGTTCATCGAGAACGGGCGCATCGTCAATCGCGAAGACCTGCCTTTGCTGGACGGCATTCAGGCGATTGCCAAGGCGCATCGCGACGTTTTCCGCGTCACGCCGAACCAGAATCTGATTATTGCCGATGTCTCGCCCAAACAGCGGCCGGTGATCGAAAAGCTGCTGCAGAAATACAAGCTGGACGGGCAGAACCAGCGAAGCGGCATCCGCCTCAATGCAATGGCGTGTGTGGCGCTGCCCACCTGCGGCCTCGCCATGGCGGAGAGCGAACGCTATCTGCCCGGCCTGCTGACCAAAATCGAAGCTATTCTGGAGCCGCTGGGTCTGAAGGACGAGCCCATCACCATCCGGATGAGCGGCTGCCCCAATGGCTGTTCGCGGCCCTATATTGCAGAGATTGCGCTTACCGGACGCGCGCCGGGAAAGTATAATCTCTATTTCGGCGGCGGCTTTCACGGCCAGCGGCTGAACAAGATGTATCTCGAGAACGCGGGTGAGGAGGCGATCCTTGCTGCGTTGGAAAAAGTGTTTGTACAGTTCGCCCGCGAACGCCTGCCGGACGAACATTTTGGCGATTTCACGATCCGGGCCGGCTACGTGACGGAAGTGAAAGAAGGGCGTTATTTCAACGATTGATGTCTGGTGAGGCATCCAAAAAGGAGAACGAAATGTCGTTACAACTCGGTCAGATCGCACCGGATTTTGAACAGAAGAGCACGGATGGCCCTATCAGCTTCCACAAATGGATCGGCAATTCCTGGGCCATCCTGTTCAGCCACCCGAAGGATTTCACCCCCGTCTGCACGACGGAGCTGGGTGAGGTTGCGCGCCTGAAACCCGAATGGGACAAACGCGGCGTGAAGCCGATTGGCCTGTCGGTCGATTCAGTGGAATCACACAAGGGCTGGGACAAGGACATCGCGGAAACGCAGGGCCACGCCCTCAATTTCCCGATGCTCGCCGATGCGGACAAGAAGGTGTCCACGCTTTATGAGATGATCCATCCCGAAGCAGACCCGACGGTGACGGTACGCGCGGTCTATGTGATCGATGCGGCAAAGAAGATCCGCCTGATCCTGACCTATCCGCCAAGCGCCGGCCGCAATTTCGCGGAAATCCTGCGCGCGATCGATGCACTGCAACTGGTCGACAAGGAAAAGGTCTCCACGCCCGTGAACTGGCAGCCGGGTCAGCCGGTCGTCATTTCGCCGAGCGTCAGCAACGAGGACGCGAAGAAGCGTTATCCGCAAGGCTGGAAGGAACTGAAGCCGTATCTGCGCATGGTGCAGCTCCAGAAATGAGTCTGAATGCCCGCTCCCCCTGCTTTCAGGGGGAGCGGTTTTTTTATCCCGTCCGTTTGGGCGAAACGCCGCGCCGGCAAAGCGGGTTTGGCCTCCACGCCGAAATCGGAATATGGATGCGTTCCTGATCTTCTGCAGGCGCGCACCGTGATGCCGGCCCTCTCTGACTTCACTTCCATCGCTGGGGATATCGCGGCCCAGGGCTATGCCGTCCGCCCGCGGCGCGCGATGCAAACGCTTTTTCCGCCGCCGGCGTTGGCGGAATGGGAACGCTTTGCCGCAAGCTGGAACGATCTCGGCACCGATACCTATATGGCCGATGGCGGGCGCTATCGCCGGCGCCGCTTTGCCGCTTTCCGCATGTCCGGCCTTGCCGTCGCGCGCAAGCCGCATCAGCCCCACTATCAAAGCCGCGATTACAATCCGCTGAATGGCGGGGTGGTGCGCTGGTTCGATCCGGTCCGCGATGAAATCGCGGTCCATCCGGTGCTGCTGTCGCTGCTCGATCTTTGCGGCCATGTCTTCGGTACCATTGCCAAACCGCCGGCGCATGACTGGCATGTGGAGATGCATCAGTTCCGCATTGAAGCAAGTTCGGGGGTGGCCGGGCAGCCGACACCCGAGGGTCTGCATCGCGACGGTGTGGAATGGGTGTGCGTGATGCTCGTCAATCGCATCAATGTTTCAAGCGGCGTCACCCGCATCTTCGGCCATGGCCAATCGCTCGGCAGTTTCACGCTGACCGATCCGCTGGATGCGGTGTTTCTGGACGATATGCGCGTGATGCATGGCGTTACACCGATTGCACCGCTGGATGGGGCGCGTTCCGCATTCCGCGATGTTCTTGTGCTCACCTTCCGGGAAGACGATCCCGCGCCGCAATAGACTGGTTTTTCAGCTTGTTCGCGGCTGAAGCAGATAGGGACCGTAGATCGTCGTGAAAAGAAGGAACGCCGCGATCCACAGAATTGCAGATGCTTCCAGCAATGGCATCATCCACGCGGCGGAGAATGCGGCGATCACGCGAACCAGCGCCGAAAGGCTGACCAGCGCATAAATCCACACCGTCGTGCGGTCGGCTGCGAGCGGCCGCCCGGTATGCCCGCGCGCAACCCGCGTCATGACGGCCAGGATCATTGTGCCGATGGCGCCCGCGGTCAGGGCATGGATCGCGGCCGCCTGCGGCACGGCATAACTCAGCATTGCCGCGCCCAGAAGGGCAGCGCCTGCTGCGACCCAGAAATAACCGATATGCAGGATGGCCAGCAGCGGCTCGCCCAGCGTCGCGATCCCGCGCCAGCGTGCCACCCGCAACACATTTAGCGCCCCCGCCAGCAGCAGAAGCCATCCCACCACCTGCATATCCGGAAGAAATGTCCAGCCGATCAGGCCCAGATGCAGCGTGCCCAATGCCGCGCGATCGGCGAGGCCCGGCGCCGGCGGCAGCGCGCTCTGCCGCTGCCGCATCAGCCAGTTGCGGGTAAAGTTGGGAATGATCCGTCCGCCGATCATGGAGATCAGAATGATGATGGCCGCGAGCCCCAGCCGCCAGCCAAGCCCAGGGGGTAGCGCAACGCCGCCCAGTTCCAGATACATCAGCAGATTGGCAATCCCCAGAACGCAAACCGGCAGCGGAATGGCCGCGTTGCGCCAGTTGCGTGCCAGTATAATTTCGCGTGCCGCCACGCCCGCCAACGCGAACAGAAACGAAAGGTCGATCAACGCCGCCAGCCACAGGGGTATCAGCGCCGAAAGGAAGGCCACCACCCGCCCGGCCAGCCACAGCCCCGCCAGTATGGCCAGCGCCCGTCCGTGAACCGGCGGCCGTCCGGTCCAGTTCGGAATGGCGGTGAGAAGAAAGCCCGCAATTGCCGCCGGCACGAAACCGAACAGCATGGCGTGAATGTGCCAGTCCAGCGGGGCAAACCGGCTCGGCAGCGTTTCGCCGGTGGCGAACATCACGATCCACACCGCCACCGCCAGCGCGGGCCAAAGCCCGGCTGCCAGAAAGAACGGCCTGAACCCCAGCGACCATAGCGGTACGGGTTTCGCGCCTGTCGCTTCTGCCGATGCTGTCGTCACTGAAACGCTCCTTCACACCGCTGATATAGCACCCTATCCGATATTAGGCGCGTGTTGCAGTTTGCCCTTTGCGCTTGCGCAAACTTCGCCGTTCGTCAGCCATTGGCCTGTTCTGCGATGCGCTGGATGTCGCCCGGCTTCAGCACGATCAGGCGCCGGTTGCGGCTCGCCACAAGGCCCTGTTTGGTCCAGCCGGTCAGAATGCGGCTGGCGGTGTGCAGTGTGGTGCCGGCAATGTCGGCCATATCCTTTCGCCGCAGCGGGAAGGCGATCGCCGTTCCGCCGCCGATGGCTTGCCCGGCCTGTCGCGCCAGCCGCAGGACCGCGTGCGCCACCCGGCGCTCGGCGTTCTGTGTGGCCAGTTCGCGCACCCGTTCCTGCACTTCTTGAAGGCGCGTGCCGATGATGCGGATCATGTTGATCGCGATCTGGGGATACCGTGCCATCAGAATGCGAAGGTCGGCCTCGCTCCAGCTCGCTTCGAATGTTTCGGCGATGGTCACGGCGTCGGCGGGGTAACGCCCATCGGTGAACAGCGCCACGGTGCCGAACATCTCTCCGGGCCCGACGAATCGCACCACGATCTGGGCGCCATCGCTGCCGGATTGAGAAATCCGCACCCCGCCGGCAATCACCGCGTGGGTGCGTACGCCGGGATCGCCCTGGCTGAAAATGCGCGTTTCCCGCGGCAGGTGGCGGCCGCGCGCCATGGCCGCGACGCCGGTCAGGGCTTCCATCGGCAGCCCGGCAAACAGCTCCATCTGCCTCAATGCTTCGGGTGCGGGTGCTTCATCCCGGATCGCGCTGGTCATGCCCGGACTATGGGCAAGGGTTTGCGCCAGCGCAAATTTTCGGGTGGCGCGTTGGTCTATTCTGGCCCTGGTTTTCCCGGGGATGGGTCATGGACGGTCTTGGTATCGCGCGGGCTTTGCACGTTCTTGGTGTGGTGATCTGGTTTGGCGGTGTCTCCATGGCCACCAGCATCGCGCTGACCGCCATTCGCAAGGGCGAGATGGGCGATGACTGGCCCAAGGCTTTCCAAGCCATCGAGCATCGCTTTGTTTGGCAGGCGCGCACCGCAGTCATCGTCGTCGGGTTGACCGGGCTTTACATGCTGTGGGGCTTCAATCTGTGGGACCGCTTTGAGTCGCTTACCTATTGGTGGATGCACGCCATGGTCTGTGTCTGGCTGCTGTTCGCCATCATCCTGTTTATCGGCGAGCCGCTGGTCCTCCACCGCTATTTTGAACGCTGGGCTTCCGCGAATCCCAGAATCGCTTTCTGCTGGCTGCAGCGGGTCCATTGGGTCCTGCTGACACTGGGGGTGGTGACCATTCTGGGCGCTGTCGCCGGAAGCCATGGGGTGTCGGTCTTTGGATAATAGGCTTTGTCTGCAGCAGCCGCAGACGGGGTAAGGCATTAAAGAAGCGCACGCGTCGAACGCCGTTTGGGGTAGCCATGACGTTGAACGCCGAGCGCATCGAGTATCCTGCCGAAGATCCCGTCAGCTTGGTCTCGTTCTCTTCATCTACGAATTTTTTCTGAACAATCCCGACGACGCACCGATGGATCCGCTGCTGGCGGAATTCCGCCCGCTGACACCCAGCCAGAAACGGATCGGCAAATATTTCATCGTCGTCGCGCTGCTGCTGCTGGTGCAGATCGTCGCCGGCACGATCATGGCGCATTCCTATTATGAGCGTGAAGGCTTCTACGGTATCGCGATCAACGATTATCTGCCGTTCAATTTCCTCCGTGCGGTGCACATTCAGGCGCCGATTGTGTGGATCGACCTGTCGTGGATCGGGGCGGCGCTGTTTCTCGCGCCCGCCATTGCCGGTGGAAAGGAAGCGAAGGGCCAGCACATCTGGGTCGATATTCTGTTCTGGGCCACGCTCTTCGTCGTCGCGGGTGCCCTGATCGGAAACTATCTCGGCATCATGGGGGTGATCGACCAGGGCTGGTTCTGGTTCGGCAATCAGGGCCTGTCTTACATCCAGCTTGGCCGTTTCTGGCAGATCGGTTTCTTCATCGGCCTTGCGCTGTGGAGCCTTCTGGTCATGCGTGCGCTGTGGCCCAGCAGCACCTTGTTCTGGCAGGCAGCGGGGCAGTTCTGGTCCGGCCGCATCCGGCTCGAACATCTGATCTGGGCTTCCACCACCAACATCGCGGCGCTTTATGTGTTCGGCATGATCCCCCTCACCGGGATCGAGAAGTCGTTCACGATCACGGATTTCTGGCGCTGGTGGGTGGTTCACCTGTGGGTGGAGCAGTCGTTCGAATTCTTCGCCGCCTGCGTGAGCGCCTATCTGTTGATGGCTGTCGGCCTCGTCTCGCGCAAACTGGCGGAGCGTGCGGTTTATTTCGAACTGATCCTGATCTTTCTCGGCGGGGTGATCGGTACCGGCCATCATCTTTATTGGGCGGGCGGACCCAGCATATGGGTGCCGATGGGCAGCATGTTCTCGTTCATAGAGGTATTGCCGCTTGTCCTGTTGATGATCGAGGCGATCAATCATTACCGCCTGATCCGCGGTCATCAGACTTTCCAGTACCGGCTGGCCTATACCTACATCATCGGTGCGGCGTTCTGGAATTTTGTCGGGGCCGGTGTTTTCGGCGGCGGGACACTGAATGCGCCGTTGGTCAATTATTATGAGCACGGCACGTTCCTGACCTTGAATCACGCGCACACCGCCTTGTTCGGCGCGTTCGGCCTGCTGGCGATCGGGCTGATCTATTTCTGCCTGCGCTACATCGCGGCCGACCGTTACCGCTTCGGCGAAAAGACCGGCTTGTGGGCGTTCTGGCTCTACAATGCCGGGCTGGTGTTGTGGATTTTGCTGAACTTCTTCCCTATCGGCTGGCCGCAGCTCGATGCGGTGTTCGAGCATGGCTTCGCCTATGCCCGCAGTCTGGAGTTCTACAACACAACCCTGTTCTGGCAGTGGATGCGGCTGCCGGGCGATGTGGTGTTTGCCGTTGCGGTGGTGCTGATGGCCTGGGATTTCCTGATCAAGCTGCGGCCGCTCTTGCCGCGCTTCGCCATCGCGCTTATTCCGGGCCGTGCGATCCGGGAAGGGGAGGTTGGCTCCCCCTCCTGAATCCCCGTCCTGGGCTTTCGTCCTGAACCTTCCGGGCGCTGGCCGCCGCGGTGCCTGCAACAATGGGCTCTGTTTCCGCGCCCCATAGTGTCGCAGGACAGGATAAGGGATTGAGAATGCGCGGGCGAGGCTTTAAACAGGTATTAAAGATACCTCTTTGTTGTGATCATGAGCGAGTCAGAAGAAGCCCATCTTGCACGCCGCGCCCAGATCGTCCGGGGCATCGTGGAAAAAACCGGTGTGGACGAGGGGATGGTCAAAACCCTGGTGCATACCTTCTACGGCAAGGTCCGGCAGGATCCTTTGCTTGGCCCGGTATTCGATCGCGTGATCGGCGATCACTGGGACGCGCATCTTGCCAAGATGTGCGATTTCTGGTCGTCGGTCATGCTGATGAGCGGCCGCTACAAGGGCAATCCGATGATCGCTCACATGCGCCTGAAGATGGTCGGGCCGCAGCATTTTGAGCGCTGGCTGCAATTGTTCGGCGAAACGGCGGAAGAAGTCTGCCCGCCCAATGCCAGCGAGGCCTTTGTCGCGCGTGCGCAAAACATCGCCCGCAGTCTTCAACTGGGCATGTTCTATCGCGCGGACAGGAATCCGGCGGGTGAGGCCGCCGGGGAAGGTGTGCAATGACCTTTGTCGTTACGGAAGCCTGCATCAAATGCAAATACATGGACTGCGTGGAAGTCTGTCCGGTGGACTGCTTCTACGAAGGTGAGAACATGCTGGTGATCCACCCCGAGGAATGTATCGATTGCGGGGTGTGCGAACCGGAATGCCCGGCCGAAGCGATCAAACCCGATACCGAATCGGGGCTTGAGCAATGGCTGGCGCTGAATGCCGAATACGCGCCCAAATGGCCGAACATCGCCACGAAGGGCACGCCCCCGGCCGACGCCAAGGAATGGGATGGTGTGCCCAATAAATTCGCGGAGCATTTCAGCGACCAGCCCGGCACCGATCACAAGGGCGGCGGCTGACCGGCCGCAACTGCGTTCGGCAAGTGCCGTCACACGGAAAAGCGCCATGATTGAGCGCACATTCTCCTCGCCTTATGTCGACATCGCCCATCTCCTGGTGCCGGTCCTGTGGTTCGGCCTTCTGGTGGGCGTGTGCTTCGTGGCGGTGCCGGTAAAATTTGCGGCGCCCTCGCTCAGCCTGCCTGTGGCACTCGATGTCGGGCGCGTGACCTTCGCCCTTTTCAACGACATTGAATGGGTGATGCTGGCGCTGACCGTGGTCGTGGTGGTGTTTTCGGGGCCACACGCGCTGCCCGCAATCGCGACCGCATTTCTGGCGCTCATCCTGTGCGTGCAAACAGTATGGCTTTTGCCGGTGCTGGACGCGCGCGTAACCATGATCATGGCCGGCGGTGCACCGCCGCCGTCATCCTATCATCTCTATTATATCGCGGCAGATGTGCTGAAGGCGGGCGTGCTGCTTGTCATGGTCTGGTCCCAGGCATCGCAGTTGTCGCGCGCGCTTGCACCGGCCCATCACGGAAGGCGGCATGGTATAGCGCCTTCCGTGTTGCCGGGTCAGCACAGCTGATCTTGTTGGCCGTTCAGGTGGCGAGCCTCTCGCCATCGTCCGCCTTGTGCAGGACTTTCAGCACCGTCAGCGTTTTGCGTTCGCCGCCGCGTGTCTGCCAATCGATCGACTGGCCTTCCGAAAGCCCGATCAGGGCCGCGCCGATCGGTGTCAGAACGGAAATCCTGCTCTCCTTGGAATCGGCTTCCGCGGGATAGACAAGCTGCACCAAACGTACGTGCCCCGTGGTGTCGTCACGGAACTCGACGAAAGAGCCCATGGTCACGCCCTGCGAAGGATCGGGCACGGCATCGCTGACGGTGGCGCGGTCAAGCTCCTGCTGCAGGTATTCCGCGATATGCGGCACCGTGTTCTTGGCGGCGTCGGCCACGTTCTGCAGGCGGTCGAGGTCTTCCGCCGAAATGACGATTCTGGGCAGTTCTGCCGTTTCGATCATGATTGTCTCCTTTCAGGCCGCTTGCGGCCCGGGGTCGAACGGGTCGGTCGTGTCCGTCACGACAGGCCGCGAATGCACGCGCCTTTGAAACGGCAGCACGCGTACCGGCGGATTGGTGTCTTCCACCGTGACCAGTTGGTATGAATTTTCCAGCGACAGGAACGGCATGCGGTCGCCCGCGCGCAGTCCCAGAAGCGCCGCCCCCAGCGGGGTCAACAGCGGCAATTGTTCTTCATCGCCGTTATACTCCTCCGGATAAACCAGCTTGCGCCCCGGCGTCGAAGGGCCCCAGTCGACGCGGAAATTCACCCAGCCATTCATCGTGACCGTGTCCGGCGGCATGTCCGCGCGGCTGCAAAAGGACGCCCGTTCCAGTTCCCCTTTGAGGAAATTCGCGACGGGATGGCCCTGACGGGACGCTTTCTCGATGGCGGCCTCCAGGTGGGGCCGTTCGGACAGCGGAATGAACACCTCCGGTAACGTGGGAAGCATGACTGCACCTCGTCCAAGGCCGGGATCAAACCCGGCCGCCAAAAGCGGTTTTGCCTATAAATCCATGAGATTGATGAGCTTTACCCGGACGACGGCCACGCCGAACGCCCGGGCTACACGCCTGAGTGGAGGCGTCCCGCGCGAAGCAGCTGCCGAAGTGCGACAAGTTTGCTCATGCCTATAACATAAGGAATACCGCGCACCTTTCAATAGCGCCGGATGCCGCTGAAAAATTCTCGAATATGGCGGGCACCTTTGGCGCGGGGCGGCGTCTAATGTGTGAAAGGTTGGGGCGATGCCTATGCAGGCGCTGCGGGACTACGAAAATCTGACGGACGTCGAACTGGCGGCCTGTTTTGCCCGAAAGGAGCCGCAAGCGGTCCGCCTCGTCACGCAACGCAACAATCAGCGGCTGTTCCGTGCCGCGTGGAGCGTCACGCGCAACCGTGCAGAGGCCGAGGATGTCGTGCAGGAAGCCTATCTCCACGCCATTCCAGCGGCTGCTTCCTTCAACGGAAAATCTTCGCTCACAACCTGGCTGACCCGGATCGCGGTCAACGAAGCATTGTCGCGCAGGCGTGCCGCGTTACGGCGTATGGCGGCATTCAACACGGATTCGGTCGTGGTGATGGATGAATATCGCGAGAAACTGATGAACGCCACGGCAGGCAAGGCAACACCGGAGGCCGCATTGGCCCGCAAACAATTGGCCGGTGTGCTGGAACGCGCCATCGCGCGCCTGCCGGAACCGTTCCGCCTCGTTTTCGTGTTGCGTGAGATCGAAGGCCTCAGTGTCGATGAAACCGCAGGCGTGCTCGGCATCAATCCCGACACGGTGAAAACCCGCGCGGTGCGTGCGCGCCACCGCCTGCAACAGATGCTTGACCCCGAATGGAAAGCGGCATTGGCCGAAACTTTCCCGTTCGCGGGGGTAGACTGCGAAGCCCTGACAGCACGCGTCCTTGAACGTCTGGGCCATTCCGGCCCGGAAAACACCGGAGAATAATGATGAACGCAATTCTTGCACCCAAATCCCGCCGTGGAATTTTGACAGCGGGGGCAACACTTTCTGCGGCCGGCGCGCTTGCGCTGATGGACCTGCCTGCGCGTGCCGCCGGCAAGGCTGCCGCGGGCGGCAACACCGCACAGGATGTTCAACTGTTGAATGCGGCGCTCGCCCTCGAAGATGAAGGCATCGCCGCTTATCAGATCGGCGCGGAAAGCAAACTGCTTACGCCGGATGTGCTGAAAGTCGCGGTGACGTTTCAGGGACACCACAAGACCCATCGCGACGATCTCATCGCCGCGATCAAGCGGCTTGGCGGCAAGCCGGTAGAGCCGAAGAAACTTGGCGATTATGCAAAAGAGTTGAATGCGGCTTCGCTGAAGGATCAGACCGGCGTATTGCGGCTGGCGCTCAAGCTCGAAACCGGCGCCACCAACGCCTATCTCGGCATTATTCCGTCACTGGGGGAGTCCGATCTCTATCTGCTCGCTGCCAGGACGGCAGGGGATGAGGCTTTTCACGCCGGTGTGCTCGGCCATGTGCTGGGCGTTCCGGTTCCGCAAAAAGCGCCGCTGTTCGGCTGATCGCGACAATCACACTTTGGGAGTTACTTGAGAACTATGAAACGCCTGGTCCGGATTTTTGAAGCAGCCGCGATAGCCTCTTCTGTGGTTCTCTTCACCGGGCCTGCATCCGCGGCACAGAACGGCACCGTGAAAATGCCCGCCACTGTGAACGCATCTGTGCCGCGGAGCGTTCTTCCCCCCGGTAATCCCTCCCGGGGGGAAGGCCTTTACGAAGCGAAGTGCGGCGGCTGCCATTCGCTGGATGCCAACCGCATCGGGCCGATGCATCGCGGTGTGGTCGGGCGCAAATCGGCAAGCGTGCCGGGCTATCATTATTCCGCCGCGCTGAAAAAGCTGAACGTGATCTGGACGCCGGAGAATCTCGATCGCTGGCTGAAGAATCCCACCGCCTTTGCACCGGGCACGCTGATGGGCTTCCGCCTCAATTCGGCGCAGGATCGTGCCGACGTCATCGCCTATCTGAAACTGCAGACCGCCAAACACTGAACGGAAAAGGCAATCGCCTTATTTCTCAACCTGGCTGACATCGCGCACCGCGCCACGGGCGGCACTGGTCGCCATCGCGGCATAGGCGCGCAACGCAACGGAAACCTTGCGCGTCCGCTTTTCCACGGGCTTCCACGCTGCTGCGCCTTTGGCTTCTATCGCCTTGCGCCGTTCCGCCAGCGTTTCGCCGGAAACTTTCAGCTCGATGCGCCGTGCCGGAATATCGATCTCGATAAGATCGCCTTCTTCCACCAGGCCGATTGTGCCCCCTTCAGCCGCTTCCGGCGAAACATGGCCGATGGAAAGGCCCGAGGTGCCGCCCGAAAACCGCCCGTCGGTGATCAGCGCGCAAGCCTTCCCCAATCCTTTCGATTTCAGATAGCTGGTGGGATAGAGCATTTCCTGCATGCCCGGCCCGCCGCGCGGCCCCTCATAGCGGATGACCACCACGTCGCCGGCCTTGATGTGGTTGGAGAGAATGCTTTCCACCGCCGCATCCTGGCTTTCGAAAACGCGCGCCGGGCCGGAGAATTTCAGGATGCTGTCATCCACCCCCGCGGTTTTCACGATGCAGCCGTCCTCGGCCAGGTTGCCGTACAGCACGGCCAGTCCGCCATCCTGCGAAAAGGCGTTCGCCGCACTGCGGATCACGCCCTTGCTCCGGTCGTCATCCACTTCGCGGTAATGCCGGTTCTGGATGAATGCCGTCTGTGTCGGAATACCGCCAGGCGAAGCACGATAAAATGTCTTCACCTCGTCGCTCGGCGCGCGCGCGATGTCCCAATGATCCAGCGCATCCGCCATGCGTTCGGTGTGCACGGTCGGCACGCTGGAATCGATCAGCCCGGCGCGTTCCAGTTCACCCAGAATGGCCATCACGCCGCCGGCGCGATGCACATCTTCCAGATGAACATTGGCAATGGACGGCGCCACCTTGCACAGCACCGGCACGCGGCGCGACAGCCGGTCGATATCGGCCATGTTGAACGACAGCCCCGCTTCATGCGCGGCCGCCAGCAGATGCAGCACCGTGTTGGTCGATCCACCCATCGCAATGTCCAGCGTCATCGCATTCTCGAAGGCTTCGAAAGATGCGATGGCACGCGGCAGGACGCGTTCATCATTGCGCTCGTAATAGCGCCGGGTCAGCTCCACGATCAGATGGCCGGCGTTGAGGAACAGTTGTTTGCGCGCGGCGTGGGTCGCGACCAGCGAACCGTTGCCCGGCAATGAAAGGCCCAGCGCCTCCGTCAGGCAGTTCATCGAATTGGCGGTGAACATGCCGGAGCAGGAGCCGCAGGTGGGGCACGCCGAACGCTCGATCACCGCGACTTCGCTGTCGCTCACCGTATCGTCCGCGGCCGCGGTGATTGCATCGATCAGGTCCAGTGCCTTGTCGGTCTGGCCGGCGCGGATCTTGCCCGCTTCCATCGGTCCGCCGGAAACGAACACGGTCGGAACGTTCAGCCGCAGCGCCGCCATCAGCATGCCCGGCGTGATCTTGTCGCAATTGGAAATGCAGATCAGGCCGTCGGCGCAATGCGCGTTGACCATGTATTCGACGGAGTCCGCAATCAGGTCGCGCGACGGCAGCGAATAGAGCATGCCGTCATGACCCATCGCGATTCCGTCATCCACGGCGATGGTGTTGAACTCCTTGGCCACGCCACCGGCGCGCTCCACCTCGCGCGCCACAAGCTGGCCCATATCTTTCAGGTGCACATGGCCGGGTACGAACTGGGTGAAGGAATTGGCGATGGCGATGATCGGCTTGCCGAAATCCTCGTCCTTCATGCCGGTGGCCCGCCACAGCCCGCGTGCGCCGGCCATGTTGCGGCCATGGGTTGACGTTCTGGAACGATAGGGCGGCATGTCGGTACTCCGAATATCAGCGGGTCAGCAGATGGTCCGCCAGATGGTTCAAATGTGCGCGGGGGCTGGGCCCGCAAGCGCAAAATTCCCCGGAAATATGCGCCATCGCTGTCATGAATGCCAGCGCGCGCGTGCCGCGTTCATCCTGACAAGACCATGAAAATATTGTGTGAACCTGCCCGTGGTATTATGCAACGGGGCTATGCTCATATTGGGCGGCGCGGAAAAGCGGATTGGCATGAAAATCAAACTTTACAAGGGTGACTTGCCGGATGGGCTCGACCTCGGGCCGGTGGTCGCGATCGACACCGAAACCACTGGCCTCAGCTATGTTCGCGACCGCCTGTGCCTGGCGCAGCTTTCGGCGGGGGATGATGTCTGCCATGCGGTGCAGTTTGCGCCCGGTGCTTATGCCGCGCCCAATCTGAAGCGTCTGCTCACCGATCCGAAGGTGCTGAAGCTGTTTCACTTCGCCCGCTTCGACGTCGCGATGTTCCAGCGCCATCTGGCCGTCACCGCCGCGCCCATCTATTGCACCAAGATCGCCTCCAAACTGGTGCGCACCTATACCGACCGCCATGGCCTCAAGGATTTGGTGAAAGAGCTTCTGAACGTCGATCTGTCGAAGGAACAGCAAAGTTCCGACTGGGGGGCGCCGGAATTGACCGAGCGGCAGCTCGCCTATGCCGCCAATGATGTCGCCTATCTGCACCGGCTGAAGGCGGGACTGGACACCATGCTGGCGCGCGAAGGGCGGACCGAACTCGCCAAGGCCTGTTTCTACTTTTTGCCGGCGCGTGCGGCGCTCGATCTGGCCGGTTGGGACGGGATCGACATCTTCGCGCATTGATACGTCCGGAACATGGTTAACGGATGCGAAGCCCCGGTTAACCCATTGAAAGATTTTGCCGCTTGAACGCCGGGGGCGAGTCGGGTCAAATTGGCATGAATTTCGCGTGAGCGCCGTCCGCGCCGGTGAAATCCAGTGCCGATCGCGGGTGTCTGGGGCCCGGGGCCAGCAGTTTCTGCGAACAGGATATGTCATGCGCGCCGCCATTTCCGTTGTACCGCCCGCACGAAGGCGGACCGCAGCCGCCAATTCCCGAACCGACCTTCAG
The DNA here is from genome assembly GCA_017308375.1 of Alphaproteobacteria bacterium. Lineage (GTDB taxonomy): Bacteria > Pseudomonadota > Alphaproteobacteria > Micropepsales > Micropepsaceae > Rhizomicrobium. Next base: position 62,513 of record JAFKEW010000044.1, read on the forward strand.
GCGGCGCATCGAGTGCTGGATACCGCGCGCGCCGCGATCGACAGTCTCGGCCGCACTTTGAACGGTGATTTTTCGCGGGCGATCGAAACCATCCTGGCCATCCGGGGCCGCCTGATCGTCAGCGGCATGGGCAAAAGCGGCCATATCGGCCGCAAGATCGCCGCCACACTTTCATCGACCGGCACGCCCGCCTATTTCGTCCATCCGGGGGAGGCGAGCCACGGCGACCTCGGCATGATCACGCGCGACGATGCGCTTCTGATGCTTTCCTATCGCGGCGAAACGCCGGAGCTTGGGGATCTCATCACCTATGCCAAGCGTTTGCGCATTCCGCTGATCGGCATTGCCAGCGATGCGAAATCCACGCTGCTGCAGGCGGCCGATTGCGCACTCGTCCTGCCGCGCGCGCAGGAGGCGTGCCCGATGGGCCTCGCGCCCACCACCTCCACCACCTTGATGCTGGTGCTGGGCGATGCGCTGGCGGTCGCGTTGATGGAGCGGCGTGGCTTCACCGCCGATCAGTATCGCAATTTCCATCCCGGCGGTTCGCTTGGCCGGGCGCTGATCCGCGTCAGCGATATCATGCACACCGGCGAGGAACTGCCGCTGGTGCGGCCGGATGCGGCGATGCGCGATGTGATCATCCGCATGACCACCGGCGGGGCCGGTTTTGCCGGTGTCGCGGGCGTGGTGGATGGCAAAGGCACTTTGATCGGTATCGTGACCGACGGCGACATCCGCCGCCATGTGGAGCGCGATCTGCTGGGCAGCAGGGCATCCGACGTGATGACCAGAAATCCCAAGACCGTGCCGGGAACCATGCTGGCGGCCGAAGCGCTTGCTTACATGAATGAATCGACACCGCGGGTGACGAGCCTGTTCGTCGTCGATGGAAAGGCGAAAAAGCCCGCGGGTCTTGTCACCGTGCATGATTGCCTGCGGGCCGGAATCCGCTGATGGCAGATCGTCCCCGTTCCTCCACCGTGGTTGGGCCGGGTCCGCAAAGGGCCGCGCCGCGGCGGCTTGACTGGGCGGCGAAATCGCGCGGCACGATGCTCGACGCGGAAAAATATTCGCGCTTTGTCTCGATCATGAAACGCGCGCTGCCGATGGCGGCCGTGGTGCTGATCGCCGCGGTCGTCGCCTATGCCTTGCAGCCGCGCCAGCAGGACCGCGTAACCATGACCTTCGAAAGCATGCACGAGGTGGACAACGACCTCGCCATGATCAAGCCGCGCCTGATCGGCGATGACAGTGACGGCAATCCCTTCGTCGTCACGGCCGACCGCGCGGTTCAGGTCGGCCGCAATTCCCGCCGCGCCCGGCTCGAAAACGTCGAAGCGGATATGACCATCGCCAAGAAGGACTGGCTGAACGCAACCGCCGCGCGCGGCCTGTTCGACATGGACAGTAATATGCTGACGCTCGATGGCGGCCTCTCCGTATTCTCGGATACCGGCTATGAACTGCATACGCAAAGCGCCACGGTCGATCTGAAGAAAAGCATTGTCCGCGGCCGCAATACGGTTTCGGGCCAGGGGCCTGTCGGCACCATGCGCGCCGATACCTTTGTGCTTGATCGCGCCGGCGGCACGCTGGTGCTCAACGGCCATGTGCACACCACCATCGATACCAACGGGAGCATCAAGTGAACGCGCGCCGTCTTCCTTTTCTTTTCGCTGTGGCGTTCGCGCTCATACCCGCAACCGGATATGCCGCCACGGCCGTCAATCTCGGCAAGCACAATGCCGATGCACCGATTCAGGTTTCGGCGGACAGCTTCATTGCCGACATCAACGCCAAAACCGGCACCTACACCGGCAATGTCGTTGTCAGCCAGGGTGATTTCAAACTCCGGGCCGACAAGGTGCGGATCAATGTCGTGCAGGGCAAGCCCAGCAGAATTGTCGCCGACGGCCATGTGGTGTTCGATTCGCCGTCGGGCGCCGCCCATGGCGACACCGGCGTTTACGAGGTGGGCCCGCGGCTCATCACGCTCAGCGGGCGCGTGCTTCTGACCAAGGACAAGAACGTCATGCGCGGCACGCAATTGACCGTCAATCTGGTGACGGGTGCCGCGCAATTGCGTGCGAAGGGCGAGCAGGGCGGGCGTGTTCAGGGGCTTTTCACGCCGCCGCCGCGTTCGGCGCCGCCTAAAAGTCAATCGAATCCGCAAACCAACCCGTAACCTTCATAGGTTGTTAAAGAGGGATAGGCACAGTTCTTGCGATGAATATGGACACTGGACCGGATCAACGCCTGGGCGCCCGCGAAAGCGATGGCGCGGCGCCGCGCGTGGTCGAAGGCGGGCAGGGGCTCGTGGTTACGCGCATCGGCAAAAGTTTCCGCCGCCGCCCCGTGGTGCGCTCGGTCAGCCTCAGCCTGCGCCGGGGAGAAGTCGTGGGCCTTCTGGGGCCGAACGGCGCGGGTAAGACCACCTGTTTTTACATGATCAGCGGGCTGATCCGCGCCGACACCGGTACCATCGCGGTGGATGGGCACGATGTCACCCAGATGCCGATGTACCGCCGCGCGCGGCTCGGCATCGGTTATCTGCCGCAGGAGGCGTCGATCTTTCGCGGCCTGACCGCCGAACAGAACATTCGCGCCACCGCCGAGTTGATTGAGCCCGATCCCGGCCGCCTGGAAGCCATGGTGGAAGAATTGCTGACGGAATTTGGCGTCAGCCATGTGCGCAACACGCCGTCCGTGGCGCTTTCGGGCGGTGAACGGCGGCGGGTGGAGATCGCGCGTGCGCTTGCCACCCATCCGTCCTACATCCTGCTGGACGAGCCGCTGGCCGGTATCGATCCGATTGCGGTCGGCGAAATCCGCGCACTCGTCAGCCATCTGAAGGATCGCGGCATCGGCGTGCTGATTACCGATCACAATGTGCGCGATGCGCTGGACATGATCGACCGCGCCTACATCCTGCATGAAGGCCAGGTTCTCAAGGAAGGTACGCCGGCAGAGATCGTGGGCGACCGCGATGTGCGCCGCGTCTATCTGGGGGAGCGGTTTTCGCTGTGATCGGTATGGGCGGGGCTTAAGGTCATGGCGATTTCACAGCGCCTCGAGCTCCGGCAGGGGCAATCCCTTGTCATGACCCCGCAGTTGCAGCAGGCGATCAAGCTGCTGCAATTGTCCAATCTCGAACTCACCGCCTATGTCGAGCAGGAGCTGGAGCGCAATCCGCTGCTGGAGCGTGATGAATCGGCGCCTGTCGGCGAAGCTGCCGAGCCTGAAGCCGCGCCCGATACGGCGCCTGCGGCCGAAACGCTCGACGTTGCGCTTTCGCATGATGATTTTTCCCGTGCCGACGATATGGATGCCGGCCGCGGCGACCTCTATGGCGAGGAGGCGCCAAGCCGCGCCACGGGAGAGGCCGCACCGCTGTCGGATTGGACGACCATGCGCGCGGGGCAACGCAGCGGCGAAGAAGACATTCTCGAATCCACGCTGACGCAAGCCGGCACGCTGCAGGATTATCTGCGCGATCAGCTTGCGATTGCCGCGCTTGATCCGGTCGGACGGATGATCGGCCTTGCGCTGATCGATATCGTCGATGAAGCGGGTTATATGCGCGGCGATCTGGATGAAATCGCCGATCGCCTGGGAACGCCGCGTGAAACCGTGGATGCGGTTCTCGCAATTCTGCAGGGCTTCGATCCTGTGGGCGTCGGGGCGCGCGATCTGGCCGAGTGTCTGAAATTGCAATTGCAGGCGCGCGACCGTTTCGATCCGGCGATGGAGATCATGCTGCTCAGGCTCGATCTGGTGGCGCGGCGCGATATCGCGGCGCTGTCCACGGCCTGCGGCCTCGATCATGACGATATCACCGACATGATCGCGGAGATTCGCGAGCTCACGCCGAAGCCCGGCCTTGCTTTCGGTGCGGAGCCGGTTCAGCCCGTCGTGCCGGATGTTTTCGTTCGCGAAGGGGCCGATGGCGGCTGGCATGTCGAACTGAACAGCGAGACTTTGCCCCGTCTGCTGGTCAATTCACGCTACTACGCCAAAGTGTCGGCCCGCGCGCGCGAGAAAGATGCCAGGAATTATCTGACGGATTGCCTCAACAACGCGAACTGGCTGGTCAAAAGCCTCGATCAGCGTGCGCGCACCATTCTGAAAGTGGCGTCCGAACTGGTGCGCCAGCAGGACGGATTTCTGACTTATGGCGTGCGCCATCTGCGCCCGCTCAATCTGCGTGCGATTGCAGATGCGATTTCGATGCACGAATCGACGGTCAGCCGCGTGACCTCGAACAAATATATTGCGACGCCGCGCGGCGTTTTCGAGATGAAATATTTTTTCACCGCCGCGATTTCCGCAACCGATGGTGCGGAAGCCCATTCCGCCGAAGCTGTGCGCGATCGTATCCGCGAACTGATCGACAATGAAGAAGCCGCCGAAACACTGTCGGATGACCGGATTGTCGCGCTTTTGACGGCGGATGGCGTTAATATTGCGCGGCGGACGGTGGCCAAATACCGTGAAGCCATGCGCATCCCGTCCTCTGTTGAACGGCGGCGGCTGAAGTCAAGCGATATTTCGGCTCACGCACAGCCCTGATTGTAACCCTGTTTTCTGCGGCGTTGACATTGTCCGCCGGGGCGCCTAAACGGCGGGCGCTTTTTTTGAACCGATGATCGCCCCGGGTGTTATAGTATCGACGCGTCACCGTGGCTCAGCTTTCCGGATAACATGCAGGTTCGGGTCTCCGGCAAACGGATGGAAATAGGCGGTGCACTCCCTCAGCGTGTGCGCCTGCAGGTGCAGTCTGCGATTGAGAAATATTTCGATGGCGGCGCGCATGTGTCTGTGGTCTTTTCGCGGGAGGGTACCTTCCTTCGCGCCGATTGTATGGTGCATCTCGATTCCGGTATCGTGTTGAAAGCCGCCGGAGATGGAAACGACGCCTATCGCGCGTTTGACGAGGCGTTACAACGTATGGAAAAACGCGTGCGCCGGTACATGCGCAGGCTCAAAGGTCATCATGATCGGGGGCGCCCGCCGAAAGGTGCGCTGTCCTGATCGACAGGCAGAAGGCCCATCATGGAAATGTCGGATTTGCTTGCACCGGGTTCCGTCATCGCTTTCCTCAAGACCAATGGAAAAAAGCAGCTCCTGCAGGATCTCTCGGCGCGCGCTGCCGCGTTGACCGAATTGCCGGAACGGCGGATTTTCGAAACGCTGATGGAACGTGAACGGCTGGGAAGCACCGGCGTGGGGCAGGGCATCGCCATTCCCCATGGCCGTCTTGCGGGGCTGAAGCGGATTGTCGGCCTGTTTGCGCGGCTGGAAACGCCCGTCGCTTATGATGCGGTGGACAATCAGCCGGTCGATCTCGTCTTCCTGTTGCTGGCGCCGGAAAGTGCCGGTGCCGATCATCTGAAGGCGCTGGCGCGGGTTTCGCGGCTCCTGCGCAATCAGGCGGTTTGCGAAAAGCTGCGCGCCGCCACCAAGGCTGAGGCGCTTTACGCCATCCTGACCGAACCCTCCACCGGCGTGAATACGCAGGCTGCGTAAAGCCGCCACGTTTGCTGCATCGAAAAGAAAGGCCGGGTCGAAACCCGGCCTTTCTGTTTTCATCGTTGATGACGCCCGTCAGTGAACGGCGACCGGCGTCAGTTCATTCTGCACGGCCGCGCCATAGGCGCTTTCCCAACCGTCGGTGAAGCCCAGAACGCTGCCGTCCATCGCGTGCAGGACGTAAAGCCTCGCGCCTTCGGGAAGTTTGATGCCCGGCGGGATGATGCCAAGCCGCATCGCCTCGGCCGCGTCGGTCGGTTTGATATAGGTGATGCGCGCGTCGTCGAAGACCGCATTCCCGGCCTCTTCGTGCGGCAATCCAAATCTCGTTTTCCCGGTCATATCTGACCTCCTTCTACGCCTTTGGCTTCTACGCCTTTGGCTTCTACGCCTTTGGCTTCTACGCCTTTGGCTTCTACGCCTTTGACTTCTACGCTCATGGCCTTTGGGCCTGCCGGCGTCATGCCCCTTTCTTTAACGTGGGTGTTCCTTGCCGGATTTCAATGTTGCGGATCACGGGGCTCGGTTTCGGCCGCACCAGATCGATCGTCAGAAGACCGTTTTCCAATGCCGCCTGGCTGACCTCGATTCCCTCGGCCAGAACGAAAGCGCGTTGAAACTGGCGCGCGGCAATGCCTCTGTGAAGAAACGTGCGGTCGGCGGAATCGTTCTGACGGCCGCGGATCACAAGCTGGTTGTCTTCCGCGGTCACGCTCAGTTCGTCGCGGGTGAATCCCGCAACCGCAAGCGTGATGCGCAAGGCACCTTCGTCATGTTCCTCGATATTGTAGGGGGGATAGGCGTCGCCTGCGGCCTTCGCGGTGCGCTCCAGAAGGCGCTCCAGATTCTCGAACCCCAGCAGGAACGGGCTGTTGAAATAGACACTGCGCGTGGTCATCGCAAAAGCCCTCCTCGGCGGCTTTCGCCGGCCCCCGGATGATGTCAGGCAGCCGGAACTCTCGCGGCACGGCCTTCAGGAAGCGCCGTCCTCTTTCCAAGATGGTAAGCTCGCGGAAAGTTTCAAGCCCAAACTCTCCGGAATGCAATTTCCAGTTGAAATTTGGAACTTTTTGTTGCGTTGCCGAATCTTGCTGAAACGGGCAGAAGCGGCCCCTGAAGGGCGCAAAATCATGCCGGACAATCCACCATCGGTGCTGCTGGACGACGCCAGGCCGGGGCAGGAGCGTCTCTTACGCTTTTCCCGGCCCACGGCCATCATTCGTGCCGATACGCCTGATCAGGTGGCGCCGGCGCTGGCCTTGCTGGCGCGGGCCTCCGGCAATCATCTGGCCGGCTATTTCAGCTACGAACTCGGCTATTTGCTGGAAGACCGGCTGCGGCCCCTGTTGCCCGGCACCCGCGCCGTGCCGCTGTTGTGGTTCGGGGTGTTCGAACGCTGTGAGGCGGTTGCGGGTGCGGATGTGGAGTCGTGGCTCACCGCCGCCGCGCCCGGGCGCGCCTGGGTGGGCCAGCTTCGTCATGACTGGGATCGCGCCGCCTATGGCGCGGCCTTCAACCGGGTGCAGCAATTCATCCGCGATGGCGACATCTACCAGGCCAATCTCAGCTTCCGCTCCCGCTTCCGTTTTCTGGGCGATCCGCTCGCGCTTTATGCCGCTTTGCGCCGTCATGCGCGCGGCGCCCATTGCGCCTATGTCGATGATGGCGAACGCCAGATCCTCAGCCTGTCGCCGGAACTGTTTTTCACGCTGTCGGCGGATGGATTGCTGCGCGCGCGTCCGATGAAAGGCACCGCGCCGCGCGGCGTTGACGCCGATGCGGATCGGAATGCCCGGAAAAGCCTCGCCGCCAGTGCGAAGGATCGCGCCGAGAATCTGATGATCGTCGATCTCCTGCGCAACGATCTCGGCCGTATCGCCGAGACCGGCAGTGTTGCGGTGGAGGAATTGTTTGCGGTGGAGACCTATCCCACCTTGCACACGATGGTTTCCACCATCACCGCGGCTTTGAAACGCGGCACGGGGCAGGGCGATCTGCTGCGGGCGCTGTTTCCCTGCGGCTCTGTCACCGGGGCGCCGAAAATCCGCGCGATGGAAATCATCCGCACGCTGGAAGAAAGCCCACGCGGCCCCTATTGCGGCGCCATCGGCCATTTTGCGCCGGACGGCAGCGCGCGCTTCAATGTTGCGATCCGTACACTGACGATATCCGGCGCTAATGGCGAGCTCGGCATCGGCGGCGCGGTGGTGCATGATTCCGTTCTCGACAATGAGTATGACGAGTGCCTGCTCAAAGCGCGTTATTTCGAGGCGGCACGCCGCCCGCTGGAGCTGATCGAAACGCTGCGCCACGCGGCAGGGGCGGGGTTTGTCCGTCTCGCCCTGCATCTGGCGCGTATGGAACAAAGCGCGGCAGCATTCGGTATCGTGTTCGATCGCGAAACGGCCATGGCCGCTCTTGCCGGTGCGGTGCGCGGTTCCGAGGGTGCTTTGCGCGTGCGGCTGGTCCTGAACGAGGATGGCCGGTTTCAGTGCACCGCGGTGCCCCTGCCGCCAGCGCCTGCCGAATGGCGCTTTGCTTTTGCGCGCACGGGCGTGGAGAGCAACGACCAGCTTCTGCGGCACAAGACCAGTTGGCGTGAAGCGCAGGAGCGTGAGCTGGCGGCCTGCGGTGCGGACGAGGCGGTGTTCCTCAATGAACATGGCGCGGTGACGGAAGGCTGCCGCAGCAACGTCTTCATCGCGCGTGATGGCCGCCTGCTGACACCAGCGCTGTCATGCGGCCTTCTTGACGGTTGCCTGCGCCAGGAACTGATCGCCGCGGGCAAATGCGAAGAGGCGGTGTTGACGCGCTCAGATCTGATGCAGGCGGAGGAAATCTGGCTGGGCAATTCGTTGCGCGGCCTTGTCCCGGCGCGCCCGGCCCGGAATGCGATTGGCTGAATGTGAATGTCTTCGCCTGCGGGGCGTGAATTTCCGTCTTGATCGCGAACGCTACGCCCTAACCGTCGATTGCCGCCAGGGCGCAGATCGTGACAAGCGCCTCCGGCAGGACCCATCCCACCACTTCGGTCATGTGATTTTCGTCTGCATCGTCGCGCACCGCCTGTGACAGCGATTTCCGGCCCATCCGCTTGCGCAACCGGCTTGCGGCCTCTCCCGGTTCGAATCGGGGCATGCGTGTCAGCGCGGCATGGCCCACCACAATCGGCGCATCCAGATCGTGAAACCCCGACAGCAACTCCTCATAAGGGCCGTTGGGCCGCACGCTCAGGATTCGCGGCACTTCCAGCGCCAATCCTGTCACCGCGCCCAGCCCCAGAAGGCCAAGCAGTCCGATCATCAGGGGGCGGCGTCTCACGCCGCGTTGCCCGGCCGTGTTCATCGCAGCGCGCCCTTCAGGTGGTCCGCCAGCCGGAGGCTGAGCGCCACCAGATTCATGGTCGGGTTCGATGCGCCATAGGTGGGAAAGACGCCGCTTCCCGCCACGAACAGATTGGCAATGCCGTGAACCCTGGAATCCGCATCGACCACGCCCTGTTTCGGGTCCACATGCATGCGTGTGGTGCCCATGTGGTGATTGGCCCAGTCGAGGCCGGCAAGCCAGTCTTCCCGCCTCTTGTGCCGGATCTGGAGAACGCCAACACCGGCCGCCATCAATTGCCGGCCCAGTTCGCTCAACGTCCGGCGATAGCGGTCGAAATCCGCGTCGGCAATCCGCATCGTCAGTTTCGCCCGCGGCTGGCCCAGCGCATCGCGCGTATCGGCCAGCGTGATGCGCCGTTCCGGGTCCGGTTCTGGTTCCAGCCCGCAGCCCAGGTTGAAGGCGCGCGCCTTGCTTGCATCGATGCGCAGCGCATCGGCCGCGGCTTTCACCACCGCCAGACCGATATCGCCCAGCTTGCGCGTGCCATCCACCGTGATCAGGGAGCCGAGCACATACCTCTCCCGCTTGAACCCGTCGCTGGGTGCGAAGGCGGCGCGGAAATGCACGCCATTGGCATCGGAATTGTTCAGGTAATAAGGCGCGAGCCGGCCGTCGAACAGCACCATGGTCGCGGTCTCGCCCGGAATGGGATGGTCGGCGAAATAGCGGCCCACCAGATCGTTGCCGTTGCCGACACCCGGCGTCATCACGTCGTTGGAGGCGAGCATCAGGCGCGCATTCTCGATCGCGCCCATGCAAAGAACCGTGATGCGCGGCCTGACCGTGAACGCCGTCCCGCCAAGCGTCGCGACCTGCACATGGTCCAGTTGCCGTGCATCCTTCGCGAGCTTGAGCGCCGTGACATTGGCGTTCAGATAGAGATTGAGATTTTCGATGCGCTTCAGGTCTTCGGCATAGCGTTCACCGAAATGGGTCGGCAGCGTGCTGCCGCGCATTTTCGAAAACTGGAAAAAGGTGGTGTAAACGCCGCCATTGCCGAGGGTAAGCGGCGCGTCGCCGGCCCCGCGGCTCCAGACTTCCGGCTTGTCATAGATCGGTGGTCCCGCCTCGACCAGGCTCTGTGCCCGCGGGTAATAGGGTTCCAGCGTCTCGCGTCCGAACGGCCAGCCCGAATGGGCAAGCCAGCTCCGCTTCTCGAAATCGATTTTGTCCAGCGGCCGGCACCAGCCGCCCCAATGATTGGTGCTGCCGCCGAGAAAGCGCAGCCGCGAACCGTCCAGCGTCAGATAGTGCACGCCGGTTTCCGGTCCGTCGTAAAGGGCCTGGGTCGCGGCATCGAATTCCATACCGCCGCTTTCCAATAGCGTAACGCGCGCTCTGGTATCGGCCAGTGCGATCGCCAGCGTGATTCCGGCGGGGCCGCCGCCGATCAGCAGAATATCGGTGTCGATGGTCGTGCCTGCCGGAACGGTGCGGGCATCGATGAATGCGGGCAATGCAGCGTCCTTTCAACGCAGGCCATCCGGCGTGGGCGGTGTGGCGCACGGGGGGAACGGGGAAAACTACCGCCTCCGGCGGCGTTTTGTCTTGTCGAAAAATATTAAGGCGGTGCCATCCGCGGGGACCGTTCCAGCGGGCACCGGGCATTGACTGGTGAAACACGCACGGATCGGTGAAGGGGAAATTGGTGGAGCGGGAAATTTGGTGGAGTAGGAAATTTGGTGGAGCCAAGCGGGATCGAACCGCTGACCTCCTGCATGCCATTCGATAAAAGATATATTTGACGGGCTTTTCTCGTACTTTCTGACGTTAGAAAGTAGGCTCAAATCCTGAAAAAACTGCGGTTAGAGTATTGCTGTCCGTTCACGGAATATTCCGCCGTTTACTCAGTTTGGGTACCCCTGCGGTACCCCCAAAAATCGGAGCCTTGCTTCACATGTCTCGGAATCGTCTGGGCTCCAAAAGTTGGAGCGTGACTTCATGACGCGAATCACAAGGTCGGGTTTGGCTGCACTTGTCGATACGAAATCGGCATCAGAATTCTTCATTTGGGACGATGAAATCAAGGGATTTGGTGTCCGCGTGAAGCCCTCTGGGTTCCTCGCCTTCGTCCTGAAATACCGGATCGGCCGGACCACCAAGCGCCTCACGATCAGCAAAGTTGGTTCGCCTTATACTGTCGAGCAGGCACGCCGTGTGGCAGCGGGAATGCTGCGCGATGTGCTGGAAGGCCGTGACCCGGCTGAGGCCAAGCGGCGGGCACGGGAGGCGCTGACAGTCGCCGAGATGGCCGATCTCTATCTGGCGGAAGGTCCGGCGGCGAAGCCGAACAAGAAAGCCGTGAGTTGGGATGGCAACCGCTATGTTCTGACCCGCCACGTGAAGCCGCTCATCGGCAACAGGATCGCGCGGGATCTGACCAAGGCGGACATCACCCGGCTGCAGTCGGATGTGGCGGCGGGCAAGACGGCGCTGACGGAGAGGGGCAAGCCCCGCGGCGTGACCCGTGTCCGCGGCGGCAAGCGGGTGGCGGCTATTTGTGTGGTGACGCTTGGGTCCATGTTCGAATGGGCCATCTCGACCGGCCGGGCCGATCATAACCCCGCGCACGGCGTGGAGCGCTTCAAGTCTCAGCCACGAGAACGCTTCCTGTCGGAGACGGAAATCGTGCTGCTGGCCGATGCGCTGACCGCGCTGGAGACCACAAGGAAGGTCGGTGCACCGCTGGCCGATGCGATTCGCCTCCTGATGGTCACCGGATGCCGCAAATCCGAGATCATGAAAATGAAGCGGGCATGGGTGGACTTCGAAGGTGGCCGGCTGCGGCTGCCTGATTCGAAAACCGGTGCCCGCGTGATCACGCTGGCAGCGCCGGCCCTTGCCATTCTCGCCCGCCAGGAACCGAAGCCGGGCAATCCCTATATGTTTCCCGGTGCACGAGGCGAGGGCGGTCATGCCACCGGTCTGCAGCGGGCCTGGGAGCTAACCCGCGCCCGCGCCACACGGGATGCGCGTAAAGCTGCTGTTGCGAAAGGCTTGCCGGTCGAGCGCGCCGCGAACCTGATGAATGTGAGGCTTCACGATCTGCGCCATACCTTCGCGTCTGTAGCGGTAGCTGATGGCACGTCCCTGCTCATGGTGGGGAAGGTGCTGGGCCACCGGCAGGCACGTACCACGGAAATCTACGCCCACCTTGCCGATGATCCGATCCGCAAGGTCACGGAGCGCACTGCGGCCAAGATCGCGGCGCTGATGGCGCCGAAGCAGAAGGATGACGGCGAGACCGTGGTGCCGATCCGAAGTGCGGGTTAATCCGCGTCACTGCCTGACAAAACTGCGCTGATAAAATTAGGTGAAGTGACGTTAATTATTCGGCCGGGTGCGCCGCCGAGCGTAATTTTATCCTTGCCGGTGTGGATATCGAGAGATGGTTTCCTTGCGAGTTGGATCAACGGATGTTCATACCGTTCTACCACTCCCCAGAGCGTCGTTTCGTCACCAGCTTCGATAATCCGGAATTCGTATTTCTTGCCGACCTCAAACATATTTCGTCTCGCAATTAATGAGGACCAAATGGCATGCCACTGCTTAACGACATCGCCTGTTGATCCTGCGCGAAGGAAAAGCCGAGTGCTGCAATCACGCAGGCGGTCAGCGTCAATCCGGCTAAGAGAATCATCCCATCCCGCTTTGGCCTGGAAGACGCCAGCGCGATCTGAAGAATTTCGATACCTTTAATGACGAGATAGAACGAGAGCAGATAGGTCAATATTTGCAGCATGCCAGCCATGTTTCCCCCCATGCGGCTGATTCTATCGTAACGCTACAGAATCCGGTCCACGCGCTGCAACTATTCCGGGCCCCAAAAGGGGCTTTTTTCATTTTGCGAATATGGTTAGTGTGTCCGTGGGCGTAAGAACCCGGACTCGATAACCCAACAGAACACTTGGCGGTGTCTCTGCTGGGGGCAGCGGGCCCCTGGCAGGGGCGAACTGCACATCGTGGCGCCTTGGCGGGCGTCCGAACCTGGCCATACTGGCCGGGAGCGGTGCGCCATGTCCAGCCCGAAAGGGTAAAAGCCACCGGCCTGTCTTCGAGCAGGTTCTTACCTCCCGGCTGCCCGGCCGATCTGGGCGCGGCTGTAAGAAGCCAATCTCGAAGGTAATGCCATGAAAGCCAGCATTGCGCGGAAAGCGCGTAAATCGCCTGCCGATACCTCGGCCACGATCAATTCCTTCTCCAATCCAGCTCTACCAAAGGCGGTGAAAGGAAAACCGCCAATGGGCTTTGTCGCCTGCCCCGTCGATGACCCGCTGGCCTATGCGCTCATCGTTGATGGAGATTGTCTGAGCCCGCTGATTCAGGATGGCGACTTTGCTGTCGTTTCACCGCTGGCCGACGTGGTGGAGGGGACGATTGTCGCGTTCAGTTTTCTGGACGGGCGGCAGGGCTCAATAAAGCGCCTGACCTATCTTCCGCCCAAACCGCACCCGGATAGCGAGATCGAGGAATTGATCCGGGTGGAGATGGACAATCCACCAAAGACCTTCTTCTTGAGCCGATCTGTGCTGGACAAGATGCACGCGGTCGTGGGCGTTGTGCGCAAGGGCGAATTCATCGCCCTCGATTCGAAGGAGGTGGCGTGATGCGGCGATCCAGTGCGCTAGACAAGGCCAGGAGAGACCTGAGCGATAACGAACGGCGTGAAATGACGATAGCAGAAGCGGATGCGGCGGCTGCTTTTGAGCACATCCACGACGCGGATGTTGCTCTAGGGCAGATCGTCCGAATCCAATCCGCGCTGTCACTGATGATGACTAGCGACCTGGCCGACGGTGTTGTCAGCGATGCATTGATTTTGATCGTCAACGTCCTGGAGACGGAGACCATCAAATTGGAGGATGCACTTCAGCAGGCATCACATAAGACTTGGGCCTACAAATTCGCGCCCGACAAAATCCTAAACGCCTAAACACGGGACTAGAGGGGCTGGGCACTGCGTCCGGCCTCTTTTTCTGTGGATGGAATGTAGCGGTATCGGATAATTCGTAACATTATCAATGTGGTAGTGAAAAACCGTAACATCCTGCGATGGTAGAATATTCTTGACGATTTGTTCGGGGCAGATCTATATGCTGCGGTCATGGCAAGTGCTGAGGATACATATGCCGCCCTGGCGGACGCGATTGGAAAGCGACCGAAAGCAGTCGAGGCCTACGGGCTGCGGCTGCGTTCAAACGGTTGGTTGGTGCGTGGAAAACGCGGCAGGGGGTCTCTCCCGATAGACAATGCCCAGGCTGCGAAACTCCTTCTCGCACTGCTGTCGGGCGGGCCCTCGGAACTCGATGAATTCATGCCGACCTATGCCACTGCTTGCGTAATGCCGGCGGCGAGCGATGAGCCCGTCGTTAGAATGATGCGCGTGATACTCGGCCTATCCGATAATGCGCGGTTCTTGGACTTCATCACTGCGCTTGTTTGGTTGTTCCGGGACGGTTCCACGGATCAATTGATCTATCACGCTCCCTTTGAAGATGGGCAAGTCGATGATTGGGTTTATGACGGTCCCAACATCGACATCAGGGTTCATGGACCATTCCCTGTCGCGACTATCAAATTCCACCTCGCATCACCGCTCATCGAAAAGCTTGTGGCGATGGGATGCGATCACGAACAGTTGCTCGGCGAGCAGATGATCGTTTTCCTCCACGAAATATATGGCCATCACGCTGATGCCATGAAACAGAGGAAGAGCACGCGGAAATACGACAAAGCGATTGAGAAGCTACGAGAGGACAGCGAACGCGGTATTGGCTTTGAGCGATTTATTGGCGGACGCCAAATATCAGCCGTCGCCGCGGCCCTTCGAGATTCGGATGACAAGATGGTTATCGCGGAAACGCGCAGTGATGCGCCATGACCCAGGGAGAAAATGAAATGAATGAAGTTGACCTCCCTCGCCACCTTCGCCTTCCGCGGCTCCGCCGGAGGGAACTGGCCGAATACCTGTTGCTGAAGCACGGCTTGCGCGTAGCGCCTTCAACATTGGCGAAATACGCCTCGATCGGTGGCGGCCCGCCGTTCCGGAAGTTTGGCATCACGCCGTTCTACGATGTGGATTCTGCCGACGCATGGGCCATCGCAAAGCTCGGCCGTGAACACCTTTCCACCAGCGATTATGGAGAGGCGGCATGACGGTGGGCAAGCTGGAGATGGTTTCTGCGGTCGAGAAGAACTCGCATGTCGAATTCCGTGTCGGGTTCACACAGATCAAGCAGAGACGCATGGCGCGCCTATGGCAGCGGCAATATTTGAAAGACGACACCGGCATGCCCGGCATCAACATTCCGATTCACAAACTTGGTGAAGTGATCACTCATCTGATCGGTCTGCGCAACGAGGCCGCAGAGCGCGGCTATTTGGAGAAGGAGGAGGTTGAACCTTATGAACAGACCTGAAATGCGAACCCCCGCCATTTGGGGAATGGCAGGGGCTCAACAAAGAGATCGAGTTGGCACAGCGATCAAAAAGAAGAATAGGTCAATCGCCGCGCATTCGCAACAGCGGAGGCGCTGATGGGGATCAATTGCACAAGCGATTTTGATTGGGACGACTACGGCGATGAGGTTGTCGTACCGGAGCAGGCCGCGACAGCGGTTTACTGGAATCCCAGAAAGGAAATCGTCATCCGCCAGAAACAGGCGTGGGACGAAGATTCCGACACATTCATAACGCTGGACCCAGCTAGTGCCGCCAAAGTGGCGCAGCGGATCTTGTTGGAAGTGAACTCCCGTGCGCCGGCCCCGGTGAGCGCCAATGCCGGGCGCCAGAAGCGCTACCGCGAGAAGAAGCGCCAATCGCACATCGATGAAGCGCCAGCGGAGGAAGGTTCTGTCCTGCCCTTCGCGGCCGAATAAACACTGCCGCTTCGGCGGCATGACATAGCCCAGCCCGTCTGTCGGGAGCGCGCGTCACGGCTAACCAGGACCGTGGGGATAAGCGGAGGCAGAATGCTGCAGAACGATTGGGTGCCCGCAAGGATTCCGCTCATCACCTGCAGATAAAAGCGAGCATTCGGTGCCGTCCGCGTGTTCGCAGTCGTGGCAGTGCAAACCTCACGAGCCACCGGCAACACCGCAAAGCTGACGGATCGGCAATGCGGTGGCCGCGCCTAAGAGCAGCAGGCAAAGGCCGAACGATGTCACCGGCCTTCCCCGTAATAGGGTTCTGTCGATCCGGATATGTCTTGTGCACCCTCGTCTCAAGGATCAAGACAAGCTCTCCCACACAGGGAGAGCTATGCCCTGAACGAGCCCTGAACTCAGGATCAGGACGCTTTAAGTAGGGGCTGAAGACGGAGAGAAACCACCACCCAGCCAGCGTAAGCTGGCCCAACGAGGCGAAGCCGAGGCGGGAGAGGGCGGTGAAGCACACGCAGACGGACGAGGAGAAGAATGCAACAGTGAAAATGGTGCGCCTGAGGGATTTGCGCCCATTTTTTATGCGAGAATTGCGCGCGAAAAATTTTGGCCGATTTTTGCGCGCATTCATCGGCACATGAAACTGGCGGTGCGGCGGACAGATTTGCCGGTTTTCTCCGGTTTTGCTGAAGCATTTGCTTCGATTTTGTTTACCCATTTGCTTCAGGTGCCGACTTTGCAATGGTGAAAATCGTAACGCGTTACGTAACGCACCGTTACGCGTAACGCCCCCGTAACGCTCTGGCGTAACGCGCTGCTGTCGCGGGCGTGTCGCAATCATTGTCGCAATCAGGAAGCCCGACAATCTGGAACTGATTGTACTTGGTGATGAAATAGACTTGGCAGCCGTCGCGGCTGGTGTCGCGAATCGTGTCGCGCTAGTGTCCCAGAACGATCTCTGGGAAATTGACGAAAATCTCTGCAGGTCCGAACTGACGGAAGCGGAAGAAGCGCAATGCCTCGCGCGACGGAAGGAATTGTGGGAAGCGCGTCAATCGGAACAACCTGTTCCGGTTGAAAGTAAGCGGGCGGATCGTAAGGGACATCGAGGTGAAGGTTTCGCCGCCGAGACTGCAAAAGTGACGGGCGAAACGAAACAATCCATCAATCGCAAGATTGCTCGCGCCGAGAAGATAGCGCCGGAAGTTCTCGAAGAAGTTAAAGGCACCGATCTAACGCCAGTAAACGATAGCGATCCTTCGAAAATCAATCTTCCCGCGCGCGCGAGGAATTTGTTGCCGTGCTGGCATCCGTGCCCATAGTTGGCAGTCATGTTTGAGACATGGCGAAAAATGCTGGGCATGGAGACGAAGGGCGCGATGGCAGCCCCGTCGCCTGATTTGCTTCAGCTCTTCGGTGTCATCGCGGCAGCCTCCGGCACGGCCGTAACGCCTGAGACGGCCATGCGCTGCACGCCCTTCGCGGCTTGCGTCAAAATCGTTTCCGAGTCCGTGATGCAGCTTCCGTTGCACCTCTACGAACGCATCGGCGATGCCGGGAAGAAACGGGCAACCGATCATCCTCTCGAAGCCATTCTAACGGGCATGGCAAATCCGTGGACCAGCGCAGCCGAATTCAAGCGCGACATGCAGGCGGCCTTACTTGCCCATGGCAAAGCGGGTGCAGTGATCGTGCGCGTCGGTGGTGAGGCGAAGGAACTGCACCAGGTTCCATCATCCAGCTTCATCGTGGAAGTTGATTCCGTTTCGCTCGAGCCGCGCTATGTGGTGACGATGGCTGACGGTAAGCAGCGTCGCTATTCGTATGCGGATTTTTTCTATCTAGGTGGCCTCTCAATCGACCCCGGCAGACCGGTCGTTCCGTGGCATCAGGCGCGTGAAGCCATTGGCCTCGCCATGGTCATGGAACAACACGGCGCAAAGCTGTTCGCCAATGGTGCAAAACCTTCTGGCGTACTGACGCATCCACGCACCTTGGGCCCGGAAGCCCGAAAGCGGCTTCGTGAATCTTTCGACGCTGTGCATAGCGGGGGTGCCAATTCGGGTAGAACGCTGGTGCTGGACGAGGGCATCACGTGGCAAAGCCTGACCTTCAATTCGGTCGATGTGCAGTTTCTCGAATTGCGTAAATTCCAGATTGCTGAGATCGCGCGCGTCTTCCGGGTGCCACTGCATATGCTGGGCGATCTGTCTGATGCCACGTTCTCAAACGTTGAGAACATGGGGGCGGAGTTCGTCACGCTGACGTTGATGCCGTGGCTGAAGCTGTGGGAGGGCGCTATTGCTCGATCGCTGCTCAAGCCGGAAGAGCGCTCCAAATTCTATGCAGAATTCCTCACGGACGATCTGGCGCGCGCCGATATGGCCGCACGCTACACCGCATACAGCCAGGCCATCACCAACGGCATCCTGAATCCAAACGAAGTGCGGGCGATGGAGAACCGTGCGCCCTATGAGGGCGGTGATGAATATCGCCGGCCGATGAACACGGAAACGCCGGGCGGTGATAATCGTCCAGGCCATCAGCCGCCGCCGGCTCAACTTCCCAAGCCCAGGATTGCGGCATGAGCACCGAAACCGGCATTGCAATTGAACTGGACGTGAAAGCCATCAGCGATGAAGGCGTGTTCACCGGCTATGCCAGCACGTTCGACAATGAAGACCTGTGCAAGGACGTGGTGCTGCCGGGCGCCTTTACCAAATCGCTGGAACGACGCCCGCCCGGCCGCGTGAAGTTGCTGCGCGGCCACGATCAGTCAGAGCCAATAGGCGTGTGGACCGATATCCGCGAAGACGCGAAAGGGCTGCGCGCCACCGGTAAGCTGATCCTAGACACCGTGAAGGGCCGTGAGACCTACGCGCTGATGAAAGCGGGTGCGATGGACGGCCTGTCCATCGGCTTCCGCAGCCTGAAGGATACCTTCGATCGTGCCAAGGGCGTTCGTTTTCTGAAGGAACTCGACCTCCCTGAAATCTCGATTGTGACGTTCCCCATGAATCCGCGCGCGACCGTTTCGACGGTGAAAAGCGAAGCGGCCGATGCTCACGCGCGGGCAATCGTATCGGCTGTCAACCGGGCTAAGGAGGCCCTGCGTCAACTATGACAAAGCACGAAACGCGTGCGGCGTGGGATGAATCCCGCCCGTTGGAATTCAAGGACGAGAATGGTGGCGCGGACAATGCGCCCGATCCGGTCGAGGCCATCGAGGAACTGTCGGCTACGGTCACCGCGAAGCTAACCGAACTTGGTGCGGAGCAGAAGGCGCTCAAGGAGCGGCTCGATACCGAACTGGCTAAGGCCAATCGCCCTGGCGCCGCCCAGGAATTGAAGGACGAAGGTGCCACGCTTGAGGCGAAGGCATTCACTATCTTCATCCGCAAGGGCCAGAACGCCCTCACGGCGGAGGAGACGAAAACCTTACGCGTGGCCGATGACACGTCCGGCGGTTTCCTTGCCCCTCCCGAATTCACCACGGAAATCGTCAAGAAGCTGGTGCAATTCTCGCCGATACGTCAGGCCGCCAGTGTGGGCAATACCGCATCGGCGAGCGTGATCCTTCCGGTACGCACTGGTCGCCCCACCGCATCATGGGAAGGCGAGTTGGAGGAATCGGAGGAGACCGAATCCACCTATGGCCAGTTGGAAATCCCCGTGCATGAAGCGAAGTGCTTCACCGACGTATCCAACAAGCTTCTCGAAGATGCGGCTGTCGATATCGCGGCTGAGGTCTCCAGCGACCTAGCTGAAGAGTTTGGCCGGCTTGAAGGCGAGGCATTCGTCAATGGCGACGGCATCAAGAAGCCGACCGGTTTCATGGCCGATCCGAACATCGCTTACACCGCCGGAGGTGATGCCTCCAAGGTGACGGCCGATGGCCTGATCGATCTCATGTACGCCGTCCCCACTTTCTATCGCAATCAGGCGGTTTGGATCATGAATGGCACCACGCTGGCCGCGATCCGCAAGCTGAAAGATGGAACGACTGGCGTTTATCTCTGGCAGCCCGCTTTCGTTGCCGGTCAGCCCGAAACCATCCTTGGCCGCCCGGTGATCGAGGCGGTGGATATGGATGACGTGGGTGCAGGCAAGTTTCCGATTGCATTCGGTGACTTCGCCCGTGGCTATCGCATCTATGACCGCATTGCGCTGTCGCTTCTGCGCGACCCCTACACCCAGGCCACCCGCAGCGTGACCCGCTTCCACGCCCGTCGGCGTGTCGGTGGTGCGGTTCGCCTGCCTGAGGCCTTGCGCAAACTCAAGATCGCTACCAGCTGATCGGAAAGGACATAACCAATGCGCGATTTGCACAATCATATCCATACCGCTCGAGGCATTAGCCCCGCAGTGGCTGGCACGGACAACACCCCCATCGTGTCCCAGATCATCGACACGAAAGGCTTCGGCTCGGCGGAGTTCATTATTCTGATCGGCGTCAACACCGATGCGAACGCCACCTTTTCGGTATTGGTCGAGGACGGCGACGATAGCGGCTTGTCTGACCATGCTGCCGTCGATGATGGGTTTCTCCTCGGCACCGAGGCCTTGGCTGGTTTCACCGCTGCCGATGACGACAACAAGGTTCGCAAGATCGGTTATGCCGGGAACAAGCGTTACGCACGCGTGACGATCACGCCCATCGGAAACGACGCCGGTAACATCTATGTCGCGGGTGTGTGGGTTCTGGGCCATCCCGAGATCGCACCGACTGCCAATCCGCCATCGTAATTCTGACGGCACCTGGTTTTGGGGTCTCGCGGCCGGACCTGGAGGTCTAAGCGTGGTGCCGGGGAGAGCACCTCCTCCTTCCGAAGCGCTTAGATCAAGGCCGCAACATTTTAGAGCGAGGATATAATGCCACTGAAGGCACCATGGGCATGCAAATGCGGGAAACGGATAGCAGCGGGGCAGCCATGCCCAGTCTGCACCGCGCCACGCAAGCGCGTTCATGACGCCAAGCGCCTGGGCGCGCGTGCCCGTGGCTACGATACCAAGTGGGATAGGGAGCGGGCCGCTTATCTCGCGGCGCATCCGTGGTGTGTTCGCTGTGCTGCCCATGGCCTCAAGGCCAAGGCCACTGTGGTCAACCACAAGATCGCCCACCGTGGTGATCTTCGCCTGTTCTGGAACCGCAGGAATTGGGAGCCGGTATGCGCTGCCTGCCACAATGGTTCGATCCAGTCCGCAGAGAAGCGGGGCGATCCTCAAGCCCGCCGGTTCGGCTACAGCATTCCGTTCGGTGTGCAGCCTTCCATATCACCGGTGACGCTAGTCTGTGGTCCACCGGCATCGGGAAAGACCAGTTATGTCAAAGCCCGTGCGTTGCCCGGCGATACCATCATTGACCTGAATCAATGTCTTGTCGAAGCGGGCGGTAAGCCGTGGGACAATGACCGCACCATCCTCGGCCGTGCCTTCAGCATCCGTGATGGATTGATCCACAGCCTCGCCACGACGCGCACGCGCATGGCCTGGCTCATCGCCTCCGCACCGTCGCATGACGAGCGTCGGCAGTGGCAAGCAGCCCTCGGCAACGTGCAGGTGGTGGTGATGAACACGCCTGCCAGCGTCTGTATCGAACGGATCAGGACCGATCCCGCCCGTGCCCATGCCGCACCGCGCCTGATCGAGCGTGTGAACGAATGGATGGGTAGGGGGCGTTCGATCGCTGGCGACCCTGCAGGGGACCGGCGCGGGGAACGAAACTCGCAACAAATTGGAATTGAAGGATTTTTTGTATGACAGATTCAGCGGTGGCCGGCAACCTGAACCTGGACTATGCGCGCACCGCAATCGAGATCGGCGGCCGTGAGTTTCAGGCTGACCTTGGTGCGTACATGCGCAACTACGGCGCGGCGCCTCACATCCAGCCCGTGAAATTCAAAGGCACGATCATGGACGTGTTCAACCGGCTGCGGCAGGGGCGGTGGGACGTGAACGATGTGAGCGGCGTGATCACGGCTGGGCTGCTGGGCGCTGGAAATAACGAGATGGCAGCAAACGAGATCATCCGTAACCATGTTCAGTGCTGCCCGCTGGCGCAGAGCGCGCCGGCCGCGCTGAAGGTTATCGCGATGTACCTGCTGGGATTGACGGGCGAGGAGTCGGACAATGCCGCAGCGGATTAAGTGGAAGGGCCGCAAGAAGTTCAAGGGCAAGATCGACAAGCTGCCGAAGGCGGTGGGTATGGCTGTCCGCGCTGCCATGGAAGAGATGGCCGAAGAGATGGTGGCCGCCATGAAGCGGCTTGTCCCTGTCGATACCGGCAAGCTCCGAGATTCGATCAATTGGTGCTGGGGCGCGCCACCACGGAGCGCCAAGATCATCGACACGGTCAAAGGCCCCAAGGGTAAGGACGATGGCATAGACAACAACCGCATCACCATCTTTGCCGGTGATGAAGAAGCTTACTATGCCGCCTGGGTTGAGTTCGGAACGCAGGCAGCCGTCAAGGGTGGCCGGGTTGCCGATCATCGCAAAGGGACCGGCTCCCATACGCGAAAATCTTATCGAACCCATCCTGGCGCCGCGGCGCAGCCCTTCTTCTGGCCGACATGGCGCGCACAGAGGAAAGCACTGCGCTCCAAGATGAACCGGCACATCAATGCCGCAATCAAACAGATCGCGAGGGCGGCATAGATGGCGATTGAAGTCGAACGCCTGATGGCGCAGGTCGAAGCCGATATTTCGAAATATGAAAAGACCATGGCGAAGGTCGGCGTGCTGTTCGAGAAGCAGGCCAACGCCGTTGAGCGCCGCAATAGCGCCATGGTGACCAAGGTGAACAAGAGCTGGGACACGCTCGGCAAGGCGAACAAGTTCGTCGGGCTGAGCAGTGCCGCCGGTGCGATTGCAGGTTTGACCGCTGTCGGTGTCGTGACCGGATTGAGTACGCTTGTCCGGAAGTCGCTGGATGCGGCCAGCGCCATCGGAGACACGGCGGTTCAGGCCGGTGTCAGCGTCGAAAAGTTGCAGGAACTTCGCTTCGCAGCCTCACAATCGGGTGCATCCTTCAATGATCTGGACCGGGGCATGATGAAGCTCAACCAGACGCTGGGCGAGTTCATCAACACCGGCGCTGGTCCGGCGGCGGTCGCGTTCAAGAAGATCGGCCTCGACAAGGCCATCAATGCCGGCCAGATTCATGACGCGGGCGATGCCTTTGAATTCATCGCATCGAAGATCAACAAATTCGGTACGGAGGCACAGAAAGGCTCTATCCTCGCGAAGATATTTGGCGAAGATGCCGGTCCCAAGCTTCTGCAGTTGATGGAGCAGGGCCGGACAGGCATCGAAAAGCTGACGGCGCAGGCGAATTCCCTTGGCATTGTGCTCGACACCAAGACAGTTGAAGGCGCGAAAGAAGCAAACGACAAGCTGGATGCGCTGTTTGCCACCATCAAGGCGCAGGGCGTCTCGGCCCTTGCGCAATTCGCTCCGCAGGTTGCCGGTATTGTCGATAGTGTAACGAAGAGCCTGCCTGACCTTGTGAAATGGGTTGAGAAGTGGGGACAGTTCTTCGGTCTCATCCAGCTTTCTAAAGTGCAGCAACTCAGCCTTGCGCTCGATAGTGCAAAGGAGCAGCTGGCCGCACTTCAGAAACGGAATGAGGATGCGAAGACGCCAGCCGGATTCCTTGGGAAAGCCGGGGCCGCCCTTGGTATCAGCCCTAGCAAAACCGGTGGCCTTGAGTTTCTGATTGAACAGCAGAAAACACATGTCGCGGACCTCACCCGCCAGCTTGCCGAGGCGCAGAAGGCGGCGAAGCCTGCAGCGCTGGCCAAGCCTACCGGCGGGACGAATGTCGCGGTTCCGCCAACGGATGCGGAATTGAAGGCCATGCAGGCACTGGCAGAAAAGCGCCAGGACTTCCTCAACAAGACGCTACTCGATGCCAAAACGGCAGAGGCGGCATGGATCGCTTCCCAGGATCGTGCCGCAGTCGAACGGCTCAAGGGCCTCGATGGCTATCACGACGCGCTGGTGAAGCAGATCGAAGACGAGCGCAAAGCGAAGCTCGCCGCGATCGATGACGAATACGCGAAGGAGATGGATGCCCTCGCGAAGTTGAACTACGCGAAGTCATCGCCTGCATACCGGCGTGCCGCATCTGCGATTGAAGGCGGTGCCAACGCAAAGCGCGGAGCCGTCAACACGGAAGCGGACGCATCCCTGTATACCATCAGCGATACCTCCGCCATAAATGAAGCGATCCGGCAGGGTGCTGCGCTTGTCGCCATGTACGATTCCGAGGCGGCAGCGCTGCGAATGACCGCTGGCGAGGCAGCGAAGGCGGCCTACATCCAGCAGCAATTGAATGACGCAAAGGCACGCGGCATCCCGATCACAAAGGAATTCACGGCCGCCGTCGAGGAAGAAGGCAATCAGGTCGGTGCCGCAGCACAGCGGGCGCAGGACGCGCAGGATAGCAACGATCTGCGTGAGATGGTCCGGCAATCCTTCCGTGACGGTATCCGAACGGCCATTGAAGGTGGCGATATCCGGGATGTGTTTGCCAACCTGGCGCAAAACTTTGCGGACAAGATGGCGGACCGGCTTGGCGATCAGCTGTTCGACCTGTTCGACAAGCTGCTGGACGATATATTTTCGAATTCGGGTGGTTCCGGTGGCGGTGGTGGTGGCATTCTCGGTTTTCTGGGCAGTGCTATTGGAAGCCTCTTCGGTGGCGGTGGTGGTGGAGGCAGTGCCGGGCTTGATTCTGTCCCGTTTCAGTTGTTTCCGCGCGCATCAGGCGGTCCCGTAACGGCAGGCCAGAATTATCTGGTTGGCGAGCAGGGACCTGAACTCTTTTCTCCAGGCCGCAGCGGTACAATCATTCCGAACGACGCGCTCAGGATGCCATCCATCCCAGATGTGAAATCGGGAAGCACCACACCGGTCTCTATCGTTCTCAATTCTTCTTACAACGTGCAAGGCTCGAACCGGGCGGAGATCGAGGCTTTGCTCGCGGACCATGATCGGAAGATGGCGAAGCAACTGCCCGGCATGGTGGTGAAGACCGTGCGTGACGCCAATTCGCGCCGGATGCTTTGAATGTGGAGATGGAAATGACTCTCGTTCTTCAGACACCGCCGGACGGTCCGGTCGTTACATTCCCGGAGATGCAGGCGCATCTGAGGCAGGAAGACGCTTCAGAACTTCTGTCTATTGGTATGTATGTCGATGCAGCCACACGGAACCTCGATGGCCGTGACGGCTTCCTTGGTAGATGCCTTCTCACCCAGATATGGAAACTGAAGCTGGACTGGTTCCCGCCTTCAATCGCCGTGCCGTTGCCGCCATGCCAATCGGTCGAATCCATCACCTATGTGGATGCCGCAGGCCAGGATCAAACGCTCGCCGCAGAAACCTATCAGGTGGCCGGGATCGGGACGCCAGATGGCGCGCGGATCGTGCCGGCGTTCGGGAAAAGCTGGCCGGTCACGCGGCGTTCACTTGAGGCGGTGACGGTCACATTCAAAGCCGGTTATGGCGACCATGCGGAAGATGTGCCTGAACCGATCCGTACCGCGATCAAGATGCAAGCGGCGTCTCTATACGAGAATCGTGAAAGCGTTCTGGTGGGCGGGGACTCGATAATCGATCTTTCGCAGCCAGTGCTTGATCTGATCAGCGGCTATCGTACCTGGAGCTTCTGATGCGCGGTCGAAAACCTTCACAGCTATCCAAAGAGGACGGGCTTCGGAAGCTGCCTGGACCACCGTCATGGCTTTCGCCTGAGGCAAAGGCAGAGTGGAAGCGTGTATCCAAGATACTTGCGAAGCGTCAGATATTGACCGCAGGCGATCTTGCTTCATTGGAAACCTATTGTTTGGCCGTGGGACAGGTGCGGCAATGTCAGGCTGAACTTGCGGCCGGGCCG
This sequence comes from Alphaproteobacteria bacterium, assembly GCA_017308375.1. Lineage (GTDB taxonomy): Bacteria > Pseudomonadota > Alphaproteobacteria > Micropepsales > Micropepsaceae > Rhizomicrobium. The sequence goes on from JAFKEW010000044.1 coordinate 88,214, forward strand.
ATGTGGGTGGAGTCGGAACGCTCCGCACCGCGGCCCCATCCTGCGTTTCGCGTCATGCACGAAGCTATGCGCCAGGTCCGGCAATATGCGTCAGAACTTGGATTGACACCGGTTTCGCGAGCCCGTTCGGCATTGGCGCCGCAAGGGGACGATGATGAATTCGCCGGCATGGATATTTGACGGCTCTGTCCTCGCTGACCCGCACGGGAAGGGCGATCTGGCCGTTAAATTTCTCCAGCTTCTGAAGCACCTTAAAAGCCAGGCCAAAGGGCAGGCATTCGAAGTCTGGCCCTTCATGGAACGGATTGTGAGACGGGTCTATGGCGACACGCGGCCGGATGGCCAGCGCAGGGTCAAGACCGTGTTCCTGATGCTGCCCCGCGGCAATCGTAAGACGACGCTGGGTGCTGGCCTTGTGATGCTGCACACCATCGGGCCGGAACGGATCAACGGTGGCTACGCCGTGTCCGCTGCCGTCGACCGGGAGCAGGCGCGGATCGCCTATGATGAGGCGGTAGGGATGCTGCAGGTGCATCCGCGGCTGATGCGCGCCACCAATATCCGCGACACCAAATCGCTGATCGAGCATCCGAAGAGCGGATCGGTCTACCACGCGGTTTCGAGCGACGGTGCGGCACAGCATGGCAAGACGCCTACATTTGTGCTGGCGGATGAACTTCACACCTGGCGCAAGGCGGACCTCTGGAACGCGCTGCGCACGGGCGTGGTGAAGACACCGAATTCAATCACCTGGATCATTACCACGGCCGGCAAGGGGCAGATGAACCTTGCCTATGATCTCTACAAATATGCCAAAGCCATTGATGCTGGTGAGATCGAGGATGAGGCATTCCTGCCGATCCTGTTCGAAAGCCCACCTGACGTGGACTGGCGCAGCGAAGAGGCGTGGCGGGCGGTAAATCCGGGCCTTGCGCATGGCTTCCCAGATATTGACGGCTTGCGGCAATTGGCACGGGAGGCCGAGAACCGGCCGGGCGAGCGCGAAGCCTTCATGCAATTTAATCTCAATGTCTGGCTGGACGGTGCGGCCGCGCCCTGGCTCGACATGGCGCTTTATGACGCCTCCGGCCTCGATCCGGTGGATCTGGCCGCCCTTGAGGGCGAGCCCTGCTATGTGGGCGTGGACCTGTCCTCGACTGAGGATCTGACTGCCGTGGTGGCGGTTTTCCCCCGCCCGGACGGAACTGCCGTCATCGCCCCGTCCTTTTTCGTGCCCGAGGCGACCCTCAGGAAGCGCCAGGAGCGTGATTCGGTCCCTTATCTGCGCTGGCGGGACGAGGGCCATATCGTCGCCACGCCGGGCAACGTGGTGGATTACGACATTGTGGAAGGGCGGATCGTGGAACTGGCCGAGCGGTTCAACGTCCTCGAAATCCTCATAGACCGATGGAACGCCACCGGCACCATGAACCGGCTCTCGGCTATGGGCTTGCCCGTGGTCCGGTTTGGGCAGGGCTATGCGTCCATGAATGCGGCTGTGAAGACAACGGAGCGCACGATCCTCTCCGGCAACTTCCGGCACGGCGGTCACCCTGTGCTGCGGTGGAATTTTCAGAATGTGACGATCGAACGCGACCCGGCCGGGAACGAGAAGTTCAACAAGGCCCGAAGCGCAGAGAAGATCGACGGCGCGGTGGCCTGTGCGATGGCATTGGCGCGCGCAACCTCAAGCGAAAACGGCCCGAGTATCTACGATACCGAGGAAGGTGCTGAAGGATTGCTGGTGTTATAAAGGCCCGGTTCCCCTGTGGTTCCCTGAGCCTTTTTTCGTGATTTTGCCGCTTGTCTTAAGTACTTGATTTTATTTGGTGGAGCCAAGCGGGATCGAACCGCTGACCTCCTGCATGCCATGCAGGCGCTCTCCCAGCTGAGCTATGGCCCCACGTTGCGGCGTCGGCCGCGCTTATAACCTTATTCTACCGGTCGTCTTTTTCAATATCGGCGTCGATAATGCCGCTGACATCCTCGTCTTCGTCGTCTTCTTCCAGAAGACTGGAATCGTCTTCATCGTCGTCAACGTCTTCGCCGAGGTCTTCCAGATCGCCGGTCTCGTCATCGCTTTCGATGACGGTCATGCCTGCGTCTTCTTCCTCTTCCTCCTCGGCGGCGTCTTCGTCGTCCTCGTCGTCGCCGATCTTCAGCGGCGCTTCGTCGATGACGTCTTCTTCTTCGTCCTCTTCGGCCTCGGCGGATTCGTCCTCGGTCTCGTCTTCTTCCTCGTCATCCTCGGCCTTTGGCGCCGGCGCCGGGGCTGCCGGCTCGGGCTGGCGCGGGCGCCGCTGCTTATAAAGCGCCTCGGGCTCGAACGAGAACTGACATTTCGGGCACTCGATGGGCCGCTTGTTCAGGTCATAAAAACGCGTATTGCAGCTTGGGCAAGCGCGCTTGGTTCCGAGATCTGCCTTGACCAACGTTCATCTTCCCGCGTGAAGTCGCTTCTGAAAAGGGGCGTCGTTTGCCACTTCTCCGTCTGCCTGTCAAAGGACCTTTATGCCTAGCACCTCCACATCGCGCGCCGTTGCCGCCAGGCCCGCGCCGCCGCTCAGCGGGGAAGCCCCGGTTCCGGGCGACAAATCCATCTCGCACCGGGCCTTGCTGCTCGGCACGCTGGCCGTCGGCGAAACGCGGATTTCCGGCCTTCTGGAGGCGGAAGACGTGCTTAATACCGCATCCGCCATGCGGGCCTATGGTGCCACGGTGGAACGGCAGGGCCCCGGCCTCTGGTCCGTCCATGGCGTGGGGGTGGGCGGGCTTACCGCGCCTGCAGCACCGCTTGATTTCGGCAATTCGGGCACCGGCTCGCGTCTGGTGATGGGGATGGCGGCGACAACCCCGGTCACCAGCGTCTTCACCGGTGATTCCTCGCTGCGCCGGCGGCCGATGAAGCGCGTGCTCGACCCGTTGACCCGCTTCGGCGCCCGCTACGAGGCCCAGCCGGGCGGATTGATGCCGCTGTCGCTGACCGGCGCTGGCCCCGCGCTCGCCATCGATTATGAGGTTACGGTCGCCTCCGCCCAGGTGAAATCGGCGCTGCTATTCGCCGCGCTCAATGCCACCGGCCGCAGCCGCATCGGCCAGCGCGCGCTGACCCGCGATCACACCGAAAAAATGCTGGCCGCTTTTGGCGCCGATATTTCGGTGGAGCCGCGCTCGGGTGGCGGCGAGGTGATTTCCCTGATGGGGGAGGCTGAACTTTCGCCCTGCGCGGTCGATGTGCCGCGCGATCCATCTTCGGCGGCGTTTCCGCTGGTGGCGGGTCTTCTGGTGCCCGGCTCGGTGGTGTCGGCACCGGGTGTACTGCTCAATACCCGCCGTACCGGGCTGTTCGAGGCCTTGCGCGCGATGGGGGCTGAAATCACGGTTTCCAATCTGCGCCAGAGCGGCGGCGAAGACATTGGCGATATCGCGGTTCGCTTTTCGGCGTTGAAGGGGATCGAGGTGCCGCCGGAAGGCGCGCCAGCGATGATCGACGAATATCCGGTCCTGGCCGTTGCCGCCGCTTTTGCCGAAGGCCGCACCGTGATGCGCGGGCTGGAAGAATTGCGGGTGAAGGAAAGCGACCGCCTTTCGGCCATCGTAGCGGGCCTGCGCGCCAATGGCGTCACGGTGGAAGAACTGGAAGACGGCCTGATTGTGGAAGGCCGTGGTGCGGATGGCGTGCCCGGTGGCGGCATGGTCGAAACCCACATGGATCACCGCATTGCGATGAGTTTTCTTGTGATGGGCATGGCCGCGCGCGCGCCCGTCGCGGTGGACGATGTTGCGATGATCGCAACCAGCTTCCCGGAATTCGAGGGGCTGATGCGTGGCCTGGGGGCGGAATTGCTGTCGCAATAATTGTCATCCCCGGCTGAGCGGAGCGTAAGCTTCGCGAAGGGAAGGGGACCCAGGTGGGTCTTGTCGACTCATGATTTGAATTAATATCGCTTCAGCTATGCGGGAACACAGCTACTTCGTCTATATCCTCGCGAGCGGGCGCAACGGTACGCTCTATACCGGCGTCACGAACGATATTGTGCGCCGGATATGGGAACACAAGAATGATCTGATTGACGGCTTTACCAAGAAATACGGCGTGCACATTCTCGTTTGGTACGAATTTCACGAGGACATCAATCTCGCAATTGTTCGCGAAAAGCGGATAAAGCGATGGAATCGTGCCTGGAAGATCAAATTGATCGAGAAGGAAAATTCCGGCTGGAATTGTCTTTGGGAGAAACTTACCGGTGAATTTGCGCAGCCATGAAGACCTGGTTCCCCTTCCCTCGCATTCATGCCGCGGGCACGAATGCTCGCCGGGGATGACAATCATAAAACAGGCTCCCATTCCATGACTCATTCCATCGTCATTGCGGTTGACGGCACCGCGGCCAGCGGCAAGGGCACGCTGGCGAAGCGGCTTGCCCGCCATTTCGGTTTTCCGCATCTGGATTCGGGGGCGCTCTACCGGCTTACCGCGCTTGCGGTGCTGGAAGTGAAGGGCGATCCGAAAGACCCGGATACGGCCGTCAAAGGCGCGCGCGCGATCGATCTCAACCGCGCCGGCGATCCCAAAATCCGTAGCGATGTGGTCGGCAAGGCGGCATCGGACGTGGCCGCAATTCCGGCCGTCCGTGCCGCGCTGCTCGATTTCCAGCGCAATTTTCTCCTCCACCCGCCCGGCGGCAGCGATGGTGCGGTGATGGATGGGCGCGACATCGGCACCGTGATCTGCCCGGATGCCGCGGCCAAACTGTTCGTCGATGCCGAACCGGCCATCCGGGCCCACCGCCGCTGGCTGGAATTGCAGGGCCTGGGCCTGACGCGGGACGAAAGCGCCGTGCTGGCCGAAATCAACGCCCGCGACCAGGCGGACCGGACCCGCCCCGTCTCCCCTTTGGTCCAGGCGGCGGATGCGGCCTTGCTCGACACGACTCATTTGGATATAGACGCCGCGTTCGCGGCCGCTCTCGCTTTGGTCGAACCGAAGGTGGAGAGAGCGCTCAAGGCCCGGCCCAGGGGTTAAGGAGACCCGGCCGGACCCTCTCTGGGCCGGCCCGTCCCAAATCATCCGCAACCCAATCGCCATTGCGGGCGAAAAGCCCCGCGTGGAAGTCCGCCCGGCGCCGCCGGGTTGGCAGAAAATTCTGAATCAGGAGAGTTCATGGCAAGAGGCGCCACCGCAACCGTTACCCCGTCAATCGCAACCCCGTCCCGTGATGATTTCGCGGCCATGCTCGAAGCAAGCTTCGATGCCCAGTCGCCGCAGGAAGGCAATGTCATCAAGGGCACCATCGTTGCCATTGAAAACGACATGGCTGTGATCGATGTCGGCCTGAAGACCGAAGGCCGCGTGCCTCTCAAGGAATTCTCGATGCCGGGTCAGCCGGCCAATGTGAAGATCGGCGATGTGGTCGAGGTCTATCTGGAGCGTGTGGAAAACGCGCTTGGCGAGGCCGTCCTCAGCCGTGACAAGGCGCGGCGCGAGGAAAGCTGGATTCGCCTCGAAAAGGCGTTCAACGACAGCACCCGCGTGCATGGCGTGATCTTCGGCCGCGTCAAGGGCGGTTTCACCGTCGATCTCGACGGTGCGGTTGCCTTCCTTCCCGGCTCGCAGGTCGATGTGCGCCCGATGCGCGATGTCGGCCCGCTGATGAACCAGCAGCAGCTTTTCCAGATTCTGAAGATGGATCGCCGCCGCGGCAATATCGTGGTGTCGCGCCGTGCCGTGCTGGAAGAACGCCGCGCGGAAGAACGCACCTCGCTCGTCGCCAGCCTGCAGGAAAAGCAGGTGATCGAAGGCGTGGTGAAGAACATCACCGACTACGGCGCCTTCGTCGATCTGGGCGGTGTGGACGGTCTGTTGCACGTCACCGACATTGCCTGGCGCCGCGTCAGCCACCCGACCGAGGTGCTGAGCGTCGGCCAGACCGTGACGGTGCAGATCATCAAGATCAATCACGATACCCAGCGCATCAGCCTCGGCATGAAGCAGTTGCAGACCGATCCGTGGGAAGGCGTCGGCGCCAAATATCCGGTCGGCGCGCGCTTCAGCGGCAAGGTCACCAATGTCACCGATTACGGTGCTTTTGTGGAGTTGGAGCCGGGTGTCGAAGGTCTCGTCCATGTCTCCGAAATGAGCTGGGTGAAGAAGAACGTGGCCCCGTCGAAGATCGTCAATCCGGGTCAGGATGTGGATGTGCAGGTGCTGGAAGTCGATTCCAACAAGCGCCGCATCAGCCTCGGCCTGAAACAGTGCATGGACAATCCGTGGCAGGCCTTCGCGGTCAGCAATCCGCCGGGCAGCACGATCGAAGGCGAGATCAAGTCGATCACCGAATTCGGCCTCTTCGTCGGCCTCGACAACGATATCGACGGCATGGTGCATCTCTCCGATTTGTCGTGGGACAAGCCGGGCGAGCAGGCGGTTGCCGACTATCAGAAGGGTCAGGTGGTTCAGGCCAAGGTGCTCGACATCGATCCGGAAAAGGAACGCGTCAGCCTCGGAATCAAGCAGCTTGAAAGCGACCCGATGGACAAGGTCGGTCCGCTGCGCAAGGGCAATGTCGTCACCGTCACGGTCACCGAAGTGAACGATGGCGGCGTCGAAGTCAGCCTGACCGATGGCGTGAAGGCGTTCATCCGCCGTTCCGACCTCGCCCGCGACCGCGCCGATCAGCGCCCCGAACGTTTCGGCGTCGGCGACAAGATCGATGCGATGGTAACGAGCATCGACAAGGCCAGCCGCAGGATTTCGCTCTCCATCAAGGCGCGCGAAATATCGGAAGAGAAGGATGCCGTGGCGCAATACGGTTCCTCCGATTCCGGTGCTTCGCTGGGCGACATTCTGGGCGCTGCGCTGCGCAGGAAGTCCGGCAGCGACGGCGATGGAGACGACGAATAAAAACACGGTTTACGAACCGTTAGCCGCAGATGCGGCGTTAACGATAAACGGCGTGGGAGAGGTGTTCTTCCGCGCCGTTTTTTTGTGGTTCCACAGGTTTTGCCGCACCATCCGCATCCGCGCGATTAACACTGCGTTATGCTGAGATTTCTAAAATGGCGTTGCATTCAGCATCGGCGGGACTGTTCGCGCCCGCGGGCGACATGGGAAAAGTGCCGCATGGTCAGCGCGACCGCCAATCCATTGCTACGGCGTAACGGGGGGCCATCCCTCTTCGCGCTTCTGGCGCTGGCGCTGCTTACGTTCGGCGCGGTGTGGTCCACCGTCCGGCTCAGCGGTCACGCGGGCCCGGTTGCGGCGATCTGGTTTGCCAACGCGATCTGTCTTGTCTTCCTGCTGCGGCAGCGCCGCCGCTACTGGTATCAGCTTCTCATCACCGCCGCTGTGGCGAACATGTTTGCCTTCTTCCTGGTGGGCGATACCCCGGTTGCGGCGGTGGTCTACACCGTGTGCAATATCGGCGAGACGCTGGCCGTCGCGATCCCGATGCGGGTCTTCCGCGTCGATCGCGCCTTTACCCGGCCCAGCGCGCTTCTGATCTTCTATGCGCTTGCCGGCGGGCCGGCGCCACTCGTCGGCGCGTTCTCCAGCGCGGCTTATATGTACTTCACGCAAGATTCGTCCTTCTGGTCCGCGACGATGCTCTGGTACGGCGCCGACGCGCTCGGGCTCTGCATTCTGGTGCCGCCCCTGATGACCGTGGATATGGCGTCGCTGAAGGCCATGTTCCGCCGCGATCAATGCGTGCATTCGCTGCTCTTGATCGGTGTTGTGCTGGCGGTGATCGGGATCAACTGGAAGGCGCCGAGTTATCCGCTCGCTTTCCTGTTCTTTCCCGCCGTGGTGCTGCTTACCTTTCAGCGCGGTTTTGCCGGGGGCGCGATCGGCCTTGCCCTGTCGGCAGGCTATCTGGTCGCGCCGGTCCTGCTTGGAAACGCCACCACCGGCCTCAGGGAACATTCGGTTCGCGAGCAGTTGATCATCGTCGAAATCTTCGTCGCGGTGATCAGTTTCACGGTGATCCTGATCGGTGCCGCGCTTGAGGAACGGCGCAGGCTCGAACGCGGCCTCGCCGCGGCCATCGGCCGGGCGGAGAATTCGCGCGAGGAAGCGCTGGTGGCAAAAGATGCCGCCGAAAACGCCAGCCGCTCGAAATCCATGTTCCTGGCCAATATGAGCCACGAACTGCGCACGCCGCTGAACGCGGTGATCGGGTTCGCGCAGTTGATGCGGGGCGAAATGTTCGGCCCGCTGGGCGATGCGCGCTACCGCGAATATGCCGGTGTGATTCAGGATGCGGGTCAGCATCTGCTCGCCCTGATCAACGACATCCTCGACATGTCGAAGATCGAGGCGGGAAAATTCGAACTCAACCGCGAACGGGTTTCCGTTGGCGCCGTCGTCAGCGAATGTGCGGCGCTGATGCACGAACAGGCCGCCCAGGGGCAGGTGAACCTGTCGGTCAACCTGCCGCCGGAGCCGCTTTTTGCCCTGGCCGATCGCCGCGCGATGAAGCAGATCGCGCTGAACCTGTTGTCCAACGCGGTGAAATTCACGCCCGCCGGCGGCCGCGTCGATGTCAGCGTCGGTGCCTCCGGCGGGGTTTTGCGCATTTCGGTGCGCGACACCGGCATGGGGATTCCCGCCGATCAGCTTGCGCGGATCGGCAATCCGTTCGTTCAGCTTCGCAACAGCGCGGGCTCATCCCAGCCCGGCACCGGCCTTGGGCTCGCGCTCGTGCGTGCGCTGGCCGAAATGCACAATGGCCGCGTGCAGATCGAAAGCGTGGAGGGGCAGGGCACCACGGTCAGTGTCGAAATCCCGGCCATCGAAGCCGAAAGCGTGGCCGCCTGATATCCGTTTCTTCTAACGCCGTTTCATTACCCGTCAGGTAATCGCTTCATGCTGCCGCGGGCGGCACACTCCTTCGCATATGGCATCCCCCGATGCCGCCATGAAGGAGAAAATCATGATCGATGCAGACAATACTGTCGCCCGTTATCTCGCCGCCTGGAACGAGCGCGATGCCGGTGAACGCCGCGCGCTTATCACGGAAACCTATACCGGCGATGCGATCTATCTCGACCCGCATCGCCGGGGCGAAGGCCATGAAGGGCTGGAGACGATGATCGCCGCCGTCCACGGCCAGTTTCCGCCCGCTTACCGCTTCCGGCTGAAGGGCGCGGTGGATGCCTATGGCGATCGCGCCCGGTTTCAGTGGGAGGCGGGCGGCCAATCCGGCGCGCCGCTTCATTTCGCAGGCACCGATTTCATCGAGATCGCTGCCGACGGGCGCATTCGCTCCGTCACCGGCTTTGTCGATGCGATGCCGGCAGCCTGATCCTGCATGCTCTGGCCGGCCCCTTCCTGCGCTGGCGGGAAGGGGCCTTGCCGCTTCGGAAGTGGCACTAAGGAATTTCCGATGCAGATGTCTTATGCTGGTCCGATGAACGGCAATGTGGCCCGGATCGGCGACCAGCTTCGTGTGTGGCGTCAACGCAGGCGCCTGAGCCAGCTTGCGCTCGCCGCCGAGGCGGAGATTTCGCCGCGGCATTTAAGCTTTGTGGAAACCGGCCGCTCCCGGCCCAGCCGCGAAATGATCCTCAACCTGTCCGAACAACTGCGCATTCCGCCGCGCGAACGCAATGTGCTGCTGGTGGCCGCGGGGTACGCGCCGATTTTTCCGGAGCGTGATCTGGCTGATCCTGCCCTTGCCGCGGCGCGTGCCGCGATGGAAACGCTTCTGGAGGCGCACAAGCCCTTTCCCGCCTTTGCGCTGGACCGGCACTGGAACGTGGTGGCGTCGAACGGTTCCTTGCCGCGGCTTTATGATGGCGTTGCCGGAGATCTGTTGCAGCCGCCGGTCAATGTCATGCGGCTCAGCCTGCATCCAAAGGGGCTGGCGCCACGCATCGCCAATCTGCCGGAATGGCGCGCCCACCTGCTCGCCCGTCTCAAACAACAGGTGGAGGCAAGCGCCGATCCCGTTCTGGTTTCGCTGCTGGAGGAGTTGCAGGCCTATCCGGCACCCGCCGCGGATCGCCCGCATACGCCGCAATCCGTCCTGGTGCCGTTGAAGCTCGAAAGTGCTGCGGGCCTGCTGTCTTTCGTCAGCACCACCACCGTGTTCGGCACGCCGGTCGATGTCACATTAACCGAACTGGCGCTCGAAACATTTTTTCCGGCCGATGCGGAAACCCGTGCCCGCGTTGCGCGGCTCTCCCATGAAATGGCGGAAGGATAGGGCGTTTCACCCCTTCGGCAGCGGCCCGATGGAGAACAGATCGCGCTCGCCCAGCTCCGCGCTGCGGCGGCGCTCCAGTTCCTGGGTATACCGCCGCAGGCCATAGGCTTCCGTCATGTAACCGACGATCTCGCGTTCGCTGCGGGAAGACAGAACCGGAAGCGATTCTGTTTCGTTCTGCTCGAACCGCGTCAGCGCCGCGCGCACATTCTCGCCCGGCAGCAGAAAGATATCCGGTGCTGTGGCCAGCGCTTCCACGGTGGCCGTGCGCGCCTCGTTGTCCAGCGCCGGATCATGCACCTTCGCCATGTCCAGACTGCCGGCATATTTCCCGTCGCCATCGGTGACGTAGACACGTTTCACGCTTCCGGGCGGATAGCGTCGTCGCAGCATGTCCACGCTCATGTCACCGGCCACCACCTTGGGGTCGGACCGCATCAGCCGGTTCACGGTCAGATCGGTAATCCAGCCGATGTCGTGCGCACCGCGTATGCCGAGGCCGCGCTGGTGAAAACGCCAGGTGGAAAACGAAAAGCCGAAGGTCAGCCGCACGATGGTGGAGGCGACCACCACGCCGACCACCACGCCAACGGTGACCGGGAAATCTCCCGTGGCTTCCAGAACCAGGAACACCATGGTCAATGGCGCGCCCACGATCGCGGCGGCAACCGATCCCATGCCGACCAGCATGAAGGCGGTGCGTTCACGCGCCAGTTCGGGCATCAGCAATGTCACCGCGGCCGCGAACGCGGCACCAAACAGACAGCCCAGAAAAAGCGAGGAACTGAACAATCCGCCGCGAAAGCCGGAACCGACGGAGACGGCCGCCGCGATCAGTTTCGCCGCCAGCAGCGCCAGCAACGGCACCAGCGCCCAGCCGATTTCGAAATGATACTGAATGGCGCCATGGCCGCTGCCCAGCACCTGCGGGAAGTAGAGCGCGATACCGGAAAGCACCAGGCCGCCGATTGCCGGCCGCATCCAGTCCGGCACCTTGGCCTGCCGCAACAGCCGTTCCGACCATGTCACACTGGTCATCGCGGCAATGGCAAGGGCCGCCGCCAGAATTCCCATCAATCCGAACAGCAGATAGCTTTGCGTATCCAGATGCACATGGCCCACCACCGCAAACCACGGCTCCGGCGGGGCAAGGGCGCGTTGCACCAATGTTGCGCTCACCGCGGCCACCGCCACCGGCGCCAGCGCATTGATGGTGTAATTGCCGAGGATCAGCTCGAAGCCGTAAAACGCACCGGCCAGCGGTGCGTTGAACGCCGCCGCAATGGCCGCGGCAGCGCCCGCGGTGACGAACATGCGCTGATCGGTGCGCCGCAGCCTGAGATATTGCCCGATGCGCGAATAAAGCCCGGCGCCAAGCTGGCTATAGCCCGCCTCCATACCGAGGGAGGCACCGGCACCATTGGAAATCACCGTCGCCGTCGTCAGCCTGATGCTGTCGCGTAGGCTCATGCGCCCGCCGTAAAGCGCGTTCGCTTCCACCGGGTCTACAATATCGCCCGCGCCATAGCGGCGTGCCGCCATCGCCAGCAATCCCAGCAGAAGCCCGCCCGCCGCCGGCACGATCGCGATGCTCAGCCGGTCGATATCGATGCCCATGCTCAGCATCAGATTGCCGCGCAGATGAAAATTGGTTTTGTGCAGCAACTCCACGATACGGCGCAGGAAATCGACAATCCCGCCGGTCAGGGCCCCGATGATGGCGCAGGCCAGAATCTGCCCCACATCGCTGGAGCGCAGGTCGCGCTTTATCGTGGCGGTGGCCAGCCTCAGCAGCCTGGCCAGTTCGGTAAGCTGCGATAGGGCGGAGCGGGAGCGGAGGGAGCGGGCCTCAGGTTTCATCGGGTCTCGAGACGCGGTGCACCCAAAACGGCACCCAAAATCCAGTTGCACGAATTAAAGCCGGATCGTGACGGTTCCAAGGCCAAACTGCTGGCGTAGAGCTGGTAGAGCGCCACCTTCACCATAAAACTGTCATGTCCTGTTACAACATTACCGCCGTTAACGCCGTATTTCGCCCGGCCCCATACTTGGCCCGCCCCTTGCTGCCTTTACGAACAGAAGGCCGGCTGACAGGTCTCGTAACATAAGCGTTGGGGTTGAGCGTATGGTTAAGAACAGATTTTTGAGTTTTGCGGCCGCCGCCGCCATCATCGCTTTTGCCGGCTCTGCGACAGCGGCGCCCATCACAACGGCGCCGGAAACGATTGTCGCCAACGGCAACGTGAAACTGGTCTATATCGGCGCCTTGGCCGGGGACAAAAGCTATCTGTCTCTGGCGGGCGGGCCGTCCAAAATCTTCTGCAACAATGCGATGAGCGGCTGTGCCGCCAGCACCGCGGGTCAGGTTGCCGATCTCGGCACGCTCAGCGGCCCGCTGGTCTTCACGATGAAGGATACCAGTGTCATCAACCTGTTCGACACCGCGAACCTGGCGTCGGACGGCTTCTACCACGCCAATGTGGTGTCGAATTATGCCGATCTCGGCATTTTCGCGGAGCCTGCCGGGCTTGATGCGCTGATCTCGTCCCTGTCGTCGGGGCCGGGCGCGCTCGTCCGCTACGTCGGCTTCGAAGACCGGCTGCATGGCGATTACGACTACAACGACTTCGTCTTCGCCGTGATTTCCACGCCGTTGCAGAACAATCCCGTGCCCGAACCCGCCACGCTGGGGCTTCTGGGCGCCGGGCTGCTCGGCTTGCGTCTTCACAGGCGGCGCCGGGCCTGAAGCGCGAGTCTGGGTCAGTTTTTCAGGGCCAAATTTCGGGGGCCAAGATTCAGGGGGCGGCTGCACCCGGCAAGGGCGATACGCTTTTGCCGGGTGTTGTGTTTCGGGGTGGGCCAGTGGCCAGGCCGGATGGACTACCGCCCCTCGGAAACGTCAACGGTTACAGCCCGATAGGCCGGTTTTCGCGATAATCGGCTGAGCGGTTACGGGCCGGGGCAAATGTTGGCGGCGTTTGCTGCGTGATTTCCGCCACGGCCCCAAAAAAGCACTGAAACTTCAGTGGCTTCCATTGACTCATCTGTGCAACCTGACAACAATTCCATCTGTCGCAGCAGACTCGGCCAATTCTCGATGCGGGGCTGCTCGAAGGGGCGGGGAATGATCAAATCCGAATTGGTTGCCAAGCTGACACAGCGTTATCCACATCTCTATCACCGCGATGTGGAACGGATCGTGTCCACTGTGCTGGATAAGATTACGGAATCTCTTGCCTCTGGCCATCGTGTGGAACTGCGTGGTTTCGGTGCTTTTTCGGTCAAGGTGCGGCCTGCGCGTCAGGGCCGCAATCCGCGCACGGGCGAACCCGTAACGGTCGAAGAAAAGCGCGCGCCCTTCTTTCGCACCGGCAAGGAATTGCGGGAGCGGTTGAACACCGGCAAGTAAGCTGTTGGGCAAACGGCCCAGCTGGCAGCCTTGCGCTCTGGCAGCCTTGCGCTGCCGCCGCCGGCGGACTATCACCCCCGCTGATGACAGGCGCCCGATTCCCGAACCCGATCTTCGCCGCACTCGATACGCCGGATTTGGGCAAGGCTCTCGAAATCGGGCGGGCCATCAAGCCCTATGTCGGCGGCCTCAAAGTCGGCCTCGAATTCATCACCGCCCAGGGGCCGCAAGGTATCCGGGCGATTATCGGCCTCGGTGTGCCGGTTTTTGCCGACACCAAATTCCACGATATTCCGAACACGGTTGGCGGCGCCTCGCGCGCGATCTCGGCGCTCGATATCGCGATGTTCAATATTCACGTCTCCGGCGGTGCCGCCATGATCCGCGCCGCGGTGGAGGCTGCCCGCGCCGCACCCGCCCGCCCGAAGGTGCTGGGCGTCACCGTGCTGACCAGCATGAACGATGACGATCTGGTGCAGGTGCGCCAGCAGGGGCCGCTCCCGGCCCAGGTGAAGCATCTGGCGGGTCTGGCGCAGGCCAACGGGCTTGACGGCGTGGTTTGCAGCCCGCGGGAGATTGCGCTGGTCCGCGCGGCCTGCGGCCCCGATTTCCTGATCGTGACGCCGGGTGTGCGCCCGGCCGGCGCGGCCATTGGCGATCAACGCCGGGTGATGACACCGGCGGAAGCGGTCGCGGCAGGGGCCGACATTCTTGTCATCGGCCGGCCGATCACGGCTGCGGCCAATCCGGCCGAAGCGGCAAAAGCGATTGCAGCCGAAATCGCTGCACCCGCCGGGGCCTGAGCCGCGTTTCCTTTCCTTGATTTCCTTGTGCCTGGCGGCGATAAGCGGCGCCCGCCCTCCGGCGGGAAACCTGTGCGGGTGACGATGAGTTTGCTGGTTAAAATCTGCGGCGTGAACTCGCTCGAAGCGGCCGATGCCACGGTCCGCGCGGGCGCGGATTTTGCCGGGCTGAATTTCTATGCCCGTTCGCCCCGCAACGTCCGGCCCGATGTCGCCCACGCCCTGGCGGAGCGTATGCGCGGCCGCCTGCGTCTGGTGGCTGTGTTGTGCGATCCCAGCGATGCCGATCTTCAGGACGTGATTGCCGCCGCGGCACCGGATTTCATCCAGTTTCACGGCTCCGAAACGCCGGAACGGGTGGGCGAGGTTCGCAGCCGCTTCGGCCTGCCGGTGATCAAGGCCATCGCGGTGGCTGATGCCTCCGACCTTGCCAGCCCATCGCCTTACGAACAGGTGGCCGACATGCTGCTGTTCGATGCCAAACCGGCTTCGGGCGCCGACCGGACAGGCGGTTACGGCACCCCGTTCGACTGGCAGATTCTGCGCGGGCGGAAATTCGCCCGGCCCTGGCTTCTGGCTGGCGGGCTGGATTCGGAAAATGTCGGCCGCGCCTTGCGCATTTGCGATGCGCCCGGCGTGGATACCGCCTCCGGCGTTGAAACCGCGCCCGGCGTGAAGGATGTCAATCTGATCGCCGAATTCGTGCAGACCGCCCGCAACGCCAGGCTGGCCGAAGGGGCCGAAATATGAGTACGCCCAAACCCAATTCCTTCCGCAACGGGCCGGATGCGCACGGCCATTTCGGCGCCTATGGCGGGCGCTTCGTGGCCGAAACCCTGATGCCTTTGGTGCTCTCGCTGGAGAAGGCGTATGAGGCGGCAAAGGCCGATCCCGCTTTTCATGCCGAGTTGGCCGGGCTGCTGAAGAATTATGTCGGCCGCGAGAGCCCGCTTTATTTCGCCGAACGGCTGACGGCCCATCTGGGCGGCGCGAAGATTTATCTGAAGCGCGAAGACCTCAATCACACTGGCGCGCACAAGATCAACAACTGCCTGGGTCAGATTCTGCTCGCGCGCCGCATGGGCAAGACCCGCATCATTGCCGAAACCGGCGCCGGCCAGCATGGCGTTGCCACGGCCACGGTTGCGGCCCGCTTCGGCCTTCCCTGCATCGTCTATATGGGCGAAGTGGATATGGAGCGGCAGAAGCCCAACGTCTTCCGCATGCGCCTTCTGGGGGCGGAGGTTCGCGCCGTCACCTCCGGTTCGCGCACGCTGAAAGATGCGATGAACGAGGCGTTGCGCGATTGGGTCGCCAATGTGCACGACACGTTTTACATCATCGGCTCGGCCGCCGGCCCGCATCCCTATCCCGCCATGGTGCGCGATTTCCAGACCGTGATCGGCAATGAAATGCGCGCCCAGCTTCGCGCGGTGGAAGACAGGTTGCCGAATCTCGTCGTTGCCTGCGTCGGTGGCGGCTCCAATGCCATCGGCACCTTCCACCCCTTCCTCGATGATGCGGCGGTTGAGATTCACGGCGTGGAAGCGGCTGGTGATGGCATCGATACGCCGCGCCATGCCGCCACCATCTCCAAGGGTTCGCCCGGCGTCCTGCACGGTGCGCGCTCTTATCTGCTACAGGATCGCGACGGTCAGGTGCTGGAGGCGCATTCGATTTCCGCGGGCCTCGATTATCCCGGCGTCGGGCCGGAACATTCGTGGCTGCGCGATTCCGGCCGGGTGCAATATTTCTCCGCCACCGATCGCGAGGCGCTTGAGGCGTTCACGCTTCTTTGCCGCCTCGAAGGCATCATCCCGGCGCTGGAATCGAGCCACGCGCTCGCCCATGTGATGCACGTCGCCCCGCAAATGGCGAAAGACAAAATCATCGCCGTCACGCTCTCCGGCCGCGGTGACAAGGATGTGTTCAGCGTCGCCTCCGCTTTGGGGGAGGAGATATGAGCCGTATCGCCTCCCGTTTCGCCGCCTTGAAAAAACGGGGCCGCGCCGCCTTCATTCCGTTCATCACTGCCGGCGATCCCAATGTGGAAACCACGCTGGCGCTGTTGAACCGCTTGCCCTCCGCCGGTGCCGATCTGATCGAACTGGGCGTGCCGTTTTCCGATCCGATGGCCGATGGCCCGGCCATTCAGGCTTCTTCGCAGCGTGCGCTGAAGGCGGGCATGACACTCACGCGCCTGCTCGATCTGGTGCGTGCCTTCCGCAAGGCCGACGGCGAAACCCCGATCGTGCTGATGGGCTACTACAATCCGATCCATGCCTATGGCACCGCGCGCTTCGTGAAAGATGCGGCGGAGGCTGGCGTCGATGGCCTGATCACCGTCGATCTGCCGCCGGAAGAAGATGAGATGCTGCGCGTGCCGGCCTCCACGCATGGCCTCGACATCGTGCGCCTCGCCACACCGACAACGGATGATAAGCGCCTTCCCGCCGTGCTGGATGGCGCGGGCGGCTTTCTTTATTACGTCTCCATCACCGGCATCACCGGCACCAAGAGTTTTCAGGAAGAAAGCGTTCGCGATGCCGTGTTGCGGCTGAAGGCGCGTGCGGGTCTTCCCGTGGTTGTCGGCTTCGGCATCAGAACGCCGGAACAGGCGGCGGCCATCACCCGTTTTGCCGATGGTGCCGCGGTCGGCACCGCGATTGTGGAGCGTGTTGCGGCGGTTTCCAGCCCCGGCGGCATCGACGGCGTGGTGGAATTCTGCCGCCAACTGGCAGATGCGGTACACACACCCAATGTGGTAGGGTGAGTTATGAACTGGATCGCCAATTTCGTTCGCCCGCGCATCAAGAACTGGATCTCGAAGCGCAACTCCGACACGCCGGACAATTTGTGGACCAAATGTCCCGGCTGCGGTGAAATGGTGTTTCACCGCGATCTCGTCGCGGCACAGCATGTTTGCCCGCAATGCGGCTTTCACATGCGCATCGGGCCTGAGGTGCGATTCGCCGCTACCTTCGATGCCGGCAAATATGACGTGCTGCCAACGCCCGCCGTGGCGGCCGATCCGCTGCGCTTCCGCGATGAAAAGCGTTACAGCGACCGGCTGAAGGATGCGCGTGCCAAAACCGGGCGGCAGGAGGCGCTGGTGGCGGCGCGCGGCACGCTGGACGGCACGCCGGTCATGGTCGCGGTGCAGCCGTTCGATTTTCTCGGCGGTTCGCTCGGCATGGGGGTCGGTGAATCCCTTGTGCTGGCGATGCAGGCTGCTGTCGCCGAACGCCGTGCCTTTATCCTCTTTGTGGCATCGGGCGGCGCGCGCATGCAGGAGGGCATCTTGTCCCTGATGCAGATGCCGCGTGTGACCATCGCGGTCGATATGCTGGATGAAGCGCGTCTCCCCTACATCGTCGTGCACACCGATCCCACCACCGGCGGCGTCAGCGCCTCTTACGCCATGCTGGGCGATGTGCATCTGGCCGAACCCGGCGCGCTGATCGGCTTCGCGGGCCAGCGCGTGATCGAACAGACCATCCGCGAAAAATTGCCGGAAGGGTTTCAGCGCGCGGAATATCTGCTCGACCACGGCATGGTGGATCAGGTTGTCCACCGCCATGAATTGCGCCGCACCCTGTCACAGCTTGTGCACATTCTGCTGCGCAAGCCGCGGCCGAAGACCGCTGCATCCAAACCGGTCACGGTCAATGCCACGGTGGCGCGCATGCGCCCGCCGGAAGCGGTTGCAGATGCCACGCACGACGCCGGAAATCCATGAGCGTGACAGCGCCGGCAAGCGCGGCGGTTCTTGAACGTCTTGCATCCCTGCATCCGAAGAAGATCGATCTGGTTCTGGATCGCGTCCTGCGCCTGCTGGCCGATCTCGGCCACCCCGAACGCCATCTGCCGCCGGTCATTCATGTCGCCGGCACCAATGGCAAGGGCTCCGTCTGCGCCTTTTCCCGCGCCATGCTGGAGGGGCAGGGGCTTAAGGTCCATGTCTACACCTCGCCGCATCTGGTCCATTTTCATGAACGCATCCGCCTTGCGGGGAAGCTGATCGGGGAAGAAGAACTCGCCGCCACGCTGGAGGAATGTGAGCGTGTGAACGATGGCAAGCCCATCACCTTTTTCGAGATCATCACGGCGGCCGCTTTTCTCGCGTTTTCGCGCACACCGGCCGATGCGCTGGTGCTGGAGGTGGGGCTGGGCGGAAAATACGATGCCACCAACGTCATCGCCCGGCCGCAGGCCACGGTCATTGCGCCGGTCGGCCTCGACCACATCGAGTTTCTGGGCAATTCGCTTGCGGCCATCGCGGCGGAAAAAGCGGGCATCATCAAAAAGGGCGTGCCGGTCATTGTCGGCCCGCAGGATGACGCGCCACGCGATGTGATCGCGCGCCGGGCCGATGCCTTGTCCGCCCCGCTCTATCTGTTCGATCAGGATTTCTTCGCCCATCAGGAACATGGGCGCATGGTGTATCAGGATACGGACGGCCTGCTCGATCTGCCGCTGCCGAAACTGATCGGGCGGCATCAGATTGAAAACGCGGCGATGGCGATTGCGTGCCTGCGCCATGCGGGGCGCGACTGGGGTGCGGAAGCGGCAATCGAATACGGCCTTCGCAATGTCGAATGGCCCGCGCGGCTACAGCGTCTGACCCATGGCCCCCTGATCAAGGCTGCGCCGAAGCATGCGGAAATCTGGCTCGATGGCGGGCACAATCCCCATTGCGCGGTGGCGGTGGCGCGTGCCGTCGCCGATCTGGAAGACCGGCAGGAACGCCCGCTCTATCTCATCTGCGGCATGCTCAGGACCAAGGATGCGCAAGGCTTCCTTGCTGCATTCCGCGGCCTTGCCCGCCATGTGATGACGGTCGATATCCCGGGGGAGGCGGCAAGCCTCGGCTCCGGTGCGCTTTACGATGCCGCCCGCCGCGCCGGGCTCGAAGCATCGCCGGCCGAAAGCCTGGCCGACGCGATGGCACAGATCACCGCCTGGTCCGAATTGGAGAACAAGGCCGCCGCGCCGCGCATCCTGATCTGCGGCTCGCTTTATCTTGCGGGCCATGTGCTTGCGGAAAATTCCTGACAGCAATTTTCGTCAGGCGCCCGTTTCCATCGGCAGGTTGGGATCGCGCGTCCATTCGGACATCGAGCCGTCATAAACCGCGACCGACGGGTGCCCCGCCCGCGTCAGGGCCAGTGCATCCATCGTCGCTGAAATGCCGCCGCCGCAATAACAGATCGCGCGCGGCCGTTCGAAGGCGCCAACCGCATCGAACAACTGGCGCAGCGCCGCGTCGTCGCGCCAGGTGCCGTCCGCATTCAGCAGTTTTTCGTACGGCACATTACGGCTGCCTTTGATGTGGCCTTTGCGGCCATAACTGCGCGCCGCCTCGCCGCTGTGCAGGGCTGCCGGAAGCGCGTTGATGGTGCAGACCCCGCCATCGTCAATGGCCGCCAGCACGGCCGCCTTGTCGGCCCATGCGCCCGTGTGCGCCGTCAATGTGATTTGCGTTGGCGGATACTGGCGCGTGCCAGTTTCCACCGCGCGGCCTTCGCTGCGCCATTTGGCAAAACCGCCGTCCAGCACCGCGGCATTGTCGAAACCGCAGGCGCGCAACATCCACCACAGCCGCGTCGCCCACATCGGCGTCGTGGTGGTATAGGCGACGACACGGCTGGTTTGCCCGACGCCGGCCCGGCCCAGCGTTTCGGCAAAGCGCTCCACCGGCGGCATGGTGAAGGCGAGCGGCGACCGGGTGTCGGAAAATTCGTGCGCCAGATCGGCGAAGGCGGCACCGGGAATGCGTCCCGCCTCGTAGTCGGCGCGCCCGCTTTCAATCTTGTAGGGGCCGGGGTTGGCGGGTCTCAGATGCACCGTCGCATCGAAGATGCGCAAATCGGGGTCGTTCAGATGGGCCGCCAGCCAGCCTGTGGAAACGAGGCCGCGCCCGTCCCATTCCTGTTCTGCCTGTCTGCCGGCGCCGTCCTGCATCGCATCCTCCTGTCCTCGGCTTCGCACCTTGGGCCCCATGTCTTGGGCCTCAAATCTTGGGCCTCATGGCCGCGGAGGCCCGGTTTGGGAAAATGCCACCCGCCACCGCGTCCCGCAAACATCGCTTCCGGAATTATGATAATAATCCTTGAACTAGGCAGTATTACAGCTTATATACCTTTCTCTCGGAGAAAAATCATGAATTCTGACCATTCCTCACCCGAACTGGACCACGCCGCCGACATGCTTTCGCAGGAGCTGGCGGAGTGTCATGCCTGTGTTATGGCGGTTTTCGATCACGCCATCACGCACAAGGACCCTGCGGTTCAGCTTCAATCCATGTTGGCGGCCACCCGCCTGATGCAGGCCAGCGCGGCCGCGGCCTCGGCCCTCAAACGGCTGCGCAATCCAGGCACGCACCACACCGTCACCGTCCGCCCGGGCGAAGGCGAAGGCGGAAGCGGGGGGAGGGGACCCACCCCCGAAAAATTGAAAACGAATGGTGCGGCATGACGGCGGCAAAGCGAAAGCGCGGTGCCCAGCCCGGCAATCGCAACGCGATCAAGAGCGGCCTGCACACCGCCGAGATGCGGGCGTTGCGCAAACGCGCGCGGCGCAACGTCCTGGCGATCCGCGCCGCCATTGCGCACGCCAATCTCGCCTTGCGCGCGCAATTCTCACAATCGCGAAAAAACGAAAATTCGGGCTTGAGCAATTCCAGGAAAAGTGGAAACCGGTTTTCCGTCCGGAATTGCGATGATTCAAGAACTTAGAGTGCTTCACCAATTCCATGAATCGGTGGAACACTCTAGATCGAGGTTTCGATCCATTCCTTGATCTTGGATTTCGGCAGCGCGCCGACCTTGGTCGCCGCAACCTGGCCCTGGCTGAAGATCATCAGGGTGGGAATGCCGCGCACGCCATACTTGGTCGGCACCTGCGGATTCTCGTCGATATTGATCTTGGCAACGGTGACCTTCTCACCAAGTTCCCCGGCCAGTTCCTCCAGCGCGGGCGCAATCATCCGGCATGGGCCGCACCACTCCGCCCAGAAATCCACCACGACGGGTTTCTTGGCGTTGAGCACATCGGCCTGGAACGAGGCGTCGGAAACTTTGATCGGTGCTGACATGGGCGTGTCCTTAAACTGAAATGTTTGTCTGCAATGAATCTAGGAATGCACCCTTCGAGGGTCAAGGTATACAGGATTTGGGGTTATTCCGCCTGCTCACGGCATTTTTCCCGCCGCCGTCAGGTGCCGGTCCAGCAGCGCGTCGCTGAGCCGCATCAGCCGCGGCCCGTCGGTCCACAGCAACCCGGCCACAATCGGCCTCCCCGGCACGATCCGGCGCAAGGCGGCGCGATAAAGCGCCATCTGCCGCAGATAGATCGGCGCCACGTCTTCTTCCCGCGCAGGTGGCGGGCGGTTGGTCTTGAAATCGATCACCACGGCTTCCGTCCCGGTGATGGCAAGGCGGTCGATCCGGCCGTGAACCAGGATGCCGGGCCCCAGTTCCGGCAGGTCCGCGATCAGCGGCACTTCCGCCCGGCTGCCCGGCCCGAACGCGGTCGCGAACACCGGGTCGTCCAGGATGCGCAGGGTTTCTTCGATATAGCGCCCGGCCTCATCCGGCGGCACGCCGCGTGCGGCAAGGAATTTCTCCGCCACCGCAGGCCTCTCGCCCGCCGCGATCTCCGGCAGCCGCGCCAGCATGGTGTGAATCAGGTTTCCGCGCCGGAACCGCTGCATCCCGCCATCGCCGCGTGGCGAAAAGGCCGGCTGTTCCTCGTCCGTTGTATCGGACGGGCGCAGAATTTTCGCGGTGCCTTGTGTGCCGCGGGGCGGTGTCAGCGCCCAGGCTGGAATTTCGGAAGGCAGCGGTTCCGCCGCCTTTTTTTCCGCCTCTGCCGCGTCGGGCACGCCGCGCAGATAAATCGTCTCGCCATCGCGCTCCACCGCCACGCCCTTTTGCGCCGCCGGTTCCGCGGTCCGGTACCAGGAATCGGGATCGATCCCTTTCTTGTTTTCAAAGCCGCAGAAATAAAGGCGATCCTTCGCCCGCGTCAGTGCGACGTAAAGAAGGCGGCGATGCTCGCGCAACGCCTCGGCCTGTGCGGCCTGCTTGGCCGCCTTCACCGCTTGCGGCGCCTCGCTGTTGGGCACCGAAAAAACCACGCCCTCCGCGCTGAACAACAGGCGGCCCAGTTGCGAAGGCTGTTTCGGCTTCCGCGCCGTATCCGGCAGGATGACGATATCGGCTTCCAGCCCCTTTGCGCCGTGCACCGTCATCACCCGGACTTCGCCACGGCCGCGTTCCATGTCGCGTTTGATTTCCGGGTTGCCCTGTTCCAGCCATTGCAGAAAACCCTGCAGCGAGGGCGTGTTCGCGGCCTCGTAGCTGATGGCGAGTGAGAGGAATTCCTCGATCGCGTCGTTCGCCTCCGCCCCCAGCCGTGCCAGGAAGCGTGCCCGCGTCCGGTTCAGCACATGGGCATAGAATTCGTAAGGCTGCACGAAATCGGCCCGCGCCAGCAGATCGGAGAGTAGTTCGCGCGCCTGCGCAAATTGCGGCCGTTCTCCTTCGCGGGCGTTCAGCGCCGCCCACAGCGTGCCGGTGCGTTCCGTGCTCAGGTCGCACAAATCGTCTTCACACACACCCATCAATGGCGAGCGCAAAATGGCGGCCAATGTCAGATCGTCCTGCGGCTGCAGCATGAAACGGCCAAGCGCGATCAGATCCATCACCGCAATCTGGGTGGTCAACCGCAAACGGTCCGCCCCCGCCACCGGAATGTGCAGCAGCTTGAGCTGGCGGATGATCTCGCTGCCGAACGGTTCCCGCCGCGGCAGCAGGATCATGATATCGCCGGGACTGATGGGGTCTTCGTGGCCGGGCAGCGTCACGCGCGCATCCATCCAGAAGCGGATCTGGCGTGCGATTTTTTCGGCCAGCCGCACCACCGGCCCTCTTTTCGACGGGGCGTCCACCGGCTTCTGCCAGGGATCGGGCTCCTCCTCATCGTCAGGGGCCACGGTCGGCCAGAACTCGACGAGGCCCCTGGCTTCGGCACGATGGGCGAAATGCACAATTTCATGACCGTCCGGCGTCAACCCGTCACGCGTTTCGGGCGCGCCAAAAACGTCATCGACAAAGCCAAGGATTTCCGGTGCCGAACGGCGGGAGGTCTGCAATTGTTCGTCGGCGAAGTCCTGCCCCGCGCCGCTGACATGCGCCCAAAAATAGTGCCGGTGCACATCGAACTGCACCGGGTCTGCACCCTGAAAACTGAAGATGGATTGCTTCTCGTCGCCGACGGCGAAAATGGTGCGGGCGAGCGCATCCGTCTTCCGCGCGCTTTCACCGGCGAAGAAATCCTCCGTCAGCTTTTTCAAGATGGCCCATTGTTCGGGGCTGGTATCCTGCGCTTCGTCGATCAGGATGTGGTCGAGCCCCCCATCCAGCCGGTAGAGCACCCAGGCCGCCGCGTCGCGCCGCTCCAGAAGGCGCTGCGTCTTGGCGATCAGATCGTCATAGTCCAGCGCCGCACGCTGCGCCTTAAGCGCGGTATAGCGGGTGTGCGTGGCATTGGCGATCAGGATGGCGGCTTCGCACAGCGTTGCGGCCCGTGCGGCCCGGCGCGCTTCCTCCGCCTCGTAAAAGCGTTGTGCCATCTGGTTCAGATGGTCTGCCAGATCGGGCCGCGCTTCGCTCAGCTTCTTGCTCGCCAGTTTCGCCCGCGGCTTGTCTTCCTTGGTCAGAAAGATTTCCCGCGTGGTCTCGAATGTCTCTGCCGTGAAATCGACCGCCAGAATCCGGTGGAAGGCGTCGGCGAAATTCCTGTCCGTTTTGCCGCCGCTTTCGAGCCAGGTGGCGATGGCGGCGATGGTTTCGCGCTCGCGCTTCAGGCCGTCGCAGAAATTGCGCACCACCGCATCGGGCCGTTCGCCACTGTTGCTGCCGTGAAACCCGCTCAGGGTATGGAACAGCGAGCCGTCTTCCGCCGTGCATCCGCTGATCGCGGCTTCGAGCCGCCGCCGGTCCACACCGAGGGCGGCATCCAGCACCTGCTGCAATTGCTGTTCACCGGCCTCGGTAACGATGGTGTGGATGGCGCCCGTCAGCAGAAGATTGTCCTCGGCATGTTCCAGTACGAAGGTTTGCGCCAATTGCATCAGATGTTGCGCCGTCTGTTCGTCCAGAACCGTGAAGCCGGGGGCGATCGCCGCCTCCAGTGGAAAACGCGCCAGCAAATTCTGGCAGAAGGCGTGAATGGTCTGGATTTTCAGGCCGCCCGGCGTTTCCAGCGCCTGCGCAAACAATGTGCGGGCCCGCGCCAGTTCTTCGCCGCTGTCGGCGCTCGCCCCGATCTCGCGGATTTTTTCACGCAGCGTGTCATCGGCCATCAAGGCCCAGGCGCCAAGCTGGTTGAACAGCCGTGCTGCCATTTCCGCCGCCGCCGCCTTGGTATAGGTCAGGCACAGAATGCGTTCGGGCCGCGCCCCGGCCAGCAACAGCCGCGTCACCCGGTTGGCAAGGGTATAGGTTTTTCCGGCGCCCGCATTGGCGGAGACCCAGGCAGAGCGGTGCGGATCGGCCGCGCGCTGGGATGGATCGGGCTTCTGCGCGGCCGCGCTCATGCCTCATCCTCCTCCCAGACGGAAAGCTGCCATTCGCGCACGCGCGCCAGATGGTCGTAATCGCCGTCCGCCTTGGTGGATACCGGAATCACGCGCGGCGGATAGGGATGCGCGGCATCGTCAAACTGCGCAATGCGCGTGGAGAGATAGTCCATCGCCCTGTTCGTCAGCGCTCCGGCATTGCCGATGGTGATGATTTTCCCCGGCGGATTGCCGCCACCAAGCTGGATGTAAATCAGGTCAACCGGCGTCAGCGCGGCGATGTCCACGAATTTTCCGCCTGCCAGCATTGCCGCCTCCAGCGGGAGCTGCGGCGCCAGAAGCGTTTCAACCTGTCTGTTGGTTGGCGGCCTTCCAGTCTTGTAATCGATCACCGCGCCTTCGCCGCCCGGCAATTCGTCAATCCGGTCCGCCCGCCCGTGCAGCACGAAATCGCCACCGGGTGCGGGAATTGTCATTTCGCCGCGCTTTTCCAGATGCCGTTTGACGATGGCCGCCTCTCTGCCGCGTTCGCTGGCGACGAACCACTGTGCAGCGCGCAGAAAGCGTGGCCGCCAGATGGCCAGAATGGATTTCGGAATGGCGAATTCCGCGAACACGGCATCAGCGATTTCTATTAACCGTTTCTCCGCGTCAGCCGGCAAAGCGCCGGGACAGGCGATCAGAAATTTTTCCAGCGCACGATGAATGAGGGTGCCGCGCTCGCGCGGGCCGAACGGCGCTTCCAGCGGGTCGAGCGGCTTCAGCTTCAGAATGTGCCTGGCATAGATGGCATAGGGGTCGCGCAGCCAGGTTTCGATCTCCGTCACCGAAAGCTTTCGCGGCCGCAACGCCACGGCTGGTGTGGGCCGCGGCTTTTCGATCCGCGTCACGTTTTCGGGCTGCAACAGGTGCTGTGCAATGCCGGTATAATCCGTTCCCGCGGTCAGCTTTTCTTCGCAGTTGAGGCCGCGCGCCAGTTGCAACAGACGCTGCAGCCAGCGCGAAGTGACGGTTGGCGCACCGTCCGCCTTGCGCGAACGGGTCAGGTAAACGCGCGGGCCCGCCGCCAGTGTGGCAAAGTCATGCGCGGCAAGGCCGATGGCCCGCTCCGGCGATTCCAGTTGCAATTGCCGCCGCATCGGCCGCGACAGCCATGGGTCGATCGCGGCATGGGCTGGCCATGTGCCTTCGTTCAAGCCGCCCAGCACCATCACATCATGGCGCTGCAGGCGTGCTTCCAATGGGCCCAGAATGAAAAGCCGCGGGTGCTGCCCAAAGCGCGGGCGCACGCTGCGCTCCAGCGCGAATTGCCGGAACAATTGCGCGTAGGAACCGGGCGTCATCGGCAGCAGCCGGGCTGCCGCTTCCCCCATCTGGGCCAGGAATTCCCGCGCCGTCAGCCCCGCATCGCCGCGCCATAACCGGTCTGCACCGCCCTGTTTATCGTCCGCGGCCAATACTTCCGCCGCTGCCAGATGTGCGGCGACCGCATCGCCCAATTGCGCGGGCCCGTTCAAGATATTCGTCAGCGGCTGCAGTGTTGCGGCGATGCGCTCGAACCATGGTGCCACGGCGGGATCGCAAGGGGCGCTTCTGTCGCCGGTCTGCCGCGTGATCGCGCGCCTGATACCGTCCGCACCTGCGTCCGGCGCCGGTCCGCGCAAACAGAGGTCGAGTGCGCGCACCATATGAAGGTGATGTCCTCGCGCCGTACCGCCTGCGGCCAATGGATGTTTCAACAGTGCCAACAATGGCACTGGTGCGAATTTGCTCTCGGCGGCTTCGGCGATCAGGCACAGAAATGCACCGCTTGGTGTGTGTGCCAAGGGCCGCCCGGCGGAATCGTCGATGGCGATCCCGAACCGCTCCATTTCGGCGGCCACACGGCGGGCCAGCGCGCGGTCCGGCGTCACAAGCGCCGCCGTCCGCGTTTCGCTTTCCAGAACCTCGCGCAGGATCAGCGCGATGGCGCGGGCTTCTTCCGCCGGATCGGCTGCTTCGATCAGCGTCAACCCATCGAAAGCCGCCGCCATCTGTGTGCCGCGTTTTTCCACCAATGCGCGCCAGGCATCGGTGGTTGGTGCGGGCCGCAGCGTTTCGCTCAACAATTCTTCGCGTATGCCTGCCGGTTTCGCCCCCGGCCATAACTTCACATCTTCCCGCGTCAGTCCCATCCGCATCAGCAATTGCTTCATGCCGAATTGTGGGTGGCCTTCATCGGCGCCTGCCCAACTCTTTTCGTCCAGCGTGGTGTCGAGCGCGGGCAGAACGACCGCGCCTTGCGGAAGCGTCGCGATGACGCCCAGCAATCCGGCCGTGGCGGGAATGCTGCCGGTGGAGCCCGCGGCGATCACGGGCGCCTGCGGCGGGTGCGCGGCAAGGCGCTGCGCCAGTGCCCGGAGCGCCGCATTTCGGTGCGCCGCGCGGTCCAGTGCGCCTTCCTCCGCCAGAATATCCGGCCAGTGCGTCACCAGAAGCGAAAGAAATTCACGTGCTTCGGCCCAATGCTCGGCCAATCCTTCGGGGGTCAGCGATTGCAACGCGGAAAGTGCGACGCCCTCGGTCTGCATATCGTCCAGAAATCCGGCCAGGCTGCGTGCCAATGCCGCCGCGCGCACGAAGGCGATCTCCTGGCCGGTTTTGCTACGCTCCCACTGCGCGATCAGGGTTGCCAGCAACAGAACGCGCCGTACCGGCGCGATTGGCGGCGCAAGGGCCAAATCCTCTCCTTGCGGATCGAACAGGAAATCGTCTTCTTCCACATTGCCGAGCGGGCGGATATCCGGCAGCAAGGCCGCGCCGCCCAGTTGCGCGGCAAAGGCGTCGCTCAGGGTGCGGACCGCGCGCCGCGTCGGCACATAAATGGTGGTTGCGGCCAGTTCGAGGGGGGCGGCTCCGGCGCCGGTCTGCGCAATCATGCCGCGCGCCATTGCCTCTGCAAAGGCCTCACCGGCCGGAATGGTGAAGACGTTTGCGCGTTTTGCCATCACGGTTCGGGATCGCGCGCAGCCAGAAAATCTTCCGCCTGCTTCAGCGCGCCGGGCCGGTCGATATGCATCCAGATGCCGTCCAGCCGCGTGCCATAGAGGCGGTTGCGCGCAATGGCGCGGTCCCACAGCGGATTGATCGAAAAGCGCCCGCCGGGTGCGCCGTCGAACAGGCGCGGGTGCACGATCTGCACGCCGATCCAGACGAACGGCGCAATGCTCTGCTCATGCACGCGCGTCAGATGGCCTTCCGCATCCATCAGAAAATCGCCGCCGCCGTCATAGCAGAGCGCATGGCTGGTGGCCGCGAGCAGCATCAGCGCGTCCATCTTCCGTGCGTCCCATCGGGCCGCCAATTGCGCCAGCGCAGGTCCTGCGCCTTCCACCCACACCGAATCCGAATTGTGGGTGTAGAACGGCTCACCCCTGAAAATGGAAAGCGCCTTGAAGATACCGCCGCCGGAATCGAGCAACGCCTCGCTCTCGTCGGAGATGATGAATTCCGCGTCCTTGCGTTTGGCCAGATGGGTTTTCACCATCTCCGCATGATGATGCACATTGACCACGATGGTGGTGACACCGGCGCCGATCAGCCGGTCGATGGCATGGTCTATCAATGCGCGGCCGTTCACCATCACAAGCGGCTTCGGTCTGTCGTCGGTCAGCGGGCGCATCCGTGTGCCGAGCCCGGCGGCCATGATCATTGCCCGTGTCGGTCCCGTCATGCCGCGGCCCCCCGCCGGTGCAGATTGTGGCGCGCCTCCGCCGGAATCGTCTTGTCGTACCAGTTGCGCAAGGGGCGGAGTGCCGGGTGCGCCAGATCGCGTTCGAGATAGCGCCACACCCGCGGCAAATAGCCGAGATAGCGCGGCTTGCCATCGCGCACGCAAAGCCGTGCAAAGATTCCGGCGATCTTCGCGTTGCGCTGGGCCGCTATCACCGCCATCGCGGCGGAGAGTTCCGCCGGATCCACTGCGTGGCCGTCCCGTTTCATGATCTCGAGATAGTGTCCGGTCATTTTTTCTTTCAGGCTGGCCGAAACGTCGCGGCGGGCATCCTCCAGCAGGGAAATTATATCGTAAGCAGAAGAACCTGCCACTGCATCCTGAAAATCGATGATGCCGACGCGCTGGTGTCCCCTCTGCTCCGGCATCCAGATCAGGTTCTGCGCATGATAGTCGCGATGCACGAACACGGCCGGGGTGCCCGCGATGCCTTGCAGCGTGGCACGCCACAACGCCTGATGCTCCGCGATCTCGTCTTGGTCCGCGGGCCGCCCCAATGCCAGCGGCAGATACCATTCGGCCAGCAGACGGACTTCGGCCAATTGTGCGGTCTCGTCGTAGGCAAATAATGGGGTGCCTACACCGGTGCGCGCGGGCGCCGGCACCTGATGCAACAGCGCCAACGCCTCGATCGCCGCCGCGTAGAGTGCCGTCTCATCGGCGCCTTCGGCAATCGCGTCGGCGTAGAGCGGCCCGTTCAACTCCTCCATCAGCACAAGGCCCGCTGCCGGATCGGCCGCCAGGATTTGCGGTGTGTGCAGCCCGCGCCCGCGCAGGTAATCCGCGATGGCTATGAACCGCGTGCAGTCCGCGCCCGCCAGCCGTGCGACGGCGTTATAGCCCAGGCGCTCCCGCTCCTCGGCCGTGGCGCCGGGCGGGCAGGGCGGGGCCTCCGCATTCTGCGGCTGATCCATCAGGATGGCGCTCTGTGTCCCTTTCGCTGTCCGGAAATAGCGCCGTGTCGAGGCGTCGCCCGGCAGCGGACTGATGGCCGCTCCGGCCCAGCCGGTTTTGTCCAGGAACTGGCGGATCACCGCGGAACGCTCAGCCGCCATGGCCGCCCTGTCCGGGGTTCAGAAACCCAGCCCATTTTGCCGGGCCGGAAATGGCCGCCTTCCGGCCGCCTTCCGTTGTGATGGCAACACGAAGACGCGCCGCCGGCAGGCGGTCCGTTGCGCGCTCCGGCCATTCCACCAGGGTCACGTCATGCTCCAGCGCGTCGTCCAGGCCCAGCTCCTCGATTTCTTCCTCGTCCTCCACGCGATAAAGGTCGAAATGGCGCACCGGGAATCGCGTGGTTTCATAGGATTGTACGAGGGTGAAGGTCGGGCTGGGTACATCTTCCGTAACCCCCAGCGCCCGCAAAATGGCGCGCGCCAGCGTGGTCTTTCCCGCCCCCAGATCGCCTTCCAGGGCCACGCAATCGCCGGTCGCAAGCCCCGCGGCAATGCGCGCTGCCAGCGCGTTGCTCGCCGCCAGATTGTCCAACGGCCATTGCATTGAAAATCCGGTCTTTTCAGGGTCCATTGCGTGGTTCTAGCGCGGGGCACGCGGGCGGGCAAAGCGCGCTGCGGCGGATTGCGCGGCGGCCATCTGTCATGGTACCGCCGATTGAGAACAGGGTCGAAACAGGGGATTAGGCGATTGCCGGAGCGTATTGTGATCATCGGTGCCGGTCAGGCTGGCGCCCAGGCGGTGGCCAGTCTGCGGTCCGGCGGCTTCACGGGTACGCTTACCATGGTGGGCGATGAGCCCTATCTGCCTTATCAGCGCCCGCCGCTTTCCAAGGCCTATCTTCAGGGCACGCTGGAGCGGGAACGCCTGTTCCTGAAGCCGGAAGCGTTTTATGCCGATGCGGCTTGCGAAATGCTGTTGAATGTTTCCGCCACGGCCATCGACCGCACGGCCAGAACTGTGGCGCTGTCGGATGGGCGCAGCCTTTCTTACGACAAACTGCTTCTGGCCACAGGCACGCGCGTGCGCCCCATTCCGGTGCCGGGTGCCGATCTTCCGGGAATTCATTATCTGCGCAGCATTGCCGATGTGGATCTGCTGCGGGCCGCGTTTCAGCCGGGCAGGCGCATCGCCATCGTCGGCGGTGGCTATATCGGGCTGGAGGTTGCCGCGGTCGCCGCCAAACATGGGCTGGATGTGTCGGTGTTCGAGGCGCTGGACCGTGTAATGGCGCGCGCCGTCTCACCGGTGATGTCCGATTTTTATCGGGGTGTTCACACCGCCGCCGGGGTGAAACTTCATCTGCGTACGGGTGTGGAGCGTTTTGAAGGGGCCGGCCGTCTGGAAGCGGTGCGCGCGGGCGGCGAATCTTATCCGGCAGATCTGGCGCTGGTCGGCATCGGCGTTATTCCGAATGCGGAGCTGGCTGCCGCCGCCGGTCTTGCGGTTGAGAACGGCATCGTGGTTGATCGCCATGCGGCCACAAGCGACCCTTCGATCTTCGCTGCCGGTGATTGCACCAGTCATCCGGGCCGCGAAGGCCGGAACATCCGGCTCGAATGCGTGCAGAACGCGATCGACCAGGCGAAATTTGCGGCGCTGGCCATGCTGGGCAAACCGGCCGTCTATAGTGAGGTGCCGTGGTTCTGGTCCGATCAATATGATCTGAAGCTGCAGATGGCGGGGTTGGCACGGCCGGGCGATACGATCGTGCAGCGTGGCGATCCCGCGGCGCGGAAATTTGCCGTTTTCCATTTGCGCGAGGGCAAGGTCGCGGCGGTTGAGGCGGTCAACGCCGCCCCCGAATATCTTGTCGGGCGCAAACTGATTGGGGAAGGCACCCGTATCGATCCGGCAAGGCTTGCCGACACCACCATTGCCATGAAGAACATTGTCTGAAGAACCGGTTGGGACAAAGGAGCGACGATGCCCAAGATCAAATATGTCGAGCACAATGGAAAGGAGCATGAAGTCGACGTGCCCGAAGGCTGGTCCGTGATGGAAGGGGCCGTCAAAAATCTTGTGCCCGGTATCGATGCCGATTGCGGCGGGGCATGTGCCTGTGCCACCTGCCACGTCTATGTCGATCCGCAATGGACCGACAAAATTCCCGGCAAGTCGGATATGGAAGAGACCATGCTCGATTTCGCGCAGGACCTTGAACCCAACAGCCGTCTTTCCTGCCAGATCAAGGTTACGGCGGAGCTGGATGGATTGGTCGTCCGCACGCCCAAAAGTCAGCACTGAATTTCAGCGCGTTTTTTCCGTACGGCGGCGCTACGCCGTCGCCACCAGAAATTCCTCCGAATTGTCTGGCAGGCGCAAGCCGTCGCTTCGGCCCGCAAAATAACGCTGTGACAGGGCTGTGGCCGGTACATGCCGGACCTCGCGAAAGCCGCACTCGCGTGCCAGCGTCAGCATCTCCTCCGGCGTGAAAAAGCTGATGAAGGGCGTTCCACTTGCCCGTGCGCCCTTTTCCGCCTGCTGCGCTCCCTGACGCAATTCAGCATCCGAAAGTTCAAGCGGCAGCAGGAACGTCATTGCAAGCGTGGTCCCGTGGGCGAGCGAAGCGACGCGGCGCAGCGTGGCTGCAATGGCCTCCCGCGTCAGATACATGCTGACGCCGGTCGCGGCGACGATTGCCGGTTTTCCGGCATCGAAGCCTGATGCTGTTAGCGATTTCAGCCAGTCTTCGCCCGCTTCGAAGTCGACCGGCACGAACCGCAGCCAATCCGGGATACCGAAGCCCAATTCGTGAAGCCGCTGCTGTTTCCAGACCTGGGGCCCGGGGCGATCGACCTCGAATATCGGCAGGCGTGATGCGATATCCGGCTTGCGCTGGGCGAATGTATCGAGCCCGGCGCCGAGGATGACGTATTGCTGGATGCTGCGGCCTACCTGTTCCAGCACCATATCTTCGACAAAGCGGGCTCGCGCCACAATCGAGGCACGAAACGGGCGCGTACCGTGCGGATCCATGTCCGGACGGTTGCGCCAGCCTTCTTCCGGCGCGATCAGCTTGAGGCCGATCTCGTCTTCGAGGACATGCGGCGGCGGGTCGATTTCAACATGGAGCGCCCGCCACAGGGCGACGCGCACCGCCGTGCTCTCCGGTGCCGCGGTTTGGTCGTTGCGCATCCGCGTCGTCTTCCCTTGGCCGGGCGGCACGCTTTTCGGTCCACACGCGTTATGCGGCGGCGGGCCGTCATTGTGCCGCGTGAATTTCCCGCTCGCTATCCGTGCCCGGTGTGCCGTCATGGACCCGGCGTGGAACGTGGCAGCGTACCACGGTGCCAAGGTCCGGCCGGCTGTCGATTTCCACCCAGCCGTCGTGCAGTTCCACGAAGCGATTGACCAGCGCCAGCCCCAGGCCCGCACCGGCGCGCTGCCCCGAACGGCTTTTCGAGGCAAAGCGTTCGAACACATTGGCCTTCACTTCCGGCGCAATACCGGGACCGGTATCGGCGACGGCGATCTGGACGTCTTCCTCTACAATGTCGCCGATCAGCGTGATGGTTCCGCCCCGTGGTGTGTATTTGAGCGCGTTGGACAGCAGATTGAACACCACCTGCCGGATACGCCGCCCATCGGCAAGGAACACGCCTGCATCCTCCCGGCATTCCAGTTTAAGGTCGAGACCCACCTTGGCCGCCCACTCACGCGCATGGCTCGCGACATCGGAGAGCAGGGCGTAAAGATCGATCCGTTCAAGCTCCAGCCGTAAAGCCCCGGATTCGATCAGCGCCAGATCGAGAATATCGTTGACCAGACTGTGCAGGGTGTTCGCGCCGGTCACGATGGCCTGGATGTATTCCGTCTGCCGCTCGTTCAGCGCGCCGGGAATACCGCTCGCCATATGCTCGGCAAAACCCATGATCGTGTTCAGCGGTGTGCGCAGTTCATATGAAACATGCTTGATGAAGTCGGATTTCAGGCGGTCAGCGGCTTCCAGCGCATTGTTGCGGTCCCTGAGCGCATTTTCGATCCGGAACCGGTCGGTGATGTCGGCAAACGTCACAAGCGTTGCGCCGTCTGGCAGCGGCGAAAGCGCGACCGAAAGAACGATGTGATCGTTGCGCTCGATCTCGCCCCAATCGCGGCGCCGTTCCGCGCCGGAAACGATGGTGTTGATCAATCTGTCCCAGATTGCCTGTTCGCCGAATTTCTCGACACAGGCGGTGGCGATGGTCCGCACATGCGGTTCGCCTTCCAGATCGCGCTCGCTCAGTTCCCAAAGGTGGGCGAAAGAGGCATTGGACAATTTCATTCGCCCATCCGGCCCGAACACGGCCACGCCTTCCTGCAACGTGTCCAGCGTTGCAGACTGCACCTTGATCAACGTGTTGTAGGAGCTTTCGAGCGTGATGCGCTCGGTGACATCCTCATACAGATAGGTCAGGCCGCCGAACGGGTGGGGCTGTGCCACCACGCGCAGCGTTCTGCCGCCCGGAACATGCCAGACGTCTTCTGACGGTTGTTCGCGCGCTTTCTGGTAAAGCGCAAGGCGCTCGCGCTTCCAGGCCTGGAAATCGCGCTGTTCCGGAAGTTTGCGGGCCTCACGCAGCCGGTCGAGAATGTCACCGTCGGACGGATGTTTGTCGAGCCAGTTGTCCGGCAACCCCCACAGCCGGACAAAGGCCTGGTTGTAGAAGCTCAGCTTCTGTACGCTGTCGAAAATCGCAACGGCGGTGGCGAGCTTGTCCAGTGTGTCGGCGTGGGCGTCGATGTGCTGTTGCAGGCGGGCTTCGGCCGCGGAAACATCGGTTACATCGATCGCCGTGCCGACCACCGCGCCGCCATCGAGCGGAATGTGTGAAAACGACAGCGCGTGACGATGACCGCCGGCAATCACATAGCGCCGGGACTCCTGCGGCGTGTTTTGACTGCGCGCCGCCGCGGCAAGGTCGCGTTCCGACCGGTCAAGCGCGGCCTGGTGGTTGCGCGCCGATTCCACATTTGTTTCACCGGTGCTGCTGAGGAAGGCGCGGTTGCCCCAGACAAGTGCCGCCGTTCTGTCACGCAGCCAGACGGGCAGGGGAAGGGCGTCAAGAACCTGTTCGAAATCGGCCGCGGCGGCTGTCTTCTCGTCCTCTTCCTCCAGCCACACCGCGGCCATGCCGCCAACCGCGTGGCCGCGCACACGCGCTTTGCGCCCGCTTTTGGTGGCGGCGGTCAGGGTGAAGCGCGTACCGTCGCCCCCCAGATCATCCAGCGCCTTGGACAGTTGGGTGGCGTCAGCCCCTTCCAGGCAGGAATCGAGTAACGCGTCGGCGCCGCGATAGGCATAAGGGCCGCTGCCGTCGCGGCCCCACACGATCAACGCTTCACGCCCGGCTGAGATCAGGGCATCGCGTTCGCCGACCGCTGCGCGTGCGCGGGCCCCTGATGAGCGGATATTGCGGCGAAACCGGTTGGCACGCTTTTGCTCGGCCAACGCCCATAGCGCGGCAGCAACCGCCAGCGCCGCTGCGCCGGTGGCCACGCCCATCGCCACGACGGTGGACGCTTCCATGGCCTGGGCGTGGACCGGCAATGGCAACAGCGCGGCTGCCGCAACCGAAAAGCCCCAATGCTTGCCATGTGCCACGATGCCAAGCTTGGTTTTCTGTCCCTTGCTGGGACCCATCCCGGGCCGCCCCCGATTCCATGCCGCGCGCGGCGAATCACTGTGGAATCAACATGATAGGCGGACAAACCCATCACGCAAGCCGATGTGGTTAAAAAATGGTAAAGGCCAAAATATGCGCAAGGCGGACAGGGCTTGTGGCCCGCCCGCCTGACGCTGCTTTGATGGAGCGAATGCCCGCGATCAGTAGCGGTAATGATCCGGCTTGAAGGGGCCGGCCTCCGGCACGCCGATATAGGTGGATTGTTTGGGCGACATCTTCGTCAGATGGGCGCCGATCTTCGCCAGATGCAGCCGGGCGACCTTTTCATCCAGATGTTTGGGAAGGGTGTAGACCTTCTTCTGGTATTTGCCCGGATTGGTGAAGATTTCGATCTGGGCCAGCGTCTGGTTGGTGAAGCTCGCGCTCATCACGAAGGAGGGATGGCCCATCGCGTTGCCCAGGTTTACCAACCGTCCCTCGGACAGAAGGATGATCTTCTTGCCGTCGGGGAAGGCGATCTCATCGACCTGTGGTTTCACATTGGTCCATTTGAAATTGCGCAGGCCGCCAACCTGAATTTCCGAATCGAAGTGGCCAATGTTGCAGACGATGGCGCGGTCCTTCATCGCCCGCATATGATCCACCGTGATCACATCGACATTGCCGGTTGCGGTCACGAAGATGTCGGCACGCGGGGCCGCTTCTTCCATTGTCACCACTTCATAGCCTTCCATTGCGGCCTGAAGGGCACAGATCGGATCGATCTCGCTCACCATCACGCGGCAACCCGCCTGGCGGAGCGATGCGGCAGACCCTTTGCCCACATCACCAAAGCCCGCAACCATGGCAACCTTGCCGGCCATCATCACATCGGTGCCGCGGCGAATGCCGTCCACCAGCGATTCACGGCAGCCATACAGATTGTCGAATTTCGATTTGGTCACGCTGTCGTTGACGTTGATCGCAGGAAAAAGAAGGCGCCCGTCTTTTTCCATCTGGTACAGGCGATGGACACCGGTGGTGGTTTCTTCGGTCACGCCGCGGATCGCATCGCTCGTTTTCGTGTACCAGCCCGGCTTGCTTTTCAGCCGCTGTTTGATGGCTGCGAAAAGAACGGTCTCTTCTTCGTTTTCCGGCTTTTCGAGGAAGGCGGTGTCACCGCCTTCGGCGCGGCGGCCCAGATGCAGAAGCAGGGTGGCATCGCCGCCATCGTCCAGAATCATATTGGGCGTGCCGCCATCGCCCCACTCGAAGATCCGGTGTGTGTAGTCCCAGTAATCGGTCAGGCTCTCGCCCTTCACGGCGAAAACCGGCGTACCGCCGGCAGCAATTGCGGCAGCGGCGTGGTCCTGGGTCGAATAGATATTGCAGGAGGCCCAGCGCACATCCGCGCCCAGCGCCGTCAGGGTTTCGATCAGAACGGCGGTCTGAATTGTCATATGCAGGGAGCCCGCGACCCGTGCGCCTTTCAGTGGCTGTTTCGCGCCATATTCTTCCCGCGTCGCCATTAGGCCCGGCATCTCGGTTTCGGCGATCTCGATTTCCTTCCGGCCCCAATCGGCCAGCGAAATGTCTTTGACGACGTAGTCCTTGGATGTGCTCACGAATATTTCCTTGCAGTTGGGCGCGCGGGATATAGCAGGGCGGTTTTGTGGGGGCAAGTCAGATATAAAGAAATCTGCATATCTTTATTCTGGCTATGAAGTTCCAACCGTTTCCGTCACGCAGCGGGCCAATGGTGCGGAACCGGCGCCCGGCGTAGAATGCAGCCAACAAATGCGCCGCCGGGCGCATGTCATGCGCGTTTGCGTAGAACATTCCGATACATCAAACCCAGGAGAGCGTCATGAAACGTCGCGTTGCCGCGTTCGCGGCCCTGTTTGCGTTGTTCGCCTTCCCCGCGTTTGCTGCCAGTTCCACCGCCAACGCGCGGGGGTATGACAATGGTCCTGTCTGGGATATTGCCGCCATTCAAACCAAGGATGGCTATTTCGACGACTATATGAAATTCGTCACCACCACTTGGAAGACCCAGCAGGAAGCCTTGAAAAAGGCGGGCTATATCACCGGTTACAAGGTCTATGTGGTCGCCGATCCGCGCGATGGCGAGCCGGACATCTACCTCGCGACCGAGTTCAAGAACATGGCGGCCATGGATGTCCCGCTGGACGAGATGGATGCGTTCGCCAGAAAAATGTTCGGTTCCATCGAAACGGCCAATAAACAGCAAGCTGATCGCGGTACGATCCGCACCATCCGCGGCAATATGCTGATGCGGGAGATTGTATTCAAGTAAGGTTCTGGCGGGGCCGTCCTGCAGCCAGGCGGCCCCGTTTTCTCTTGTCGTATTACGGCGACAATGCGCGCTGTGGCGGACCGGAAGGCCCGCTCAATCTTCGCCGAATTTCGCTTCGACCAAGGCCATGATGGCGACGATTGCGGCTTCCGCGTCGGCGCCTTCGGCAGTTATCTCGATCTGTGAACCGGGGCTTGCCGCCAGCATCATCAATCCCATGATGGAACGTGCGTCGACGCATTGCCCGTCTTTTGTGATCGTGATGTGCGATTGAAAGCGCGCTGCCGCCTCCACCAGCTTGGCGGAAGCGCGTGCGTGCAAACCACGTTTGTTGGTGATGCGGGCGATCGCGCCGCGCCGGGTGCTCAAGCCGCACCGGCAAGATCGGCCGATCCCGCCCTCATATATTTCCGTCCGGCG
This sequence comes from Alphaproteobacteria bacterium, assembly GCA_017308375.1. GTDB lineage: Bacteria > Pseudomonadota > Alphaproteobacteria > Micropepsales > Micropepsaceae > Rhizomicrobium. The sequence goes on from JAFKEW010000044.1 coordinate 126,270, forward strand.
TCGATGGATTCCTTGACCGCCTGGTCCAGCGGCAGTTTCGTCCGCACGTCGACGAGCTTGATCAGGCTCGGCAGATTGATGCCAGCCAGAACCTCGATCTTGCCACGCTCCAGAAGGGTCAGCGCCAGATTGCAGGGGGTACCGCCGAACATGTCGGTCGCAATCACCACGCCCTTGCCCATATCCACGGACTTCGCAGCCGCGGCGATTTCGCGCTGGCGCCGTTCGATATCGTCTTCGGGCCCGATGCAAACAGCCCGCAAATGGGTTTGCGGGCCGACCATGTGCTCCATCGCCGAAATGAATTCCTGCGCCAAACGGCCATGCGTGACGAGGACTATGCCAATCATGTCTATGTTCTATCCTGTACCGGCTGAAGATAACCATCTTTGGCCGGGATGGAAGCCCTTAAGGGGCATTGTCCAGAAAGCCGTTGTTTGCAAAGGCTGAAGCGGCGGCCGCCAGTTTGGCTGCTGCCGCAATGTCATTACTTTTCATTGCCAGGAGAGGGACCGGCGCGACGCGGGAGAGGCCTCCGGGCGGGGCATAAAATGTGCGCTCCGGCATGCGCGGCGGTTTTTTTGCGGTCAGGCGCACGGCCATGGCGACGCGAACGCTGGCGCGGAAGGAAAGTTTCACGATGCCGGCGCCACGGATTTCCAGCAGCCCGCGCAAATTCCGCGGCGCACGGGCTTGAAGCGCATGGGTTTTGACAAACAGTTCGGTCCGGTCGTCGGCAACAAGGGTGGCGCCTGCCGCAAGGAGTTGCAGCACAAGGGCGGATTTTCCCGCACCGCTTTCACCCAGGATGAGGATGCCGCAATTGCGCACGGCGCCAAAGGCCTTGCCTGCGTCATCCAGTGATACACAACTGGCGTGGATGTTGACCGTTTCCATCATCGTGCCAGCGGCAGTTCGACCACGAACGTGGCGCCGGAGGGGTTTTCTGCGCCGGGCTCTCGCCGGTTTTCAGCCCAGATGCGGCCGCCGACACCGGTCACGATCTGCCGCGCAATGGAAAGGCCAAGCCCGGAATTGTTGCCGAATTCATGGCCCGCGGGCCGTTCCGTATAGAAGCGGTCGAAAATCGTTTCGAGATTCCCTTGCGGAATACCGGGCCCTTCGTCGGCTACGCTCACCCGCATCCGGTTGCCGCTTGCCGCGGCCGAAATGGCGACTTTGCCACCATCCGGGCTGAACGAGATCGCGTTGTCGATCAGATTGCGGAAAATCTGTCCCAACCGCTCGTCGCGGCCCATCACGCGTGCGTCCTTGGGCAGGTCCAGCGCGAGCGACAGGGTCACCCCGCGGGTGGGGCGGGTATAGGTATAAACTTCGACGATCGTTTCCAGCAGACGCGCTATATCGACCGGCTCATACTCTTCGCGGCTCAACTCCGCGTCCAGGCGCGATGCGTCCGAAATATCGGTGATCAGGCGGTCGATGCGCTTCACGTCCTGCTGCACGATTTTGATCATGCTGTCCCGGCTCGCCTCGTCCTTGCTGCGCGAAAACATTTCGACTGCATTTTTCAGGGAGGTCAGCGGGTTTTTCAGTTCGTGCGCCACATCGGCGGCAAAGCGTTCGATGGCGTCAATCCGGCTGTAGAGCGCGCGCGTCATGCCGGAAAGCGAACTCGCAAGGTCCGAGATTTCGTCGCGGCGCCCCTCCATCAACGGAATGCTTTCACGACCGGCCTGTCCGCGGCGCACGCGGTCGGCTGCCGCCGCCAGCCTGCGGATCGGTGTCGCCACAAACTGTGCGAGATAGAGCGAGGATAGAAGCATGGCCAGCAAGGCCACCAGGAACACTTCCAGAAGGGTTGCGCGTTCCTCCCGCAGGATGTCGTCGATGTCGCCGCCTTCCGTCGATACCATCAGGACGCCGTAAACGGTCTTGAAGCGTTGGATGGGCACTGCAACGGAAAGCACCAGCTTGTTCTGATCGTCCACCCGTTCGGCCGTGCTGACATCGCCGGAAAGGGCCGAGACCACTTCGTGATAAACCCGGCCGTCATGCCCGGCCTCAAAATAGGGCTCGAGGTCCGCGAAGGGGCGCACACCCATCAGGCCGCCGTAAATGCGGTCCCACCAGCTTTTCAACTTGTGCAGGGTATCCAGCGGCGGCAATTCGCGCGTTTCGACCACATTTCGGGCGAGGAGAAACCGGGTGTCGAGCGCAAGCTTGCCGTCAGTCTCGTAAAGGCGGGCGCGCAGCAGGGGCTCGGCTTCGTCCACCTTGATCTCGCGGGAACTTTCGTCGGTGGTGTATTCCGCAAGTGTGCTGGCAACGATCAGCGCCTGCTCCTTGATGCCTTGCAGGCGCTCGTCAACAAGGCCGATCCGGCTCGATTGCACCAGAATAACGCCGCCGATCAGAACCAGCAGTGCAACGGCGTTGAAGAAGATGATGCGCCGGGTCAGGGCCGAATGACGGCGCATCTGGCCTGCATCCGGTGGATTGCCGCTGCGGCCGGGCACCCGATCGCCCAACCGTGTTTCGCCGCCGTTGAATCCTGGCTTGTTCATCGCGTTGCGGCGGAAGGCATCTCAGGCTTCGCGATAACGATATCCCACGCCGTAGAGCGTTTCGATGGCATCGAAATCTTCGTCCACGGATTTGAATTTCTTGCGCAGACGCTTGATGTGGCTATCGATTGTGCGGTCATCGACGTAGACCTGATCGTCATAGGCTGCGTCCATCAGATTGTCCCGGCTTTTGACGAAGCCCGGCCGCTGCGCCAGGCATTGCAGGATCAGGAACTCCGTCACCGTCAGCCGCACCGGTTTGCCGTCCCATGTGCATTCGTGACGTTGGGGATCGAGCGCAAGTTTGCCGCGGACCAGTGCCTCTTTCCGTGGTTCGCCGGAGATGGCGCCGGTCTTCCGTGATTCCGCCCGGCGAAGCACGGCGCGTACCCGTTCCAGCAGCAGACGTTGTGAGAACGGTTTGCGGATATAATCGTCCGCACCAGCATTCAGGCCCATCAACTCGTCGATCTCCTCATCCTTTGAGGTGAGAAAGATCACCGGCAGATCGCCGGTCTGGCGCAGGCGGCGCAAAAGCTCCAGGCCGTCCATCCGCGGCATCTTGATATCCAGAATGGCAAGATCGGGCGGGTTCGCCGTCAGTGCCGTGAGGGCAGAGGCGCCATCGCCGTAAGAGCGGACATGGTAACCCTCCTGCTCCAGCAGCATGGTAACAGAGGTCAGAATATTTTTGTCGTCGTCGACAAGCGCAATGGTGGCCATCGTGAAGGTCCCAGCCGGTGTTCCCAGCTACTATAAGCTCGTGGGTCTCAATTCAAAGTGGCAGAAACGAAGCGAAATTGGGGCAATTCCGCCGTTTCGGGTCTTGTCTTTCAACGCGTGGATGCCGCGGGATTCCGGAATCCGGCTTTATTTGCCGAACGTCACTTTCAGAATCTCGTAGGAGCGCGCGCCGCCTGGCGCTGCAACTTCCACCGTATCGCCCTTCGCCTTGCCGATCAGGGCGCGCGCGATGGGGGAAGATATGGAAATCCGCCCCTGCTTGGCATCGGCCTCATGGTCGCCGACGATCTGGAACTTGCGCTCCTCGTCCGTGTCTTCGTCCACAAGCGTGACCGTCGCGCCGAATTTCACGGTATCCCCGCTCAATTTCGACACATCGATGACGTCGGCGCGGCCAAGCTGGTCCTCCAGCTCGATCACCCTGCCTTCGATGAAGGCCTGGCGTTCCTTGGCGGCATGATATTCCGCGTTCTCGGAAAGGTCGCCATGGGCGCGCGCTTCCTCAATCATCTTGATGACCTGTGGCCGTTCCACGGTCTTCAACTGGTTGATTTCGTCTTCGAGCGCCTTGTAGCCGCCCGCGGTCATGGGGATCCGTTCCATTGCGTCGCTAATCCTCATTACTGCAAAGAGGTTCCTTCCGGCCTGCCCGTATCCAACGGAATGGCCGGATGCCAAACTTGCCGGACTTTTTCTAAACCCTTGTCGCGCTTATAATTTCTGATCCTGTCGCGGCAGCCATTTGTCATAAACTGTATGACTGGAGGGGGGCAACTTCAAGAGAGCCCGCCTTGAGCGCCGCGATTGCCGCAGTCGCGGCCGTGGCACCCGCCATGGTCGTGTAGTAAGGCACCTTCATCTGCAGGGCGGTGCGGCGGATCGACATCGAATCGGCCAGGGCCTGGGCGCCCTCAGTGGTGTTGAAGACAAGCTGGACCGTCCCGTTCTTCAGCGCGTCCACGATGTGGGGGCGGCCCTCCAGCACCTTGTTAACCACCTGCACCTCCAGACCGGCGGCATGAAGCAACCTGGCCGTACCCCGTGTCGCAATCACGTCAAAGCCCATGGCCAGCAATTCGCGGACCGGTTTCAAGGTCAGATCCTTGTCCGCATCCTTGACCGATATGAAAACCGTTCCGGAAAGGGGCAGCTTCAGGCCGGCACCGATCTGGCTCTTGGCGAAGGCGCGGCCAAAATTCTCGTCCAGGCCCATCACCTCACCGGTGGAGCGCATTTCCGGGCCCAGTACGGTATCGACGCCGGGGAAACGGCCGAACGGCAGCACCGCTTCCTTGACCGCGATGTGCTTGCTCGCGGATTTGTGCAAGTTCAGATCCTTCAGCTTTTCGCCCGCCATCACGCGGGCAGCGATTGCCGCCACCGGAAGCCCGATCGCCTTGGCAACAAAGGGGACCGTGCGGCTCGCCCGTGGATTGACCTCCAGCACGAAGATGTCGCCGTTCTGCACCGCGTACTGCACATTCATCAGCCCGCGCACCTGAAGCGCGCGCGCCATGGCGACGGTCTGCCGCTCGATCTCGGCAATGGTCTCCTTCGCCAGCGAATGGGGCGGTATCGCGCAGGCGGAATCGCCGGAATGCACACCGGCTTCCTCGATATGCTCCATGATTCCGGCAATGAAGACCTCGCCGCTATCGTCGCATATCGCGTCCACGTCCACTTCGGTTGCGTGATGCAGGAAGGCATCGATCAGAACCGGATTGTCGCCGGAGATACGGAAGAGTTCGCCGGACTGCACATTGGCTTTCAATGCCGTCTCGTCGGGCACAATCACCATGCCGCGCCCACCCAGCACATAGGACGGCCGCAGGATCACCGGGTAACCGATATGTGCCGCCGCCGCGATGGTTTCGTCCGCCGTCATCGCCGTGGCGTTGTTCGGTTGCCGCAAGCCAAGCTCATTCAGCATTTTCTGGAAACGCTTGCGGTCTTCCGCGAGGTCGATGGCGTCAGCCGAGGTGCCGAGGATCGGCACGCCTTCCTCGACCAGCGTATTGGCCAGCTTCAGCGGCGTCTGGCCGCCGAACTGCACGATCACACCGGCGACTTCGCCATTCGATTGTTCCTTGCGGACGATCTCAAGAACATCCTCTGCCGTCAGCGGCTCGAAATAGAGCCGGTCGGACGTGTCGTAATCGGTTGAGACGGTTTCGGGGTTGCAGTTGACCATGATGGTCTCATAGCCCTGCTCCGAAAGCGAAAACGCGGCATGACAGCAGCAATAATCGAACTCGATGCCCTGGCCGATGCGGTTGGGGCCGCCACCCAGAATAATGATCTTCTTGCGGTTCGTGGGCCGGGATTCGCATTCCGCCTCGCCCGAAGCAGGCGTCTCATAAGTCGAATACATATAGGGCGTCAGGGCCGCGAATTCCGCCGCGCAGGTGTCGATGCGCTTGAACACGGGGTGCACGCCCAGTCTGGTGCGCAGCGTGCGCACATCTTTTTCCGTCTTTCCGCTCAGGGTGGCCAGCCTCGCATCGGAGAAGCCAAGTGCTTTCAACCGGCGCATCGCATCTGCGTTATCGGGCAGGCCGTGTTCACGCACCTCAGCCTCGGCCGCGATCAATGCTTCCAGTTCTCCGAGGAACCACGGATCGTACTTGCTGATCTCTGCGATTTCGTCTGTTGGGAAGCCCAGCCGCATGGCTTGCGCGGCCAGCCGCAGCCGGTCTGGCGTCTGACGAGCCAGCGCGCCCCGAATTGCGTCCTTGTTGCCCGGCAATTCAATATCGTCGAGGCCGGAAAGGCCTGTCTCCATCGAACGCAGCGCCTTTTGCAGCGATTCCGGAAAAGTGCGCCCGATCGCCATCGCTTCGCCCACCGATTTCATCGAGGTGGTCAGAACGGCTTCCGCGCCGGGGAATTTCTCGAATGCGAAACGCGGAATTTTGGTCACCACGTAATCGATCGCGGGTTCGAAGGATGCGGGTGTGACCTTGGTGATGTCGTTCTGCAATTCGTCGAGCGTATAGCCCACCGCAAGTTTCGCGGCGATCTTGGCAATCGGGAATCCGGTTGCCTTGGAGGCGAGGGCGGAGGAGCGGGAAACCCGCGGATTCATCTCGATCACCACCATGCGGCCGTCCTTCGGGTTGACCGCAAACTGCACGTTCGATCCACCGGTCTCGACGCCGATTTCCCGCAGCACGGCAATCGAGGCCGAACGCATCCGCTGATATTCCTTGTCGGTCAGCGTCAGGGTGGGCGCCACCGTCATGGAGTCGCCGGTGTGGACGCCCATCGCATCCACGTTCTCGATGGAGCAGACGATGATGGCGTTGTCGGCGCGGTCGCGCACGACTTCCATCTCGAATTCCTTCCATCCCAGCACCGATTCCTCGATCAGCACTTCATTGGTGGGAGATGCGTCGAGGCCCGCTTCGACAATTCCGAAAAATTCTTCCTTGTTATAGGCAATGCCGCCGCCTGTACCGCCGAGCGTGAAGGACGGGCGAATGACGGCGGGCAGACCGACCATCGCGAGCGCGTCTTTGGCTGCGCCATGGGCTTCTTCCGCGAGGCCCATGATCGGGTTGTTGCGGCTGTCGTAGAGAAAATTTCCCTGTTCGTCTTTTCTGTGCCGCAACTCGCCTTTCAACGTCACGCCGCGTGGCACTTCGAGTCCGATTTTGAGCATCGCGCGGCGGAACAGTTCGCGGTCTTCCGCCTTGTCGATCGCATCCGCGCTGGCGCCGATCAATTCGACACCATATTTTTCCAGCGCGCCGCGCTTGCGCAGGCTCAGCGCGGTGTTGAGCGCGGTCTGTCCGCCCATGGTCGGCAGAAGCGCGAAAACCCGCCCCTCCGGCACATTCGGTTTCTCGCGCGCGATGATTTTTTCGACGAAGTTGGGTGTGATGGGTTCGATATAGGTGGCATCGGCCAGTCCCGGATCGGTCATGATCGTGGCCGGATTGGAATTGACGAGGACGACGCGATAACCCTCCGCCCTGAGCGCCTTGCAGGCCTGTGCCCCGGAATAATCGAACTCGCAGGCCTGGCCGATAACAATGGGCCCCGCTCCGATGATCAGAACGGTATGAATGTCGTTGCGTTTGGGCATTTTCTCTCGCGCACGGGTCTGCGCACGCAGGTGCGCACCCGGTCTGTCCATGATGAAGGCTAGGAGGATCGTTTAGCCGCGAGTCGTGCCGGGGGCAAGGCTTGGTGGCGGAATTTGCGCATTAGCTGCGCCAGCGCAACGTCGCTTCCTGTACCGGATTGGCAAAGGGGGTACCGGTTTCAACCGATTCTTCCCAGGCTTTCCGCAGCCGGTGGTACCAGATCGCCGGTACATCGGCGTCGCGGATCAGCATCAGCCGCGGCGAGAATTTCAGGCCTTCACGTTGAAGTTCCACCATTTTCCGGTCGTCGCCGAGGAAGGTCGGGCCGAGCGCCATGAAAAACGGCTTCAGAAAGCCGAGCCAGGCCGGCCAGAAAAATATCTGGGTCACCTGCGTCGTTTCGGCATCGATCGGCGTGCAGGTGGTCAGCCCCACCACGTCGATTTTCTGCCCGAGAAAAGTGCCCGAGATGTTCTCGAAGCGGACACCAGGCAATTCGAAGGTGATTTCGGTCGAGACATCGCCGCCCAGAAGCCGATAGGCCGGTTTGCTCGGTTTGTGCCGTGTCATCACGAAGCCGCGGGTCTGGGGCGCGTAGTCCTTGCTCTTCAGCCGCGGTTTGCGCCGCCACCACCAGCGGCCGTGAACATAAGGCGCGTGCGCCGGATCCATCAGCCCGATCACCGCATGGTCGATATAGCAGTGGAAGGTCTGGCTTTCCGACCAGCGGGGCTTCGGCGCCTTCATCGCCACCTTCGGCGGTGCCATAGCCGGGGCTGCGCCTTCCTGGCCCGCAGCGGCCATATAGACCCAGATCAGTCCATCCTGCTCGGCAACGGGGTAGCCGCGAACACGGATTTTGCAGGGATCGGTATCCTGCCCCTCGACGAGGGAGGGGATCGCCGCACAAACCCCGTCCGCCCGAAAGCGCCAGCCGTGGTAAGGGCACTCCAGCGTGCCCTCGGCCATGACCTTTCCGGCCGAAAGCGGTACACCGCGATGCGGGCAGATATCGCGCAGCGCGAACAGCGTTCCGTCCCGCATCCGCCCGATCAGAACCGGTTCTGCCAACAGCATGAACCGGCGCAACTGACCCCGGCGCACAGTGCCGGCGAGGTCCGCCATGTACCAGAGATTGCGCAGGAAGGTCGCGTCTTCGGCCATATCCGTCTTCGCTCCCGCCGGAAGGGCGATGATGGCCTATTGGGTAGCGTGACGCCGCCCGGTTGTCGACCTGATCCGCCGCCACACCCAGCAGCCGGATGGGCGCTATTTCTTCTTTGAGAGGGGCTTCAGCAGGCTTTCGAGGCTGGTGGTGAATTGGGCTGCCTTATAGGCCGGCAGCTTGTAGGCCCAGCCGCTCGCATGGGCGTTGATGTCGCGGGCCTCTTTCGCCGCCGCCGGTTTGCCCGGCGCCGCGTCGGCCGACACGGTTGCCCAGTAGCTCTGATCCTTTTCGAGGACGCGCACGGTCACCGTCAGCCCGTCAAAGGTGTGGGTGAGGAGTTGTGCTGCGTTGGAGAAGTCGAGGTCTTTTGCCGGCCTTATGTCGTCGAAGCTGAAGCCGGTGATCGCAGTGGCCACGCCATTGGGCGATTGTGCGCTTTGCAGTTCGCGGCCCGGCGGCAGATCGCGCAGCGTGAAATCCGCATCACTCGGCTTCTTACGTGCCACGCTGTAACGGGGACCCGTGGCCGGCACCACCTCAACGGATTGGATGCGGGCGCGATCGATGGTGACAACGTCCTTGTCCATCCAGGCCGCCGGATCGCCCTTGATGTCAAGTGCGCCCTTCACCAGCCAGCTCTGCATCGTATCGGGTTTGCGCACGTAATATCCGGTCAGGCCATTCGCATCGCCGATGTTCTCGGACTTGCCGATAATCAGCGAGGCAAGGTCTTTGCCCTTCTCGTTCGACAGCGTGATCAGCAGGCCCTTGCCGCCGGTCGATGGCGGATCGAGGTCGAGATAATGCAGCCAGTCCACCCGCGCCGTCTTTGGCTCGACCGTTTGCAGCGCCGCGATGGCGACGATGGCCTTGCGTACCTGGTCGAAGGCGGCGGGGTAGTTGCCGCGTCCCGGCAGAACCCATCCCGTTTCCGGCTTGAACGCAACGTCGAATGCGCCATGGCTCTGTGACACGACATGAATTCTGGTCACCTCGCGGACGTGGTGCGCCAGATCGGGGAAAAAGGTCTGGGATTCATAGTGCGGGGCCGCCAGCATCTGTTGCCGGTAGAGCGCGGCCACGGCAAGCGCGCAAAAAATGGCTGCCACAATCGCCAGAAAAAGAAGATTGCGCCGCCGGTTTGAAAACAATTCGTGCATCGTCACCATCGCGCCCTCACAGGTTCAGGGCGCGCGCGCGCCGTCTTTTGCGCAAAATGGCGAGGCCGAGCGCAAATCCGGCGACAAGAAGTGGCATAAGCCCGATATTGACGAAAGCGAGAATGGCGCCCAGCCGGTCGATATCCTTGCGCAGATTGTGCTGCACCTGCCGCAGTTGGCTGCGGGTATCCAGCAGTTCCCGTTTGAAACGGTCGATCTCACCGGCCTGTGCGGTGGTGATGGTATCACCTTTGGCACCCGCCCCCTGTTGCAGGGCGCGCAGGCGTTCCTGCGTATCGGCCAGTTTTGATTTCAGCGCATCGGCTTCGGTCTGGAATTCGGCTTGCGCATTGGCCTGCAGTTTCTGCACCACCGTGAAGGGCCGGTCGTTCGTGGCGCGTGTGCGCAGAGAGATGAGGTCGTTCGAACCCATCAGATTTTCAACGGCATTGACGATGAAGGCACCGTTGTCGGCAAACGGGGTCGCAACCTGCTGGCCGAACGCGCTCTGCACCCGGACCCAGAAACGGTCGTCGAAAATATCGCTGTCCGCCACCACAATGATATTGGCGTCCGCCTTGGACGATTTCAGTTGCGGTGGCAGCGGCTCCTTGTTCGCGCCGCTGTCGGCGGATTTCACATCCGCCGGCGGCCCGTCTGGAAACGCGGTTTTGACCGGGCCGGAGATCCGCGCCGCGATCACATAATCCTTCCCGGTCGGGCGGATCTGCGCCAGAAGCGCGCGCGGTTGCGTGACGGTACGTGCTTCTTCACCGGGGATCAGGGCCGCGCGGTTCGACGAATGGATCAACGGTGTGAAGGTCGTGCTCGCGCCCTTGACCGGTGTCAGTGCGCCTGCCGTCGCCAGATTGAGCGTTTGCAGATTGGCAGTCAGTGGATCGCTGTGGTCAAAATCATCGGCCGTCAGATGCAGCCAGATGGGGTAGATCGCCACCGGTTCGCGCGGATCGGCCGAAACCTGCACCCGTTGCGCCCGGTCAAGATCGGCCACCACCGAATTGGGATTGAACGCAATGCCCCATGCCTTGAACAGTTGTGGCAGATTTGAAACCACCGGTGCGCCCGCCTGTGGATCGAAGCCTTGCCCCGGCGCCGCCAACCCGGAATCGGGATCGACAAAAACCAGCACCCGTCCGCCACGCAGTACGAATTGATCGATGGCGTAGCGTTGCGCATCGCTCAGTTGCGGCGGCTGCGCGATCAGAAGCACATCGATGTCTGCTGGAATGCGGTCGAATGCCCCGCGCAGCATCCGTGTATCGTATTCGTCCACCAATTGCTGATAGGCGACATAGGGCTGTGCACGGCCCTGCATGGCGGCCATTACTCCGCCCGGCCCTGTGTCCAGCGGCAGACCGGTGATGATGCCCAGCACCGGCTTCTTCGGTGTGGATAACCGGTAGATCAACTGCGTCAGGTCATATTCCAGAAACGCCTCGCGATTCTGGTTGAAGAAGGCGATGGTCTGCCGCCCATCGATGGTGTTGGTGCCGACAAGGCCGAAATAGACCATGTCGCCACTGTCGGTCGGCGCGCCGGTCAGGCCATCGGCCACCGCCTCGTCTTCGGCGGGGGTAAACGGCTCCGGATCGATTTCTTCAAACCGGATCTTGCCGTGCGAAAGGGCCGCATATTCCTGCAGCAGGTCGCGCACGCGCTTCGCATAAGCGCTGATCTGGGCGTAATCCGCTGCCACATGCTTCGAATAGAAGAATTTCAGCGTGATCGGTTCCTGCAGCTTCGCAATCGTGTTGCGCGTGCCCTTGGAAAGCGTGAACAGCCCGTTCTGGGTCAAGTCGATCCGCGCCGTGGTGATCGTGGAGTCGACGGCGATGTTCAGGGCCACAAAAATGATCGCGGCGAACACGATGGTGGCGAGGGCATAAAGGCGGCGGGGCAGGGGGCGCATTGTTCAGCCCGCCTTCTTCATGTCGATGACCACGACATTGGCGGTCAGGAACAGTGCGATCAGCGACAGGAAGAACACGACATCGCGCAAATCGATCACACCAGCCGCAATGGCTGCGAAATGGGTCAGGAAACTGAAAGAGGAGATCGCGTTCACCAGCACCAGCGGTGCCCAGGCGCGAAAGAATTCAATCACGATCGGCGCGCCGGAAACGGTGAACAGAAAACAGACCACTACGCTGACGACAAACGCGATCACCTGATTGTTGGTGGTGGCCGATAAGCAGGCGCCAATCGCCAGATAGCCCCCCGCCATCAGGAAACTGCCGATATAGCCCGCCAGGATCACGCCATTGTCCGGCTGGCCCAGATAATTCACCGTCAGCCAGATCGGGAAGGTCAGCGCGAGCGCAAGGCCTGTGAACACCCATGCGGCCAGATATTTGCCCAGCACGGTCGCCCACAACGGCACCGGCAGCGTCATCAGCAATTCCATCGTGCCGGTACGCCGTTCCTCCGCCCACAACCGCATTGCGATGGCAGGTACCAGAAACAGGTAAAGCCACGGGTGATAGCCGAAGAACACGGTCAGGTCGGCGATGCCGTTGTCGTAGAAGCGGCCGATATAGAATGTGAATGCGCCCATCGCGAACAGAAAGATCACGATGAACACGTAAGCCAGTGGCGTCGCGAAATAGGCCGCGAATTCGCGCCGGAAAATGGGCCACACCGCACTCATGCCCGCCCCTCGCGCGCCCGCTTGGCGTCATCGGTGGTGATGGCGCGGAAGACATCGTCCAGCCGCCCAGCCTCGGCATAGAGCGCCTTCACGGCCCAGCCTTCCCGCTGCGCAAGTGCGCTTACGTCTTCAATCAGTAGCGTCCCGGTTTTCGGGAATGCGGTCAGCCGCGCAAGGCCGCCATCTACCGCTTGCTCTTCCACGCTGGCGACCCCCGCCATTGTTTTCAGCCGCGCTTTCACGGCTTCGGCCTGATCGCGCGCGATGGCCAGCGTCACCGCGTTGTGGTGGCGGGAGCGTGTCAGCAACTCATCCGGCGTGCCATCTGCCACGATGCGGCCGCGGTCGATAATGACCGCGCGCGTGCACACGGCCCCCACTTCTTCCAGCAGGTGGGTGGAGATCACAATGGCCTTCTCCGGCGCCATCTGGCGGATCAGCTTGCGCACCGCATGTTTCTGATTGGGGTCGAGGCCATCGGTCGGCTCGTCCATGATCAGAACCGGCGGGTCGTGCAGAATGGCCTGCGCCAGCCCGACACGCCGCTTGAACCCCTTGGACAGGGTGTCGATCGGCTGATCCAGTACCGGCTCCAGTTCCGTTTTGCCGATGACGAAGGCCATGCGTTCACGGGTGCGCTCCTTGCTCAGGGCGCGCACCTCGGCAATGAAATTCAGGAACTGGCGCGGGGTCATATCGCCATAGGCCGGCGCGCCCTCGGGCAGGTAACCAATCTGTGATTGCGCCCGGATGGCATCGGTCTCGACGTCGTATCCGCAAATCCGGATACGGCCGGCGCTGGGGGCGAGATAGCCCGTCACCATTTTCATGGTGGTCGATTTGCCGGCGCCGTTGGGGCCGAGAAATCCCAGCACCTCCCCTTTGCCAACAGCAAGATCGATCCCCGCAACGGCTGTTGCCGGGCCGAAATGCTTCGTCAGACCTTCAATTTCAATCATGACCGGTAAGCAAAGACCCACCGCCGCTGCCCGGTTCCCTTAGAGAAATCAGGGCCCCCTCGCAAGGCCGCGGGAATTACTGTTCCGTCATATCGTGGCGGATCGGCCGGTTCGGGGTGGGTGTGGCGGCTTCACTCGCGCCGCAACGGTTGACTGGCCTGCCTGTTCTGCAAAGACTCCATCCGATCGCATGCGATCTGCGCAACCCTTACCGATTACGCAGGCCCCAACTGAACCCTGTTCGTTTCATCAACCGCAAAACGCTGGAGCGTGCCACCATCGTCGGTGTCGTGCTGCAGATCGCCATGGTTATCGCCGGGCATTTCATCCCCTGGGTTGCAGAACATGTGTTCATGTTCGGCGGCATGATGATTTCGGCTACTGCGGGTTATCTCTACGCCATGGACAGTGGCCCCGGCTTCGGTATCGCTGCACTGGGCGGGGCCATTGCCGGCGGCACCTGCGCGCTGATCGGCATCGCGCTGTCCGTCATCATGCGCGATGTGCCGGAAATTGTGCTGGTGTTCGGCACCGTGATCTCGACGGTCACGGGCGCGATTGGCGGCCTTTTCGGGCAGATGGCCGCCAATATGCGCAGGATGGGCTAAACGCGCAGCATCAGCCCGCCATCGACCACCAGGCCGTGCCCGGTGACGAAACCGCCATCGTCGGATGCCAGGAACAGTGCACCGCGCGCCAGATCGATAGGTTGGCCGAGGCGCCGTAACGCCGATTTCTTGGCCCAGATTTCCGCGACGTCGGGGCGCGCGTCCCACAACGGGCTCGTCATCCCGGTCTTGATGGCGCCGGGCTCAAGATAATTCGCGGTGATGCCGAATTTGCCGAGTTCGAGGGCCAATGTGCGGGTCAGCCCTGCAACGCCGGCTTTGGAAGCACAATAGGCGGAAAGCCCGTAATCGGTCCCCTCCGCCATTACAGAGGCCACGTTGATGATGCGCCCGGCCGGGCTTTGCTTCAGATGGGGCAGGGCGGCCTGGCACAACCGCATCTGCGCGGTGAGGTTCACACTCAGCGTGCGCTGCCACACTTCGTCGGTCATGTCTTCGATACGGGTGTAGGAGGAGACACCGGCGTTGTTCAGCACGATATCCAGCCGGCCGGATTTGTCTGTTGCCGTACGGACGATGTCTTCGGCCGCACCCTCAGCCGCAATGTCCTTTTCCAGGCAGGTTATTCCCTTGCGCCCCTCATGGGCTGCCGCCAGATTTTTTCCCGGCAGGTCGACGGCCAGAACATGGGCCCCTTCCTTGGCAAAAAGTTGGGCACAAGCCTGCCCGATGCCGGAGGCGGCACCGGTAACGATGGCGGAACGGTTTTCAAGACGCATGGCGTTTCCCTCGGATGGTTTTGCCAAAGGGTGCCGCGCGGCGCGCGCCGAGCCAAGGAGAAATTGTGCCTGCGGGAAATCCGTGGAGAAATCAGCGGGGAGAGTGGAGAAATCAGCGGGGAGAGAAGTTGCCGGTCATCCGGGACAAAAGCCCCGACAGGGGCTGGGGGGCTTGAAACATGTCCGAGACCTTCGTCCTTGGGACGACCGGCTCAGTGAATATTGAAATCAAAAACGGCGCCGGAAGGGTCTAATTAAGGCTCTTTCGGGGCATGTTGATCCGGCCATCGCCGGTGCCGCTTTTGCGGTACGGGTTGTGGCCGGCGCTTGGGTTCCGGGCAATTGGCCATCGAAGCGATGCTTCTGCAACCGGTTGGAAAACCGGGATCTTCCTAAACTTCTGCGGTATTGCGTTTTAATGTGTGGATAGTTCGAACATAGTAGCCCGCTTGCCGTCTTGAGACAGGAGTGCCGATGAAATCCGATCTTGGTCTGTCGCCCGCGGTTGAAGATTTTGTTTCCCGTTTCGGCGTCCGCGAACATCCGGTGCTGTTGCGCTGCCGTGCCGAAACGCGGCGGAACAATCCGCTCGCCATGATGCAGATCGGGGAGGATCAGGGCGCTTTCATGGGATTGTTGGCCCGGTTGATGGGCGCCGCGCGCTATCTCGAAATTGGGGTTTTCACCGGTTATTCGACCCTCGCAATGGCACTGGCCTTGCCGGAGAACGCTTCGATCGTCGCACTCGACATTTCGCGGGAGTTTACCGATATCGCCCGCGGTTATTGGGATGAGGCGGGCGTCTCACGCAAGATCGATCTGCGTATCGGCCCCGCACTTGAAAGCCTCGACAGGATGATCGCGAAGGGCGAAGGCCCGTTCGACATGGCGTTTATCGATGCCGACAAGACCAACTATGACAATTATTACGAACGAGTGCTGCAATTGCTGCGGCCGGGCGGCCTGATCGCACTCGACAACATGTTGTGGAGCGGCAAGGTTGCAACCGATTCCGACCAGTCGCCCGATACTGTGGCGTTGCGCGCCCTGAATGCCAGAATTCATGCCGATACCCGCGTGGATATCGCACTTGTCACCGTCGCTGACGGCATCATGCTGGCCCGCAAGAAATAGAGGTGGAAACCGGGTTGCAGGCGAGCCTGCTTCGCCGCATCATCACGGATGATGGCAGAGGAACCCATAGCGTTTCTCCGCGCGGTGAAAGGCCCCGCCGCGCGGGTGCAGGAAAATAAAGGCCCCGGTCATTCCACCTTGCCCGGTCATTCCGCCTTGCAGGTGCGTTTCGACCGTGCCGAACTCAATCGTATTCTCAACATCTATGGCCGTATGGTCGCGATCGGCGAATGGCGCGATTACGCGATTGATTTTCTGTCAGACAGGGCGGTGTTTTCAGCCTATCGCCGCACCAGCGAGATGCCGCTCTACACCATCGTCAAGCAGCCGCGTTTGAAAGCGCGCCAGGGCCAGTATGCCGTGATCGCGGCCGGTGGCCATGTGCTCAAGCGCGGGCATGATCTGATGCAGGTCCTGCGCGTGCTGGAGCGGAAATTGATCAAGGCCCTTTCGGGACCGGCGTGACGATCCCGGCCCAGGCCAGCGCGTCTGCCTGTGTCCGCTTGATCCAGCAATTCTTCTCGGCGTTATAGGCCTGCGTGTCGAAGGGCTGCAGCGATGCCGCGCGCACCTTTTCCGCCTCATAGGCTTTGGCTATGTCGGGATTGGTCCGCAGATAGTCGCGGAAGGCGATGTGGCGGGGAATCTCCGGGTTGCCGGGGGCGTAGAAATGAAGCTGCACCTCCCGTTTGCCGGTCAGCGGGTTGTGCAGGCGGCAATAACGCCGCCCGGGCAGGCCGAATTCCCCCATCCAGTCATAGCCCAGTGCCCGTACATCCGGTTCGATCTCGTCCAAGGCGGCGCAATCGCGGACCACCGGCAGCAGATCGACAATCGGCTTGGCCAGGATGCCGGGAACCGACGTGGAACCGATGTGGTGCACGATCAGAAGCCGCTCCCCCAGCGCCACTTTCAGGCTGCGGATCTCGGAAGCCGCGCGTTGCCGCCATTCGGGCTTGTGCGGAACCAGCTCAACGGGGATGGGGGCGGTGTTGGGATCGATCATACTGACAGAAAAGAAAGGCCACGGCGATTTTTCGCCGTGGCCTTTGTCACAGCCGAAGCTGTTGTCAGCGGCGATCGCCCATCAGACGCATCAACATGATGAACAGGTTGATGAAATCGAGGTAGAGCGCCAGCGCACCCATGATGGCCGCCCGGCCGGCAACGGTGCCGTCCATTTCGGCGTAGTACATTTCCTTGATCTTCTGGGTGTCATAGGCCGTCAGCCCGGTGAAGATCAGGACGCCCGCGACCGAGATGATGAACTGCAGCATGGACGACTGGAAGAACATGCCGACCAGCGAAGCGATGATGAGGCCGATCAGGCCCATGAACAGGAACGAACCCAGGCCGGTCAGATCCCGCTTGGTGGTGTAGCCCCACAGGCTCATCGCGCCGAAGGTGGCAGCGGTGATGAAGAACACCTGTGCGACGCTTGCCCCCGTATAGAGCAGCAGGAACGGCGCCAGCGACACACCCATCAGGGCGGCATAGCCCCAGAAGGTGCCCTGTGCGGCCTGTACGCTCATCCGGTTGATGCGGAACGAGAGCAGAAGCACCAGGCCCAGCGGTGCGAACAGCGCCACCCAGCCCAGCATGGAAAGTGAGTAGGTGCCCTGTTGCGGCAGGTACTGGAAGAACAGCGACCGGACGGGCGCGACATTGGCCACGATCCAGGCACTGATGCCGGTCAGCACAAGGCCGGACAGCATGTAGTTGTAGACCCGGAGCATATGCGCCCGCAGGCCTTGGTCGATAGTTGCTGCCGTACCGGCTTGGCCGCGCAGGACCCTGTTGTCGAATTCAGCCATAATTCAAAAAACCTCCTTGCCGCCGCATGGGCGGACGGTACCGGACTAATATCGGAATTCGCCCGCCCCGGATCAAGACTTGGCGGCAGACAAACTGACAGGGTTTTCTTATGACGAATCAGGATGATAACCAACGCTTCACAATTGTGACGGACGTGCGCGGGCTGGAAGACGGGATTTCCGGCCTGATCCGGGCGGCTTTTGGCGGCCAGGACGATGAAGCGATTCTGGTGCGGCAGCTCCGCACAGAGGGGGCCATGCTGGTGGAACTGGCGGCCGTCGCGGATGGTGTGCCGGTGGGCCATATCGCCTTCAGCCGGCTTGCCACCCAGCCGAAATTCCTTGCGCTGGCCGCGCTGGCGCCGCTCAGCGTTACCCCGGCTAGACAGGGCAGGGGAATCGGGTCCGCGCTTGCGCGGGCGGGGCTCGAGGCCTGCCGGACACAGGGCATTGCCGCGGTGGCGGTGCTGGGAGACCCTGCTTATTACGGCCGCTTCGGCTTCACCCTGGAGGCTGCGCGCATGCTCGACAGCGCCTATTCCGGCCCGCATTTTCAGGCCCTCGCGCTGATCCCGGGCGCCTTGTCGGGCGGGCCATGGACGGTTCGCTATCCGGCCGCTTTTGGCGATCTGTAACGGCTGTTTCTACCACCCCGTGATTTGTGAACGGCGCTGTGGCGCATCGTCTGGCCATGCCTGATCGTCAGCAATGTTGACAATTTGTAGTTTTGTAAACAATGTTGACGAAATGGTTTGAGGGAAACGTCATGACAAGCACGCTGCTACGTCCGATCAGCGAAGAGGAAGTTGCGCGCTTTGAGGTTGACGGCGCGATCTGTCTCAAAACCATGTTCGATACGCGATGGATTGAGGCCACGCGCGCCATGATCGAGAACGCGCTTGGCGATCCCGGCCCGATTGTGATCGATGTACGCGAAAAGACCGGGCGCATGGCGGTTGAAACCTATCCCTGGCGGCGCATTGCGGCGTTTCGCGATTACATTTTTCAATCGCCGGCTGCTGCGATTGCGGCGCGTCTGCTGCGGTCGGAAAACGTCAATCTGCTCTACGACCAGTTTCTGGTGAAGGAGCCCGGCACCGAAACGCCGACATCCTGGCATCAGGACGGGCCGTCCTGGCCGGTCCATTCCGACCACGCGCTGTCGATCTGGATGGCGCTCGATCCGGTGACATTGTGCTCCGGCGGTCTCAAATATGTGCGCGGGTCGCATAAGGGGCCGCGCTACAGCCAATACGTCAACGTCGTCCGCCATGGTCAGAAGCAGGCGAAATCCGATCTTCCGGATTGCCCGGATTTCGATACGCTGGGCGATGCGGTCGAATTGCTGAGCTGGGATCTCGAACCGGGGGATTGTGTCGTGCACAATTTGTGGACTGCTCATGCCACGGGCGGCAATCTCGATCCCGCCACCCGCCGCCGCGCGCATACCACACGCTGGACCGGAGACCGGGCAACTTACAGCACCAAATCCGTGCCGCTTCGCATGCCATTCACGCCGGATCTCAAAGATGGTGCGCCGTTGAATAGTGAATGGTTTCCGCAGGTGCCGTTCGCACGCACATGGTGAAGCGCAGCAAGACATCGCCTGCGAAAAGGGATGACGCGCGCGTCTTTCTTCTGCTGACGCTGTTTCGCGGCCTCGACTGGATTGATGAGGGGCTGGGCAACATTCTCGCCTATCACGGCTGGCCGCGTGTCACCCGTCCGCAATCGCTGATCATGGCGTTGATCTATGCGGGCGAAAGCCGTCCGGTTGAAATCGCCAGGCGTCTGGGCATGAGCCGGCAGGCTGTGCATCGCGTGCTGGGCGATATGGTGGCGGCAAAACTGATCGTGCTGCGGGATGACCCTACGGACAAGCGGGCCAAGCGCGTGGAGTTCGCGCCGGGTACGGACCGTATTCGTGCCGATGCCCGCGCCGCACTGAATGAGCTGGACAGGCAGGTTTCCCGGATGGTCGGTGGAGACACGGTGGTGCGCCTGCATGATGCGTTCGGCCCCAAGTTGGGGCCGCCTTACGATCCCGCGAAGCGGCGGCGCTGATCAGGGCGCGCGTAGCTGTTGCGCCGGGCGGGCGGCAAGGGCGGCCCATGTCCCGGCGATGCCCATCGCAATGGCTGCGAGCCCGCCACCCGCAACGGTGAAAAGGGCCGCGCGGGCATCGAACACCAATGCCACGCCGAACACGTTGTGCGCGATCACCGCCGCTGCCAGACTGCCTGCGACAAGTGCCAGAACACCCGTCAATGCACCAAGAATGGCATATTCCGTCGCGTGGATGGCCGCGATCCTGCCGCGTGTGGCGCCGAGAACTTTCAGCACTGTGGAATCATAGGTTCGCACCCGCTGGCCAATCGCAATCGCACCCGCCAGCACCAGAAGACCGGACAGGATGGTGAGCAGGCTGGCCAGCCGCACGCCGGTGGCCAGGCTTTGTAACAGCGTGTTGACCTCCGCAATTGCATCTTTCACCCGCACGGTCGAGACGTTGGGGAATGCATCCGTCACCGCGCGGTAAAGTGCGGCTTCCTCTGCGGGGGCCACATGCACGGTAGCAAGGAAGCTGTGTGGCGCCTTGTCGATCACGCTGGGGGACAGGATCAGAATGAAATTCTGCCGCCCATTGGTGAAATTGACGCGGCGCAGGCTGGTGATGGTGCCGGTCAACTCGCGCCCCAGCACATTCAGGGTCAGCGTATCGCCGAGGGTGAGTCCCATGCCGCGCGCGATTTCCGCATCGAAGGAAATCTGCGTCGGTCCGCGATAATCGGGCGCCCACCATTGGCCTTGCGTGATCTCGGTACCCTTGGGCGGGGTGGCGGCGTAGGTGATGCCGCGGTCGCCGTTTAGCGCCCATTTGACGTTTTCGTCCACCTTGGCATCACGCGCCGGCGTACCATTCAACGAAACGATCCGTCCACGGATCATCGGAGTGCGGCGAAAATCCGCCGCTGTTGGAAAACGGCCGACCAGCCGGTCGAAACGCGCGGCCTCGTCCGGCTGGATATCGACGAAGAAAAAGCTTGGTGCGCTTTCCGGCAGATCGTCGCGCACCTGCGCGGTGATGGTGGCGTCGAGCAGCGTCACGGTGGCAAGCAGGGTCAGTCCCAGACCAAGCGCGGTGATCACACCGGCGGTTGCCGCGCCGGGGCGGACCAGATTGGCAATGGCCATGCGTAAAAGGCTTGTGCGCATCGGTGGCAAATGGCGGAGCAGAAGCCGCAGCCCGCCCGCGATCAGGCGCAGAACCGCCAGCCCCACGGCGATACCGCCCAGAAATTCCAGCGCGAAGATTTTTTGCGGCGCTATCAGAAGCGCGAGCGCAATGACGGCAAGCGCGGCGATCCCGGCTGCGGCCAGATAGGGCCATCGCCCGTGGGCACGGCTGCGTGCGATCTGGTCGCGAAAAAGACTCGCAGCGCGGATTTCGCGTGCCCGCGCCAGCGGTGGGATGCCGAACACCGCCGCCGACAGGATGCCAAAAGCAAACGCCAGCAGAAGCGGGCGCGGATAAATCCCGATTGCCGCCGGCAGCGGCAGGGCGCCCGCGAACAGAAATGGCATGGCAAAGGGCAGGGCGGCGCCCACCACCAGCCCCGCCGCCACGGCGGCAAGCGCGATCGCCATGATCTGCAGGAAGAACACCAGAAAGATGGTGGCGCCGTCAGCCCCCAACGCCTTCAGGATAGCGATGTCCCGCCGCTTGCGGTCGAGAAAGGCACCAATCGCCTGTCCGGCGCCGACGCCGCCAACGGCAAGCGCCGTCAACCCGGCGAGGGTCAGGAACATCGTGATCTGTGCGATGAAGCGGCTGGTGCCGGGGGCGGCATTGTCGCGGTCGCGAATTTCCCAGCCTGCGTCGGGAAACGCTGCCAATGCGGCATTGCGGAATTCCTGCGGCGTGTGGCCGGCCGCCAGCGCCACGCGATAGCGGTACTGGATCAGGCTGCCAATGGTGACGAGTCCAGTTCGTGCCAGCGCCGCGTTCGACAGCATCAGATGCGGCCCCAGGCTGAAACCGCCGGAGATGCGATCGGGCTCGTCGGTCAAAACCGCATGAACGCGAAAGGTTTGTGTGCCCACGCGCCGGGTTTGATGTGCAGCCGGTCGAACAGGCTCTGTTCCGCCACGGCACCGCAAATCATGGTGCCATCTTCCGGCGCACAGGCGAGGGCCGATGTCAAATCACGCGCCGGGGAAAGGGCCACTGCACCATAAAGCGGATAGGTGCCATCCACCGCTTTCAGTTCAACCAGTTGGCGTTCGGCTTCATGCCCAGCCTTCAACGCGTAGGCCATCGCGCGCAGCGAAGCGGTTTCCGAAACGCGGCCGAAGC
The DNA here is from genome assembly GCA_017308375.1 of Alphaproteobacteria bacterium. Classification (GTDB taxonomy): domain Bacteria; phylum Pseudomonadota; class Alphaproteobacteria; order Micropepsales; family Micropepsaceae; genus Rhizomicrobium. Next base: position 148,238 of record JAFKEW010000044.1, read on the forward strand.
GGGAGAGGAATTGCCGCTCGGCGGGGGTGGCTGTGCGATGGACCAGCGCCACCGACACGTCGCCGCCCAACAGGACACGGCCCTGTTGCGCCAGCCCGCTCAAAAACGCTTCGGACAGCGAACCGACCGCGGCGATCGCCGCCACAGAAGATGCGAAAGCCATTCAGCCCGCCGCTGAGTTCGCGCAGGGCAAAGCGCCAGGCAAGCTGCAGCCGGTTCACGTCCGTTCGTCGGCCACGATGCGGCCATCCTTCAATCGCACGATCCGTTCGCAACGCCGGGCCAGTGCTTCTTCATGCGTGACCAGAAACAATGTCGTGTTCGCACGCGCATGCAGGGCGAACAGAAGATCGGCGATCTGTGCCCCGGTCGCCCCGTCCAGATTGCCTGTGGGCTCGTCCGCAAACAGGACCTTGGGCTGTGGCGCCATTGCGCGGGCCAGCGCCACGCGCTGTTGCTCGCCACCGCTCAACTGGCCGGGATAATGTTGCAGGCGCGGGCCAAGCCCCACCGCCTCCAGCGCTTCGCGGGCCCGGTCGAACGGCGCGTCTGCGCCCAACAGCTCCAGCGGCACCGCCACGTTCTCCAGCGCGCTCATCGCCGCGATCAGGTGAAAGGATTGGAACACGATGCCAACGCGCCCGCGCCGGAAGCGGGCCAGCGCATCTTCGCCCAGCGTCGTGATGTCAGTGCCGGCAATGGTCACGCGGCCCGAACTCGGCGCTTCCAGACCGGCCGCCACCATCAGCAGCGATGATTTTCCCGAACCCGATGGCCCCAAAAGCGCGATGGCTGAGCCCTGTTCCACATTGAGGTCGATTCCGTTCAGGATGTTGACCGGCCCTGCCGCGCTCGCCAGTGTCAGCTTCACATCGCTGAGCGCAATCGCGGGCGATTGGGTTTGCGGCGTCGAAGCTTGCATCGGGCGGGGCTTTCCATGGCGGACGGCGGGATTGGGCAATCGGTACCCTAAAGGCGATATGGCATGAGCGGCCTGCGATTCAAGTTTATGTTGGTCATTGCGGCCTTGTTGTGGGCTGGTGCCGTGCCCGCCATGGCCGCGGCGCCTTTGAAGATATTGGCACTCGGCACCAGTCTGACACAGGGCTATGGCGTCCCGCCGGGACAGGAACTGCCCGCGGTATTGCAGGCGCGGCTGAACGCGTCGGGCTATCGGGTCAAGGTGATTAATGCCGGGGTCTCGGGCGATACCACGGCAGGCGGGCTTTCGCGGCTCGACTGGTCGCTGGCGGACCGGCCCGATGCCGCGATTGTCGAACTTGGCTCGAATGACGCCTTGCGCGGGCTGCCGCCAAAGGAAATCGAAAAGAATCTCACCGCTATCCTCACCCGGCTCAAGGCGGCAAACATCCCGGTCCTGCTGTGCGGTATGCAGGCGCCGCGCAATCTGGGTGCCGAATATGACAGGCAATTCGATGCGATCTACCCCACACTGGCCAGGCGCTTCGATGTGATTCTGTATCCGTTCATGCTGGAAGGGGTGGCGATGAACCCAAAGCTCAATCAGGCAGACGGTATTCATCCCAATCCGGCAGGTGTGCGCATCATCGCCGATCGCATGATGCCGTTTGTGCAAAAGCTGCTCGCCCGCGTGCCGGGCGCACACGCGAAAGAATAACGCACGCATGTTCGGGCGGCTTCTCTCGGTCGGCGGCTATACGCTGCTCTCACGCATCGCGGGCTTTGTGCGCGATGTACTGATGGCCGCGATATTGGGCGCCGGTCCGGCGTCTGACGCCTTTCTGGTCGCCTTCCGCCTGCCCAACAATTTCCGCGCCATCTTCGCGGAGGGGGCCTTTAATCTCGCCTTTCTGCCGCGCTTTACCCAGGTTCATACCCGCGAAGGCGCAGAAGCGGCGGCGCGTTTTGCCGACCGTGTTTTCTCCTGGCAGATGGCGGCGCAACTGGTATTGCTGCTGGCGGCGCTTCTCGCCATGCCGTGGATCGTGCGCATCTTCGCGCCCGGCTTTGCCGACAATCCGGGGCAGATGGCGCTGGCTGTAGAATTGTCACGCATCGCCTTCCCCTATCTGATCGCGATCACGGTGGTGACGCAGCTTTCCGCGATGCTGAACGCCATCGGGAGGTTCAAGGCCGCGGCCGCCGCGCCAATTTTCCTCAACATCGCGATGATCACCACCTTGCTGCTGGCCTGGCTGTTCCCCACTGCCGCGCATGCCGCCGCCTGGGGTGTGTTCGGTGCCGGTATCCTGCAATTGCTGTTCATGGTCTGGATGGCGGCAAAAAGCGGGTTGACCCTGCGCATCGCCCGCCCGCGGTGGACGCGCGATGTGCGCGAATTCATGGGGGCACTGGGGGCTGCCACCTTCGGCTCGGCCAGTGTGCAGATCGGCTTGTTTGTGGACACGCTGATCGCGAGCTTCCTGCCTTCCGGCGATCTGACCGCGCTTTATTATGCCGACCGCATCAACCAGTTGCCGATGGGCACGCTGGGCATCGCGCTCGGCACCGTACTGCTGCCGGAGATGGCCGCGCGTCTTGCCGGTGGTGATCGCAAGGCGGCGGATCATGCCCAGAACCGTGCCGCCGCTCTCGGCCTGTTTCTCACCTTGCCGTTCGTGGCGGCGTTTTTCGCGGTGCCGGATCAGATCATGCGCGGGCTGTTTGCCCATGGCGCCTTTCATCTTGAAGCGGCGGCCGTTTCGGCCGATGCGCTGATGGCCTATGGCATCGGTCTGCCGGCCTTTGTGCTGATCCGCTGCGTTGCGCCCACATTCTACGCGCGCGGAGATACCGCCACGCCGGTGCGCGCCACCATCGCATCGGTGGCCGTGAACATCGCACTGAAATTCGCGCTGGTGTGGGGCTTTCACTTCGGCGCGGTGGGCATCGCGCTCGGCACTGCGATTGCGGCTTGGGTCAATGTCGGACTTCTGGTGGCGATGGCCAGCCGCCGCGATCTGCTTTCGATTGATGCCGGTTTCTGGCGCGCCTTGCCGGTATCGTTGCTGGCTGCGGTGCTCACCGGTCTTTGCGCGTGGGCAGGTGCGGCGGCTGCCGCACATATGTTCGGTTCGGCGGGTGCACTCGCCGATGCTGTGGTGCTCGGCGTGGCTGTTCTGGGCGGGGCAATCGCCTATGCTGCCGTGACATGGTTGTTCCGTGACCGCCTGCCGCTCGGCCGCTTTGCTGTGAAAAGGCTTCCCGCATGATCCGTTTGTTCACCGCGCTTGAGCTTCCCGATTCCGTGGCACAAGGCCTTTCGCTGATTCAGGCCGGTGTTCCTGGCGCGCGCTGGCAATCTCGGGAGCAATTGCACCTGACCTTGCGCTTTATCGGTGAGGTTGACGGGCGCGATGCCAACGCGATTGACGATGCGCTGTCGGGAATCGATGCGACCGGGTTCATGCTGACGCTCAAAGGTGTGGGGGAGTTCGGCGGGAAAAATCCTCGCGCCTTGTGGGCGGGTGTGGAGCCTTCGCCCGCTCTCACCCATCTGCAGCGCAAGATCGAAAGCGCTCTTCAACGCGCCGGCCTCCCGGCGGAGCCGCGCAAATACACCCCGCATGTCACACTGGCCCGTTTGCGCAACACGCCGCCGGGCGCGGTGATGGACTATCTGGCCGATCATGGCCTTTATGCCAGCGCGCCATTCGCGGTTGGAAGCTTCACGTTGTTTTCCAGCGTGCTGTCGCAGAACGGCAGCATCTACCGGCAGGAACAGGTCTACCCCTTGCGTGGCGACGGCGCCTAGCCGGCGGCAGTTTCGATCGCGTCCATTGCCGCGTCGGAAAGACCGAAATGATGTCCGATCTCGTGGATCAGCACGTGGCGCACAATCGCATCCAACGTCTCATGATGCTCCGCCCAGTAGTCGAGAATGGGGCGGCGATAGAGAAAGATCATGGTCGGGTCGGGCTGGCCGGTGTTGGCTTCCCGCGCGGCCAGATCGCTGCCCTGAAACAGGCCCAGAATATCGAACGGGCTCTCAAGCTCCATCTCATACGTCACGGATTGGTCGGGAAAATCCTGGACCAGAAACACCACGCCGCTGACAAGCGCGCGGAATTCGGCGGGCAGGCCGGCAAAAGCGGCTTCGGCCAGCACTTCCATGTCCTCAAGGCTCGGGGCTTTTCTGCCGTTCCAGTCCACGCCGGTTTGCACTCCGTTTGCCGCCGTCCGCGGGGCTTATATGCTATGGGCCCGGGAAACGGAATGTGCGGGAAGATTGAGGAGGCGCCTTGATGAAAAAGCTCGATACGAAAGCGCGCGATACGGCACTGAAGGCATTGCCGCAATGGAAATTGGTGGAAGGGCGCGATGCCATCACGCGCATTTTTGAGTTCCGTGATTTCAATGAAGCATTCGGCTTCATGACCCGCACGGCCCTGCAGGCCGAGAAGATGGATCACCATCCCGAATGGTTCAACGTCTACAAAAAGGTTGAGGTCACGCTCTCCACCCATGATGCGGGCGGGGTGACGGAGAATGACATCAAAATGGCGACGGCGATGGAAGCCTACGCGACGAAGCGGTAGCTGCCACCTTCCTGCCGGATGTGGCCCGCCGTCGGCGCCGCGAAATGTGTGCCGATGATCAGCACAGGTTTATCGGCATAATCCGCGATGAAGGATTTGCGTGTGGCCGTCGCGGTGTCCCGGTCGCTGTCATATTTGTCCAGCCATTCGGGATGCGTCACCTGACAGGGGTGGTGCATCATGTCGCCGGTGATGATCGCGGTTTCACCTCTGGATTCGATCACCACGCTGACATGGCCCGGTGTGTGGCCGATGGTCGGCATCAGCTGGATCTCCGGCGAGATACGGTGGTCGAGTTCGACCTTCTTCGCCAGCCCTGCATTCAGAATGGGCGCCACGGAATCCGCCATGATGTCCACTTGCTCCTGATCGGTGCTCTGGACCCAGTGATCGTATTCCACGCGGCCAATCAGATATTGCGCCTTCGGAAAGGTGGGCACCCATTTCCCGTCCACTTTCATGGTGTTCCAGCCGACATGATCGACATGCAGATGCGTGCACACCACGGCGTCAACGCTTTCGCGTGACCATCCCGCGTCCGACAGATGCTCCAGAAACGGCGTCGAGAGCGGCAGGTTTCGGGTTAGCCCGCGCGGCTTGTCATTGCCGACGCAGGTATCGACCACCAGGCGCATACCCGGTGCTTCCACCAGAAGCGCATGAATCGACAGAACCAGTTGCCCGTCTTCGGAAGCAAAATGCGGCTGCAGCCATGGCATCTCCTGCAAGGCTTCCGGTGTCGCTTCCGGCAGGAAGGAGTGCTTGGGATGATATTTGACCGGCAGTTCCAGTTCGACGATGCGCTTGATCGTAATATCGCCGATTGTCCAGCTCAGCATGGTTTCCTCCGGCATTGTGTCGTGATCGCGTGAACTGTCTAAGTCCTGAATCGTATCAGCACGTTTATCTCTTCGCGTTCTTCACCAGATCGGCAACCACTGTGGGATCGGCGAGTGTGGTGGTATCGCCCAGATTGCCGGTATCGCCTTCCGCGATCTTGCGCAGAATTCGCCGCATGATCTTGCCGGAGCGTGTTTTGGGCAGGCTCGGCGAGAACTGGATCACATCCGGCTTCGCAATCGGGCTGATTTCCTTCGCCACCCACTGTTTCAGACGTTCGGTCAACGCATCGTCACCGTTATTGCCTGCCGTCAGCGTGACATAGGCGTAGATGCCCTGTCCCTTGATGTCATGCGGATAGCCAACCACGGCGGCCTCCGCCACGATCTCGTGCGCGACAAGGGCGGATTCCACTTCCGCGGTGCCGAGCCGGTGGCCCGAAACATTGATCACGTCATCGACGCGGCCGGTGATCCAGTAATAACCGTCTTCATCGCGGCGGCAGCCATCGCCGGTGAAATATTTGCCGGTATAGGTTTTGAAATAGGTGTCGATGAATCGCTGGTGATCGCCGTAAACCGTGCGCATCTGCCCCGGCCAGGAATCGAGCAGCACCAGGTTACCGCTGGCTTCACCGTCCAGCACCTTGCCGTCCGCATCCACGATCTGCGGCTGAATGCCGAAGAACGGTTTGGTCGCGGAACCGGGCTTCTGATCGATTGCGCCGGGCAGCGGCGAAATCAAAATACCGCCTGTCTCCGTCTGCCACCAGGTGTCCACCACCGGGCAGCGTTCGTCGCCCGCGACGCGCCAATACCACAGCCACGCTTCGGGGTTGATCGGCTCACCCACACTGCCCAGAAGCCTGAGTGATTTGCGCGATGTCTTCTTCACCGGCCCTTCGCCCTCGCGCATCAGGGCGCGAATGGCGGTCGGTGCTGTGTAGAAAATGTTGACCTTGTGTTTGTCGATCACTTCCCAGAAACGCGATGTGGTGGGGTAATTCGGCACGCCCTCGAACATCACGGTGGTCGCGCCATTGGCGAGCGGGCCGTAAACGATATAGCTGTGCCCGGTCACCCAGCCGACATCGGCGGTACACCAGTAAATGTCGCCTTCGTGATAATCGAAGATGATTTCGTGGGTATAGGCCACGAACAGTAGATAGCCTGCCGTGGTGTGCAGCACACCCTTGGGCTTTCCGGTGGAGCCAGAGGTGTAAAGCACGAACAGCGGGTCTTCCGCGTTCATCGCTTCCGCCGGGCAGTTGGTGGAAACCTTGGCGCGTTCATCGTGGTACCAGATATCGCGGCCCGCGCGCATGTCGATCTTGCCGCCGGTGCGTTTCACCACAAGGCAGGTTTTCACATCGGGGCAGCGCGCCAGCGCCTCATCCGTATTCTTTTTCAACGGAATGGGCTTGCCACCGCGCAAACCTTCATCGGCGGTGATGATGATCGTGCTTTCGCAATCCTTGATGCGCCCGGCAATACTGTCGGGGGAGAAGCCCGCGAAAATCACCGAATGGATCGCGCCGATCCGCGCACACGCCAGCATCGCATAGGCCGCTTCGGGGATCATCGGCAGGTAGATCGTCACCCGGTCGCCCTTCTTCACCCCTTGCGCCTTCAGCACGTTGGCAAAGCGGCACACTTCGTCATGCAGTTCCTGATAGGTGATGGCGCGCGATTCCTGCGGGTCGTCACCTTCCCACAGGATTGCGGTCTGCTTCGCGCGCTTCGGCAGGTGGCGGTCGATGCAATTCACCGTCACGTTCAGCGTGCCGTCCTCAAACCATTTGATGTGGAGATTGGCTGGATCATAGGAGCAATTCTTCACCTTGGTGAATGGCTTGATCCAGTCGAGGCGTTTGGCCACCTCCCCCCAGAAACCGTCCGGGTCCTTGATCGACCGCGCATACATTTCCTCGTATTTCGCGCGGTCGATAAACGCACGCTTGCGCCATTCATCGGGAACGGGGATCAGCGTATCGGACATGGACATTTCCTCAGTATTGCAGAATTTTCATCAATAGTGCCGCCTCGGCGCACCGTCTTCAAGATTGATCGAAGTCCTTCTGGTCCGCGCCGGGCCTTGGCGGATCGCGGCGGATGGACGCGGGCGTTTTGGAAAAATGGATTGGCGGCTTCATCGCGCGCCATTTTCCTTCGGTTGGATGTTCGCGGGTCTGGAAGAAATTTACCGCTTTCAGATGCGGGTCTTCCAGCACATCGTTCAGCGTGTTCGCTCGCATGATCGGAATACGATTTTCATCGCCCAATGTCATCCATTCGTCTGTCGTGTGCTTCAACGCCGCCTCGCGCAGCATTTCGTAGTAGACCGCCACCCGCTGCCCCTTCGGCGCATTGACGAAACGGTCGCTTTCGTAAGCATTGGGAATGCCGCCCAGTTCCAGGAACTTCGCCGATGCCGCCCGGCTGACCGGCTGAATGGCGATGTAACCGTCCTTGGTTTTCAGTGGCCGCCGGTCGTTCGCCAATGCCGGCGTGTGCCCGATGCGGCCCTGCACCGGCATGAAGGTTTCCCCGTAGAGGTGCTCCAGCATGGTGAAATGGGTGAAGCTTTCGAACATCGGCACTTCGACGAATTGCCCTTCACCGGTTCGTTCGCGGTGGAACAGTGCGGCCAGCGTGGCGTAAAGCGCATGCAGGCTCGAAACCTTGTCGGCGACAAAGGTTGGTAGAAGCCGCATTTCGCCGCCATCCACCCGCGGCAGAAGGTCGGAAGCACCCGATGCCGCCTGTACCAGATCGTCGAACGCCTGCCGTCCGGCATAGGGCCCGCCCGCGCCATAGCCGACGCAATGCACATACACGATGGACGGGTTGATCTTCGCCACTTCCTCGTAACCGAAGCCCAGCCGCGCCATCGCGTCGGCCCGCACATTGTGGATGAACACCTGTGCCTTCGGGATCAGCTTGCGCAGTCTGGCGCGGCCTTCGTCGGATTTCAGGTCCATGATGACGGAACGCTTGTTCCTGTTCATCGCCATGAAGGTGGCACCCATATCCTCGTTCTTGGCGAAGCGGCTGCCCGTCCGCTGGCGGTCACCGCCGGGGTTTTCGACCTTGATCACGTCGGCACCCAGATCGCCCATCGTCTGGGTGGCATAGGGCCCGAAAATGAATTCGGTCAGGTCCAGGACCGTAACGCCGTCAAGAGGGCCGGATGGAGCTTTCATGGGGGAAATCCTTTCAAATTCAGCAATAGCGATTGTTCGGCAGATTAGGCCATGAGCGCCAAGGGGCAAGGGCTTCGGCCCTTTTGTTCGCCGCCATATCGACGTACGCACCGCTTTCCGTCATAAATCGCCGCCTGCCGGTTCCGCCTGCCATTTCATGACTTGGCGTGGCGGGGCCGGCTTTTACCTTATTCCATTTGTGGAAACGGCACTGCCGATGCAGCTTCATCTATCCTCATGGCCGGAAATCGAAACCTATCTGGCGCGCTCGAAAGCCATTTTGATTCCCATCGGCTCGACGGAGCAGCATGGCCCCAACGGTCTTCTTGGCACCGATGCGCTGTGTGCGGAGATCATTGGCAAGCGCGCCGGTGACGAAGCGGGCTTTCTGGTCGGCCCCACCTTCAATGTCGGCCAGGCGCAGCATCACATGGGCTTTCCCGGCACCATCACGCTTAGGCCCGCCACCATGATCGCGGCGATGACGGATTGGGCGCAAAGCCTGTCGCATCACGGCTTTGAGAGGATTTATTGGCTGAACGGGCATGGCGGCAATGTCGCCACCATCAATGCCGCCTTTGCTGAGATTTATCACAGCGTGAGCTTTGGCGGCGAAGGGGGCAATCATCCGAAACTGCGTTGCCTGTTGCGCAACTGGTGGGAGCTTTCGGGCGTGATGGATACCTGCCGCCAACTCTTCCCGGTGGGGGAGGGTAGCCACGCCACGCCCAGTGAAGTGTCGGTGACCTATTTCGCTTACCCGGAAGCGCAAAAATCCGTCGCCATGACACCGAAAATCGCGCCCAATGGCCCGATCTACGATGCCGATGATTATCGCCGCCGTTTTCCCGATGGCCGGATCGGCTCCGATCCATCACAGGCCAATGTCGCGGCTGGCGAAAAAATTGTGCGCATGGCGGTCAAGGCGCTGATCCGCGAATTCCAGCATTTCGCGGCGGCATGATTTTTCGTCAGTCTGTTTTCGTCAATCTGTGCGCGCAGGCCGCCATTCGTAGCGGATATCGGGCAGCTTTTCCTCGTTCCGGCTGCCATCGGTGAATTCCGCGGCTTTGCAGCCGTGGCGCTCGTAGAAGCGGCGCGCGCCTTCATTCTCCTGAAACACCCAGAACTGAAAACCGGCTGGCCTGAGGACCCGCATCATGCGCAGCAGTGCCGTGCCGGTTTCGCTGTTCTGATAGTCGGGGTGGACATAGAGATGATTCAGCCAATCGGCATTGAGCGCGGCAAAGCCGATCACCCGCCGGCCCAGAACAGCCACCCAAACCTGCTCGCGCGCAAGAACGCCCGGCCATCTCGGCACGCGCCTCGATGAACACCTCGCCGATCTCGAACGCATCGGCCGCATTTGCCCGGCGAATTGTAACATTCGAACGCATGCGCCGGATTGTAGCCAAACGGCTTGACTTGCGCACGTGGCAGCCCAATATCGCCGCTTACCCAGGGGCGCCCTCCGAACGCATGCGAGAAGGGCTGAGATCGCAATCGTGCGAGTCCCTTAGAACCTGATCCGGTTAAAACCGGCGTAGGGAGAGGCCAGTGAACAAGCCCGTTACCAATCCGAAGCACGTCACCAACGATGTCGTTACCCGCGGCGCCTTGCCCGGCTCGCGCAAGATTGCGGTGGATGGCGTCCCCTTCCGGGAAGTGGCGCTTTCGGGCGGCGAAGCGCCCGTCCGTCTTTACGATACGTCTGGTCCGTATACGGATGAAACGGTTGCGATCGACATCGAGAAAGGCCTTGCCGCGCTGCGCCGTGACTGGGTTCTCGCCCGCGGCGATGTTGAGGCCTACGAGGGCCGCGTCCGCAAGCCGGAGGATGACGGGCTGAAACGGGGGGAACTTCTCTCCGTACCGCAATTCGACCGGGCCGGGCGCAAGCCGCTGCGCGCCAAAGCGGGCAAAAACGTCACGCAACTGCACTATGCCCGTGCCGGCATCATCACCGCGGAAATGAAGTTCATCGCGGCGCGCGAAAATCTCGGCCGTTCGGCGTTGCGCGATGGCAATTCCTTCGGTGCCGCTATCCCGGATGAGATCACGCCGGAATTCGTGCGCGATGAAGTGGCACGCGGCCGCGCCATCATTCCCGCCAACATCAACCATCCGGAAACCGAGCCGATGATCATCGGCCGCAACTTCCTCACCAAGGTGAACGCCAATATCGGCAACTCCATTGTCACCTCCGGCGTGGCGGAGGAGGTGGAGAAGCTTGTCTGGTCCATCCGCTGGGGTGCCGACACAGTGATGGATCTTTCCACCGGCCGTCACATTCACACCATCCGCGAATGGATTGTGCGCAATTCGCCGGTGCCAATTGGCACGGTGCCGATCTATCAGGCGCTGGAAAAGGTTGGCGGCATTGCCGAAGACCTGACCTGGGAGATTTATCGCGACACGCTGGTGGAACAGTGCGAACAGGGTGTGGACTATTTCACCGTTCATGCCGGTGTGCGCCTTGCGCATATTCCGCTGACGGCGGAGCGTGTGACGGGCATCGTCAGCCGCGGTGGCTCCATCCTCGCGAAATGGTGTCTGGCTCACCACAAGGAGAATTTCCTCTACACCCATTTCGAGGATATCTGCGAACTGCTGAAGCAGTATGACGTCTCGTTCAGCCTCGGCGATGGTTTGCGCCCCGGTTCGATTGCCGATGCGAACGATCATGCCCAGTTTGCGGAGCTCGAGACGCTCGGCGAACTGAACCGTATCGCACAGAAGCATGACGTTCAGGTGATGATCGAAGGCCCCGGCCATGTGCCGATGCACAAGATCAAGGAAAATATGGACCGGCAGTTGAAGGCCTGTGACGAGGCGCCGTTCTACACGTTGGGCCCGCTGACGACCGACGTGGCGCCGGGGTATGACCACATCACCTCCGCCATCGGGGCTGCGATGATCGGCTGGTTCGGCACGGCGATGCTTTGCTATGTCACGCCGAAGGAGCATCTGGGTCTCCCGGACCGTGACGATGTGAAGGCCGGCGTCATCGCCTATCGCATCGCGGCCCATGCCGCCGACCTCGCCAAGGGGCACCCGGCGGCGCGCATCTGGGATGATGCGATGAGCAAGGCGCGGTTTGAATTTCGTTGGCGCGATCAGTTCGCGCTCGCGCTCGACCCCGAAACGGCGCAGGCCTTCCACGACGAAACGCTTCCGGCCGATGGCGCCAAGGTTGCGCATTTCTGTTCGATGTGCGGGCCGAAATTCTGTTCGATGAAAATCAGCCAGGAAGTGCGCGACGTGGCGCGCGGCCAGAATGACGGGCTTTCAACCGCCGAAATCCGCGCCGCAATGGAAAAGAAGGCGGAAGAATTCCGCGAACATGGTGGTGAGATTTATCTGCCGAAAGATGCCGCCGAATAGGGGCACCCTGGCGGGAAGGTTTACTCCGCCGCGATCAGTTCGGGTGCGCTTGCATTGGCTGCCTTGGCGGGGCGCTTGGTGAATTCCATCGTGCCGTCATTCAGCTTGCCCATGCGCAATGCCATCATGTCGAGCGCATAGTTCTGGTAGAGCTTCCACGGCTTTTTCGATCCCTGCTTGGGCAGGATGTCGAGCGCGCGCTGGACGTAACCGCTGGAGAAATCGAGCCACGGCAACGGCTTCACATCCGGATCGTTCAGCCGCGGCGTACAGGCGGCAAATCCGCGCTTGTCCATGTAATTGATCAGGCGGTTCACATACTCGCAGGTCAGGTCGCATTTCAGCGTCCATGACGCATTCGTGTAACCGAAGGCCGACGCCAGGTTCGGCACGTCCTGATACATCATGCCCTTGTAGCTCATGCCCTTGCCGAGGTCTTTCACCTCGCCATCCACGGACACCTGCATCCCGCCCAGCAGAATGAGTTTCAGCCCGGTGGCGGTCACGATGATGTCAGCGTCCAGCGTTTTGCCGGACGCGAGTTTGATGCCTTCCGGCGTGAAGCTGTCGATGGTATCGGTCACCACGCTGGCGCGGCCCTCGCGAATGGAGGCAAACATGTCGCTGTCCGGCACCAGGCACAGCCGCTGATCCCATGGATTGTAGCGCGGTGTGAAATGCGATTTCACATCGTAATCGGGGCCAAGCTCCTGCCGCACCAGATGGATCAACTGCTGCTTGACCTTTTCCGGCTTCTTGCGCGCCAGCCGGAAGAAGAACATGCCCATCAGCACGTTGCGCCAACGCACGATCTGATAGGCGAGCATCGCCGGAAGATGCCGCTTCAGCCAGTTGGCGAACGCATCTTCGCCCGGCCGCGAAACGACATAGGTCGGCGAACGCTGCAGCATCGTGACATGGGCGGCTTCCTTCGCCATTGCCGGCACCAGCGTCACTGCGGTCGCGCCGCTGCCGATCACCACGACCTTCTTGCCGCGATAGTCGAGGTCTTCCGGCCAGAATTGTGGGTGAACGATCTTGCCCTGAAAGCTCTCACGCCCGGCAAATTCGGGATTATGCCCGCTTTCGTAGGAGTAATAGCCGCTGCACATGAAAAGGAAGTTGCAGGTGAATTTCACCACGCGCTTTTCCGGGCCCACTTCGGCTTCGACCGTCCATTGGGCATCGGCGCTGGACCAGTTGGCGCGCTTCACCAGATGATGAAAGCGGATATTCTTTTCGATGTCGGCTTCGCGGGCGGTATCGCGCACATATTTGCGAATGGATGGGCCGTCGGCGATTGCCTTCGCCTCCCGCCATGGCCGGAAGGCATAGCCAAGCGTATACATATCGGAGTCCGAGCGGATGCCGGGATAGCGGAACAGATCCCAGGTGCCGCCAATGGCGTCGCGGCCTTCCAGAATGGCATAGCGCTTGCCGGGGCAATCCTGCTGCAGGTGCCAGGCTGCGCCGATACCCGAAAGCCCAGCGCCCACAATCAGGACATCAAAGTGTTCCACGCGTGGCCACTCCCTGAAAATCTGCCCATCATGATGGGCGATTTCTTGTGAAATGACAAGTTGTCAGTTCGCGGCCGGCGGCGATTTGGCCGGAAACTGGCCCTGTTCCGACCCTAGCGCAGGCCGCGCCGCCCGGTCAGTGCGTGATAGATGAGAAGCACGACAATGGCGCCCACGATCGCTATGAACATCGATGTCAAGTTGAAGTGGAAAGCATCGAAGTGCGTCAGCTGGCGGAAAATGAAACCGCCGACCAGCGCACCCACCATGCCCAGAACGATGTTGAGGATGCAGCCTTCGCCGCGCTTGTTGACGATTCGGCTGGCGATGAAGCCGGTGATCAGGCCGAAAACGATCCAGCCGAAAATGGACATTCAGGTTCCCCCGCATTGTGCGCGGAGGATGATCGGGATTCGGTTGCCCGTCCAGTTGGGAACATCCCATTAGGAACGGGCAACCGGATTCCGTATGTCAGGCCGCGCGCCGCACCACGGCATGATAAATCAGAAGCACCACAATAGCGCCGATGACGGCGACCACCATGCTGTAGATATTCAGGCCGGTGACCCCGGCCGCGCCGAAAAAGCTGAACAGCCAGCCCCCCACCACCGCGCCGATAATGCCCAGAACGATGTCGAGGATCAGCCCCTCGCCGGATTTGTTGACAACTTTACTCGCGATAAAGCCTGCGATCAGACCGAGTATGAGCCAGGAGAGAATACCCATGAGAGTTCCCTATGTTCATGACCCCTTCGTAATGAAGCGTAGGCGCGTTATCGATTCGCTGCAACTCACATGGTCACGACCACTTTGCCCTGCGCCTTGCGATCCATCAGCATACGGATGGCTTCGCCCGCGCGCGCCAGCGGAATGCGTGCCGAGACATAGGGCTTCAGCTTTCCGGTTCCGATCATATCGGTCAGTTCGCGCAACATCGCATTGCCGCGCTTGGGGTCGCGCGCGACCGATGCGCCCCAGAACACACCCACGATCTGGCAGCTTTTGAGCAAGGTCAGGTTCAGCGGAACGCGCGGAATGTCACCGGCCGCGAACCCGATCACGAGATAGCGTCCATCCCAGTTCATCGCCCGCAAGGCCGGTTCGGCATAGTCGCTGCCCACCGGATCGTAGAGCACATCGGCGCCCTTGCCCCCGGTCAGGCTTTTGATGGTTTCCGAAAGCTCTTTCTGCTGTTCGCGCGATAGTTTGCCGGTGGGATAAACGAAGCCCTCATCGGCGCCATATTTTTTCGCCAGGTCGACTTTTTCCTGCGACGAGGCACCGGCCACCACGCGCGCGCCCATCGCCTTGCCGATCTCCACCGCGGCCAGGCCCACGCCACCGGCTGCACCCAGCACCACCAGGTTTTCACCCGCTTTCAGATTGGCGCGGTCCTTCAGCGCGTAATAGGACGTACCGTAGGTGGTGAAGAACGATGCCGCCACGTCGAAGTCGAGGTTGGCAGGCATCGGGATACAACGTCCTGCGTCGGCCACGGCTTCTTCCACAAAGCCGCCATTGCCGGTGGAGGCGATCACCCGGTCGCCCGGCTTCACGTTCGTCACGCCTTCGCCAACCGCTTTCACAATGCCGGCGATCTCACCGCCGGGGGCAAAGGGCAGGGGCGGGCGGAATTGATATTTGTCCTGAATCAGCAACACGTCGGGAAAGTTGACGCCGCACGCCTTCACGCTGATCACGGCCTGCCCCTTGCCGGGGGTGGGGCTGGGGATGTCGCTGTATTCCAGCTCTTCCGGCGGACCGTAATGGGTGCAAAGCATGGCTTTCATCGGGCTCTCCTTAATGGCCTGTTCCAAATGACGTTTGGCCGAACCATAGGCAAGCGGGCCCCTATCGCCAAGCGGGCCCCGCCATCAAACTTGCATCGATTTCAGTGAAAACCGGTGCCGGATTGCGTTATGTTCGGGTCAGAGGGGTGTCAGCCAGCGGCCGTTCGCGCGCGAAAATCATGGCCAATCCGAAACCGGAATTTGCCGAAAACCGGATGACCCGCCCGTGGATGCGGCTTCTGGCATGAGAAGAAGGTGAGCATCACAATGTTGAAGACTTTATCTCTGGCCGCGGCGCTTTTCATGGCGGTCCCCGCATTGTTGTCCACATCGGCACAGGCTGCTGAAAATACAACCGCCAAATCTCCTGACCGCGTCTGCCTCCAGGTCGGCCGGATCTGGAATTGGCATGCGCCAGATAATCGGACCCTGATTGTGGAAGACGATACCCACCACAAATTCAAGCTCGGCCTGATGGGTTATTGCCCGAGCCTGCCGTTCAAACAGACGCTGGGTTTCCGTGCCATTGGTGGCGGCTCGGTTCTCTCCTGCCTCACGCCGGGGGATTCGGTTTTCTTCCATGATGTCGGCATGAGCATGAATTGCGCCATCCAGAGCGTTTCTGCCTACACGCCGGAGATGGAAAAGGCCGACAAGGAAGCGGCCGCGGCGAAGAAGGGAAATTAGAGGTCCGCCAGCCGCAGTCCGGTAAGCGCGGCTGCTGGCCGGCATTCGCCGACGATCGTATCGCGTGTGTTGCGCACCGGCGTATGGATCAAGGTCCGCGCCGGTGCGTCGCGCCCCAATACGCCCAGTCTGTCGAGCATGGTGGCGATGGCCGTTTCCGCCGCCCGGGTTGCGCCATCATCAATTTTCAATGCGATGCCGAGGCCGCGCTCGGGCAGGATGGCGGCATAAACGCCCTCCGCCCCGGTCTTCACCGCGGCATGCCCGTCACAGCCCTGCATCATGAGCGCGCACGCCCGCCCCGTGCCGGATACAAGTTCGGGGTGGGCGATCATGGCGCGCGTGATGCGGCACATGGCTTCTCCCCGTGCATCCGCAGCCGTCCCGGTAAATTTCGCCAGCGCGCGAGCGAACCCGCTGAGCGGCAGCATGAAATTTGGGGCCGTACAGCCGTCGATGCCGAAGGGCAGGTCGTTGACACCCGACAGGTCCTGCAAGGCGCGTTTCACCGCCTGCTGCACGGGATGATCGGCATGTGCATACCCGTCGGAGGCAATGCCCCAGTGGCGCGCCACGGTCAGGAAGCCCGCATGTTTGCCGGAACAGTTGTTGTGTAACCGGTTGGGTTGTTCGCCGCGCTGGATCATGGCGTTGCGCAAGGGGGCATAGCGTGGCGGGTGGGCACCGCAGGCAAGATCGGCCTCGCTGCAGCCGATGCGCCGAAGCCATGCGCCCACCCGTTCGGTGTGCATCGCCTCGCCGGAGTGCGACGCACAAGCGAGCGCAATCTCTTCGTCATTGAGGCCGAAAGCATCCGCCGCATCGGATTCCAGCAGCGGCAGTGCCTGAACCGGTTTGAGTGCGGAGCGTGGATAGACCGGCCGTTCGACATCGCCGAGCGCAAACACGATCTCGCCGTTATGGTCGGCAATCGCGATGGCGCCGCGATGAAGGCTTTCCACGTACCCGCCGCGGGTAACTTCCACCAGAACCGGGTTCGGCATAAAAGCTGTCCTGCAATCGGTGCCAGACGCTAGCGCAACGGGCGGGCAAGTGGGAACCGGTTGCCCGCAAAAAGTTGCGCCAGACAAAGAATTTCGCTAGCGCAACGGGCGGGCAAGTGCCCGGCGGCAACGCCGCCTATTCAAACAATCCGGGCGCTTCGCGCCGGGGCGGTTGCCCGCAAAGAGTTGCACCAGACAAAGAATTTCGCTAGCGCAACGCTAGCGCGTTTCCCCGCAATGACAAGAGGATCGGACAATATGCGCGGCTATTTCGCGGTCGGCGTCGATGGCGTCTCCAAGGCGATGAATCTCGGCAACCTTCTGCGCATTGCCCATGCGTTC
Source organism: Alphaproteobacteria bacterium (assembly GCA_017308375.1). Lineage (GTDB taxonomy): Bacteria > Pseudomonadota > Alphaproteobacteria > Micropepsales > Micropepsaceae > Rhizomicrobium. Next base: position 165,527 of record JAFKEW010000044.1, read on the forward strand.
GGCGCAAGTTTCCTGTTCACCATCAACGCGCGTGTGCGCATGGCCGACGCCCAGTCCGATACCTCGCGGGCGAGCGGCCATGTGCCCTTGTTCAAATATGATGCGGCGTCGGATCTGCGCCTGCCGCAGGGGTGCAGCCTTGTCGGCGTCGAGATCACCGAAGACGCGGTTGAACTGCCGCGCTTCCGCCATCCCACGCGCGCCGCTTATGTGTTTGGCTCCGAACGGCTGTCGCTGTCACAGCCGGTGCTCGAACGCTGCGAGCATGTGGTGAAGATTCCGATGAAGTTTTCCATCAATGTCGGCATGGCGGGCGCCATCGTGCTTTATGACCGCATGCTGGCGCTGGGCGGTTATCCGGCACGACCCGTGCGCCCCGGCGGCATCGGGGATGATATTCCCCTGCCGCACAAATGGGGCGCACCGCTGATGCGCATGCCCAAACGCTGATCTATTCCAGCGTGCCATCCAGGAAGTCGAACACCGCGGCTTTGTAAAGCGCGTGCGCAATAGCCGAAAAATGATTGCAGCCGGGCAGGGTGACCGCGCGGGCATTGCCCATGGCGGCGGCCAGTGCCTTTGGATCGCCGGCCAGTTCGTCCTGGCTGCCAGCCACCACCAGTGCTTCGTGGCCGATTGCCGATACGGCGTCGCGGGTCAGCGGTGCATTCTGCGCCCGGGCACATGCCGCCAGCGCCAGCCGGTCCTCGCCCTGTTCATCGGCAAACTGGCGGAAGCTGCGCAGGATCGGTTCGCCGATGCTGGCGGGATCGGCTGCTTCCATCGCATCAGCCATCGGGTTGCCGGGCGGCGGCGGTTCGAACAGGCGCCCGCCAACTCCGCCAAGGATCAACAGATCGACGCGGTCCGGCGCCATCTGCGCCGTGGCGATGGCGGTGCGTGCACCCATCGAAAAGCCCATCACGTCGGCCTTGGCGATTTCCAGGTGATCCATCAACGCGATCACGTCCCGCGCCATGGCATCCCGCGCATAGGCTTCGGGATCGTGCGGCTTGCCGCTTTCGCCATGGCCGCGGGCGTCATAGGCAATGAAGCGTATATTTTTCCGTTCAAAGGCCCCGTACCAGCCCAGCCGCCGCCAGTTTTCGCTGCGATTGGAACTGAAGCCGTGGATCAGGACAATGGGTCTGCCCCGCTCATTTGGCCCGATATCGTCATAGGCGAGCGTCACGCCGCCGGATGTCATTTCCGCCATCTGCAAACGGTTAACCGCGACACCGCCTCCTTGCAAGAACGATTGCGGGGACGGAATCGTGGCGCGTGCGCGGTTACCTGCCCGGCCGCTCCGCCTTTTGTGACACGAACGATAATTTGCGCGGACGCGGGCTTTCTTTATGCTCTGCCGGGCAGGAAGCAGAATCGGGGTTTCGCATGGTCGCCTTTTTGCGCTGGCTGCGGTCCATCGTGGCCGGCACGTTCAATGGGCTGGTCAAGATCGCATTCGCGATCGTTCTGATCTTGCTGGCCTTTGTCGTTGTCGGCCTGCTGCAGGGCGATGGACTGCCGGGCAATATGGTGCTGACGCTGGACCTCAGGCAGTCGATTGCCGATTCCGCACCCCGTACCCCGTTTGATCTTGGCGACCGCAAGCCGACCGTGATGAGCATCGTGCGCGGGCTCGATCAGGCCCAGCGTGACGCCCGGGTGAAGGGCGTCATGATGGATCTGGGTGGTGGCCTCTCGGTCGCCGAGGCGGAGGAGATTACCGCCGCACTGCGCCGCTTCCGTGCGGCCGGGAAATTCGTGGTCGCCTATTCGCACGGATTTACCTCCAGCGGGCTGGGCGATTATCTGACGGCGACGGGGGCGGACAAGATCTGGATGCAGCCGATGTCGCCGTTCAGCCCTTCCGGCGTCGGCGCGGGCGAGGTGTTCTTCCGCGGCCTGCTCGACAAAGTTCAGGCCGAACCACAAATCATCAAACGGGCCGAATTCAAAAGCGCGGCCGACACGTTCATGGAAAAATCCATGACGGAGCCGGACCGCCTGCAACTGACCACGCTGCTCAATTCGGTTTATCATTCGGCCACGCGCGCCGCGGCGGGGGAGCGCAAGGTGCCGCTGGAAAAACTGGTCGCGACACTCGACAACGGGCCACAATTCGCGGGCGATGCGAAGAAGGCCGGATTGATCGACAACCTCGGCTACGACGATGAAGCCCGCGCGGCGGTTTTGAAGCGCGCCGGAAAAGATGCCAAGGAAATTTCGCTGATGAAGTTCCTTCGCGCCAAGGAGTCATCGGGCGAATTCGGCAGCGGCACCAGGATCGCGTTGATCGAGGCGGCCGGCGATATTGTCGATGGCACCGCAGAGCCCGGTTTTTTCGGCGGCAATCCGGTCATCGCCAGCGATAATCTTTCCGATGCCATTCGCGATGCCGGGAATGACAGCCGGATCAAAGCCATTGTGCTGCGGGTGGATTCGCCTGGTGGATCGGTCACCGCGTCCGACCAGATTCTGCACGCGATCAAAAGCGTGCAGGCGAAGGGCAAACCGGTGGTTGTCAGCATGGGCGGGGTTGCGGCCTCCGGCGGCTATTACATCTCCTCCGGCGCGAAAAAAATCGTGGCGGAGCCTTCCACTATCACCGGCTCTATCGGTGTGTTGACCGGCAAGGTCTCGTTCGCCAAATCGCTGGGTCTGATCGGTGTCGGTGCCGAACAGATCGGCGTCGGCAAAAACGCCCTGATCGATTCACCGCTTGAGCCATTCTCGGAAGATCAGTTGGCCCTGATCAATTCGCAGGTCGATCGCATCTATGCCGACTTCCTGCAGAAGGTCGCAACCGGCCGCAATCTGCCGCTGCACAAAGTGGAGGAGATCGCCAAGGGCCGAATCTGGAGTGGTACGGACGCGAAGACCATTGGTCTGGTGGACAGGATCGGCGGCCTGTGGACGGCGGTTGACGAAGCCAGAACGCTCGCCAAAGTGCCCGCGAACGAGGCGGTTGTGCTGCAACGCTATCCAAGCCCGAAGGGTTTCTTCGAATCGCTGGAAAATCTGTTCGGTGGAACGGCGGCCGGTGTTCGCGCGGCACAGGGCCTTGCGCGGATTATCGAATTGCCACCCATCCAGACGGCGTTGGAAGCGATGAGCAGCGTGCCGCGCGGTCAGGTGGAATTGCGGGCACCGCAGGTGCGGGCGCCCTGAGAGGGTTTCCACCGGTCACATCTGTGTTATAGTGCCCTTGGGAACGGGGGCCGCGTTTGAAGCGCAGCCGGCGACGCGATTGGCGGACGACGGTGGAGGATCAATCTTTTATTGCGAATCTGGCGCAGGCTGCATTGGCGGCAATGCGCGCCGGCCGCATGGACGAGGCGGCACACACCTGGGACCGGATTCTGGCGCGCGCGCCGGAACATGCGCAGGCTTTACTCTATCGCGGGCAGATCGCCCTGCTGCGAAAGGATGCGGCAGGTGCGACGGCGCTTCTGGAACAGGCGGCAAAAGCCGCCCCGCGGGAGCCCGCGATTGCCTTGAACATGGCCTTCGCCTGCCGGGCCGCCGGCAATCTTGCTGGCGAGGCTGAAAATCTGGAGCGGGCGCTGACGCTCAATCCTTATTTCTTTCCGGCGCTGCTCGCCAAAGGCGCCATGCTGGAACGGGCAGGCCATCCGCGTTCTGCCGCGCAAGTATATCGTAATGCAATTAAGATCGCGCCGCCGGAAGAACGGGTCCCGCCCGATCTGCGTGGCGCGCTTCAGCACGCAAGGCAATGCGTCGAAGCCGACAACGCCGCTCTTTCCGCCCACCTCGAAGCGCGTGTCGGCCCGCTGCGGTCAGAGACCGATGATGTGAACCTTGCACGTTTCGATGAATGCGCGGGCATCGCGGCGGGCAGGAAGAAGGTTTATACCTCCGATCCGGTGATGCTCTACTATCCCCGCCTTCCGGCCATCACCTATTTCGAGGAAAGCCTGTTTCCCTGGCTGGGCGGCGTGGAAGCGGCTACCGAAATTATTCGCGCGGAATTTGCCGCGGCGGCCATGGCCGAAGGCGGGGAATTTTCGCCCTACGTCAACCATCCCGACAGCGCGCCACTCAACCAATGGGCCGAACTCAACCGCTCGCCACGCTGGAGCGCCTATTTCCTGTGGAAAGATGGTGTCCGGCAGGACGCGCATTGTGCGCAATGCCCTGAGACGGCACGCATTCTGGAAACGCTGCCGCTGCTGGAGATTGACGGTTTCGCGCCAACAGCTTTTTTCTCCCTGCTTCAGCCCCACACCCGCATCCCACCACATACCGGTAGCACCAACACACGGCTCACCGTTCATGTGCCTTTGATCGTCCCGGATGGTTGTGCCTTCCGTGTCGGCAACGATGTCCGTGAATGGCGGCCCGGCGCGGCCTGGGTATTCGACGATACGATCGAGCATGAGGCCTGGAACAACAGCGACAAGCCGCGCGCCATTCTGATCTTCGATGTGTGGAATCCATTGCTCAGCGCGGCGGAACGGGAGTTGTTCGCAGCACTTCTGATTGAGCGCCGCGCATATTATGCGGGCGGATAGCCGAACGCTTCCACCCATGGCGCAAGCGGCGCCATGATTGGGGCAAGCGCCACCGCATAGTTGCGCCACAACGCAACACTCTCTGCATTCAAGCCGCGCATGATTTGCGTCGCGCCCGGTGTCGCGATGGCGCGGCGTTGCGCCCGCGCCGTGAAATTCCGCATCTGCGCATTCCAATCGACACCGATGAAGGCGCAAAGCCTGCGCGTCTCACTGTCGAAATCGGCAATCAGGTCTTCGTTGCGAATCTCGGCGATGGTGAGCGGAAGCTTCTGCCGGAACAGCGCCGCCACGCCCATATAGGCGCTATAGAAACTGGCGGCGGAGTCCGGCAGCAGGAATTCATAAGTATAGGCATTCATCCGGAAGCGGCGGCGAATGCAGCTCAGCACCACATCGCGCGGATCGCGAATGGCGAAGATGATTTTCGCTTCGGGAAACAGGCGCGCGATCAACGGCAGTTTCAATGTGTGCAATGGATGTTTGTCGATGAAAATCCCGCCTTCGGGTGCGGCGCCGAATTCACGGACGCGCTGCCAATAGAGGGCGCGATAATGCCGGACACCTGCTGCATCCAGATTGCGCAGGCGGTCCAGCCCCTCCGGTGCGGCAAGAAAGGCGCGTGCGGAATCGGCAAGGGCCTCTTTTTCATCCAGCGAGATCGCGCCTGGAAGGCTCGCCAGGATTTGCTCCAGCAATGTGGTGCCGGAGCGTGGGAACCCCAGTAGAAAAATATGTTTCGCCGGTTCACTGTCTGCGCCTGCCACTATTGTTTGTGGCCATGGCGTGGTGTTGCGGAAATAGTGATCCAGCCACCCGATGACAGGGCGCATGGTGCGGCCGGGGGCAAAGCGCGCCGCCGCTGCCCGATGCATTTCCCGGTTGCCCTGCACATAGGCTGTATAAGCGTCCGCGAAGCGGTCTTGCCGGTGATAGAGATCGCCCAATGCGCCAAAGGCGTGATAACGCTCCTCGGCATTGCCACGCCCGCCGCTCAGCATATTTTTCAAGGCGGTTTCGGCGTCTGTGAAATGGCTTTCCGCAATGTCGGCGGTCGCGCGGGCCAGCCGGGCGTCGTTCTGATCACGATTGATGGCAAGGGCACGGCCTGCAAGATCCCGTACCGCGTTCCAGTCGCCGCGCCGCGCGGCGAGGGAGGCAAGGCGCCCCAATATCTCTGCCCGCGCCGGGTCGAGAACAAGCGCTGCCTCATAAGCTTTGCGTGCCCGATCCAGTTCGCCGAGTGCTTCCAGCGCCCAGCCGGCATTGAAATGGGCGTGTGCGAAATCAGGTTTGGCAGCGGCGGCGGCTTCGAATGCGGATACGGCCTCCAGCAAACGGTTCTGCCGTGCAAAGGTGAGGCCCAGCGCGTTGTGGATGGCCGGGTCCTGCGGCGCCAGTTCGCGCGCCTGCAACAGATCGTTCAGTGCGTCCTGCTCGCGGCCTTCGCGTTCGAACGCCAGTGCGCGCAGATTGAGCAGCAGGGGATGCACCACGCCATCGCTCAGAGCCGCACGGGCGAGCCTGATTGCGCCGGCCGTGTCGGACGTCTGAAGCGCACGCTCCACCGCGTGCAGGCGGGCTTTGTCCCCGGCGGTCAGTGGCGGTGCAGACAAAATGCATCTCCTTACCCACTCGATGTCATGGCCCGCCGGAGTGCGGACCGTCCAGGTGAGTTGCGCACAGCTTAACAGGAACGCGTACGGACAGTCCTGTCGCAGAAGCTAAGGTGTCATATAGGCGGCCCGGCCAAGCACACAAAAAAGCGGCGGCCTTTTGGGCCGCCGCTCGAAGTCGTCGTTGCGTCGAGGCTTAGTACTTCAGGGTTGCACCCACGAAGAACACCCGGCCCAGCGAGTCGTAGACCTGCGGGAAGGTGTTGCCGCTGCCGTAAGGCGGCACGGCCACATAGCTCGAATCGAGGATCGGCGGGTCCTTGTCGAACAGGTTGGTCACACCGGCGCGGAGGTTGACACCTTCGCGGACGGTCCATGTGCCAGCCAGGTCGAAGTAGTTGTAGGTGCCGATATGCGCATCCGCGAGGTCGCCGCATGGGCCGCCGCAGAGGCCGTTCAACAACGGGTTGTCGGTGTTGAAGTCAACCGACGAGCCGCCGATGAAACGCCACGCAACCGAGATGTCGAAGTCCCATGGCGCGCTCCAAGTCACGCGCAGTTTGTGGCGCCATTTCGGTGTCGGCGTGCCGCAGACGTTACCGTACCGGCCCGAACACTCATAGACGTGTGGCTCGGGAAGCCCGGCTGCCTCGTAAATCGCCGGCGGGATTGGCTGGGTGGCATAGCTGCCGGTATATGTGCCGACGAGGTTGATCGCCAACGCGCCGTTCGGGCCCATGCCCCACTGGTCGAGATCGGTCTGATAGTTGATCTCGACATCCACACCTTCGTTTTTCAGGAAGCCGGTGTTGGTGTTCAGTGATTCGACATAACCCGCGGTGGTCCCGAAGATGATGCCGGTACCCGTGCCGCGATGGATCAGGTTACACAGGAACGGCGCACCCGAGAGGGCGCAGCCGGAGATCACAGTCTGCTGCGGCAGCGTGTTGATCAGGCCCTTCACCTTGATATTGAAGTAGTCGATCGTCGCGGTGAAGCCGTCCAGGAAGGTCGGCGTGAACACGATGCCGGCGGTCCATGAGTCAGCCGATTCCGGCTTCAGACTCTGGTTGCCACCGAACAGGGCGGAACATTGACCGGCCGGGCAATCCAGTGACGGGTTGCCGTAAAGGCCTGCCGGCAAGCCGGTGTTGGCGCATTGCGCGGCCGTCAGCGTCGGGTTGGTGCCGCACGGATCGGCACCGCCCCACAGCCCGATCGACCGCTGTGAGAACAGCTCCACCACGTTCGGTGCACGCACCGCACGGGCATAGCTGCCGCGCAGACGGAAGTCGTCGATCGGCTGCCATTCCAGGCCGTATTTGTACGACGAGGTAACGCCGGACAGGTTGTAGGAGGAATAGCGGTATCCGGCGTTGGCGGTCAGGTCCTCTGCGAAGGGCATGCCCTGCACGATCGGAACCCGGATTTCGCCGAAGCCTTCGGCCACGTTGTAGGAGCCGTTGACGGACGGCGTCGGCCCACCCTGACCGGCAAGGTCGCCGCTGGTGAACAGCGCGTCGGTCCGCAGGGTCAGCGATTCCTGGCGATACTCCGTGCCAACGCTGACAGCCACAGGAGCCTGCGCCCAGGGGGACTGAATGCCCCATTGGCCCAGATCGCCTGCGATGTTCGCGCCGACCACCTGTTCAACCGTCGAACCTTCTTTGAAGCCCGGTGTCGCGAGATATTTGATGACGTCCGGAGTGAGGCCATTCAGGTCGAACAGATTGTAAGGCACGCACGATGCGTCGGTACCGGCGATAACCGATTTACAGGTCGGCACACCACCGACATCGACAACCTGCAACGCATTCTGCTGGCGGGTTACCGATGTATCGTTCAGGTAGTTTTCGGCATAGATCGAGGTGCCGTACTGGCCGAACACTTCGTAATTCCAGCTATCGCCAAGGTCACCCTTCACACCGACGACGATACGGTAATCGGTATGACGCAGATCGTCCTGGCGGTCGCCGGCTTCGACGAAGCGGCGCCCAACCTGAAGGTTCACATCATCGGTTGGCCCGATCAGCCCTTGCGAGATCAGCGGCTGACAGAAGAGGGAGAAGGGCGAGTTCGGGTTGGTCGCGCTACCCAAGAACGGGTTGTCGCAGTTCACGTGCATGTTGCCGTTGAACGGCGCGGTACCGCGGAAGTAGCCGGATGGTGCAATCTGCGCCACCGTGTGATCGTCCATGAACATGAAGTTCGCGAACACATCGAAGGCCTTGTTCACTTCATAATGAGCAAAGCCGCCACCCATATAGCGCTCGTCCGGGCGCTGCAGATAGTTCAGCGGGGCGAAGTTGTAGGCATCGCGGGAACCGACATACGGCTCAAGCGATCCGCCCGGCAGGCTGCGATACGCCGTACCGAAATTCGGATTCTGCTGAATGTCGTCGTCTGTACCGAGCACGCCGTCCGGGCCTGCCAGAAGGAACGAATCCTGGCTGCGGATATTGCCGACCGCCGCGTTGCTCGATCCAAGGCAGGTGAACCCTCTGGGATCGAGGGTGGCAGGAAGTCCGTTCTGCGGATTGGAATTGGATGCCACCGCGCAGGACGACCAGTCGCGTGCGCCTTGCAGAACCTTCTGGATATTGCGGTAACCGGCATAGAGGGTGACGTTGCCTTTGCCGTCAGCCGTGTTGGCGCCCATGATCAGGGTCGCATCGACGGTGCCACCATCCCACAGGCTGCTCGGTGCGCGCACCAGCGGAAAGCCTGCACTGTCAAGCGATGGCCCGATGACATCGTTGCCGTTGGTGTGCTGCGCAACGCCGTACTGGGCGTCGAGTTCGATGCCCTCGAAATCCTTGCGCATGATGAAGTTGACAACGCCGGCCACAGCATCGGAGCCGTACACCGAAGAGGCGCCGCCGGTCAGAACTTCAACATGATCCACCAGCGCGGCGGGGATGAAGTTCAGGTCAGGGGCCGCCGTGCTTCTGCCGGCAGCGCTCGGATCGCCCGGCATCAGGCGCTTGCCATCGATCAGCACCAGGGTGCGGTTGGCACCAAGGTTACGCAGATTGGCGGTTGCCGTACCGGTTGCGCCGTTGGCGAGATTGCCGCCCTGATCGGCGAAGGCTGATGGCAGGCTGTTGACCAGGTTTTCGACACCGGTCGTGCCCTGGAATTGCATTTCCTGCTGACCGACCGCGGTCACCGGGCTGGAGCTGTAAAGACCCTGTTGCGGAATGCGTGAACCCGTGACGATCACGGTTTCAACCGACTGGTCCTGCGCGAACGCAGGTGTGCTCAGGCCAAACGCTGCAGCGGATGCCGCACCGAGAAGCAGAGCAGAGCGCAGGCTGGACCTGCCATTTGTAAGTTCAATCACGTTGGGAACCCCCTTGGTATTGTCGCAACGACGACGTCCACCAACGAGCGTGTCTTCGCCAGAATGGCTAAAATCTCCCCAAACGTTTTTGTAACGCAGAGGAAATGCTCGTTTGCGCGAAAGCTAGAAGAGCGCCCTTGCCCGGTCAAAATGGATTTGGTGTACAGACAAATTCGCCTTCCGTTTGTGATAATTTCGCACCACCTCTGTGGTATTCTGTTATGAAGTGGCTGACCAAGCGCGTGTTTCGCAAGGAAAATGCCGTCGTTCTGACCGGAGCTGTGTTAAAATAGCCGCAGATGGGGCGCGATGGAGGATGGAATGCTGAAAAGCGTATGGATCCTTGCGGTTGCATCTGTTTTTCCGCTGTCCGTTATGGCGGCTCCGGCCGCTTCGGGCTCGACTCAATGCCTGCAAACGCGTGACGTGGCGTCGTTCTCGCAAGGTGGCCGCCTTGCTGTGGTGGCCACTGCGAAGGACGGCCGGAAATATGATGTCGCCTTCCGCAATGCCTGCCCTTATCACCTGAACAGCCACTTCGTGTATGAGCAGTGGAAGCTCGGGCGCTGCCTGACCGCAGGGGATGCCTTGCCGATCAGCACCGGCGGGGCCTGCATCGTCGCTTCGGTCAAGGCCCGGCCCGCCGCGTCTCCCGCACAAACACCGGCCGGGGCTTATTGACCATTTCAACCGCGATCATCACGCACCCGGCCTGTCTTGGTCACAAGCCGCCGGATGGCCATCCGGAGCGGCCGCGCCGGTTGTCGGCCGTGCTCGATTCGCTGGCCGGGGCGGAATTTCAGGCTCTCACCTGGCTTGAGGCACCGCGCGCCACGCTGGAAGCCCTGATCCGGGCCCATGACGAAAGTGTGGTGGAAGCGATTCTGGGCGCCATGGATGTCCATGCCGGGCAGGGTGAATATGTCTCGATCGACGGGGATACCATCATGTCCGCCGGTTCGGCGGAGGCGGCGCTCCGTGCCGCCGGTGCGGGTGTGCTGGCGGTGGATGCGGTGATGGCCGGCCGTCATCGCAACGCCTTTTGCGCCGTGCGTCCGCCCGGCCACCATGCCGAACGCTTTCACCCGATGGGGTTCTGCCTGTTCAACAATATTGCCGTGGCGGCGCTCCATGCCCGTGCGGTTCATGGCGTGGGCCGTATCGCCATCGTCGATTTCGATGTGCATCACGGCAACGGCACACAGGATATTTTCTGGAACGATCCGCAGACGCTTTATGTATCGACGCACCAGTCGCCGCTTTATCCGGGCACCGGCGCTGCGGATGAACGTGGTGCGCATGGCAACATTCTCAACCTGCCGCTGGCGCCCGGCAGTGATGGTGCTGTTTTTCGCGCTGTTCTGGAGCAGGCGATGCTGCCGGCGCTGGAGCAGTTTTCCCCGGAATTTCTTTTTATTTCCGCGGGCTTCGATGCCTGTGCCGATGACCCGCTGGCCGATCTGCGGCTGACCGATGCCGATTTTGCCTTCGCGACCCATATGCTTTGTACATTCGCGGCAGGGCCTTGCGGCGGGCGCGTTGTGTCGGCGCTGGAAGGCGGTTATGACCTCGGCGCGCTCGGCCTTGCGGCGGCGGCGCATGTGCGCACGCTGATGGAGTTTTGATCATGGCGAAATCTGCCCAGAAACCGGACGATGCCGCGGTCGAATCGCTGAGCTTCGAAGCGGCCCTGCGTGAGCTTGAGACCATTGTCGCCCGGCTGGAGCAGGGGGAGGTCGATCTGGAAGATTCCATCGTCCTCTATGAGCGCGGGCAGGCGCTGAAGGCGCATTGCGAGAAGACATTGAAGGCTGCCGAAAGCCGGCTGGAAAAGATCGTACAAGGCGCAAATGGGCCCGCGGGCAGCGAACGCATGGATGTCGGCTGACTCCATGCGCGCTTTTTCGCAACCGCCGATCACATCGCCGTGTGACCGGCCCGGTACTGGTCCGGTACGGTCGGGCGGTCTTGCGCGCCCGGTTCCGGGCGTGTACGCGCGTCTTGATTTGTGGAATGAAAAGGCCGATTTTCGGCCCGCTGCGGCAGGGAATGGGGCGGCCTATCAACGGCGGGTTTGTGCCGGATGCTCTGGCCGCGCCAGACGGCATGTTCACGCCAACAGTTGGAACATCTGATGAGTTTGCCTTCCAAAACGCCTCTTCTCGACACGATTGAAACGCCTGTGGCGCTCCGCGCTCTCGAAAGGGGGCAATTGAATCAATTGGCGGGCGAATTGCGGCAGGAGCTGATTGACGTTGTTTCCGTTACCGGCGGCCATCTGGGTGCCGGTCTCGGTGTCGTCGAACTGACGGTTGCGCTGCATTACGTCTTCAATACGCCCGACGACAAGCTGATCTGGGATGTCGGCCATCAGGCCTATCCCCACAAGATTCTCACCGGCCGGCGCGCGCGCATGCGCACGCTGCGCCAGGGCGGTGGCCTCTCCGGTTTCACCAAGCGCGCCGAAAGCGAATACGATCCGTTCGGCGCCGCCCATTCCTCGACCTCGATTTCGGCCGGCCTCGGCTTTGCGGTCGCGCGCGATCTGAAACAGGGAAACAACAATGTCATCGCCGTGATCGGCGATGGCGCGATGAGCGCGGGCATGGCGTATGAGGCCATGAACAATGCGGGCGCGATGGACGCGCGCCTGATCGTGATCCTGAACGACAACGACATGTCGATTGCGCCGCCCGTCGGCGCGATGAGCGCCTATCTGGCGCGCCTCGTTTCCAGCCGCCCGTATCGGGAGCTGCGCAATTTCGGCAAAAAGGTTGCGGAGCGTCTACCGCGCCCGATGAAGATCGGCGCGCAGCGCGCGGAAGAGTATGCCCGTGGCATGGTCACCGGCGGCACGATGTTTGAGGAGCTTGGCTTCTTCTATGTCGGCCCGATTGACGGTCACAATCTCGATCACCTGATTCCGGTGCTGGAGAATGTGCGCGACACGCGCAACGGCCCCATCCTCGTCCATGTCGTGACGCAGAAGGGCAAGGGTTATGCACCGGCTGAGGCCAGCGCCGACAAATATCACGGCGTTTCCAAGTTCAATGTGCTGACGGGCGAACAGAAGAAATCCAATTCCAAGGCGCCCACCTATCAGAAGGTGTTTGGCGAAACGCTGAGCAAGCATGCGGAGACCGATCCGCGTATCGTTGCGATCACGGCTGCGATGCCGTCCGGCACCGGGCTCGATATCTTCGGCAAGCATCATCCGAACCGCTGTTTCGATGTCGGCATTGCCGAACAGCACGGTGTGACCTTTGCCGCCGGTCTTGCGGCCGATGGCATGCGCCCGTTCGCGGCGATCTATTCCACCTTCCTGCAGCGCGCTTACGATCAGGTCGTGCACGATGTCGCGATCCAGCACCTGCCGGTGCGCTTTGCGATGGATCGCGCGGGCCTTGTCGGGGCCGATGGGCCGACCCATGCCGGTTCGTTCGACATTACCTATCTTTCGACCTTGCCGGGTTTCGTGGTCATGGCGCCATCGGATGAGGTTGAGCTGATGCACATGATCGCCACGGCGGTGGAGATCGATGATCGTCCTTCCTCTTTGCGTTATCCGCGCGGGGAAGGCATCGGGGTCGAACGTCCGGCCATCGGCACGCCGCTTTCGCTCGGCAAGGGCCGGGTGATCCGCGAAGGCAGTTCGATTGCGATCCTGAGTTTCGGCACACGCCTTGCGGAAAGCCTGCTCGCCGCCGAAAAGCTTTCGGCCTATGGCCTGTCCGCCACGGTGGCCGATGCCCGTTTCGCCAAGCCGCTGGACGAGGATCTGATCCGCCGCTTGGCGCGTGAGCATGAAGTCCTCATCACCGTCGAGGAGGGCGCCGTTGGCGGCTTCGGTTCGCATGTGATGCAGTTCCTTGCCTGGGAAGGGTTGCTGGACAAGGGGCTGAAGCTGCGCCCGATGGTGCTGCCGGATCACTTCATCGATCAGGATTCGCCGGAGAAGATGTACGAGGCTGCGGGCCTTGACGCGAAATCCATCGTGGCGGCCGTCCTTGGCGCGTTGGGGCGGGATCGCGATGCCGCCGCTGCCGGCCTGATCGCCTGATCGAAGGTTTTGTTTTTCCGTTGGTGACATGCCGATCCGTATTACCGGTCTTGGCCATGCTGGCGATGGCATAACGGAAGACGGCCGTTTCGCCCCTTTCACGGTGCCCGGCGACCTGGTCACGCTGGATGCACAGGATCGTCTGGTGGAGGTGGTTGCCGCTTCGCCCGATCGGGTTGAACCGCCCTGTCCCCATTTCGGCCATTGCGGCGGCTGTGCGCTTCAGCATCTGAAGGTGCCCGTCTATACCGCTTTCAAACGCGATCTGGTTCATCGCACGCTGGCACAGCGCGGCTTCAGCGGCATTGAAGTCGCCGAAGTCCACTCCGTTCCTCCATACACACGCCGCCGCGTGGTGCTGCACGCGCACAAGCAGGGCGGCCAGACTCGCCTCGGCTTTCATGCGCGCGGCTCTCACACCATCGTCGATCTCAGCGCCTGTGTGATCATGAAACCGGCGCTCTTCTCCTGTGCCGCGGGCCTCAAGCCGTATCTCAATCAATGGCTGCGGGAGAATGAGCGCATCGCCCTGCATCTGACCCTGGCGGACAATGGCATCGCCCTGCATCTTTCGTGGAAGCATGCGCGCGCGCCCGCGATGATCGCGAACCTGGCAAAGATTGCTGCATACCTCGACATCATTCGCATGACCGAAGGTGATGAAATCTTGCTGGAGCGTGAAGCGCCCCAGCTCCGCTTCGGCAAGGCCGATGTGCGTCTGCCGGCGGACCCGTTCCTCCAGCCGGCGCGGGAGGGGGAGGCGATCCTTCTGTCTCATATCCGCAATGGCGTGCGCGGTGCGAAAACGATTGCCGATCTTTTCTGTGGCCTCGGCACCTTCAGTCTGCCGCTCGCGGAAAGGCACAAGGTGCTGGCCTTCGATTCCGATCCGGCGATGGTGGCGGCGCTTCTGACGGCGGCGCGCGGCACGCAGGGGCTGAAGCCGGTAACGGCGGAACGCCGCGATCTCTTTCGCCGCCCGCTTCTGGGGCCGGAGATCGCACAATGTGATGCCATCGTGCTCGATCCACCGCGTGCGGGTGCGGCAGCGCAAGTGGCGCAGATCGCGGAGTCCAGATTGGCCCGCTTGGTCTATGTGTCCTGCAATCCGGCCAGTTTCGCGCGCGATGCCCGCACCTTGGCCGATCGCGGCTTTCGTATCGGCACGGTGTTTCCGGTCGATCAGTTCCTGTGGTCGGCAGAACTTGAACTGGCCGCCGTTTTTACCCGATGATCGTTCCCTCGCTTGGGGGTGCGATGCGGCGCGCCATTGTCCTTGTCATGTCCGGCCTGCTGGCATTGGCGCCTGTCACGTCTGCCGCTGCGGCTTCTGCCTTCGCCAATTGGGCAGCCATTGTGGTGGCGGGCGATTATCACGCCCATGATGGCGAACCGACCGAGGCGTTCGACAATGCCAGGCGTGATGTCACGCGCGATCTCGTCCGCATCGGTTTCCGGCCTGCCAATATCCGTGAATTTTCCGTCCGCCCGGACCGCTATCCATCCGCCGCGCTGGATCTTTCCGAGCCGCAGACGATCGCCGACGGCCTGTGGGATGTCACCGATCATGCCACCGGTGGCTGTCTGGTTTATTTCAGCACCCATGGCTCGCCCGATGGCATCGTGGTGGGGGAGGTGATGCTCTCCCCGCGTCAGCTCGATGCGATTGTTGGCAATGCCTGCGGGACGCGGCCAACCGTGGTGGTGTTGTCGGCGTGTTATTCCGGTGTGTTCGTGCCGGCGATGAAGGCACCCAACCGTTTCATCATGACGGCGGCGCGCGCAGATCGCAGCTCATTCGGCTGCGGCACCGACAACAAATATCCTTATTTCGACGATTGCTTCCTGCGCGCCATGCCGGCGTCCCACGGTTTTCCGGATCTTGCGGATCGCACCAGGATCTGTGTGGCTGGTCTGGAACGCGAAACCGGCATGGCCCCGCCATCCGATCCGCAAATCTTCATGGGCACCGACGCCGCGCACGAACTGCCCGGCTGGTGATCAGCCCATCTGCCCGCGATGGCGCAGCGCGTGGTCGGCCAGCACACAGGCCAGCATCGCTTCGCCCACCGGCACCGCACGAATGCCGACGCAGGGGTCATGCCGCCCCTTGGTCAGGATTTCGGTTTCGTTGCCCTTCACATCCACCGTCTTGCGCGGCGTCAGGATGGAGGAGGTCGGCTTCACCGCAAACCGCGCCACGATCTGCTGACCGGTGGAGATCCCACCCAGAATGCCGCCCGCGTGGTTGGAGAGGAATTTCGGCTTGCCGCCTTTCCCCTTTCGCATCTCGTCGGCGTTTTCCGCCCCGGTCAGGGCGGCGGCCGCAAACCCGTCACCGATTTCGACAGCCTTCACGGCATTGACGCTCATCAACGCGGCGGCGATGTCCGCATCCAGTTTGGCGTAAAGCGGCGCGCCGAGGCCTGCCGGAATCCCGTCCGCCACCACTTCGATGATGGCACCGACAGAGGAGCCTTTCTTGCGCACGCCTTCCAGGTATTCCGTCCACGGATCAACGGCCTTTGCGTCGGGGCAGAAGAAGGGGTTCTTCGCCACCTCGTCCCAATCCCATTGCGAACGGCTGATCTTCTGCGTTCCCATCTGGATCAGGGCGCCGCGGATCGTGATTTTCTTGTAGATGGTGTCGAGCACCTTGCGCGCAATCGCACCCGCTGCGACGCGAGCTGCGGTTTCGCGCGCGCTCTGCCGCCCGCCGCCGCGGTAATCGCGCACGCCATATTTCGCCCAATAGGTGTAATCGGCGTGACCGGGGCGGAACTTGTCGCGGATGTCGCTGTAGTCTTTGGAGCGTTGATCCACATTCTCGATCAGGAGCGTAATCGGCGTGCCGGTGGTGACCTGGGCCTTCATCCGCTCGTCCTGAAATACGCCGGAGAGGATGCGCACCTGGTCGGGCTCTTTGCGCTGGGTGACGAATTTCGACTGGCCGGGTTTGCGCCGGTCCAGGTCGCGCTGAATGTCGGCTTCGGTCAGCGGAATACCGGGCGGGCAGCCATCCACCACGCAGCCGAGGGCCGGCCCATGGCTCTCGCCAAAGGTGGTGACGCGAAACAGATGCCCGAACGTGTTGTGCGACATGATGGGCGTTTCTATGGGCGATTTGCGCCCGCGTCCAGCCGGACCACCTCGCTGCCCCGGACGCGGTAAAGCACACCCTGCGTTTCATCCAGGTCCGACATCTGCTTCCAGCTCATCCCGGCAAACAGCCCGCGCAGAATCCGGGTCAGCGCCCCATGGCTGACGGCAAAGGTGTCCTCGCAAAGGCCTTGCGCCCATTCGGTGGCCCGTGCCGCCACTTCGGCATAGTTTTCGCCGCCGCCCGGCACGTGCACATCCCATTTGTCGTTCATGCGCCGGTCAAATGCCGCCGGGTCCAGCGCGCGGGCCTCCGCATCGGTCAGCCCGTCCCACGAACCCAGATTGATTTCGGCAATCCGCGCATCGACTTCGAATTCATCAACCGGCCGCAGCTTCAGTTCGCCACGAATGATTTCCATCGTATGCCGCGCCCGGGGCAGGGGGCTTGCGATATAAAGCAGATTGGAAAAGTCCGGCCGTGCCGCAGCCAGAATGCCGCCGATGATGGCGGCCTGTTCGCGGCCTTTGTCCGTCAGCTCGGTGTCCTTGCACCAGCCCTGAAAGCGCCCTTCCACATTGGCGCGCGTTTCGCCGTGACGGCAGAAATAAAGCGTGACCCCGGGCGCCAGTTCAAGCGCCATCGGTCTTGTTCACCGCAATGTCGGGCGCATCTTCCGCCTTCATGCCGACGACGTGATAACCCGCATCCACATGCAGGCATTCCCCCGTCACCGCGGCACCGAGGTCGGATAGAAGAAACAAGGCAGCGTTGCCCACTTCCTGTGTCGTCACCGTGCGCCGCAGGGGGGAGTTGTACTCGTTCCATTTCAGGATGTAGCGGAAATCGCCAATCCCGCTCGCGGCCAGTGTCTTGATCGGGCCTGCCGAAATCGAATTGACGCGAATCTGCTTCTTGCCCAGATCTTCGGCCATGTAACGCACGCTGGTTTCCAGCGCCGCCTTGGCCACGCCCATCACATTGTAATGCGGCATCACCTTTTCGGCGCCGTAATAGGTCAGCGTCACCATGCTGCCGCCATTCGGCATCAGCTTTTCCGCCCGCTGCGCCGCCGCGGTAAAGGAGTAGCAGGAGATGTTCATCGTCATCGCGAAATTGTCGGGCGTGGTGTCCACATAGCGGCCCTTCAACTGTTCCTTGTCGGAAAAGGCGATGGCGTGCACCAGAAAATCGAGCGAACCCCACTTACTTTGCAGTTCCGCAAAAACCGCGTCCAGCGAGCCTTGATTGGTGACATCGCAATCCATCAGGGCGGCCGGCTTCAACGGCTCGACCAGCGGCACCACGCGCTTGCGGAAGGCCTCGCCCTGATAGGTGAAGGCCAGTTCCGCGCCCGCTTCGTGCAGCGCCTGGGCAATGCCCCACGCGATGGAGCGGTCATTGGCGACCCCCATGATCAGGCCGCGCTTGCCCTTCATGAGGCCCTCGAAAGCCATGCAATCCTCCTGATTCCAAACGATTTTAGCGGCCCTGGCGGAATTTCGCCATTGCGGGCCCGTGGCGGGGCCCGATTGACGCCCGCACTCCCATACCCAAAAGTCTGCGCAGGCGCAAAGAGAAGAAGGATTTTCGGGGGATGGACAGGGAACAATCGGGTGTGGGCACGCTTTCGGCGGAAAAACTGGCACAAATTCCACCCACATTGCAGGGGATTGTGGATGCGGGCGACCTTTCCGGTTTTGTCACGCTGATCTGGCGCAAGGGCGAGATTGCGCAAACGAACATACTCGGCAAGCGTGACATCGAACAGAATCTGCCGATGGCGCGCGACACGCTGTTCCGCATCGCCTCGATGACCAAGCCGATCACCTCGGTCGCGGCCCTGATGCTGCTGGAAGAGGGCAAGCTGTCCTTGAACGACCCGGTCACCAAATGGATGCCGGAATTTTCCAGCATGCGTGTCCTGAAAGATGCGCAAGGCCCGCTGGAAGAGACCGTACCCGCCGCCCGCGCCATCACGGTGGAGGATCTTTTCACCCACCGGTCTGGCCTGGCCTATGGCTTCACCTCGATCGGCCCGATTGCGGAGGCGCATCAGAAGGCGCTGGGTGATGTGCTGAACATTCCCACATCGCCTGATGTCTGGCTGAAGGCGCTGGCATCGCTGCCGCTTTCCTATCAGCCGGGAACGCGGTTTCACTACAGCCACGCAACCGATGTACTCGGCTTTCTTGTCGGGCGCGTTGCGGGCATGCCGTTCCGCGATTTTCTGATGCAGCGCATCTTGGGTCCGCTCGGCATGACGGATACGGATTTTTATGTGCCGCCGGAAAAGCGCGCTCGTTCCGCCGTGGTCTACCGCCAGGATGAGAAGACCGGCGCGCTGATCCCGCTGGAATTCAAGCAATATGATTCACCGCCCGATTTCTGCGGCGGTGGCGGCGGTCTCATTTCCACGGCGGACGATTATCTCAAATTCGCCCGCATGCTGCTGAACAGGGGCACGCTGGATGGCAAGCGCTATCTGAAACCGGAAACCGTTGCGCTGATGACGGCCAACCGCCTCACGCCGGATCAGCGTCAGCACACGTTCCTTGGCCTTCCGTTCTGGCTGGGGCAGGGCTTTGGCCTTGGCGTTTCGATGATCACCGACCCCGATCAACTGGGCTTTCTGGGCAAGGGTTCGCCCGGGTCGTTCGGCTGGCCCGGCGCCTTCGGCACCTGGTGGCAGGCCGACCCGGAGGAGGAGATGATCCTGATCTATCTGATCCAGAACGCGATGCCGCTGGATCCGGGATCGGCGGCACAACTGGCGACGGGGCAACGCATGGGCGGCCGCGTGGCCCTGCCGATGTTCCAGAACCTCGCCTACGCCGCGCTGGAGTGATTCTCCTCCCCCGTTTTACGGGGGAGGTGTTCCGGAGGAACGGAGGGGGCGGCGCGCACAGGGGGAACGAATGCCCACAACGCTGCTGTTGATCCGCCACGCGCAATCGGTGCCCGATCGCGCCATTCCGGAAGAAGAATGGCCATTGTCGGACGCCGGGCGTGCGCAGGCACAGACCCTTACCAGCCTGTTGTCACGGCTTGGTGCGAACAACGTCGTGTCCAGCCCCTATATCCGTGCGGTCGATACCGTTCGCCCGTTTGCGGAACGACAGCATTTGCCGATTGCGATAGAGCCGGATTTGCGCGAGCGATTGCTGACACGCGAATGGTTTGCGAGTGAAGCCGAGCTTTTTGCCGCGCTGCGCCGTATGCATGCCGATCTCAATTTCGCTTACCCTGATGGGGAAAGCGGCCATGCCTGCCGCACCCGTTTTATGACTGCGCTCTCCAGCATCGCCGCTGCCAACGAAGGTGGTTGTGTCGCCATCGCCACGCATGGCGCTGTTATCTCCCATCTCTTGTCGTGTCTGGATGAAACGCTTCCGTTTGAGTTCTGGCATCGCATCCGCAATCCGCACCTGTTTCATCTTGAATGGCAGGGCGGTCTGCGTTGGGTTGGCGAAACGACGCTCGACGGCGAGGCAGGCGTTAGGGCGTGGTGATGCGCGTACGCGACTTGTTGCTGCCTGCGCACAGCGTTTCAATGGCGGCATCGGCAATCGCCTGCAACGCTTTTCGCGGCACACCGGTGCGCGATTGGATCGCCATGGAATAGAGGGCTGCAGATGCCATCATGGCCAGCGCCCGCGGGTTGGAACTGGCGGAAATCTCGCCCGCCTTTTTCGCCGCCGCAAACCGCACTTCAAGCGCCTTTTCGATGTCATGCAAAGCATCGCCCAGTGCCTTGCGCACGTCTGCGTCCTGTGCGGCTTCGGTCACCCCGGTTGCGATCATGAAGCAGCCACGCGCCTTGCCGTGCTTCGGTACGTAGGTGTCCAGCGCCTCAGCATAGAAATGCTGCAGGCCTTCGGACAGCGGAATATCCGGCGCCAGAACCACATCGATCATCCGCCGTGAGGTCCGGCGATAAGTGTCGAACGCCTTCATATAAAGCGCGTGTTTGCCACCAAAGGCCGCATAAAGGCTGGGCCGGTTCATACCCGTGGCAGCCCCGATATCGTCGAGTGAGGTGCCGGAGAACCCGCGCTCCCAAAACACATCGCGTGCGTTGCGCAATGCTTTGTCGGGATCATAGGCGCGGGGGCGGCCGCGCTTCGGTACCGATTTTTGTACCATGTCGTATAAAATCCTTGACGGCCTGTATTTTGTCCAATACGGTACAAAAATAAACGGGAGATGCCAATGGAACTCTATTTCTCGCCTCTGGCCTGTTCGATGTCCGCCCGTATCGCCCTTTATGAGGCTGGTGTGGATGCGACGTTCACTTACGTGGAAACCCGCACGAAGACGCTTGGCGACGGCAGCGATTTTCTTGGCATCAACGGCATGGGGCAGGTGCCGGTGCTCCGTACCGATAACGGTGATCTGATCGCGGAAAATCCGGTTGTGCTGCAATACATCGCCGATGCCTATCCGGGTTCTGGCCTTGCGCCGCATGGCGGTCTGGAACGTGTCCGCCTGCAGCAATGGCTGAATTTCATCACTTCGGAACTGCACAAGCTCGTCTTCATTTCGCTGCTGGATGCCAAAGCGCCACAGGGCGCGAAGGATTATGCGCGGGCAAAGGCCGGTCCCATTCTCGATTACCTGAACGCGCAACTGCAGGGCCGTGAATTTCTGCTCGACCGCTTCACGGTGGCGGATGCCTATCTGGTCACGGTGCTGAACTGGGCGGCGCCTTGCGGCATCGACCTTGCGCAGTGGCCGAACATACAGGCCTATCATGCGGGTTTGCGGGCGCGGCCATCGGTGGCACGCGCAATGGCGGAAGAATTCGCGCTTTATCAGGAGCAGGATAAGCGCCGCAAGGCGGCTTAAGTCACCACTACTTCATCTTCGCGCGCGGGTCGTAGCTTGCGTCCCAACCTTCGATGAAGGTTTTCAGTTTCGCATCCGCCTTGTCCGGCAGGGTCACCACCAGCCGCACATAAAGATCGCCTGCGGCCTCGCCACCGCTGGCGGATCCGCGTGCGGGAATGCCTTTGCCTTTCAGGCGCAACACGGTGCCCGAGTTGGAATTGGCGGGAACGGTCACCGTCACCGCGCCTGTCAGGGTCGGCACCTGCACCTTGCCGCCCAGCACGGCCTCCTTCAGCGTCACCGGCAGATCCATGCGCAGATTGTTGCCGTCGCGGGTGAAATAGGGGTGCGGGGCGACCGAGACCTGGATCATCACATCGCCTTGCGGTCCGCCGTTCACGCCGGGCCCACCCTGTCCGCGCAGGCGGATTTGTTGCGCATCGCGCAAGCCGGCTGGAATTCGCACATCGATCTCGCGCCCGTCCGGCAGGTTCACCCGCCGCGTGCCGCCGCGCGCGGCCTCCTCGAAACTCACGGTGACGTTCAGCGCATAGTCTTCACCGCGGCGCGGCTGGGCCTTGCGTCCGCGCCCGCCAAGGCCGCCGAACAGGTCGGCGAAAATGTCCTCGGCGCGAAAACCTTCCGCTCCTTCCGGCCCGCCGCCGGTATAGGTGTACTGATAGCTGCGCGCGCCGTCGCCGCCGAACGGATTGCCGCCACCACCGCCAAAGCCGTGGGCACGCGGGTCGAAACCGCGTGGATTGCCGTTCTCATCGATTTCGCCGCGATCGTATTGGCCGCGTTTTTCCTTGTCGCCCAGAATGTCGTAAGCGGCGCTGATCTCCTGAAACTTCTTCTTCGCGCCGGGGTCGCCGCGATGGGTATCAGGGTGGTGCTTCTTCGCCAGCGTGCGGAATGCCTTTTTGATATCGGCTTCGCTCGCTTTGCGCGGTACGCCAAGAACGCTGTAAGGGTCGGCCATCGTTTCTCCTGCCCCGACTCACGAAATCGGAACCTGCCCCAATATAGGGAGGGTTTTACCGGGTTGCTAAGCCCCTGGCGCGCCCGTTTCGGGCTTCCCGGCCGCCGGTGGCGCCTCTGTTTCCGGCTGGGCCGGTACGGCCGCTGTCCCGCCCATCGCGGCCAGCCGGGCGGCGGCCCGTTTTTCACCCGCCGCGGCCGCCTGTTCATAGAGTTCGCGCGCCCTGGCTGGGTCTTTCGGCACCGCCGTCCCGGATTCGTACAAGGTGCCGAGATGATATTCCGCAATCGCGTGATGGGCGTGCGCCGCCAGGGCCAGCCAGGGCAGGGCGGCCTGCGGGTTGGGCGGCCCGCCTTCGCCCAGAAGCAGCATTTCACCCAGATCGGCTTCCGCCGTGGGCAGCCCCGCCTGGGCGGCGAAGCGGTACATCAGAAGGGCCGCCTTCGGATCGCGCGCAACGCCTTGCCCGTGGCGCAGCATGAAGGCGGCATTGCGCGCCGCCGCCGCATCGACCGTCGCCAGCTTGTTGAAGATCGCATAGGCCCCGGCATATTGCCCCTGATCGTACAGCGCCACCGCTTGATCGAACTGCGCCTCGCGTTCCTCCGGACCGATGGTGGCGCACCCGCCTGCAAGCAAGACGCAAAGGCAAAGGGCGGCACTGAACCGTGCTACGGGCATTATTTCTCCTCGAACGAGCGGGCGTAACACGCTATCAGAGCAAAGACTTCAGGCCAAAAACAAGGCAGTGGATCATGAGTGAAATCGGCGGCCCCATCGACGATGGCGGCATTGCGGAACGGGACGATCCCTTCACGCTGTTCGATGCCTGGATGGAACAGGCCAGGAAGTCCGAACCAAATGAAGCCAATGCGATGGCCATCGCCACCGCCGATGCCGATGGCCGCCCGAATGTCCGCATGGTGCTGCTGAAGGGTGTCGATCACCGCGGCTTCGTCTTCTACACCAATCTCGAAAGCGCCAAGGGCCGCGAACTGACGGCCAATCCCAACATCGCGCTGTGCTTCCACTGGAAATCCTTGCGCAAGCAGATCCGCGTGCGCGGGCCGGTGGCGCGCGTCAGCGATGCCGAAGCCGATGCCTATTTCGCCACCCGCCCGAAAGACAGTCAGATCGGCGCCTGGGCCAGCGCGCAGTCACGCCCGATGGAAGGCCGCTTCGTGTTCGAGCGGGAGGTGGCGAAATACGCCGCCAAATATGCGCTGACCAAGGTGCCGCGCCCGCCTTACTGGTCCGGCTTTCGTGTCAGCCCGCTGGAGATCGAGTTCTGGCGCGACCGTCCCTTCCGCCTGCACGACCGCCTTGTCTATCGCCGCGACGATGCGAATGCGCCATGGCACACGCTCAGACTGTTCCCGTAACGGCCGCCGCCCATAGCGGCCTGATGCGCCGGGCCGCGCTTTTCTCGCTCGCGCTGGCGGTGACCTTGATCGCAATCAAGACGATCGCCTATTTCGCGACGGAGTCGGTTTCGATGCTGGCGTCGCTGGCCGATTCCGGTCTCGACTTCGTGGCCTCGCTGCTGAACTTCCTCGCCATCCGCCACGCGCTCGAACCGGCCGACGCCGAACACCGCTTCGGCCACGGCAAGGCGGAGCCGCTGTCCGGCCTCGCCCAGGGCGCCTTCATCGCCGGGTCCGCCACCTTTCTGGTGATCGAATCCGTCAACCGCATTCTGGCGCCGCAGCCCGTCGCGCATGAAACGCTGGGCGTCGCTGTCATGGTGTTTTCCATCGCGGGAACGGTGGCACTGATTTTCTTTCAGCAGCGCGTGGTGCGCGAAACCGGTTCGCTCGCCGTCGGTGCCGACCGCGCCCATTACGCCAGCGATCTGGTCGTCAATCTGGGCGTGATCGCCGGTATCGTGCTGGCCTCGCGCTTTGGCCTGCCGCTGGCCGATCCCATCATCGCGATCCTGATCGCCGGCGTTCTCGCGGGCAGTGCCTGGCGCGTTTTCCGTGTCAGCTACGATCAGTTGATGGACCGCGAATTGCCGGATGCGGAGCGGGAGAAGATCAAGGCCATCATCCTGCAACATGACGCGGTGCGGGCGTTGCACGATCTGCGCACGCGCATGGCGGGCGTCAACACCTTCATACAATTCCATATCGAGCTTGATCCGGGTATCACGCTTCTGCGCGCCCACACGCTGAGCGACGCGGTGGAAGCCGACCTGCAGAAGGCGTTCCCCAATGCGGAAATCCTGATTCATCAGGACCCTGCCGGCTTCGAAATGCCGCCCGCGCTGGCTCAGTCCTGAGAGGTAGCGCCCTATTCGCTATTCCGCGCACGCTGCTTTAATCTCCGCCCCATGAGCGAACACAAACCAGCCAGCAACGAAGAACGCCGCACCCTGATCCTCACCGGTGCCAGCCGCGGCATCGGTCACGCCACGGTGAAACGGTTTTCCAGCGCGGGCTGGCGCGTCATCACCTGTTCGCGCCACGCCTTCCCGGAGGATTGCCCCTGGGCCGCGGGGCCGGAGGATCACATCCAGGTCGATCTCTCGAACCCGGAGGATACGGAGCGTGCGGTGGCCGAAATGCGTGGCCGCCTGAAGGACGGCAAGCTTCATGCCCTCGTCAACAATGCGGGCATTTCGCCGAAGGGCGCGGGCGGGGAGCGGCTGGACACCCTGCACAGTTCCAAATCGCTCTGGCGCCAGGTGTTCGAGGTCAATCTGTTCGCCACCATCTGGCTCGGCCGCGGTTTGATTGAGGAGTTGTCGGCGGCGCGCGGCGCCATCGTCAATGTCACCTCCATCGCCGGCAGCCGCGTGCACCCCTTTGCCGGGGCTGCCTATGCAACCTCCAAGGCTGCGTTGGCCGCGCTCACCCGCGAGATGGCGGCGGATTTCGGCCCGCTTGGCGTGCGCGTCAATGCCATCGCGCCGGGGGAAATCGACACCGCGATCCTTTCGCCGGGCACGGAAAAGATTGTGGAGAGCATTCCGCTGCGCCGTCTCGGCCAGCCGGAGGAGGTGGCGAAGGCGATATATTATCTGTGTACGGAGCAATCGTCCTACGTCACCGGCGCCGAACTCCACATCAACGGCGGCCAGCACGTTTAATCTTCTTTCACCAGCCGCTCGCTGGTATTGTCTTTCTTTCACCACCCCCTTGCGGGGTCGAGGGCGTAGAGCAAATGCCGTCCCAGGCATTTGCCGCCCGAGGCCGGAGATTTTGAAGCCCGAGAAATCTCCGGGTGGGGGTGAACATGGCAACATCCCCCACCCGTCTGCCTTCGCTACCGCTCAGGCATCCACCCTCCCCGCGCTGGGGGAGGGGAAACAAGTAATCTGAGCTTTCCTCTTTCTTTCACCTCCCCCTTGCGGGGAGGTCGATGCAATGAGTGACATGAATTGCATCGGGTGGGGCCATCTTCTACACCCCGAATGACGCTTCGTGCCGCTCCACAATCTTCGGCCACAGCGCTGCCGCCTCCCACACGGCGAGGCCGAATTCCCCGGCAAGCACCGCCAGCAGATCGTCCGCGCTTTCGAGCAGCCGCTCATCGGCTCCATCCGGCCGCACCTGGCGCAGAACCCGCCCGCGCAAAATCGTGATGCCGCCTTCGCGCTGCCGCTGCACCACCAGGTTCTGCACAAAGGGGGAAGCTGGTGCCGTCTGCAGCATGGCGCATTGCCCGGCCAGTTGCGCTTCATCCGCCGGCGCAATCTTCACGTCATAGGTCAGCGGCGTTGGTGAGACGTGATCGGTCAGCCGCCACCAGTCCTCGCCCAGCGGCGCCAACCCATAGCGGAAGCCATTGGCGATGAACGCGCCTTCGCGCAGCGGCATCGGTGTGATCGGCCCGTCGCCGAAACCGACATCGGCGAGATAAACCCCTTCGTCGAGGTCGACCCGCAGCACCAGATGATTGCCTTCGGCCAACGCACCGTTCTTCTCGCGCATCACGCCGCTGGAAAGCCGGGTGACGCGGAAGCCGAGTTCGGCCAGCGCCCAGCCGAACACCCCGTTCATCTC
>JAFKEW010000045.1 GCA_017308375.1 Alphaproteobacteria bacterium
CTTCTCCTCCCCCGTGGTTACGGGGGAGGTCGATCCGCGGCCAGCGGATCGGGAGGGGGGCACCACCTACGTTTATTTTCCTGATAGACTTGTAATCCTATAGATGATGGGTATATAGTCTTTCGTCAGGAGAACCCCCAATGCCCCTCAAAGTCCCCATCCGAACCCACCGCGCGGCCATACAGGGTCAGGAGGCAAACGCGCGTGCCTCCGTTGCTCTCGCTCCCCTTACCTGCCCATCCCTGCCAAGAGACAGCCAGCAAGGGGGCGAGCCGGCAAAGCCCGAGGACGGTGGCCAATGGCGTGTACGGCCGGGACTGACCTCCCGGCCCGTACCGGCCAACGGCACACCGCCAGCACCGGGCTTTCGCCGCGGGATCAGCCACCATGGGGCCCCGCACGAGAGCCCGGTCTGTATCCGGGCCCGCTCTGTCCGGGGCCATTTTCGCTTGGCGGGCTGTTTCTGTATGGGGCTTTGCGAGAATCCGTCTATTCTCCCCCGGTCGGCGTATTGCGATGTGTTCAGCATCCCGCAATTTCAAAACGGAGTTGAATCATGTCCCGCACAAGTCTTTTGAAGATCGTACTTGTTCTGACCGGCATTGCCTTTCTGCTGATCTATCCCCTGGCGATCGTCTGGCCTTCGGGCTGGGCCTGGCATCAGGGCGCACCCTATGCCTCGGACTATTACATGATGATCGTCGGCGTTTACGCGACGCTCGGCGTCTTTCTCATCCTCGCCGCGCGCAATCCCGCCGCCAACCGCAGCCTGATCTGGTTCACCGTGTGGTCCAGCCTGGTGCATGGCGGCATCATGGCGGGGCAGGCGCTGCAGATGCCGGAGCATATGGGCCACCTTTATGGCGATGTGCCGGCGCTGATCATCGTTGCGGCCGTGCTCGCCTTCCTGCTTCAGGGCGAAACCAGAACTGCCACCGCTTGAGCGAATACACAGGCTGGCGTATGTGGCGGTGCCATGCCCGCACCGCCACTCTGGAAAGCCTCGGTCTCTCTCAAGAAAACGGAAGCGGCCAATATTGCGGCCGCTTTCGAACTCGGCACCGCGCCGCAAGCCGTGCTGATTTCCGAAGACCCTTTCGCCCCCGATGCGGTGGTGGAGGCGCTTTATACCGCCGCGCCGGATGGCGATCTGCTTACCCGGCTGGCCGGCCGCGCCGTGCATGTCGCCCTGCTGCCGGATGCGGACTGGATCCGCCTCTCTCAGGAAGGCTTGCCGCCGGTGCGCGCGGGCCGCTTCTTCGTCTATGGCGCCCACGACCGGGGCAAGGTGCCCGATGGCGTTATCCCGATGCGCATCGAAGCCGGGCTTGCCTTCGGCACCGGCCATCACGAAACCACCGCGCTCTGTCTTGCCGCGCTGAGCGAACTTTCCCGGCGGCGGCGTTATACCAATGTGCTCGACCTCGGCTGCGGCACAGGGCTGCTGGCCATCGGCGCGGCCAAATTGTGGCACCGGCGCGTTACGGCGTCCGACATCGATCCGGTCGCGGTCGGCGTCACCCGCGAAAATGCCATCGCCAATGGCAGCGGTCCGCTGGTCCACGCAGTGACGGCGGATGGCCTCAACGCCCCCGCCCTTTCGGCTGGCGCGCCTTACGATCTGATTCTCGCCAATATCCTGGCCGGGCCGCTGACCCGGCTGGCGCGCGACATCGCGCACGCCACGGCAAAGGGCGGCACCATCGTTCTTTCCGGCCTGCTGCGCGATCAGGAAAATCTTGTTCTAAGCTTTTACCGGCCACAGGGGCTGATCTTGCGCGCAACCCATCGTGATGGGCCGTGGTCCGCCCTGATCCTTGAGAGGCCGCGCAGGCAGGTCTAGGGTCGCGGCCATGGACAAGAACGCCCCCTTTCAGACTTTCGATGACCGTTCCGATGCCGCCCTTTGCGCCCCGCGCCTGGCCGCGCTCCGTGCCGAGCTGGACCGGCGCGGCCTCGACGGTTTCATCGTGCCGCATTCCGACGAATATCAGAGCGAATATCTGCCGCCGCGCGGCGAACGCCTCGCCTGGCTCACCGCCTTTACCGGCTCGGCCGGCGCCGCCGTGGTACTGCGGGACAAGGCCGCGGTGTTCGTCGATGGCCGCTACACCCTTCAGGTGCAGCAGCAGACCGATACCAAACTCTTCACCCCGCGCGATCTGGTGGGGGAAGGGCCCGGTGCCTGGATTGAAGCCAATGCCCCGAAAGGCGCAAAGCTCGGTTACGATCCCTGGGTCCATACCCAGGCAAGCCTTGAGGGCCTGCGCTTCTCCGCCGAAAAGGCCGGTGCCACTCTGGTGCCGTGCGAGGGCAACCCGATCGACGCGGTGTGGACCGATCAGCCCGCGGCGCCAACTGCCAAGGCGGTCCCGCATGACATATCCCGCGCCGGCGAAAGCGCGGAATCCAAGCGTACGCGCATTGCGGAAAGTGTGAAGGCCTCCGGCGGCGATGCGGCCGTGATCACGCTGTCGGATTCCATTTGCTGGCTCCTCAACATGCGCGGCGGCGATACTCCGCATACGCCCTTCGTTCTCTCCTACGCCATCCTGAATGGCGATGGCGCCGTCGATCTCTTCATGGACGAAGCCAAAAGCTCCCCCGAATTGCTAAAGCATTTCGGCAATGCCGTGCGCCTGCACCCGCCGGAAGCGTTTGCCTCGGCCCTCGACGGCCTGAAGGGCAAGACCGTGCTTGCCGATCCGGGCAGCGCGCCCGCCGCCGTGTTCGACCGCCTGCAAAAGGCCGGTGCAAAGCTCAAACGCGCCGGCGATCCCATCCAACTGCCCAAGGCCTGCAAGAACGCGGTGGAGATTGAGGGCATGCGCAAGGCCCATATCCGCGATGGTGCGGCACTCACCCGTTTCCTCGCCTGGATGGCACGCGAAGCACCGAACGGCCATCTGAATGAGATTGAGGTGGCCGAAACGCTGGAAGGGTACCGCCGCGCAACCGGCGCACTGACCGATCTCAGTTTTGATTCCATCTCGGGGGCGGCGGAACACGCCGCGATCCCCCATTACCGCGTCACCACCACCAGCAATCGCAAGATCAACCAGGATGAGATTTATCTGATCGATTCGGGCGCCCAGTATGAAGACGGCACCACTGACGTTACGCGCACCATGATCGTGGGCACACCAAGCGCGGAGATGAAGGACCGCTTCACCCGCGTGCTGAAAGGCCACATCGCGCTGGCCACGGTAAGGTTCCCGGAAGGTACCACCGGTTCGGCGCTGGACGCATTCGCACGGCGCCCATTGTGGGACGCCGGCCTTGACTACGATCACGGCACCGGCCACGGCGTCGGCAGCTATCTCTCGGTGCATGAGGGGCCGCAGAACATTTCCAAGCGCCCGATCAATCAGCCGTTGAAACCAGGCATGATCTGCTCCAACGAACCGGGCTATTACAAGGCCGGGGAATACGGCATCCGAATTGAGAATCTGGTTGTGGTCAGCGAACCGAAAGACGTCGGCGGCGAACGCAAGATGATGGAATTTGAAACCATCACGCTCGCTCCCATTGATCTTGATCTGGTGGAAACCTCATTGCTGACCGAAGAAGAGCGGGAATGGCTTAACGCCTATCATGCCCGCGTGCGCGAAATGCTGACCCCGCTGGTGGATACAGAAACCCGCACCTGGCTTCAAACCGCAACCAGGGCCATCTAATGCGGCGCAACCAGGCCGCGCCACGCGGCACCATTCACCGTCTGACGCTGGAAAGCGATGTTCTGAAAACGAACATGCTGGGCGATCCTACGGCGCGCGAGATCGATGTGTACATCCCCGCCGGCCAGACCGGCGCGGGCCTGCCATTATTGGTGGATATTGTCGGCTTCACCGCGGGCGGCCCCGCCCACACCAACTGGAAGAATTTCGGTGAGAACGTGCCGGAGCGGTTGGATCGTTTGATTGCCACGGGCGAGATGCCGCCTTGCGTTGTGGCATTCCCGGATTGCTTCACGAAGCTTGGCGGTAACCAGTACATCAACAGCGCTGCGGTGGGGCAATGGGCCGACTTCCTGATTGAGGAATGCGTGCCCCTTGTCGAAAGCAAGTTCGACTGCGGTGGTACGGGCCGGCGTGGTATTTTCGGCAAGAGTTCCGGCGGTTACGGATCGATCGCGCACGCGCTTCTCTATCCGGATTTCTGGGCTGCCGCGGCCTGTCACTCCGGCGATATGGCGTTCGAGCTTTGCTACCTGCCGGAGTTTCCACGTCTGTTGCGCAAGCTCGCCAAGTGCGAGAATTCGATCCAGAAATGGCTGGAGGGCTTCTATGCCGCGCCCAAAACGAAAGACGGCGACGTCCATGATCTGATGACCTTGGCCATGTGCGCCACCTACGATCCCGATCCCGGTGCCTATTGGGGTGTGCGCTTGCCGGTGACAATGCACACCTGCGAAATCATTCCCGAGCGCTGGCAGAACTTTATGAAGTGGGACCCTTGTGTGATGGTGGAGACGCGCTGGGAAGGGCTCAAAAAACTGAAAGCTTTATGGGTCGATTGCGGCAGTATCGATCAATACAATCTGGTCTATGGCGCAAGGCGTCTCCACCGCGCACTGGAATCGCATGGCGTCACGCATGTCTATGAGGAATTTTCGGACGATCATTCGTCCGTCGACTATCGAATGGACAAGAGCTTGCCCCATCTCGCAAAGGCACTCAGCA
The DNA here is from genome assembly GCA_017308375.1 of Alphaproteobacteria bacterium. Taxonomy (GTDB): domain Bacteria; phylum Pseudomonadota; class Alphaproteobacteria; order Micropepsales; family Micropepsaceae; genus Rhizomicrobium. The sequence goes on from JAFKEW010000045.1 coordinate 4,683, forward strand.
CCTAACCGCCGGCCAGTTTCAGCCAGGCATCCTCGTCGATTACCTTGACACCAAATTTTTGCGCGTCCGCCAGCTTTGACCCGGCACCGGGCCCCGCCACCACCAGATCCGTCTTCTTCGATACAGAGGATGACACCTTCGCGCCCAATGATTCCGCGCGCGCTTTCGCTTCAGCCCGTGTCATCTTTTCCAGCGAACCGGTGAACACAACGGTCTGCCCCGACACGGGAGAGGTCTTTGCAGGTGCCTTTACCGGCATGACATCGACCTCTTTCAGCAAGCGGTCGAGCGCCTTGCGGTTGTGAGGTTCTTCGAAAAAGTCACGGATCGCCTCCGCCACCGTGAGACCAATGCCTTCAATGGCGTCGAGGTCCTCCACAGCGTCTTTCGCCCTCATCGCCTCCAGCCACGCTTCAACCGTGCGATAATTGCGCGCGATCAGCCTCGCCGTTGTTTCACCAACATGACGGATACCGAGCGCATTGATGAAACGGTCAAGTGGCACGGCGCGGCGCATTTCGATTGCTGCCACCAGATTTCCAACCAGCTTACCTTCACCGTCTTCGCCCTTCCTGGGCGCCTTCTTCGTAGCTTCCTTGCCGGCCAACGCGCGACGCTGCACGCCCTGCTCGGTACGCTTATCAGCCAGAACGCGACCTAAGGTATCCGGCTTGCGGGTTAGCGCAAAAATATCCGCAGGCTCTTTCAACAAGCCGGCTTGATAAAGCGTTTCAATATAAGTGCCGCCAAAACCCTCGATATCGAAGGCATCACGACTTACGAAATGCTTCAAGCGTTCCACGGCCTGTGCCGGGCATATAAGGCCGCCGGTGCAACGGCGATCGACATCGATACGCCCCGTCTTCTCGTCTACTTCCCGCACAGCATGGCTGTTACAGACCGGGCACTTTTCGGGGAACTTATAGGGCTTCGCACCTTTGGGACGCCGCTCCAAGATCACACGCACAATCTGTGGAATAACATCACCGGCGCGTTGCACAACGACTGTATCGCCAACACGCACATCCTTGCGGACAATCTCATCCTCATTATGCAGAGTAGCATTCTGCACAACGACTCCACCTACGGTGACCGGTTTCAACTTTGCGACAGGGGTAAGCTTGCCGGTACGGCCCACTTGAATTTCGATATCGGTGAGAATCGTTTCGGCCTGTTCGGCAGGGAATTTGTGCGCAATGGCCCAGCGCGGACTGCGTGAGACAAAACCTAATCTGCCCTGCAAGGCGAGATCATCGATTTTGTAGACCACCCCATCGATATCATAACCGAGGCCGGCCCGCCTTCCTTCGATCTTGCGATAAAAAGCCAGTACTTCCTCGACAGTTTTGCAACGCTCTATCAGCGGATTGACACGAAACCCATAGGACTTGAATGCCTGTAGCATGTCCCATTGCGTGTGGGCAGGGAGCCTGCTGATTGCGCCCCAGGCATAAGCAAAGAAATTCAATGCCCGCGATGCCGTAATCGCAGGATCAAGCTGGCGTACGGAACCAGCGGCGGAATTGCGGGGGTTTGCATAAATCTGCTTTCCGTCTCTCTCTTGCCGTGCGTTCAGAGATGCAAATTCGCGGTGGCTCATATAGATTTCACCGCGCACCTCAAGGAGGTCAGGGGCCTCGCCATACAAGCGTAAAGGAATGTCGCGAATGGTACGAACGTTGGCGGTAATATCCTCCCCCTCGCTACCATCGCCGCGGGTCGCCGCCTGAACAAGAACACCGTTCTCATAACGCAAAGTGGCCGACAAACCATCGATTTTCGGCTCGGCCGTCACGATCAAGGCATCACCATCTTTCAATGCCAGAAAGCGCCGCACCCGAACGATGAAATCGCCAACATCGCCATCGCTGAACGCATTGTCGAGCGAAAGCATTGGTACGTCGTGAACAACCTTGGCGAACTTCTCAGACGGTTTGGCGCCAACACGTACCGAAGGGCTATCGGCCCGCACAAGATCCGGGAATCGTGCCTCAATGGCCAAATTACGGCGGCGTAACGCATCGTATGCCGCATCGCTAATTGCAGGCCGATCTTCGTTGTAATAGTGCCGGTCATGCAGCGCGATCTCCGTGGCGAGCCGCTGCAACTCTTGAGATGCATCCACCCGGGTAAGCTTTTCCACCGGCTTTTCGGATGGCATGCTCATACGCGGTTTCGCTTTGCTTTTTTGGGCGCATGCGCTTCGGTCAGAAGGCGTCGTGCTGCAGCACGCGCCTCTTCTGTAATTGCCGCGCCAGAGAGCATTCGCGCCAACTCTTCCAGCCGCTCCTCATCCGACAATAAGTGAACTTGTGTTTTGTTGCTTGTGCGCGAGATACGAAAATGGCGATTGGCACGCGCGGCAACCTGAGGGGAATGTGTCACCAGCAAAACCTGTGTGGACCGGGCCAGCTTTTGTAATCGCTCGCCTACGGCATCAGCCACTGCGCCACCCACGCCGCGATCGACTTCATCGAACACCAGCGCTGCGGGTGGGCTCGCCTCTGCCAGAGCGACCTTCAAAGCCAATGAGAAGCGTGCAAGTTCGCCGCCGGAAGCAATCTTCGCCAACGGTCCGAAGGACGCCCCTTCCACAGTCGCGAGCTCAAAAGCAACACGTTCGGCGCCATTGCCGCTTTCAGACTCAAGCGGCACCAATGCCACGCGAAATCTGGCATGCCCGAGTTTAAGCGGCTTAAGCTCACCCGCCACCGCAGTCTCCAGCGCCGAAGCAGCCTTCCTCCGTGCCTCCGACAGTTTCTCCGCCGCCGTCTGCCACGCGGAAAGCATGTCAACCACAGCCTTATCGGCTTCAGCAATGCGAGCATCGCCCGTCTCGATGGCATCCCGCTTCGATTCGAATTCCGCAAGCAACGCAGGAAGCCTGTCTGGCGTCACACCATATTTCCGCGCGGCATCGCGCAGCGCATAAAGCCTGTCCTCTCTCTTTTCCAATTCCTGAGGATCGAGTTCGAGACGCGACAGAAGGGACCCAAGCTCCCGCCTCGCCTCCTCCGTCAATGCGAACGCCTGTTCAAGGGCTGCCTCCGCTGTCGACGCAGCTTGTCTTGCCTCATCACCCATCCGGCCGAGACGCTTCAATGCAGCGGCAATCGTCGATTCCGCACCCTGCTCGCCAGACAACGCATCGATAATCGCGGAGATATCTTCCCCAATACGATTTGCATTCATCAAAAGGGCCCGTGAAGACGCCAATGCCTCCTCCTCACCCACTGCCGGTGCGAGGGCCGCCAACTCCTCCACTGCATGATGGATAAAATCTGCTTCAGCTTTAACCGCAGCAGCATCCCGGCGCAGCGCGTCCACCGCTTGCCGCGCCTTTTCCAATTCAACGAAGCGCACAGCTACGTCTGCAGAAAGGTTTTCGTGCCTACCAAAATCGTCCAACAATTTGCGATGCGTTGCGGTATCAAACAGGCCCCGATCGTCGGCCTGCCCATGAACCTCCACCAGCATACTGCCCAGATCGCGTAAGAGGGCTACGCCGACTGGCATATCATTCACCAACGCCCGTGTCCGTCCATCGGCGGAAATAACCCGGCGCAGGATGATATCACCCGCGTCGTCTATTGCGCTTTCCGTCAGAAGCCGGCGGGCCGGGTGGCCGTTGACGGGGCTGAAAACCGCAATAGCGGAGCCTTGCGCTGCACCCGGCCTGGCCGCTGCGCGCGCCCCCACCCGGCCGCCGGCTGCAAGGCCCAGCGCATCAAGCAGAATAGATTTCCCCGCGCCAGTCTCGCCGGTGAGCACATTCAGGCCGGGCGCAAATTCCAGCGTCGCACTCTCGATCAGAACAATGTCACGGACAGTTAGCGCCGAAAGCATCAGAGCAGTTTACAGGAAACCGAAGGCCCTGCCGATCCATGATCCTTTCTCGATCTCCGGTTTCATATTGTGCTGGGTAAGGAGATCGTAGGAATTCTGGTACCAGGTGCTGCCCGGATAGTTGGCCCCAAGAACGGCCGCTGCGGTCTTGGCCTCCCGGTAAACGCCCAGAGCGTAGTAGGCTTCGGTTAGACGCTCCAACGCTTCAGCGATTTGAGAGGTCTTTTGATATTGTTCCACCACGGTCCGAAAACGATTGATGGCCCCAATATAATCGCCTGTGCGCAGATAATAGCGGCCAATCGCCATTTCTTTGCCGGCAAGATGGTCGAGCGTAAGGTCGATCTTCAGCGTGGCGTCGCGCGCATAATCGGTATCAGGGAATCGCTGTACAACGTCTTGAAGGGCAACCAGGGCAGCTTCTGTTTTGCTTTGATCGCGGCCGATATCGACGATCTGCTCGTAAAGTGAAATCGCCTTCAAATAGAAGGCATAGGCAACCTCCTTGCTGCCGGGATGCAACTGAATGTACTGATCGGCGGTGCTGATCGCATCGGTATATTTGTTGGCCTGATAGAAACAGAACGCGCTCATCAGCATGGCACGACGTGCCCATACGGAATAGGGATGCTGGCGCTCTACCTCCCCAAACTGCTTGGCGGCATCTGACCAACTGCGTTCGCGAATCTTCTGCCAGGCATCGGCATAAATCTGTTCGACCGGGCGCTCGACATATTGGGGGGTGGTATCGTCACTCTTGTCGCCACCGCCGAACATACCGCCCAGCGTGTCACACCCCGAAAGGGCCGTACCCGCAACCAGTATCAGTGCCAATAGCGATATGCGCCTGAAGCCATGACCCGCCATGAAAATCCCATCCGCGATTCGATCGCCGCCCAACCGGGCGCCCTTATGCCATTGCAGCGTAATGGCGGTCCAGCCCGGCCATCAAAGAGCCAATATGTCCAATAGATTAAGGGGTTAACTCCACCCGCTCGAAAGCGGAAGCATCAGCGCACAAGGCCCGCAGCAAGGCATTATTCAACGCATGGCCAGAGCGGACACCTACGAACCGGCCGATGACGGGCATACCCGCCAGCGCCAAATCCCCGATAGCGTCCAGAATCTTGTGTCGAACAAACTCGTCCGGAAAGCGCATGATGGCCGCGTTGACAACCCGATCGCCGTCGATCGCCAACGTATTCTCGAGGCTGGCGCCCCGCCCCAACCCTGCTTGATGCAAGGCTTCCAATTCATGAAGGAAACCGAAGGTCCGGGCCGGGGCAATTTCCCGCCGGAAGCCATCTGTAGAGAATGTCCAATCAAAGCGCTGTCGGCCAATGGCGGCGGTGGAAAATTCAATATCGAAGGCGAAGCTGCGAACTTGGGCTGGCAGCAAAGACGCGCTGGCATTGCCAGCCTCGACCCGGACCGGCTTCAGAATCCGAAGTGCCGTACCCGGCGCCCGCGCGGTGGTTACCCCTCCCGTCTCAATCAGGGAGAGATAGGACAGTGCGTCGCCATCCAGAATGGGTGGCTCCGGCCCATCAAGCGTGACCAGAAGATCAGCAATGCCCGCCCCGGCAATGGCCGCCATAAGGTGTTCAATGACACCGATACGTGTCCCCTGCCCGTCATCAATGACAGTGCCAAGGCGGGTTTCGGTCACCTTGTTGTAAAGAGCGGGAATTGTACGGCTGCCGCGATCGTCACGGCGGAAAACAATGCCATGTCCTGGAGGCGCCGGCGTAAGCGTCATGCGAACAGAAACGCCGGCGTGCAGCGCAATGCCTTCGGCGGTAACGGTCCTGGCGAGTGTGGTGCGGGTCATACCCGCTCACTAGCACAAATAAGACAGGTTCGCGCCCCACGCCCCCTTCCGAAGAAAAGGGGCGTGGCTGCGAGAAAGGTCAGCCTAATTGGCCTGGCGGCGCAAAAAGGCGGGGATTTCAAACTGCTCGTCCCGCCTATGTTCCGGAAAGAGGTCATCGACGGAGGCAGACGACTGTGCCTGCTGACGCACCGGCTCAGGTTGCGGCCGGCTGATCACCTGCGTTGTCGCACGCGCCTGTGGTGCCGGAGCTGCCATTGCCGGTTCGGTCCGTGCCTCGCCTTCCGACTTCCTACGGCCGAACATGCCGCCAAACAAGGTACGCCGCTGCGCATGATGCTGCGGATACTCCGCCGGAATGCGTTCCGGCTCGGGGCGAGCCACCGGCTGCGGACGAGCGACAGGAATTTCGGCCGTGACGGCTTCCGGAACGTCCATCTGGTCTTCGTCCGTCTGCAGAACCTGGGCCTCGACCGCCGCATGCATCGAGGCGGGCATCGCATTCATTTCTTCAGCAATGGTTTCGACCTGACGATGGACCGGGTTGTTCGCAGTGCGAGAGAACGAAGCAACAGTTGCCGCGGGGGCCGCCTTCGGCGCCGGCTGTGCTGCCGGGGCAGGAGATGAGGATACGGCGCGCGGGCGCAGCCGCTCGATATTCTCCGGCAACTCCCGCATCTCATCAGCATCGATCCCGGTCGCGACGACGGAGACGCGGATACGGCCTTCCATGTTATCGAGTATCGTATTGCCGAAAATGATATTGGCATCGGGGTCTACTTCGGCGCGTACCCGATTGGCTGCCTGTTCGACCTCGAAAAGCATCAGGTCCGGGCCACCGGTGATATTGATGAGAACGCCGCGCGCGCCCTTCATCGACACGTCTTCCAGCAGCGGATTGCAGATGGCCGCATCAGCCGCCTTGACCGCGCGGTCTTCACCTTCGGCTTCGCCGGTACCCATCATAGCCTTACCCATCTCGGAGATTACCGATTTGATATCGGCAAAATCGAGATTGATCAGACCCGGCATCACGATCAGATCGGTTACCCCGCGCACACCGCAATGCAGAACCTCGTCGGCCATGGTGAAGGCCTGGGCAAAGGTGGTGCGATCGTTGGCGATCCGGAACAGATTCTGGTTCGGAATGACGATCAACGTGTGAACGTAATTCTGAAGTTCCTGAATCCCGCGCTCTGCTATGCGCATGCGCTTGTCACCTTCAAACGCAAACGGCTTGGTCACCACGCCGACAGTCAGGATACCGAGTTCGCGCACCGCACGCGCGATGACCGGCGCCGCCCCGGTACCGGTGCCACCGCCCATGCCGGCTGTGATGAACACCATGTGGGAGCCGCCAATCTGCTCCAGAATTTCGTCCAGAGACTCCTCGGCGCCAGCCCGGCCAATATCTGGTTGGGCGCCTGCGCCCAGCCCCTCGGTCACGCGTTCGCCCATCTGGATCTTGCGATCCGCCTTGGACTGCGCCAGTGACTGCGCATCCGTATTGGCTACGACAAACTCAACGCCTTCCAGCTTGGAGGCGATCATATTGTTGACGGCATTGCCGCCTGCACCGCCGACACCCAGGACAGTAATGCGTGGCCGCAGTTCCTTGGTTTCTGGCGCCCTGATATTGATGGCCATTGGTCTCTCCTTCTCGCCTTACTCGCTTCGCGCTCGCTGCACCCCACGGATACGCTCATTAAATATGAGCCGTATCCGTTAAAACTTTATTTACCCAAGTAACCGGTTCGTTAACCGGCTGAAGAACCCCTTACCGCGCGGCTCCTCATGCTCTGCCGCCAGATCCGGGTTCAGAACTTCCGGCGGCATGCTGGCACCCGCCATCAGCAGACCGACGGCGGTGGCGTAATCCGGACTGGCAGAGGCTGCAGGCAGCCCTGGAAACGCCGCCGGACGGCCGATCCGCACCTGCTTGTTGAGGATACGGGCCGCGAGTTCGCGTACGCCCGAGAGCTGCGAGCCGCCACCGGTCAGAACGGCACGGCGCCCCGCCGCCACATCAAAACCACTGGCACGAAGGCGGGTTTGCACCTCGCCCAGAATTTCTTCCATGCGGGCCTGAATGATGCGTGTGAGCATGGAGCGTGGCACGCGCATGCCCGCATCCTCACCATCCTCGCCCATCTGTGGGACGGTCACGACATCCGCACCGTATTCAAGATCGCCCAACGCCGCGCCGTGCAGCGTCTTCGCCCGTTCCGCGGCCGAGAGCGGGGCAGCCAGCATACGTGCCAGATCGGCCGTCACCTGCGCTCCCCCTGCGGGAACGACATCGGCGTAAACCAGCTGGCCCTCATTAAATACGGCAATGGAGGTGACACCGCCGCCCATATCGACAACGGTAGCCCCGAGTTGCTTTTCATCGTCTGTCAGCGTGGCAAGGCCGCTGGCATAGGGGGCGAACAGCGTGCCTGCGATGGTAAGGTGACACCGCTCAACCGCCAGACGGAGATTCTGCAGCGGCGATGGTTTAATCCCAACCGCATGCATCACCACCCCGATCTTCTGACAGAACATGCCCGAAGGGTCACGCACGCCACGCGCTTCGTCCACGGCATAAGCCGTTGGGGCGGACTGAATGATTTCATAGCCGTCGCGAATACATTTGGCGCGGCCTTCGGCCAGAAGAGCCCGCAAATGCGCATCCGTAACCAGTGCCCCGTCAAGAACCATCGCATTGCGCGACATGATATTGACCGGCTGACCGCAATTGACACCAATGATGACGTTCTGGATGCGCGCGTCGGCATGGTTCTCAGCCGCCGCTACAGCATCGCGGATTGCTTCTTCTGCCAGATCGAGGCTCGTGATCGTGCCCGCCTTGACGCCCTGCGATTCACGAAGGGCAGTGCCCAGCACGCGCAACGAACCAGGCTCTGCCCGCCCGATAAGACAGACGACTTTGGAAGACCCGACATCCAGCGCAGCCACCAGGCCGGTCCGGTACCCGATGGCCTCCGCATTCCCTGTACGCATGCGAACCGTCTCGCCCATCTAAGCTGACTTCCCCCGCTGAACCTGCGTCTTCCCGCCATTGCGAAGCAGAAAAAAGTAGGTCGTCTTCGAACGAAGATCGATTTGGGTGATGTCCCGTTCGAGAATACCCTTGTCGACAATCAGATGTTCAAGCGTCTCCAGTTCGCGTTGCCAGCCCTTTTCGGGAAGCTGCACCACGACATTATCGTCGAGAATGAGATTCCAGCGCCTTTCACCTACGCGCTGCATGATCCGTACACGTGCGGCAACGGCACGATGCTGACCAATCGCGGTCATTAACTCGGCGGCCTTCTCCGGCGCGCCGGCGCCGATGAAATGCGGCAGTTCAGCAAACTGGTCGACACCTGCGGAGGTGATACGCTGCCCGGCACGCGTGATCACATAGATCTTGTCGGGCCCGCGCCAGAGGGCAAAGGGCACCTTCTCAACAAGGTGGACCGAAACGTCATCTGGAAAACGGCGACGCACTTCGGCATCAGCCACCCAATCAAGCGTCATCAGACGCGCCCGCGCGGCATCCACGTCGACCGAAAAAATCGGCTGCCCTGGTCTGAACCCCAGCGCCGCCAACACAGTCTCGGGCGGCACGCGGGTGTTACCCGCCAGATGAAGCTGGGAGATGCCGAAGCCGGCAGCAGCCAGCACATTGTCGATACCGCGGTCGATAGCGGCCGTTGCGCGTGTCACATAGCCACCGATGAACAGGGCGGCGATAACGGTGAGGAGGGCCAATCCGCCAGTCAGCGCCAACATCGGACGGCGAATCGCCAGCACGTTCCCAAGTAACGACCCCAGACGGGCCACAATTCCATCACGGTGCGTATCCGCACGGCGTGTGCCATGGCGGGCCACAGAGCGTGAGACAGGCGACGCCGACCGGCGCCCGACCTGGGCGCGCGAACGGTTCGCCTTTTGCGCCGCCCTTACCGGTCGCATGACGCGTCCTCCACCATCCAGCGCACAAGCGCACCGAAGCCCATGCCGCGATAAGCCGCCTGTTCGGGCACCAAAGAGGTGGGAGTCATTCCCGGCTGCGTATTTACTTCCAAGAGAATCAGTCTGTGATTCGGCCCCGAATCGTCATAGCGGAAATCCGCGCGGCTGACTCCCCTGCAACCCAAAATTTCATGCGCTTTTTCCGCCAGGCGCATCGCTTTTTCGGCAATCGTGGCAGGAACCTGTGCCGGGACGACATGAACCGAGCCGCCGGAGGCGTATTTGGCTTCGTAATCGTAGAACGCCGTCTTGGGCACGATCTCGGTTACAGCAAGGGCCTTGCCACCCATTACCGCCACTGTGAGTTCACGCCCCGGCACGTATTCCTCAATCATCATCGCGCTGGACAGTTGCCATTCGGCGGTGCCGAGCGCCTCGGGCGGGCGGTTATCACCTTTCCTGACGATGAAGACGCCGACAGACGAGCCTTCGTTGACCGGCTTCACAACGTAAGGGGGCTCCATGAGATGGCGGGATGCGGCTTCGCGACGATCCACCACGAGTGATTTCACCACCGGCAAGCCCACCGCCTGGAACACATCCTTGGCACGCTGCTTGTGCATCGCGAGGGCTGAAGCGAGTACGCCGGAATGGGTATAGGGAAGCCGCAAAAGCTCCAGCAGGCCCTGAACACAGCCATCTTCGCCCCAGCGGCCATGGAGCGCATTGAATACGACATCGGGTTTGGCCGCGTTCAACTGGGCTGCGAGATCAGACGTGTTGGGGTCAATCAGGATTGTGGCAAACCCTTCCTCCCCCAGAGCGCGCGCGCAGTCATGCCCCGAAACGAGGCTGACTTCCCGTTCGGCCGAATGGCCGCCCAACAGAACCGCGACTTTCGAGGCTGCCGTCATTCAGCCCCCTCCGGCACGCCGACGCGCCTGATTTCCCATTGCAGATCGATACCGGAGGATTGCTTGACCCGGGCACGCACCTCTTCACCCAACCTCTCGATATCGGCGGCGCTGGCATCGCCTGTATTGATCAGAAAATTGCAGTGCTTCTCCGACATCTGGGCTCCGCCAATGCGAAGCCCACGGCAGCCTGCCTCGTCAATCAGTTGCCAGGCTTTGTGGCCCGGCGGATTCTTGAAGGTGGAGCCGCCGGTCTTGGCCCGCACGGGCTGAGAGGCCTCACGCTCCGCGACCAGGGCGTCCATTCTTGTGTGGACAGCAGCAGCATCGTCTGGCGTACCCGCAAACACGGCTTCAATGAAAATCAAGTCATCTGAAGCGCCGCTATTGCGGTAGGTGAAAGCCATGTCAGCCGGCGCCAGCGCGACAAGCCTACCTTTACGATCAAGCGCCTTTGCTTCGACAAGGATATCCTTCAACTCGCAGCCATAACATCCCGCATTCATGCGCAGCGCACCACCAATGGTGCCAGGAACGCCGCGCAGGAATTCGAGGCCCGTGAGCCCCGCATCGGCCGCCGTACGGGCAACCGCGGAGTCAAGCGCGGCCGCGCCGGCCCGTACCTGACTACCTTCAATACTGACCTTTCCGAACGCAGCCGGAAGCCGGATCACCACACCCGGGATTCCGCCATCGCGGACCAGAAGGTTGGATCCGACGCCGATAACAGTAACCGGGATATTTGCGGGCCTGGCCGCGAGGAATGCCGCGAGGTCATCCAGATCCGCAGGCCGGAACAGGATTTCCGCATTACCGCCTGCCCGTAACCACACGAGGTCCTTCAGCGGCGCGTTTTCGGCATATGTGCCGCGCACGGGGGGAAGCGTGTAACGAAGGCGGGTGGACATCATCCGCCCCCCTTCCCTGCACGGAGTGCGGATTCCAGATTTCCGGCCCAACCCGAGATCGATCCCGCGCCCAGGCAAACAACAACGCCCCCTGGCTTGACGTGCGGAGCCACCGCAGCAGCCAGATCGGCTTCGCCGTCGATTGTCAGCACATTGCGGTGACCGTGCATGCGCACTGCCTCCGCAAAGCTATCGCGGTCAATGCCCTCAATCGGTTGCTCACCCGCCGCATAGACGGGCGCGATGATCGCGACATCCGCATCGTTGAGACAGGTGCAGAATTGCTCGAACGTATCCCGCAGCCGTGTGTAGCGATGCGGTTGAAGAACGGCGATAACGGGACCGGGGTAGGCCTGCCGTGCCGCTTTGAGTGCAGCAGCGATTTTGAATGGATTGTGACCGTAATCATCGATGATTGCGGCGCCATTCCATTCACCGACCTTGGTGAAGCGGCGCCGGACGCCGGCAAACTTTCCCAACCCATCACGGATAGCAGAAACCCCGACACCCAATTCCCGCGCCACGACAAGGGCCGCCAGTGCATTTTGCACGTTGTGTTCGCCCGGCATGGGTAGCATGAGATTATCGATGCGTGTTTCCGTATTCTTGCGCCGATCGGCAATCACCACGTCGAAGTGAGATGCGCCTGCGGAAAATTGCACATTGATCGCACGGACATCCGCCTGAGGGCTGAAGCCATATGTAACGAGGCGGCGATCTTCGATCCGGCCGACCATTGCCTGTACTTCCGGATGATCGAGACAGACGACGGCAAAGCCATAGAACGGCACATTCTCGATAAAGCGCTGGAAGGCATCACGCATCCGCTCAAACGTGCCATAGTAATCAAGATGATCGGGATCAACGTTGGTGACGACAGCAACAGTGGCCGGCAGCCGTAGGAAGGTCCCGTCGCTCTCATCGGCCTCCACAACTACCCACTGACCTTCGCCCAACCGTGCGTTGGTACCGTAGGCATTGATAATACCGCCGTTGACGACCGTTGGATCCATACCGCCGGTATCGAGAAGGGCCGCAACCATCGTGGTTGTGGTCGTTTTTCCATTGGTGCCGGCCACGGCCACACACCATTTCAACCGCATAATCTCCGCCAGCATTTCCGCCCGGCGCACCAGTGGCAAGTGCAACAAGCGGGCAGCATCGAACTCCGGATTTCCGGGCTTTACGGCGGAAGAATAAACAACGACATGAACATTCTTCAGATTGTCCGCACTGTGACCGACGGCGACAGGAATCCCCATGGCGCGCAGCCGCTTCACATTTGCGCTATCCGCCACATCCGAACCCTGAACCTTGTAACCGAGATTGTGCATGATCTCGGCAATCCCGCTCATGCCGATACCGCCGATGCCAATAAAATGAATGGCACCGATACCAAGCGGTACCCGGGTATGAACCGGAACGGTTGTTGAGGCGGCGCTCATATGCGTACCTCTATACTTTCGACCACGTCGGCAAGACGCTTCGTCGCATCAGGTATCGCCAATGTGCGCGCGGCAGTAGCACGTTCCGCCAAACTCGCACTATCGGCGAAAATCTTCTCCAGAATCTCGGCAAGAAGGGGCGGCGCAAGATCGGATTGCGCAATATGCCATCCAGCGCCAGCCTGGACGAACAGATCGGCATTCGGCGTCTGATGATCGTCCATCGCATAGGGAAACGGGATCAAGATGGCCGGCCGCCCAATTGCCGCGAGTTCCGACAGCGTACCGGCACCAGAACGTGAAATAACAAGGTGCGCGGAAGCCATGTGCGCAGGAAGATCAGTAAAAAACGATGCAAGCTGCGCGCGGACATTGATTGCCGCGTAGCCCGCCCGTACCTCCGACAGATCTTCCTGACGACATTGCTGAACGATCTCCATGCGATGACGGAGTGTATCCGGCAACAGCGCGATGGCCGCCGGCACGACCTCACTCAGGACGCGGGCACCCTGGCTGCCGCCAAAGACGACAAGGCGAATCGGGCCTTCCTCGCCCGGCGGCGCATAGGGCATATCGGATAGCGCGATCACTTCCGGCCGCACAGGATTGCCGGTCATGACGACCTTGGACGGATCTTTCGGCGCATGACGGACAATCGGAAAAGCCGCAGCAACGACCTTCATCCGATCCGCCACCAGCCGGTTAACCCGGCCAAGCACAGTATTCTGTTCCAGTATTGCGGTCGGCAATTCCGCGAATGAGGCCGCAAGCATGACAGGAAGGCTTGGATAACCACCAAACCCAACCACTGCCGCGGGCTTCAGCCGTGAAAGTTTGCCGTAGGCGGCCGCAACGCCGAGTGCGATTTCGACGAAAGCGAAGAACTTGCGCAGGAGCGAACGGCCGGTGAAGGTCGCGGCGGGCACGGTTTCGATAACGGCATCCGGGAATATTTTGGCGAGGTTGGCACCGCGCCGATCCGTCATGATAATGATCTGCGTTCCGCGGCGCGCAAGTTCTTCCGCCAGCGCCTGCGCCGGAAAGAGATGGCCGCCAGTGCCACCTGCGGAAAGAACAACGGTCGTCATATAGCACGAGCCTCCATCGCGAATGTGGAGGGCTGAGGTTCACGCATGGCGAGCTGCGGGCGTTGCCGCGTGACCGCAAGCGCAAAACCCATCGTGAGCGCCACCGCGAAGAGCGATGAACCGCCATAGGAAATAAACGGCAACGTCATGCCCTTGGCCGGAAGAAGGCTGATCGCGACGCCCATATTGATGAACGCCTGCAAGGCAATGACAATGGCGAGCCCCGCCCCGGCGAGTTGCGCAAAGGGATCGCGCATGCGCGCCGACCGCAGCAAAAGCCGAACGGTAAGAACGCAGAATAACGCAGTAATTGCTGCGCACAGAACGAACCCGAATTCCTCTCCGGCCACAGCAAAGATGAAATCGGAATGCGCATCGGGCAGCCGGTATTTGATCGTACCGGAACCCGGGCCAACGCCCAGAAACCCGCCATGCTCAAACGCTTTTAACGCCAGGCCGACCTGATAACCCGCCTGTTCCGGATCTTCCATTTGAGCGAGATATTGTGAGACGCGATGCTGAACATGGGGAAACAGCGTGTAGGCAAAAATGAACAAGCCGGCACCGCCGCCCGTCATGATGCCCATCCAGTAGAGCGGCAAGCCAGCGAAGAATAGCAATGCACCCCAAAGCGCAATTAGAAGACCGGTTTGACCCACATCGGGCTGGAACAGCAAAAACACAACTGGCAGCGCCACTAGACCAAGGGTGATAAACTCCTTGCGCACCGCCATCGGCTGACGGTCAGCAAGAATGGCGGCGCCCAGGACCGCAAAACTCGGCTTCACAAACTCGGATGGCTGGAAGGTAAACCAGCCAAGATCAATCCAGCGCTTGGCGCCAAGCACGACGTCACCGGTCAGCAATGTCAGACCACAACCGATAACAGCAAACGCAAACACGATGGCTGCAGTTAATTTGATGGCCCGCATCGATAAAACCGAACTGCTGCCAAGAATGCCGGCAGCGATCAGCGCAAACGCGATCTGTTTACCTGCATACCGGAAATCACCCGCCGTAACGGGACCGCCGGTTGCCGCCGGACTGGCAGCGAATGCCAGTACGAGTCCAATCGCGATCAATGCCAGCATGGCGATGAACGCCACGCGATCTATCGTCCACCACCAATCGGCGAACCCCCTGCGATCAGCCCGCGACAATGCCATCAGACGGCCTCCCGCTTATGACCGGTAAGATCGGCGACGAGGGCACGAAAAACATCGCCGCGGTGCTCGAAATCCCTGAACTGATCAAAGGAAGCGCAGGCCGGCGAAAGCAGTACGACAGGTGCTGCGTCCGATGACCGTAAAGCATCATTCGCAGCAGCCTGAACTGCAACTTCAAGCGTGCCCGCGGTTTCATGCGGCACATCACCCAACGTCGCGGAAAACTCTGCTGCAGCAGTGCCAATCAGATAGGCTTTGCGAATGTGGCTGAAGAGGGGCTTAAGGCTTTCAATGCCACCCTCTTTCGGTTTGCCACCTGCAATCCAGTAGAGGGACGGAAAACAGACCAGCGCGCGCGCCGCAGCGTCCGCGTTCGTGGCCTTGGAATCGTTAATGAACCGTACACGATCAAGACGGCCGACATCTTCCATGCGATGGGACAAACCGGGGAACGACGTGATTGCGGCCGCAATCGCACGCGTATCGCTGATGTAAGGCTTTACGGCGGTATAGGCGAGCGCCGCATTCTGCCAATTGTGCGTACCTGGCAAATGCAGTGCATCCGCCAAATCCATCACGCGCACCGCAGCCTGCCTATGCGCATCATAGAGGATGCCATCCACCACAAACACGCCGCGGCCAAGCACCTTTTTGACCGAAACAGGTATGGCCTCAACCCCACCATCGGAGGCGAACTGTGTATAGATTTGTGCCGAATAAGCATCATCCACGCCAATGCAAACCCGCCCGTCACGCGCAGTCTGACGCAGAAGCCGGCGCTTGACAGCGACGTACCCCTCCATCGAACCGTGCCGGTCAATATGGTCTGGCGTGATATTGGAGAGAATCGAAACGTCCGGCGTAAAGGTCGGAGAGAGGTCGATCTGATAGGACGACATTTCGATCACGAAGATAGTCTTGCCGCCTTTACGCGAAAGCGAGAGCACCGGTTGACCGATATTGCCTCCCACTTCCGCCGCGAACCCACAGGAAGACAAGATGTGGCCTATCAACGCTGTGGTCGTCGATTTCCCATTGGTGCCCGTAACGGCGACAACGGGCGCGCGGCCGGCAGCATTTTGGTCAGGGCGGATTTCCCGGCCAAACAGCTCCACATCCCCGATAATCTCGACCTGTGCATCGCGCGCGGCGCGCACGACATCATGCGGGGCGGGGTGGGTCAGTGGAACGCCGGGGCTGAGAACAAGTGCTTTGATCCGTTCCCACGGCCAATTGCGGAACGACACGATAGAGGCGCCTTCATCCCGTGCCGCCGCATTGGCCGCCTCACGTTGGTCCCAGGCATAGACCTGTGCGCCGCCCGCACGCAGCGCGCGGATCGTGGCAAGACCTGACCGGGCCAGGCCGAAAACGCCCACATCGCAATTGGCAAAGCTGGTGACCGGGATCATCGTCACCTCAGCTTCAAAGTGGAGAGGCCGACAAGCGCCAGCACAACAGCAATGATCCAGAACCGGATTACGATCGTCGGCTCATGCCAGCCAATCTGTTCATAATGATGATGTATGGGGGCCATGCGAAAGACGCGCTTGCCCGTCAGTTTGAACGAGGCGACCTGAACGATCACAGAGATGGTTTCGAAGACGAACAGACCGCCGACAATGGCAAGCACAATTTCGTGCTTCACCGCCACGGCAACCGCCCCCAGCGCACCACCAAGAGGCAGAGAACCCGTATCACCCATGAACACCATGGCGGGCGGCGCATTGTACCAGAGAAAACCGAGCCCAGCACCGATCAATGCCGATAGGAAAACGGCCAGTTCACCCGTTCCGGCGACGTAGTGCAGCTGCAGATAGTCCGCGAATTTTATGTTGCCGACCAGATAAGCGATCAGGACAAAGGTTCCGGCCGCGATCATCACCGGTACGATGGCAAGCCCGTCCAGCCCATCCGTGAAATTGACGGCATTACAGGCGCCGGCAATCACAAAGCCACCGATCAGGATGAACCACATGCCGAAGGGGACCAGTATCGCCTTCAGAAAAGGAATACTGAGCATGCCCGCAAGCAATGGTTCCTCCTGCAAGATCAGCAGATAAGTCGCGACAAATCCAACCCCGAACTCGACGGCAAGGCGCAGGCGGCCGCTCAACCCCTTCGGTGAACGCTTCGAAACCTTCAGATAATCGTCGGCGAAACCGAGAAGGCCGTAACTGACAACGACGAACAGCACGATCCAGGTGTAGGCATTGAAGAGATCAGCCCATAGCAAAGTGGCGGCAATCAATGGAATCAGGATCAGCAAACCACCCATGGTTGGGGTACCCTGCTTTTCCAGAATATGACGTTGAGGGCCGTCAGCACGGATCGGCTGTCCCTTGCCTTGTTTTACCTTCAGCCAGCGGATCAGCGGCGGGCCGAGCAGGAAGCCAATCAGTAAAGCAGTAATCATGGCCCCGCCGGCACGGAATGTAATGTACCGAAAGACGTTCAACGCGGAGATGTCGGACGCAAGCGGCACGAGGAGATAGGGCAACATCCTAACGCTCCCCCTGCATCAACGCGTTTACGATAACATTCATGCGGCTGCCGAATGAGCCTTTGACCAGCACAACATCGCCGGAACGAAGCGCTGCAACCAATGTCTGCAGAAGGTCAGCGGAACTCTGAGCATGTGCGACGCCAAGCGCCGGAGGTAGTGCCCGCCAAAGGGCGGCCATATGCGCGCCGCAAAGAAAGGTCAAATCCACACCCGCATCGATCAGGGGGCGCGCGAGATCGGCATGATGTCGCGCTGCATCCGGCCCCATCTCCAGCATATCGCCAAGAACAGCGATGCGGCGGCCGCCTTCGCCAGGCGTGGTCGCGCCAAGCATTGCGATAGCAGCCGCCATCGATGCGGGATTTGCATTGTAGCTCTCGTCGATCAGTTCCAGCGTCCCGTCACCGAATGCGACGGTGGTGCGCTCTCCGCGCCCTTTGAGAGCCGCAAACTCCGAAAGCGCATCGGCTGCAGCAGTCACATCCTCATTCAGTGCGGCAACACACAGCAGCGCACCAAGGGCATTCATCGCAATGTGTTTTCCAGGCGCCCCAAGTACCGCGCTGTGATGCGCACCAAGAATGTCAACGGTGATCCTGACACGGCCGCCCGCTTCTTCATATGACAACAGCCGCGCATCGGCATTCGTCTCAGTACCAAACCGCAGAAGCCGTGTTACGCCATCTTGACGCGCGCGGGCCGCCAGACGGTCGGCATAGGGGCTATCCCGTGGTATCAGCGCCGCACCGCCGTCGGCCAGACGTTCGAAAATCTCGGATTTGGCATCGGCGATCGATTCACAATTGCCGAAGAATTCAAGATGCGCCGGCGCAATTGTCGTGATCATCGCGACATGCGGGCGAACAATATCCGTCAGGGCCCGAATCTCGCCGAAATGGTTCATCCCGACTTCAAAGATCCCGAAACGCGCCGATTGGGGCAAAGAAGCCACGCTAAGCGGCACACCCCAATGATTATTGTAGGATGCGACCGACGCATGAACCGGGCCCACCGCGCCGAACGCCAGACGAAGCAGTTCCTTGGTTGTTGTCTTCCCTGCGCTTCCGGTGACCGCCACAATCTTCGCCGCACTGCGGGTTCGGGCCGCGCGGGCAAGATCTTCCAGTGCACGTTGGGTATTGGCGGTGACCAATAGCGGCGCGTTCTCTGCAATCCCGTCAGGCATGCGAGAGACAAGAGCCGCTGACGCGCCGTTTTCAAGCGCGCTTCTCACGAAATCATGGCCATCGCGGTTTTCACCGCACAGGGCCACGAACATGTCGCCGGGGGTCAATGTGCGGGTATCGATGGAAATTCCACGCACACCAAACGGCACAGTCGCCTCGCCCAGCGTGGCCTGAGCCGTATCCGCGGACGTCCACAGCGCACCGGACATGCCTTCGGCGATCCGCCCCCCCGTCGCAATGGCGCTTGCGACCGCTTCGTCACGATCGGAGAACGGGTGAACGGTTTTGCCGACAATCTGACCGCTCTCGTGCCCCTTCCCCGCGATGACCAGAACATCACCAGGCGCTAAGGCGGACACAGCGGTACGGATCGCGGCAGCCCGATCGGCAATTTCCGTAGCACTGGGAGCCCCCACCAATATATTCTTGCGAATGACGGCTGCATCTTCGCCGCGCGGATTATCGTCGGTTACAATCACGCTATCGGCAAATTTGACTGCGGCAGTACCCATCAGCGGACGCTTGCCGCGGTCACGATCACCACCGCAGCCAAAAACGACGTGCAAACGCCCCTTTATGTGAGGCCGCAGGGCCGACAGCACATTTTCAAGAGCGTCGGGGGTATGTGCATAGTCAACATAAACAGGTGCACCCGATTTTGCGTAGGCGACCTTTTCCATGCGCCCTGGTGCACCACGTAGAAGGGGCAAAGCACGCATAAAGACGTCATCAGGTACCGCGCCGAGACCAATCGCCAGAGCCGCCGCGACAAGTGCGTTATACGCTTGGAATTCCCCGGCAAGGGGCAGTTCAATAGCGTAGCTTTCGCCGCCAAAGACGACACGCAATGTTTGGCCGTCATCATGGGGAATGCAGGCGGCAAGCCGCACGTCACCGTCACGCCCTACGGTGATTGTGCGAATCTTTCGATGGCGTGCCGCCCCAACGAACGCATCACTATGCTCGGCATCGGCATTTACGACAGCGATACCATCGGCCTGCAGCACGTCAGTGAACAGCCGCAGCTTGGTTGCGAGATAGGCATCGAAGTTCTGATGATAGTCCAGATGATCGCGGGTGATATTGGTAAAGGCAGCGGCGGCGATGCGCGCACCGTCGATACGGAACTGATCGAGGCCGTGACTGGATGCCTCGATCGCCAGATGGTCGATACCATCGGATTTCATCTCGGCAAGCAGGCGATGAACCTCGATCGGGTCCGGCGTCGTATGCTGAAGCGGAAACTCCCGGCCGGGCGCCACACCACCGATGGTGCCAAGGCTCGCCGCCCGAAGACCAAGCACTGTCCAGATCTGGCGCAGGAACACGGTGACCGAGGTTTTGCCATTGGTGCCGGTGACGGCGGCAATGGTTTTCGGCTGAAGCCGGTAAAACTGCGCGGCCGCACGGGCAAGCCCGAGGCGCGGATTTTCATCCGCAATAAAGGGCACGCCTTGTGCTTTGGCGGCTGCGGCGGCGTCCGGCCGGCCAAGGACGGCTATCGCCCCGCGACGAACCGCATCGGCAATGAAATCCGTACCATTGCTATGGCTTCCGGGAAGCGCCGCGAACAGATAGCCGGGCTTAACCTCGCGGCTGTCGCTCGCAAGGCCCCTAAAGTGCAGCCCAGATTTCATGGCATGCCAACCCGGCTCTTCTCGTTCAACCATCGGCCCACAATATGGTCCCATTATGTGTTCTCTTTGGCATCAGCGAGAACCGGCTGGCGCGGAACGCCCAGAATAGGAGCGATGCGCGCGACCACCCGACCGGCCAATGGGGCGGCGGTATGGCCAGCAAGCGCGAAAACACCCCGTGCCTTTGGCCCACCTGGTTCATCCAGCAATACGAACACAACGTATTGCGGGTTATTGATCGGGAATACCGCGCAGAACGAGGTGATAAGTTTTCCGGATATATAGCGGCCATTGACCGGCTTTTCCGCAGAACCCGTCTTGCCGCCGACATCGTATCCAGGCACATCCGCAGACTTGCCGGTGCCGTTGGTTACGACGTAGCGCAGCAACGATCGCATAGTCTGGCTGGTCTCAGGCTTGATGATCTGTTCGCCGCGTGCGTCACCGTCGCGCTTCAGGAACGTCGGCGTGAGCTTCCGGCCACCGTTGACGACTTCGGCAGCCGCCGTGACGAAGGAAAGCGGGCTGACCGAAATGCCATGACCGAACCCGATGGTCGCGGTTTCTATCTGGCCCCACCGCGCTGGATAAAGCGGATAGGCGATTTCGGGCACTTCCGATTTCACCGAACTGAGCAGCCCAAGCGAGGTCAGAAACGCTTTCTGGCGCACGGGGCCGGATCGCAAGGCGATTTGGGCGGTGCCGGCGTTGGAGGATTGCGCAAGAATGTCCCGCGCCGAGAGAAACGCCGGCATGCGTTCCGCCTCGCGAATGGTCCATTTGCCAATCTTGAAGCCACGGCCGATCGGCAACTGATCGTCCAACCCGATGGTATGATCTTCCATCGCAAGCGCAAACGCGAAGATCTTGAACACGGAGCCAAGTTCGTAAACGTCTTGCACCATGATGTTTCGCGACGAATCGCCGTGCATGCGCTTGCGCACATTCGGGTCGAAATCCGGCAACGACGTCATGGCAATAACTTCGCCGGTATCGACATTCATCACAATGCCGCCGGCCGCCTTCGCGTTGTATTCTTCCTTGGCGAGACGCAATTCATGCGCAAGAATGTACTCAATCCGCATGTCGAGCGATGTCGTGGCACCCTCGCCTGCTTCACCGCCGCGAAGCTGTTTATCGAGCCCGAGTTCCAGGCCAGAGACACCGTTGCCGTCAGGATCGGTCACGCCAATAACCTGTGCCGCGGCACGGCCCGCCGGGTAATAGCGTTTGGCAGCGCGTTGGAAATCGAGCCCCGGCAGACCGAGATGCATCACCGCATCATGCTGATCGGGGGTAATCTGGCGGGCAACCAGGACATAATTTCGTGTGCTGTCGAAAACCCGGTTCAGCCGCAATTGGCTGCTGCCGGTAACCGATGAAAGTTCCTTCGCGGCCCGCGCCTTGTCAACAAGAGCATGCGGCCGGGCATAGAGGTCATAAACCGGTAAATCCCGTGCGAGCAGACGGCCATCGCGATCCAGCAGATCGGCGCGCGAGCGCAACGGTTTATCGGTAGCAACGGCACCGCCGGAAAAGTTGCCGTGCAAGATGCTGACGTCGACCAGCCGCAGACCCACCAGCGCGAACGCCGCGACGCTGAGCGCCGCGGCGATTGCGATCCGTTTCCGGTATGTGGTCGTCGGCTTTTCGATCATAAACTCATGTTCCGGTGCGTGCGGAAACGGAATGAATATTCGGGTTGCGAGGCTTGACGGGAACGACATCACTCGCATTGCGCAACGGCGTCGTCGCGAGAGGCGCAGCCGCCTCACCCCGGCGCGGCAGAAGCTCGAGCGAGGCCAGTTGAGCACTGGAACGGTCATCCAGGCCAAGCTGCTGCTGAGCCAGTTGCTGAATACGCGAAGGCTCTGCCACGCGGGCCCACTCCGCTTCCAGCACATTGGTAAGATTGCGTTCCGCCACGATCTGATGATTGACCACCGTCAGCTCCTCACGCGCGATGCGTGTCCGCTCGGACACGTGATAGAGCGTAAGACAGCTGAACCCAGCCAGTGCGACGCAGATGAAGTTCAGAATGCGGACCATATCGTTCTCCTTCAGGCCGCCAGACGTTCGCCCACGCGCAGGCGGGCAGAACGCGCGCGGGGATTGAGTTCGATTTCGGATGCGCCAGGCCGGCGAACGCGCGCTTCAAGTACGCGAAATGTGGCCCGGCGCTCACGGCACAATTCGGGCGCGTGACGGGAACCACCCGGTGCCCGCGCACTGCGCTCTGTCAAAAAGCGTTTTACGATCCGGTCTTCAAGGGAATGGAACGAAACCACGGCCAGTCGCCCGAACGGCCGCAACACACGCTCAGCCGCTTCCAAGCCGCGCTCCAGTTCACCCAATTCATCGTTCACATGAATGCGCAACGCCTGAAATGTGCGCGTGGCCGGATGGATGGGTTGCCGCAACGCCGCCGGCCCAAGCGCGCGGGCGACCACATCGGCAAGCTCTGCGGTTCGCGTGATCGGGCGGGCGGCTATAATGGCGCGCGCGACGCGGCGCGATTGCCGCTCCTCCCCCAGGGAGGAGAGAATGCGTGCAAGGTCTTTCTCATCGGCGCTGTTGACCACGTCGGCCGCGGTCGGTCCGGATTTGCCCATCCGCATATCGAGCGGACCGTCGGCGCGCAGAGAGAAACCGCGCTCGGCCTGATCAAGCTGAAAAGATGACACACCGAGGTCGAGCACCACGCCGTCACTGC
This sequence comes from Alphaproteobacteria bacterium, assembly GCA_017308375.1. GTDB lineage: Bacteria > Pseudomonadota > Alphaproteobacteria > Micropepsales > Micropepsaceae > Rhizomicrobium. The sequence goes on from JAFKEW010000045.1 coordinate 27,884, forward strand.
CGGTTTCACCCTGCTGGGCGATCAGGCGCTCCATCTCGGAAAAGCGCCCTTCACTCAGGCTGAGCCGGCCCTTGTAGTGGGTGCAAAGGGAACGGCCACGCGCAATCGCGTCCGGATCGCGGTCAATGCCGAACACACGGCAGTCAGCCGCTTCAAGCAATGCACGGGCGTAGCCACCGCCACCGAAGGTGCAGTCGATATAGTTCGCACCGGCACGGGGCGTGAGCGCGGCCAACACCTCAGCCAAAAGAACAGGAACATGCCCCTCAACCATGAGCAGCCCCCTGAAGTGCGGCAGCGCGCGCGGCGCGGGCACGCTCCAGACGCTCGGCTTGCACCGGCGCAAAGGCTGCCGGCTCCCAGATCTGGAATTTCTGCCCCATGCCCACAAAGGTGACGCGATCTTTCAATCCGGCATGGGTGATCAACGCATCGGGCAGGCGCACACGCCCCTGCTCGTCCAGGGTCAGAAGCTGGCTTGAGGAAAGAACGGCAAAGGCCTGATCGTCATGACCCGGGCTGAAGAACGGATCCAGTTCGGAGAGGCGTTGATGCACAGCCTGGAGCAAAGTTTCGCCGAAGCCTTCCAGCGCCTGCTCGACAAAGGACGGACAGAAATAAACCCCGGCAGTATTCTGCGCGGCCAGAACCTGGCGATAGGGCGCCGGAATGCACACCCGTCCCTTGGCATCGAGTGTGCCCGCTACCGTAGAGATAAACGGTTGCGTCGCCCCAACCATTGCCGAAATCCAACCCCCGTGTCCCAGAAACCGCTCGAAAGCCCAATGCTGGCGCCCAGATCATCATGCTCTGGCGGCGCAATCATGGGATAGTATGGGATAACATGGGAATTAACATTTGGTCAACGTAAAAGCGTAGGAGATATAGGGACTTGGAGCTATCCTTAGCGGGGCGCGGTCTAGGTGTTGTGATCTTAGGAACGAATCAAAAACACGGTAAGGTTGCGTTCAGTTCGATTAAGAACCTGTTAACCCTTGCAGGGCCTCGGGAGCCTTCATGCGTGAAATCGTGATGAGGCCGATTGGCGTCGTGCGCGGCGGCCGTTCAGACCCGATCGACGATGGCTGGGATCGCGTATCGTGTCAGATCGTGCTCGATCCGGCTCAGTTTTCAGCAGAAGCAACCGCCGGATTGGCCGATTTTTCGCATGTCGAAGTGATCTATTTCTTCAATCGCGTGCCCGATGATGAAATTCAGAAAGGCGCGCGACACCCACGCGGGCGAAAAGACTGGCCGAAAGTGGGCATTTTCGCCCAGCGCGGCAAAGGCCGGCCCAACCGGGTCGGCATTACGGCCTGCAGGATTCTGTCCGTAGACGGATTAAAGATATCCGTTCAGAGCCTGGATGCGATTGATGGCACGCCGGTACTCGACATAAAGCCCGTCATGACAGGCTTTCTTCCCCACGGGACGATCCGCGAACCCGATTGGGCACGGGAAATCATGAAGCAATACTGGTAGAAATTTGCGTCAGATGGCCTGTAAGCCGGGTTCTGTCCCCCGCATGCGCGGATGGATGGCCATTCCTCTGGGACGGTCGTTACCGACCGCCTCACGCGACCGACCCGGACGACGATCCGGAAACAGATCACCTGCCGTCCCTATTTGGTCTTGCTCCCGGTGGGGCTTGCCGTGCCACCCCTGTTGCCAGAGGCGCGGTGCGCTCTTACCGCACCATTTCAACCTTACCGTCCGCGGTCACCCAAAGGCTTGGCGGATTGGCGGTATGTTTCTGTGGCGCTTTCCCTGGGGTTACCCCCGGCGGATGTTATCCGTCACCGTGCTTCCGTGGAGCCCGGACTTTCCTCCAGCAACCTTGCGGCTGCCAGCGGCCATCCGGCCATCTGACGCAAGGTGAAATATAGTATGCCAATGCCCGATCTAACAATCCGCCCTGCCCGCCCAGAAAATGCCAACGTGCTGACCGCTCTTTGCAAGCGCTCCAAGGCGTATTGGGGCTACGACGCGGATTCTATGGCGATGTCGGAAGTCTCGCTCACAATCACGCCAGAGTTGATCACAAATGGCCTCGCGCGGGTAGCTCAGGATTCCGCCGGTAGAATTGTTGGTATGGCGTCACTCGACCCGATCGGGCAAGGCACCTTCGATCTCATGCACATGTTTGTTGATCCCGATGCGGTCGGCGTGGGCGTAGGCCGCGCACTATTCGAAGCAATCACAACGTTGGCACGCCAGGAAGGCGCGAATAAACTTTCCATCCTATCCGATCCGAATGCTGTGAACTTCTATCGGCACATGGGCGCCAGACATATTGGCGATGCGCCATCGGACGCTATTCCAGGGCGTCGTCTGCCGCTGCTGGAGTACGATCTTCGATGCTAACCGGTGACGAGCCCTGACTGAAAGAGCAATCCTTTCAACAGCGCACGAGTTTCATCATCCGCTATTCCGTCAATGCGTGCGGGACGGAAATGGCGTTGAAACGCCGCGATCACTTTTTCCTGCGGTACATCGACGTCAGGCTGCACGCCATAGCCGAATCGCGCCAGCGCCTGCTCGACAGGCCAGTCCAATTGCGTTTGATCGGGCGCAGGCCATGTGCCAATTCCAAATTGGGAGAGCATGCGCCACGGGAACAACTCTCCAGGATCTTCCTTCCGTGCGGGCGCGACATCTGAATGTCCAACCACATACCGCGGCACCACGGGATGGCGGGTCATGATCACCTTGGCCAGTGCAATCAGCGCCTCGATCTGTTCATCCGTAAACGGAATATAGCCGAATTCATGCCCCGGATTGACGAGTTCAACGCCGATAGACCTGGCATTCACATCGGGCGAGCCTGCCCACCATGCAACACCGGCGTGCCATGCACGGCGCTCCTCCGGCACGTGGCGAAATACGCGCCCATCGCGACCGATCGTATAATGTGCCGAAACTTTGGCGACCGGGTCCGTCAGCCGCGCCAATGCCTCATCCGCCGTTCTCATGCCTGTATAGTGCAGTACCAGCATATCGACCGGCATGCCCTCCGGGCGGGCATCGTAATTGGGCGACTGGCACTCCACAAACCGCAAAGCCATGGCACATTCCCGTTACCTCGGGCCCACAGATTCTTGAGACGCTGCGCATTTATAACGCGGCAGCCCTGCGCCTGACCACTATTCGGCCGTTTCCCTGCGTCCCGCTTCGGGCATTTCCGGCTCCGCTGCGGACAATTCGCCTTCCCAACGCGCCACCGCGGCCGCGGCAACCGAATTGCCTACCACATTGGTAGCGGACCGCCCCATGTCGAGCAGATGGTCAACTGCCAGGATCAGCAACAACCCCGATTCCGGCAATTGGAAGTAGGTCAGGGTTGCGGAAATCACCACCAGCGAAGCGCGCGGCACGCCCGCCATACCCTTGGACGTGACCATCAGCAGAAGAAGCATGGTGATCTGCTGCGCGATCGACATCTCGATGCCGTAAGCCTGTGCTATGAACAGCGTCGCGAAGGTGCAGTACATCATCGAGCCGTCAAGGTTGAATGAATACCCCAGCGGCAGGACAAAAGAGACAATGCGACGGCTTACTCCCGCCGCCGGCAGCACTTCCAGCAATCGGGGATAAGCAACTTCCGAACTGGCAGTCGAGAAGGCAAGCAACGCGGGCGTTCGAATGGCACCAAAAAGCGAAACCGCGCGTGGCCCGATGACAAAAAAGGCAGCAAGGAACAACAAGAACCAAAGGATGCCCAATGAAAAATAGAATCCGCCGACGAACTCCGCATAGGTGGTAAGGACGCCCGGACCTTGTGTCGCGACAGTGGAAGCAAGTGCCGCGAAAATCGCCAATGGCGCGGTCATCATCACATAACCCGTCACCTTCAGCATGATCGCAGTGATCTGATCGACCAGTGCAAGAACGGTCGGCACCTTGTCGTCAAGCGCAGCAACAGCGGTTCCCACAAATAGCGAGAAAATGACGATCTGCAGAATTTCATTCTTCGCCATCGCTTCAACAAAGGAGGCGGGGACCAGATGAGTGATGAATGTCCGCAACGTGAATTGCGATACGTCAACACCGGATGATGCTACCGCCGGCACATCAAGTTCCAGGCCGGCACCGGGCTGCAGAAGATGCACCATGATGAGCCCGATGGTGAGCGACAGGAGCGAAGCGGTGATAAACCACCCCATCGTCTTCACACCGACACGGCCGACCGAGGCCGCATCCTCCATATGAGCGATACCGGAAACCAGTGTCGAGAATACCAATGGCGCGATAATCATCTTGATCATGCGCAGAAACAGATCCGTTACGATGCCGAGATTGCTGGCAAGTGGCTGAACCTGCTCCGCTGGCAGGGCCTGATTGAATATCAGGCCCGCGACGATGCCCAACACCATGGACGCGAGGACAAAAAGAAAAAAACGGCGCTGCATGCGCGGCAATTCCCCTGGTTATCAAATAACGTTAGCGCAGGCCGCGTTCCTGGCGAATACGTTCATAGGCGGCATTGATTGCCGCAAGCTTATCGTTGGCAAGACGGATAAATTCTTCCGGCACACCCCTGGCGATCAAACTGTCCGGATGATTCTCGCGCACCAGCCGGCGATAGGTCAGCTTGATCTCTTCCTCACTCGCTTCGTAACCGACGCCAATCACCTGATATGGATCGGTTTCATCGCGACCGAAATGCGTCGCGCGGATCCGGCGATATTCATTGGGCGCGAACCCGAAAATATCGGCGACCCGCTCAAGAAACGCCGCTTCATCAGGATGCAGCACCCCATCGGCGCCTGCAATTTCGAGCAGGCCATCCAGAATATCTTCCAGCATGGCGGGATTGCCACGAAATAGCCGCGCGATCTGGGCAGCATAAATCTCATAGCCCGCCGTATCCTGACGCGCGAGATTGAACAGCCGGCGTACCGCCGCCCGCTCCCCAGGCGGTACTTTGAACAACCTTTCGAAAACAGCGATCTCATCGTCGCTGACGACGCCATCCGCCTTTGCCATTTTCGCCGACAGGGCAATGATCGCGATGGTAAAGGCAACACCCGGCGTTTCCGGCGTGGGCGCGGCGGTCTCTTCCCGGTCAAACAGCATGTGACCGGCCAACGCGCCGACAGCGGCGCCAACAGGCCCGCCGCCAAACACGAAACCGGCGGCGGCTCCGCCCAATTTTCCCCAGATGGACATAGGCCAAAGCAATAGGCCAATCCGGGCCGAAATGCGATCCTACGAAGCATGATAGCGGCCCCCGCAGCACGGACATGGCGGTTCCATATCGATCGCGGCGGAATGTTCACCGATGCGATGGCCGAGGCGCCGGACAATCCGCCATAGAGATGCATAGGACCAATCCGCGCCTGACCGACCCTGAGAGTCTCGAATCCCGCTATCCGGTGATCAACGGAGAATTCTCCACTCGCCACGGACCGGACGGGAAGGGGCAGTCCCGCGGTGGCGATTGGTGCGCGCGGTGAAAATCATATCCGCCCGGCAAACGGGACGTTAGAGACGCTTGGGGGCTGCGATGAGACTGGTCCTCAATCCGGTGATGCCATCATCATTGTCACGCGGGGAAACGGTGGCCATAGGCCAGGCAGGCCCCAATATTGTTGCAGAGATTATCAACAATCGGATGCGCGACCGCTCAGGTAATACGTTGGGAACATTACGGAAAATTACTTTCCGCACCAAACCCGCTTGACGGCATGCCCGTGATGATCTGAGACTGACAGCACACTGGCAATCCGTATCTTCGAGATTGCCCCAAGACTGTCCAATGCCGCCTCTGCCGACGGGCACTCCGTTTCCGGCAAGAGGTCCAACGCCGGAGGCAGCCATGGTTCGTGAACTGCAGATTATAGCCGTTGGTCTCGTATTTGCCTTTCTGGGCGCGATCGTCATCGGCGTCATATGATGACGCTCTTTAATCCGCTTCGCCAAAAACAAGGTTCCCGGACAGTCCTCAGGACCTATCCATTTCACGCGGCACGTAATGGCTCATAATTAAGGATCTGGCTGAGCCAGCGTTCGGTCAACGGCACGTCCCATCCCTTTCGCCGCGCGTAATCCTCGATCTGGTCATGATCGATCTTGCCGATCCCGAAATACCGGCTTTCGGGATGCGAGAAATATAGTCCGCTGACAGACGATCCGGGCCACATGGCAAAGCTTTCCGTCAATTTTATGCCGGCACGCGCTTCCGCGTCGAGCAGCGCAAACAAGGTTTCCTTTTCGGTGTGATCCGGCTGGGCGGGATAGCCCGGTGCCGGCCGGATGCCGCGATAAGCCTCCGCAATCAACTCATCATTGGTGAAGTGCTCATCCGGCGCATAACCCCAAAGCTCACGGCGCACGCGCTCATGCATGCATTCGGCAAAGGCTTCCGCCAACCGGTCGGCCAGCGCGCGCATCAGGATCGCGGTATAGTCGTCCTTCTCCTGTTCAAACTGCTTCGTGTGCATCTCTTCACCAATGCCTGCCGTTACGGCGAAGCCACCGATATAGTCCGCAACACCACTCTCGCGCGGGGCAATGAAATCCGCCAACGCAAGATTGGCGCGGCCGGCATCCCGCGGCATTTGCTGGCGCAGGGTATGAAGGGTATGGATCGGGAATTTCCGTGCCTTGTCGCCGAAAATCACGATGTCATCGCCTTCGGCATTGGCAGGCCAGAAGCCGACCGCCGCACGCGCCGTCAACCATTTTTCCTCAATGATTTTCGTCAGCAATTTTTGCGCATCGCGATAAAGCCCGCGTGCGGCTTCGCCCATCTTGTCGTCTTCCAGAATGGAGGGAAACGGCCCCACCAACTCCCAACTGCGGAAAAATGGTGTCCAGTCGATATAGCGGGCAATTTCAGACAGATCGTAAGGCCCCAACGCGCGAGCGCCAAAAAAAGACGGTTTCGGTGGCGTATAGCTTTCCCAGTCGGTCTTCAGCTTGTTCGCCCGCGCCTGCTGCAGGGTAAACCGCCGTCCCGATGCACGATGGCCCGCATGATTGCGGGCAATCTCCTCATACTCCTCCCGAACATGCCGGGTAAAATCGTCACGCGCAGTCTTGCTCAACAGGTTGGACGCCACCCCTACGGCGCGCGAAGCATCGGTGACATAGACCGCCTGCCCGCGCTTGTAGTTGGGGCTGATCTTCACCGCCGTGTGCACACGGCTGGTGGTGGCGCCGCCAATCAGAAGCGGAATATCGAAACCCTGCCGTTCCATTTCCGAAGCGACATGACACATTTCGTCGAGTGACGGCGTGATGAGACCGGACAATCCAATGATGTTCGCGTTCTTCTCCCGCGCCGTGTCGAGAATCTTCTGCGCCGGTGTCATCACGCCCAGATCAATCACCTCGTAGCCGTTGCATTGCAGAACGACGCCGACAATGTTCTTCCCGATGTCATGCACATCGCCCTTGACGGTGGCCATGACGATGCGGCCCGTCGGCTCCCGCTGGGTGCCTTCGTCCTGCTCCGCCTCCATAAAGGGGAGGAGATAGGCAACCGCCTTCTTCATCACGCGGGCGGATTTCACCACCTGTGGAAGAAACATCTTACCGGAGCCGAACAGATCGCCCACGACATTCATGCCGGCCATCAGAGGGCCTTCAATCACGTCCAGAGGACGCGCCGCCTTGGCCCGCGCCTCCTCAGTATCTTCGATCACAAAATCGGTGATGCCGTGAACAAGTGCGTGGGTCAGCCGCTCCTCCACAGGAAGGCTGCGCCAGGCTGCGTCTTCCACCTCTTCCGTAACACCATCGCCCCGATATTTCTGGGCCATATCGAGAAGCCGCTCGGTCGCGTCGGCGCGGCGGTTCAATAAAACATCCTCCACCGCTTCACGCAGGGGCGTCGGGATATCCTGATAAACCGAGAGCTGGCCCGCATTGACAATGCCCATATCCATGCCGGCACGAATGGCATGGAACAGAAAGGCCGAATGCATTGCCTCCCGCACCGGTTCATTGCCACGGAAAGAGAACGAAATATTGGAAACACCGCCGGAGATGTGCGCGTGCGGCAGGGCCTCACGAATCTTCCTGGTGGCCTCTATATAGGTACGCCCATAGTCATTGTGTTCTTCAATACCAGTGGCGACTGCGAAGATATTCGGATCGAAGATGATGTCTTCCGGCGGAAAACCGACTTTGTTCACCAGAATATCGTAGGCGCGTTTACAGATTTCGAACTTGCGCTCGATTGTACCGGCCTGCCCCTTCTCATCAAACGCCATCACCACCGTCGCCGCGCCATAGCGCAGAATCTTCCGCGCCTGCTCGATGAACGGCCCTTCGCCTTCCTTCAAGCTGATCGAATTGACGATGGACTTTCCCTGGCAGGCTTTCAGGCCTTCCTCGATCACGCTCCATTTCGAGGAATCGATCATCACCGGCACGCGGGAAATTTCGGGTTCGCCCGCAATCAAATTCAAGAACCGGCGCATGGCGGCTTCGGAGTCAATCAATCCTTCGTCCATGTTGACGTCGATGATCTGGGCGCCATTCTCGATCTGGCTGCGCGCAACTTCCAGCGCGGCCTCATAGTCTTCGGCCTTGATCAATTTGCGAAAGCGGGCGGAGCCGGTGATGTTGGTGCGTTCGCCCACATTCACGAAATTGATTTCCGGCGTCAGCGTAAACGGCTCCAGACCGGATAAGCGCAGATAACGCGGTTTTTCCGGAATCTTGCGCGGCGTAACACCTTTGATCGCCTCGCCGAACGCCTTGATATGCGCCGGCGTCGTGCCGCAGCAGCCACCAACGATATTGACGAGGCCAGAACGGGCAAACTCCCCGATAAGCGGTGCCATGGAATCCGGCGTGTCGTCGTAACCGCCAAATTCGTTGGGCAACCCTGCATTGGGATGCGCGCTGACCAGCGTATCGGCGGTAGCCGCAATTTCACCGATATAGGGGCGAAGCTCTTTGGCGCCCAAGGCACAGTTCAGCCCGACCGCAAAAGGATTGGCGTGACGAACGGAATGCCAGAAGGCCTCCGGCGTTTGACCGGTGAGCGTGCGCCCCGAAAGATCGGTGATGGTGCCGGAAATCCACACCGGAACCCGTTCGCCCAGATCATCAAACGCATCTTCGATCGCTGCAATCGCGGCCTTGGCGTTCAAGGTGTCGAAGATCGTTTCGATCATCAACACGTCGCTGCCGCCCGACAGGAGGCCAAGCGCGGCCTCCTTATAAGAAGCGCGAAGCTGATCGAACGTGACGTTGCGGAAGGCAGGATCATTCACATCCGGTGAAATGGAAGCCGTGCGGTTGGTCGGACCGATCACGCCCGCAACCAGCCGCGGTCGGGATGATGTGGAAGCCGCATCGCAACATTCGCGCGCTATGCGGGCCGAAACCTCGTTCATCTCGTGCACCACATGCTCAAGCCCGTAATCGGCCTGCGCGATGGAGGTGGAACTGAACGTATTGGTCTCAATGAAATCAGCGCCCGCTTCCAGATAGGCGTGACTGATGTCGCGCACGATTTCCGGCCGCGTCAGCGACAGAAGATCATTGTTGCCTTTGAGATCGTGCTGGTGATTGTCGAAACGGGTGCCGCGAAAATCGCCTTCGCTCAAGCCATGACCCTGGATCATAACCCCCCAGGAACCATCCAGAAGCAGGATGCGGGACTTCGCCTCCTCCTTCATCCAGGCGATGCGTGACGGCCGGTCGTAACTCATGATGAGACTTTCTTCGGTTGCAGCCCCAGGATGCGGCATGCCGCATAAGTGAGATCTGCCTGGTTGAGTGTGTAAAAGTGAAATTGGTCGAAGCCGCGGTTTCGCAGCTCCGTGACTTGTTCGGCAAGAACGGCTGCGGCAACGATTTTTCTGGTGTCGGACTCCGTTTCGAGACCTTCATAGAGCCAGAGCAGCCACTCCGGCACGCTGGCCCCGGCCTTCGTCGCCATGCGGGCAATGCCGTTGATGTTCGTGGTGGGAATGATCCCGGGCACGATGGGGACTTTGATACCCGCATCCACCGCACGATCGCGGAAACGCGCGACATGATCGCTTTCAAATCCGAACTGCGTCAGCGCCCGGGTCGCGCCGGCATCGATCTTCCGTTTAAGCAGGTCGATGTCATGATCCAACGATTGTGAATCGGGGTGCCGTTCGGGATAGGCCGAAACGCTGACCTCAAACGGTGCGAGGTGCCGGATTCCCGCAATCAGATCCGGGGTCGAGGCATAGCCTTCCGGATGCGGGCAGTAAGGCCCTTCCATATTCGGCATGTCACCGCGCAAAGCCACGATGTGGCGAACACCGGCATCCCAATAGCGTTGAACGATTTCATCGATTTCACAGCGCGGCGAGGCCACACACGTCAGATGCGCAGCGGGTGACAGCGTGGTCTCATCCACAATGCGTTTTACCGTGGCGTGGGTCCGGTCACGTGTGGAGCCGCCCGCACCATAGGTGACGGAGACAAAAGCCGGGGCAAGCGGTTCAAGCCGCCGTATGGCGCGCCACAACGCTTCCTCCGCCTCCGCAGTCTTTGGCGGCGAGAATTCGAACGACACCTTCAGCGGGTGCCGGTTGGCAGGGAGATCCCTCAGGCTCATGCAGCTTCCTGTTTGCGGATCGAAGCGGCGCGGGCGAGCCAGATTTTGACCGTGAGCTTGTTGCCGTCCTGCACCATCGGGGCAATCGCTTCGTTTGTTTCATGTTGCAGGCCCGCCGCATCAAACCAGGCGCCAACCTCGTGATCCGAGAAGCCAAGACGGCGGTGGGCATATTCATCACGCAGAAATTCGAGGTCGTGGGGCGCAAAATCTGCGATCAGAACGCGCCCGCCCGGGCGCAGGACGCGCGCAGCTTCCAGCACGGCGGATTGCGGATCATCCAGGAAATGGAGAACCTGATGAAACAGGACGACATCGAACCCCTTGAGCATCGAGCCCGCCCCGAACGGCAAACGATAGGCATCGGCCAGCCGCACCTGGCAATGTTTCAAGCCGGCGCGGGACAGCCGGTCCCGTGCGATGGCCAGCATTTCCGGGCTGACATCCACACCAACAGCATGATCAATATGTGGGCCAAGCAATTCCAGCATGCGGCCAGTGCCCGTACCGGCATCGAGCAAATGCGCAATGGGTTGACCGGAGACAAGACGTAAAATGGCCGCCTCCACCTTCGCATCAGGGGCGTGCAACGCACGAATTCTCTCCCACTCCGCAGCATTCGCCTTGAAAAAGGCCGCCGCTTTTGCGGCGCGCGCCTCGCGCACGGCAGCAAGGCGGGCATGGTCGCCCGCCAGCAAAGGTGATGTTTTGGCGGAAAGCCCTGCAATCGTGGCCGAAAGCTGGGCCGCGCCGTGCTGTTCTGCCGCGCGATAGAATACCCAGCTTCCTTCCTTGAAGCGGTCGATCAATCGCGCCTCGCACAGGAGCTTCAGATGGCGGGAAACACGCGGCTGGCTCTGCCCCAGAATTTCGGTGAGTTCGCTGACCGTCAGTTCCGCTTCTCGCAGCAACATCAGGAGGCGCAAACGGGTCGGGTCCCCCGCCGCACGCAACATGGCTACCACCTGATCCAACCGATGCTCCCGAACAGTCCAAATATCATATAAACATATCTTTATATACGTATGCTAACAACAGTCAAGACATTGCAATGTGACTCAGGTCCCTGTCAAAACGCGCCCAGATGCAGGAAATTTCGGGACGTGGTAGGCAATCTTAACGGGAATGGTGAACGATTCCCGGCAGTTCGGGTAATCTAACCGGCAAGGCTCCCTATATAGAGCCGAGCGGGCGTGGGAATGCGCCTCGTGCGCTGAGGGATGACAGTGATGAAGGTGCTGAGAAATCTAAGCATAGTGTGTGCAAGCCTGTGGCTTGCCGCATGCTCGACGACAGGCGGCAATCCGGCTGCAAACGATCCCTATGAAGCCACGAATCGCGAAATCTTCGATTTCGATATGCGGCTGGACCGCCATGTTCTGTTGCCGACCGCAGCGCTTTACGCCCAGGTCGTGCCGGAGCCGGCGCGCGACGGCGTCCACAATTTTCTGCAAAATCTCGATTTGCCGGTAACCTTTGCGAATGATCTGCTGCAGGGTGAAACGACACGCGGCAGCGAGACTTTCGCGCGATTTTTCGTCAACACCACGTTCGGGCTCGGCGGCCTGTTTGATGTCGCCACCCGTTGGGGCATTCCCAACCACAGCGAAGATTTCGGCCAGACATTGGCGGTGTGGGGTGCCGGCGAAGGCCCTTACCTGGTGTTGCCGTTTGGCGGCCCAAGCAACCCGCGCGACTTCGCCGGAAACATCATCGACAACGCTTTCGATCCCACGACCTATATTGCCTACAACTACAAATTCTATTGGTCGGTCGGCCGCACACTGGTGCACGTGATCGATGTGCGCGCGCGCAGTGCCTCTCTTCTGCAGACGATCGAGCGCGGCTCGGTCGACTATTATGCCTCGGTTCGCAGCCTTTACCGGCAGAACCGGCAGAACGAGATCAACAACGGCAAGGTGAATCTGGAGAATCTTCCGGAATTCTAAAAGCCCTGCCGCTGCGCGGTCTTGCCATGAACATGCCATAAGGGCCACACACGATGGCGGGCTCACGTTGCAGAATGGAACTCTGTCGATGCAAATCACGTCATCCGCCGCCTTGAACCACTTTCGCATGCCGGTACGGGAACCGTTCCGGGCATTGTTCCTGGGCGCATTGATCTCGGCGCTTGCCCTTATGCTTGCGGGCACGCCTGCGCGCGCCGAAGCCAATCCCGAACAGTTTGTTGCCGTCAACATCCAGAAGGGGTTCAACATCCTGAACGACAGGTCCCTTCCCGATGCCAGGCGGCGCGCAGAATTCCGCGACTTTCTGATTTCTCTGACCGATATAAGGCGTATCGGCCTGTTCACCCTGGGGCCGGCCAGACGTAGCGCCTCGCCGCAGGATGTGGATGCCTTCGTCGACGCCTTCCGGGATTTTGCCGTAGCAATTTATGAGAGCCGCCTGTCTGCCTTTTCCGGTCAGACGCTGAAAGTCACCGGATCATCAGAAGTGGGACCCGGTGACACTGTGGTGCACACCCAAATGGTCGATCCGCGCGCATCAGGCCAGCCGCCGCTGAATGTGGATTTCCGCGTCTCACATCGAAATGGCAAATTCAGCGTCATCGACGTCAGCGTTGCGGGCATCTGGCTTGCGATCGAAGAGCGTGACCAGTTCGCATCATTCCTGAACGACAACGGCAACAATGTCGGCGCGCTTGCGCGGCACTTGCGCGATATGACACGCCAGATCCGCAATGGCGCCGCGCCACAGACCGCAGACCACGGTGGCTGACAAATAGCACGCCGGGATCTGCGTCCCCTTGTTCAGGCGCGGGTGAAGCGCTTGTATTTGATGCGATGGGGCTGATCGGCGTCGACGCCAAGACGGCGTTTGCGGTCAGCCTCATAATCCTGGTAGTTGCCCTCGAACCATTCGACATGGCTGTCGCCCTCAAAGGCCAGCATGTGCGTGGCAATGCGGTCCAGGAACCAGCGGTCATGGCTGATGATCATGGCGCAGCCCGCAAAATCCTCGAGAGCGGCTTCCAGTGCGCGCAAGGTTTCGACATCGAGGTCGTTGGTCGGTTCGTCAAGCAGAAGAAGATTGGCACCGGTCTTGAGCATCTTGGCGAGATGAACCCGATTGCGCTCACCGCCCGACAGCTGCCCCACCTTCTTCTGCTGGTCGCCGCTTTTGAAATTGAAGGCGCCGACATAGGCACGTGAAGGCATGGTGCGCTTGGCACCCAGTTCCAGCACATCGGCACCACCTGAGATCTCTTCCCAGACAGTCTTGTTGGGATCGAGCGCATCGCGCGATTGATCGACATAGCCAAGCTGCACCGTTTCGCCCACGTGCAGGCTGCCGCTATCCGGCTTCTCCTGCCCGGTGAGGATACGGAACAATGTGGTTTTGCCGGCGCCGTTGGGGCCGATAACCCCAACGATGCCGCCCGGCGGCAGAGTGAAATTGACACCTTCAAACAGAATCCGGTCTTCAAAGGCCTTGGTCAGACCTTCCGCTTCCACAACCACAGAACCAAGCCGCGGTCCGGCAGGAATGACGATCTGGGCCGGGCCCTGACGCTGTTCCTGAGATTTCGCCAACAAATCCTCGTAAGCCGTGATGCGGGCCTTTGACTTTGCCTGCCGTGCACGCGGGCTTTGCTGAATCCATTCGCGTTCGCGCGCAAGCGTGCGTTCGCGGGCCTCCTCCTCCTTGCCTTCCTGCAGCAGGCGCTTTTCCTGCACTGCGAGAAACGACGTGTAATTGCCCTCGTGCGGGATACCGCGGCCGCGATCCAATTCCAGAATCCACCCGGTGACGTTGTCCAGAAAATAGCGATCGTGGGTGACAAGGATCACGCAGCCCTTGTACTCGCGCAGCGTGTGTTCCAGCCAGGCGACCGATTCCGCATCAAGATGGTTGGTCGGTTCGTCCAGAAGCAGAATATCCGGCGCTTCCAGCAACAGTTTACAAAGTGCGACGCGGCGCTTTTCACCACCCGAGAGGGTTGCAACATCGGCATCGCCATCCGGGCAGCGGAGCGCATCCATCGCCTGGTCGATCTGGCTGTCGAGATCCCAAAGCCCCTGCGCCTCGATCTGGTCCTGCAGGGCCGCCATTTCATCGGCGGTCTCATCGGAGTAATTGGCCGCAATCTCGTTGAAGCGATCGAGCAGCGCCTTCTTTTCGGCAACCCCATCCATCACATTGCCGCGAACATCCTTGGCGGTGTCGAGCTGCGGTTCCTGCGGCAGATAACCCATCCGGATGCCGTCAGCGGCCCAGGCTTCGCCGGTAAAATCCTTGTCGATCCCGGCCATGATCCGCATCAGGGTCGATTTACCGGCGCCATTGACGCCGACAATGCCGATCTTGGCGCCGGGATAAAACGACAGCCAGATGTCCTTGAGAACCTGGCGCCCGCCGGGATAGGTCTTCGACAGACCTTTCATCACAAACACATATTGCGGGCCTGCCATGGCCACTCCTTTCACAACATCCAAGAAGACGCGGGTTTTACCCAAGCACTGCGCAAGCTGCAAACGCGCACGCAACGGCGCGGAAATCGCTGCCGGAGCTTACGAGGGCCTCGCAGCGGCCGGTCGCGGTCAGAATTTGATTTTCGCGCGCGAAACCAGCGACAGCGCGTTGGTGCCGGTCTGCCCTTGCAGGTTCATCTGATAGGCTGCATTGGCCTGAAGCGCCAGCGCGCCATCCATGAACGTGGTCACGTAACCAAGTTCGATATCGGTTTCCGGCTTTGCCGTGGCGAGCGAAATGCGGTCGAGCGCGCTGTTCAGCGCACTGCGATCAACCGCGCCGAGATCGACGGCACCGGCATAGATCTGAATCGGCCGCGTCACCGCAAAACCCAATGAGTCATCGCCGAACAGGCCATGCTTGGCGACCGCGATGCCGTAGGCGCGGCTGTGCAGATTGCCGGCCGACCGGATCAGGTTGGACGGCTTCAGATCAAGCTGGGTCACGCCCTCGCTATAGGACGCTGTCGTAACCCAGCCATCGCCGAACCCGACACGGGCGGAAACGCCCAACGCCGAAGTGCTTGCCCGGTCCGCAACGGAAAGCGCAGGCGGCACGAAATTGCCCAGAAGACCGTTACGCTCCGTCGTCCGGGAGGCAACAAGGCCAAGGCCGCCCCAATCGGCAAACTGCCACGACAGTCCCGCGACACTGGCCTGCCCGGCACGCAGATCGCGCACAGCGCGCTGCGAATCGAGTTGATCCAGCAGGGCGTAGCTATCCACCGCAAATGGATCGCGCGATGGCGTCAGCTCCGCCTGGCCCAGGCGCAACTGTACGGAATCGGACAAAGCGAGTGTGCCGCCGACATAGGCCGCGCCATTGGAAAGCGAGACATAAGGCGAATTCACCGCATTTGCCGCCATGAACAGCCCGTCATAGGCCGGACTGGCCGATGCGTCATAGGCATTGACCCGGCCCGCCATATCGAGATTGAAGCCGAGGTTGAGGTTGACCCCCGGCAGGACCGGTGCAGACACGGCCACGTCCCGCAACGCGTAGAGGTTGCGGTCCGATTTCAGATACAGACTTGAAATCAATTCCGGTGTCGTCATCCGCACGGCATAGCCCGAGGCATAAACCGGACCGGACGGCCCGTTCACGCCAACAGCAAAAGGCATCACGGCACTGAACTGGTTGGCGACCAGATTGAGCATATCGTTGCCGCGGAGGCGCGCGGCCGCATCGAGATCGGCACTGAACGCAGACCCGGGCGCCGCTGTCAGCCCGCGCCGGAGAAGCGGCAAACCTGTATCGCCAGCCACCGAAACACCGGACTTCACCGCAAGGGTCGAAAGCGGAAGCGACGGCGCCTGTCCGACAAAGGGCGTTGCGGCGCGGAGGACGTTCAGGGCCGCGCGATTGTCGAGCCCGCCGGATGAGGCCGCAGGCGCACGATCGCGCAACAAGGCATCAACGACCTCCCCCGCATTCAGATGGGGCAATTGGTCGACCGTTAGCGTATAGGCCCCGGCCGGTGCACCGGTCAGCGCGCCATAGCCCGGACGTAACCGTTCCGCCCCGACCCTGAGCGGCTGCGGCGCATCCAGAATTACTGGTTGCAAAAGCACGAAATTTCGCGGCGCGGCCGCATCGGCCGCCTGTGAAGGATCGGCCGCAGCAGGGGGCGCAGCAAACGCGACAGTGGAACCGCCAAGCAGCAGCAACGCGCCTGCAGCGAAACCAGCCATCCGTTGTGAAAACCGACCCATTCTACCCCGCCGTGCGGACAAGCCCAGCTTTGATACAAATATCCACTTCAAGATTATCAGATCAGCCCCGCCAATCAACGCGCGAAGCCGCAGATTCTGTGCCTTTTCCGTCACAGGATGGACGAGACTGAATGGCAAATTTTTTAACCAATCCACTGCCGCTGGCAAGATCGTTGCGCAGTCTTTGCCGCCGTACTTCGCAACTGCAAAATCATGCCGCATTCGTTTGACGATTTCGTCTGGCCGGTAGACGCCAGGGCGATTGCACCGTAATGAGGCCAATATGGCGCAGAATTCCACTACTCCAAATTCTCTGGCCCCAAATTCTTCGGCCCCAAATTCTCCGGCCTCACCCCTGCCGATTTCAGCCATCGTCATTCCGGTGACGCCTTATCAGCAAAATTGCAGCCTGGTCTGGTGCACCCAGACCATGCGGGGCGCGGTGATCGACCCCGGCGGCGAGTTGGAACGCATCCGCAACGTCGCCGCCGAACGGGGTGTCACGATCGAAAAAGTCCTGCTGACTCATGGGCATCTCGATCACGCGGGCGGCGCGACGGGGCTTGCCCGGGTCTTGAACGTGCCGATCGAGGGGCCGCATCAGGACGACCTCTTCCTGCTGGAAGACCTGAGCCGTCACGCCAAAAGACCCGGCTTTTCGGAAAGCGAAAGCTGCCAGCCGGACAGGTGGCTGGCCGATGGCGACACTGTAACATTCGGGGCTGCCGAGCTGGGCGTGCGCCATTGCCCCGGGCACACACCGGGTCATGTCGTGCTCTACCACGCCGGTGCCAAGATCGCCTTCGTGGGCGACGTGTTGTTCGCAGGCTCCGTCGGGCGGACCGATTTTCCCAAAGGCAATCACGCCCAACTGGTCGATTCCATTACCACGCGGCTGTGGCCGCTGGGCGATGAGATGCGCTTCGTGCCCGGCCATGGGCAGATGTCGAACTTCGGCTGGGAGCGCAAGACCAATCCTTACGTCTCGGACCTGGCGCTTGGCCGGGATTGAAATCCCTGCCCGCAATTTGCCTGCCCGCAATTTGCCTGCCCGCAATTTGCCTGCCCGCAATTTGATTGCGTAAAACGGGTGCCGGACGATTGCATCTGGACTCTTCGTGCGCCGCATGATTTTTCGTCACGTAGCGAAATTGCCTCAAAAGGATACCCCATGACCGCCATCAATCCCGTAGCCGATCTTTCGCGTGACGGCGACATTGCCGTGCTGACGCTCAACTCGCCGCCGGTCAACGCGCTGTCTGCGAATGTGCGGGACGGACTGGCCGAAGGTTTCAAACAAGCCATTGCCGACAAGGACGCAAAGGCCATCGTTCTGATTTGCGAGGGGCGGACCTTTATTGCCGGTGCCGACATTTCCGAATTCGGCGGCGCGATGAAGGGGGCGAGCCTGCACGATGTGCAGGCCGCGATGGAAAATTCGCCAAAGCCGGTGGTGGCTGCCATTCATGGCACCGCATTGGGCGGCGGGCTGGAAGTGGCCTTGTGCGCCCACTACCGCGTGGCGGTGCCGAGTGCGAAATGCGGCCTTCCGGAAGTGAATATCGGCCTTCTGCCCGGCGCGGGCGGCACCCAGCGCCTGCCGCGCATCGCAGGCGTGGAGAAGGCGCTTGAAATGGTGACGAGCGGCCAGCACGTGCCTGCCAAGGAATGCCTTGCGATGGGGCTGATCGACGAAATCGTGCCGGAAGGCAGCTTGCGCGACGGCGCGATTGCATTTGCCCGCAAGATCGTGGCCGAGAAGCGGCCGCTGGTGAAAGTGCGCGAAAACAACGCCAAGGTCGAAGCCGCGCGCGGTAAACCGGAAATCTTCCAGAATTTCCGCAAAGCCAATGCCCGCAAATTCCGCGGCTTCATGGCGCCGGAATACAACATCCGCTGCATCGAAGCGGCCGTGAACCAACCCTTTGAAGAAGGCCTTGCCACCGAACGCAAGCTGTTCGGCGAAGTGATGACCGGCCCGCAATCGGCGGCCCAACGCTATGCCTTCTTCGCAGAGCGGCAATGCAACAAGATTCCCGATGTGCCAGCCGAAACCCCGACCATCCCGGTGAAGAAGGTGGGCGTCATCGGCGCCGGTACCATGGGCGGCGGCATTTCGATGAATTTCGCCAATGCCGGCATTCCGGTGACCATTGTCGAAGTGAAAAAGGACGCGCTGGAGCGCGGGCTTTCCGTCGTCCGCAAGAATTACGAGAACAGCGCCAAGCGCGGCCGCTTCACGATGGAAGACGTCGAAAAGCGCATGGGTCTTCTGAAGGGTTCGCTGAACCTTGAAGATCTTGCCGATTGCGATCTGATCATCGAAGCGGTGTTCGAGCGCATGGACATCAAGAAGGACGTGTTTGCGAAGCTGGACAAGATCGCCAAACAGGGCGCGATCCTGGCCAGCAACACCTCCTATCTCAATATCGACGAGATCGCATCCGCCACCAAACGGCCGGAATCGGTGATCGGCCTGCACTTCTTCTCGCCCGCCAATGTGATGCGGCTTCTGGAGATCGTGCGCGGCGAAAAAACCACGAAAACCGTGATCGCCACTGCGATGCAGCTTGCCAAGAAGATCGGTAAGGTCGGCGTTCTGGTCGGCGTGTGTCCGGGCTTTGTCGGCAACCGCATGCTGGCGCAGAGAAGCCGCGAAGCACAGAAAATGATCCTGGAAGGCGCGATGCCGTGGGATGTGGACCGCGTGCTCTACGATTTCGGTTTCCCGATGGGCCCCTTCGCGATGGGGGATCTCGCCGGCCTCGACATCGGCTGGGTCAAGGAGAATTCCAGGGGCGAAACCCTGCGCGACGTGCTGTGCGAAATGGACCGCCGCGGCCAGAAAACGGGCGCAGGCTATTACGACTATGACGAAAACCGCAAGGCCACGCCCTCGCCCATCACCGAAAAGATCATCAAGGACTTCATGGCGAAGGCAGGCACCAACCCGCGCACCATCTCGGACGAGGAAATCCTCGAGCGCAGTATTTTTCCGATGATCAACGAAGGCGCGAAAATTCTGGAGGAAGGCAAGGCCATCCGGGCATCCGACATCGATACGGTGTGGATCAACGGCTATGGCTGGCCGGTCTATCGCGGCGGGCCGATGTACTACGCCGACCAGATCGGCCTCGACAAAGTGCTGACGAAGATGAAGGCCTATCAGGCGCAAATGGGCGACGCCTTCAAGCCCGCAGCGCTTCTGGAAAAGCTGGTTGCCGAAAAGAAGAAATTTGCGGACCTCCGCTGAGAAAGGATTTTTGAGATGCGTCAAGCTGTAATTGTTTCCTATGCGCGCACCGGACTGGCGAAGGCCGCCCGTGGCGGTTTCAACGACACCTCCAACATGACCATGCTGGGTCATGCCATCGAACACGCCGTCAAGCGTTCCAAGGTCGATCCGGCGGAGGTTGAGGATGTGGTCGCGGGCTGTGTTGCCGCCTCAGGCAATGTGGCGCGCGCTGCCGCCCTTCTGGCCGGGTTGCCGGTGACGACCGCCGGTTCGACGGTCAACCGTGCCTGTTCTTCCGGCCTGAACGCGATTGCCAACGCTGCGCGCTACATCACCGAGGATGGTGCGGACATCGTGGTTGGCTGCGGCGTCGATTCCATCACCTTCCAGGGTGGCGGCGGCGGCGGCAAGGAGCCGCGGCTGACCGAGATGTATCCCGATTTCTGGATGCCGATGATCGACACCGCGGACGTTGTGGCCGCGCGCTACAAGATCAGCCGCGAATATCAGGATGAATATTCGCTGGAATCGCAGCGGCGCATGGCCGCCGCCCAGCAGGCCGGAAAGTTCAAGGACGAGATCATTCCGGTGAAGACCAAAATGAAAAAGGTCAACAAGGAGACGAAGGAAGAAACCATCGTCGACTACACAGTGGACCGTGACGAGTGCAACCGGCCGGACACCACATTGGAAGGCCTTTCCAAGCTGGCTCCGGTAAAGGGACCGGACAAGTTCATCACCGCCGGCAATGCAAGCCAGCTTTCCGATGGCGCGGCGGCTGTGGTTCTGATGGAAGCGAAAGAGGCCGAGCGCCGCGGCCTGCAACCGCTTGGCGCCTTCAAGAGTTGGGCGATTGCCGGTTGCGAGCCCGATGAAATGGGTATCGGCCCCGTGTTCGCGGTTCCCCGCCTGCTGGCGCGGCACAATCTGAAGGTGGACGACATCGACCTTTGGGAACTCAACGAAGCATTTGCCAGCCAGTGCCTTTATTGCCGCGACACGCTGGGCATCGACCCGGAGAAATACAACGTCAATGGCGGTTCCATCGCGATCGGCCATCCCTTCGGTATGACGGGCGCGCGGTTGACCGGCCATGCGCTTCTGGAAGGCAAGCGGCGCGGTGTGAAGAATGCCGTGGTTTCGATGTGCATCGGCGGCGGCATGGGTGCAGCCGGGCTGTTCGAAATCTACTGAACAGCGACAAGCGGAAAAATGCGAAGGCCACGCCCGGCGGGCGTGGCCTTTATCGTTTTTCTGACATATCATGATTGCGGGTATCCGTTCATTCTTCACGCGTGTGCCGGTCGCCGCACGCGCGCCTGTTCAGAGGATGACGAATGTCGAAGGGTTGGTGCGTTGCGGCCGTGTGCGTGGCCGTATTACCGGTCTTGCCAGCGCAAGCCGATGGTGGTGCGCGGCCGCCGCTTCTGGATGTCGGCAGCAACGGCGTGAAACTGACAGTGGGCGCAGCCACGCCCAATGGAACCCAGCCAAAAAACAGCATTGGCGAAACGGCCTCGCTTTCGGTTGCACTGCCAAATGGGCAGGCCAAGGTGGAAGGCGGCTTCAGCACCGGCGCGCCGGGCGGTGACGACATGCCATCGGCCACCAACTGGAACGGCGGACACATCGGGTTGCACACCAGCCTGGAGGGGCCAGCGCATTCCAGTGTGGAAATCGGGGCGCAAAGCCAATTCCGCAATACGGTGCAGGAGGGTCAGGCCGTTCTGGCAACCGGAGCAGCGCGCGCAGATATTCTGGAGCAATCGCGGCAGGCGAGCCTGACCGGTAGCATTGCGCCAACCTCCATCGTGAAACTGCAGTTCGGCACCACATTGAACCAGGCAACCCAAACGGATGCCCGGCTGGACCTGAACGGCGAACTGAGCCGCAGCCAGCTATCGACCAATACGCAGAACAGTTCGGCGGAAGCCACGGTGACACCCGTTCGTGGACTGACCCTTGGCGGCGGCGCCGATTTCGAAACCGTTTCCGCCCAATGGGAGGGCGGCGGGGCGCCGGGCGACGCCGGCACCTACAGCTATGTCGAACCCAAGGTGCATGCGGGCCTGACACCGATTGACGGCGTGAAGTTGCGCACCAGCTTCGGCGAGGTGGTCAAACCGCTGAACACGGCAAACTTCGTCGCACTGGCCGCCAATCCGGGCCGGAACAGCGAGCTGACTGTGGCGCCGGAGCAGCAGTGGCAATCGCAAACCAGCCTGGACCTGAAGCTGGCGCAGGACGTGGCATTCACCGCGGAATTCACCCGCGCCCAGATCGAAAACGTGACCGAACTGGTGCCGCTGGAAGGCGGTGGACAGGTACCAGCCAGCGTCGCTTCGGGTACACGCAGCGAATTCCGCGTCAATCTGAACTCCTCGCTGGCAGCGCTCGGGCTGCCACACACCCGGATCGTGACCAGCGGCGCCTGGCGCAGCTCGCGGATCGAGGACCCACTGACTGCCGAGACACGCCGGCTTTCCGGCGAGATTCCCCAGCAGGCCCAGATCAAACTGGTGCGCGATTTTCCCGCGCGCGACCTGAAACTGGGCCTGACAGGTGCGATCGCAAGCAAACAAACGCTTTATCAGGCCGCACAGGTTACGCAGATCGACAATTCCGGCACGCTGGGCGCCTTTGTCGAATATTCGCCGGGTCCGTTCGCACTGCAGCTCAACATGGATGGCCTCGCCGGCGGCCAGCGCAGCCAGCGCGACATTTTCTATGCTGGTTCACGCGGGACAGGAGCGATCACGGACAACATCGTGACCACCACATCAGGTCCGAAAGTGAGCCTTTCGCTGCAACGCACGTTCTGAGTTGTATGTTCAGGCCGCCAGCCGCGGGGCCGGGCGATACCGCACCCGCATCTGTTTCGGACCGGAAATGAAACTCGACGCCAGCCATTCCGGGGCGCCGACAATCTCCAGACCGTCCATCCGCGTCAGCACCTCGGTCAGCACCGCATCGATCTCGATGCGGGCGATGTGCTGACCGAGACAGCCATGCGGGCCGGTGCCAAAGGCGATATGCGGATTGGGGCTGCGCGTCAGATCCAGCACATCGGGATTTTCAAATTTCCGCGGATCGCGATTGGCGGAAGCGAAATACATCACCGCCTTCTGGCCTTCGCGGATCTGTTTGCCGCCAAGTTCGACGTCGTGCCTGGCAGTGCGGCGCATATAGATCACCGGTGTGCACCAGCGCAGCAATTCTTCCCGCGCGGATGGCAGACGGCCCGCGAGATCGGCCTGCAGCCAGGCCAGTTTCTCCGGCCGCTCAAGCAACGCGATCAATCCTGACGACAGCAGATTGCGCGTCGTATCCCCACCCGCATCGACTAACAGAAGGAAGAAGAGCAGGAACTCAATATCGTCGAGGCGTTTGCCATCGACCTCCGCCTGCAGCAGCTTGGTGGCGAGATCGTTCGACGGCCGTGCGCGTTTTTCCGCGATCACGCCGCGGCCATATTCGAACATTTTCTGCAACGCGCCCAATTGCGTGCCCGGCGGCAGGGCCTGCGGCGCGGTGTGGATAATTTCGGTCAGCTTGTAGAGTTCACGCCCGTCATCAAGCGGCAGGCCCATCAGTTCCGCGATTACAAAAGACGGCATTTCACCGGCAATATCGGAGACGAAATCGCATTCGCCACGCTCGATCACCGCATCGACGATGCGCCGCGCCAGCGCCTGCATCCGCGGTGTGCGCGGTGTTGCGGCCGGCTGGGTAAATTCATTGCGGATCAGCTTGCGATAGGCGGTGTGCTGCGGCGGGTCCATCATCAGCATCATCTTGTAGCCACCGAAACTCTGCTGCTGATCCGGCGCATCCTGAATCATGATGGTGGGCTCGGACGAAAAAGCCTGAAAATTCCGGTCCACGCTGTAGACATCATCATAGCGGGTGACGGCCCAGAAACCGGGACCATCAGGTTCTTCGTGCCAGTGGACAGGATCGTTTTCCCGCAGCCAGGCATATTGGTCGAAGGGGTGGCCGGCAGCGAAGCTGGCCGGATCATAGAGGTCGATCTTCATGGTCGTTTCCCGAATATTTTGGCGCGATGATAACAGCGTTTGACGAAGGCGCATGCTTGTCGGACGATAATCCCTCAGAATTTCCGCAAATCCATCAGATCGGCGCATTCACAGATGAGCGAAACGGAAGTCAGCGAAGAATTTGTTTCCATTGGCGCGGCCCTGGCCGGGGAAGCGGCGCGCCAGCCGGACCGCGTTGCGGTGCAATGCGGCGCGGAGAGCCGGACCTGGCGCGAACTGCACCGCAGGACCAACCGCATGGCGCGCGGGCTTCAGGCAAGAGGCGCGAAATTCGGGGATTACGTCACCATCGCGCTGCCCAACAGCATCGGCTTCATCGAAGCCTTTTACGCCTGCTGGAAAATTGGTGCGGTGCCGCAACCGGTTTCTTCGCGCCTGCCGCAAGCCGAAATTCGCGCCATTGTCGAATTGGCGGAAACGCCCATCGTGATCGGCGAGCTGGCGATGGATGCCGGCAAACCCATGGTTTCGCCGGACACCCTTCTGGCCGGGTCGGACGACGACAGCGACCTGCCCGACTGCATTGCGCCTTCGTGGAAGGCGCCCACCTCCGGCGGATCGACCGGGCGGCCCAAGCTGATCGTGGCGGGGCAACCGGGCGTGGTGAACCGGCTGGCAAGCGAATTGTGGCGCATTTCGCCCGACGACATCGTGCTGATGCCGGGGCCGCTTTATCACAACGGGCCTATCGTCACCGTATTCCCGGCCCTTCATATCGGGGCACGTGTGATCCTGATGCCGAAATTCGACGCCGAGGCCACCTTGCGCGAAATTGCCGGCAACAAGGCCACCTGGGTCTATCTGGTGCCGACCATGATGGGACGGATTTCGCGCCTGCCCGAGGAGGTGAAGGCGAAATACGATCTCTCCTCCCTGAAAACGGTGTGGCATCTGGCGGCGCCCTGCCCGCCCTGGCTGAAAGAGGAGTGGATCAACTGGCTGGGCGCCGATGTGATCATGGAGCTTTACGGCGGCACCGAAGGCCAGGCGCGTACGGTGATCACCGCGCATGAATGGCTGAAGCACAAGGGTTCTGTCGGCCGCGTGCAGGACGGCGGCATTATGAAGGCGTTTTCGCCCGATGGCCGCGAACTGCCGGTGGGCGACGTGGGCGAGATTTTCATGCAGCGGTCCGAAGGCGTGCCCGAAACCTACAAATATGTCGGGGCCAAAGCACGCACACTTCCGGGCGGATGGGAATCCATCGGCGATATCGGCTGGTTCGACGCGGACGGTTATCTTTATCTCGCCGACCGGCGCACCGACATGATTCTGGTGGGTGGTGCGAATGTCTATCCGGCGGAGGTGGAAGCCGCGATCGAGGAGCACCCGCTGGTGCAATCCTGTGCGGTGATCGGCATTCCCGATGACGATCTGGGCAACCGGGTGCATGCCATCGTGCAGCCGCGCGACGGGCTGACCGAAGACGCGCTTTTGAATCATCTGGCGGAGCGGCTGGTGATCTACAAACGGCCACGCAGTTTTGAATTTGTCAGCGAAGCCTTGCGCGACGACGCGGGCAAGGTGCGCCGTTCGGCCCTGCGCGAGGCGCGCATCGCAAAACCGCAATGATGCAAGCAAAAACGACGCATACAAAATAGGGGAACCGGCATGGATCGCGTGAAGGGCAAGGTTGCGCTGGTAACGGGGGCGGCAAGCGGCATCGGGCGCGCGTGCGCCGTGCTGCTGGCACGCGAAGGCGCGAAAGTCATCGCCACCGATGTGCAGGACGACATGGGCAAGGACTGTGTTGCAGCCATCGCCAGGACGAGCGGTGAAGCGATCTATCTGCATCATGACGTCACCAAAGAAGAGGCCTGGGAAAGCGCGATCGCGGAGGCGAAGGCACACTTCGGGCGGCTGGACGTGCTGGTCAACAATGCCGGGATCGCGATCGCGGGCCCGGTGACCGAAATTTCGCTCAGCGAATGGCGCCGGCAGCAGGCGATCAATCTGGATGGTGTGTTTCTGGGTGTGAAGCATGCACTTCCCCTGATGCGGGCATCGGGCGGTGGTTCCATCATCAACATGTCTTCCCTCGCGGGATTGAAAGGCGCTGCCGGTCTGACCGCCTATTGCGCGACCAAAGGCGGGGTCAGGCTGTTCACCAAGGCGGTGGCGATGGAATGCGCCGCGGCCCACGACAATGTGCGGGTGAATTCGGTTCACCCAGGCATCATCGAAACCCCGATCTGGGGCGGCATCGCCACCGGGCTGGCGGGGGACAGCCCGCTGATCGCCAGCGGCAGCGGCGGTGCCAACATGCCCGACCTGGACGCCATGTCGACCGTCATCGTGCCGGTGGGCAAAAAGGGCCTGCCGGAGGACATCGCACAGGGGGTGCTGTTTCTGGCCAGCGATGACTCGCGTTACATGACCGGCACGGAACTGGTGATCGACGGCGGCATGTCCACCCGCTAAAACAAAATCGGATTCGATGGAATCACGGTTTTGTTCTAGCTCGTTGTTCTGTCGCGCAATTTGTCGGAAAACCGGTACCCACTTTTCCGATTGCGCTCCGGGCCGGGACTTGCCAAGCACGCGGGCGAGCGGGCAAAACCGGAACCGCTGAGGGCCGTTGCACCGGCCCCCCTTCAGCCACATATCCCACCCGTAGCAAGCGAGCGGCGGTTCATGGCAGGTTCTCATTTTGCACGTGTGGTCGGGGCCTGTTGCCGCCATGCCTGGCTGATCGTGATCGGCGCGGTGCTTCTGGGCGTGGGGGCCGGATTTTTCACCGCCCAGAACTTCGCCATCAACAGCGATACCGCCGAACTGATCTCGCCCGACCTGCCCTGGCGGCAGCGCCAGATCGCCTTCGACAAGCAGTTTTCCCAGCAGGACAATCTGATCCTGACGGTGGTCGACGGCGAAACGCCGGAGCGCACCGAGGAGGCCGCCGCCGCGCTGGCCGCCAACCTTTCCGCCCGGCCGGAACTGTTCGAATCCGTCCGCCGCCCCGACGCCACGCCCTTCTTCCAGAAGAACGGGCTTCTGTTCATGCCGACCGAGAAGGTGCGCACGACCACAGAGCAACTGGTCAAGGCACAGCCGTTTCTGGGCCCGCTGGCCGCCGACCCCAGCCTGCGCGGCATCATGAACAGCCTTTCGACCGCGCTTCTGGGTGTGGAACAGGGGCAAGCCGCGCTTTCCGACCTGAAAGCGCCGCTGGAGAATTTCGCCAGCGTCCTTTCCAAGGTGGAGCGCGGGCAACAGGTCTTCATGTCGTGGCAAAGCCTGCTTGGCGGAGGCGATACTGATACACGGCAGTTGCGCCATTTCATTCTGGTGAAGCCGCGGCTGAACTATGGCGACCTGTCGCCGGGCGCCAATGCGAGCCATGCCATTCGCGATGCGGCGCGCGCGCTGAACCTGACCCCCGAACAGGGCGTGCAGGTGCGGCTGACCGGGCAGATACCGCTGGCCGATGAGGAATTTGCGAGCCTGAAGGATCATGTCGGGCTGATCCTGTCGCTGATGCTGGCGGCGGTGCTGTTCATGCTGTGGATGGCGGTACGCTCGTCGCGGATCATCGCGGCGATCCTGGTGACGCTGTTCATCGGGCTTGCCGTCACCACGGCACTAGGCCTTCTGGCGACGGGGGGCCTCAATCTGATTTCGGTCGCGTTCATTCCGCTGTTCGTCGGACTGGGCGTCGATTTCGGCATTCAATACTCCGTGCGTTACCGCGCCGAACGTCATGCGCGCGGCAGTCTTCAGGAATCGCTGGTGGCGGCGGGCGGCAGCGTCGGCCTGCCGCTGGCGCTGGCGGCCATTGCGGTGGCGGCCGGCTTCCTCGCCTTTGTGCCGACCGATTATCTGGGCGTGGCCGAGCTTGGCCTGATTGCCGGCATCGGCATGATCGTGGCCTTCGTGCTGAGCCTGACCGTGTTGCCCGCGCTGCTGATGCTGCTGAAGCCGCGCGGGGAGGCCGATGAGGTGGGCAGCCCGCGCCTGGCGGTGGTGGACCACTTTCTGCAACGACACCGCAAGCCCATTGCAATCGTGGCGGCGATCCTCGCCGTGGGTGGGGCAGCCCTTCTGACCCAGCTTCATTTCGACTTCAATCCACTGCACCTGCGCAATCCGAAATCGGAATCGGTGGCGACGTTGCTGGATCTGATGAAGGATCCACTGAACGCACCCAACACGATCGACATTCTGGCGCCATCGCTCGACGCGGCCGAGAAGACGCAGGCAAAACTGTCCGCCCTGCCGGAAGTGGCGCAGGTGCTGACGCTCAAAAGCTTCATCCCCGACGATCAGGACGCCAAGCTGGCGCTGATCAGCGACGCGGCGATGCTGCTCGACACCACGATCAATCCGTTCTTCGAGGCGCCGCCGCCAAGTGATGCGGAAACCGTTGCGGCCTTGCGCAACACGGTGACCCATTTGCGCAAGGCGGCAGCGGCGGCCAAAGGGCCGGCCAGCGCCGATGCGCTGAACCTCGCCGCCGTTCTGGAGCGGCTGGCAAACGGACCGAAAGACACCCGCCTCCGCGCCGGAGAGATCATGGTGCCGCCGCTGAAAACCATGCTGGCACAGGTGCGCAACATCCTGCAGGCGCGGAAGATCACGCTGGACACCATGCCGAAGGACATGGTGCGTGACTGGATTGCGCCGGACGGGCGCGCCCGCATCCAGGTTTTCCCCAGCGGCAATGCCGACAGCAACGCCAATCTGCGCAATTTCGCACACGCCGTGCGCGCGATCGCGCCCGATGCGACGGGGGCCGCGATCTCCATCCAGGAATCGGGCAATACCATTGTCGGCGCCTTCACCAAGGCGGGAATCGGATCGTTCATTGCGGTGACCATTCTTCTTTTCATCGCGTTGCGGCAGGTGCGCGTTGTGGCAATGGCGGTGGCATCGCTGGTGCTGGCGGGCATCCTGACCATGGCAAGCTGCGTGGTGCTGGGCCTGCAGATCAATTTCGCCAATATCATTGCGCTGCCGTTGCTGTTCGGCATCGGGGTTGCGTTCAATATCTATTACCTGATGGCGTGGCGCGGCGGAGACGCAGGCCTTCTGCAATCGCCGCTGGCGCGCGCCATCCTGTTCAGCGCGCTGACAACAGCGTCAGGCTTCGGCAGTCTGTGGCTTTCGAGCCACCCGGGCACCGCGAGCATGGGCGAGCTTCTGATGCTGTCGCTCGCCTGGACGATCGTCGCGACCCTGTTCTTCCTGCCGGCTTTTCTGGGCCCGGCACCGCAAAAGGATGCGAAACCGTAAAACGACGGCGCGTCATCTATCGCGATGCCCGTCTATCGGAACAGAAGATAAATTCTTGCTGCCACCGGCAGCAGCGTGCACCCTGATGCCGATTTTATCCGCCAATCGGCACAGGGAGACACGCCATGAGTCAACAGCAACAAGCACCGGCCAGCTTACCGGAGAAGATGACGCTATACACGGGATCGCTGCTGTTCCTGTTCGTTCTCGGCGTGATCGTAAGCTGGATTCTTCTCGGCACGTTCGTATTCGGCATCACATCCTTCTTCGCGAGCTTTCTGCTCTTGTGGTATTGGGCCAGCGTCGAGAAGGCAGAGATTTCCCGCCTTCCCGCCTCGGTCATCGGGGCGCTGGTCGGTCTGGCGCTGGCCTGGCAGCTTCAATTCCTTTCCGGGCAATTCGGCCTGAACGGCCTGATCGCGGGCCTGATCGTGGTTGCGGCGGCCGTTTTCGTGCAGATCATGAACTGGATACCCATCGCGGTGAACGCAAGCGCCATGCTGTTTCTGACCGCGCTATCGGCGCCCGCGCTGATGACGACGATGAATTTCGTCGAGGTCGCAGAGGCGGTCGGTTTCGGCGCGATCTTCTTTGGCGTGGCGGTCTATCTTGCCAAGCTCTATGTCGACGCCCAGACCAAAGCCAAGGCGCAGACGGCGTAGAACGCAGTCAGTCCTTGCGGCACGGGCACAACTCTGGAGATCGTTTCCAGATAGGAAGCAGCGTGACGCTGTTCAAGGGCACGCGTGTGCCGGAATACAAAAACCTCGCCCGGCGATAAGGCCGGGCGAGGTAAAGGCTTGCAAAACCCCCAAAAGAACCTGTGGATAAAATAGGGCCGATCAGCCTTTCATCGCGTTGTCGGCGACCTGATTGATCTTCTTGACCAGACCGGCGGCGCCTTCGGTATCCACCGTGTGGGCAAATTCCGAGCGGCGGAGCGCAAGCTGGCTGGTAAAGCCGGCCAGAAGAACGTCAATCACCTTCCAGTCCTTGCTGCCGTCTTCACGCATGCGGTAGTTGAATTTCACCGGCTCCCCCTTGTTGGGGCGCAATTCCGACTGCACCAGCTTGTCCTCCGCCCGGGTGATGGTGTCGGGCAGCACGACGAACTTCTGGCCGTCATAGCTGTCGAAATTCTTGGCGTAGTTGGCGATGGTCATACGCTCGAACGCGGCAACCAGCGCCTTGTGCTGATCATCGCTCATCCTGGTCCAGGCCGGGCCGACCGCGAACTGGGTCATGGCGGGCAGATTGAAGGCGGCTTCCACGGCCGGCTTCAGTTTCTTGTAGCGGCCTTCGATGCCGAGGCTGGAGCCCTGTTTCATCGTATCCACCAGCACCGCGTAGAATTCCCGGATCTGCTGGGCGGCGGGATCGGACGCCGTGGCGGCAGGGCCGGCCGCCATGGCGGGCGACAGGGTGGCCAGCAACAGCCCAAAACCCGCCAATGCGGATGTGAAATACCGGATCATCAAAGTCCTCCAGACCGGGCGCCGCTTCCATTTTGCCGGGGCGGACGCCCCCGAAGCGCAATGCCGCAATTGAACAGAACACCATTCCAATGGGAAACTGGCGAAAGAAGGGCGGAACGCCCGCCGCAGGCCATGGAACCAGGAGGACTTATGACAGACCGGATCAAAGTGACAATGGACGGAGGCGTGGCCGATGTGCGCCTTGTCCGCACCGACAAGATGAATGCGCTGGACAATGCGATGTTTCAGGCCCTGGTCGAAACCGGCGAAGGCCTGAAGAAAGACAAGGACGTCCGGGCGGTGGTGCTGTCCGGCGAGGGGCGCGCCTTCTGTGCCGGGCTGGACATGGGCAATTTCGCCCAGATGGCAAGCGGGGAGCGCAAGCCCGGCGTCACCGGCGACCGGCTTGGCCAGCGCGAATACGGCATTGCCAACGCGGCCCAGCAGGCCTGCCTGGTGTGGCAGCAGATTCCGGTGCCGGTGATCGCGGCGGTGCACGGGGTGGCGTTTGGCGGCGGCTTCCAGCTCGCGCTGGGGGCGGACATGCGCTACGTGGCGCCCGATGTGCGGATGGCGGTGCTGGAGATCAAATGGGGTCTGGTGCCGGATATGGCAGGGGTTCTTCTGATGCCGTCACTGGCGCGCAACGATGTGATCCGCGAGTTGACCTATACCGGGCGCATCTTCAACGGCCATGAAGCGCTGCAATACGGCTTTGCCACCCGCGTTTGCGACAAGCCGCTGGAAGAAGCGCTGAAGACCGCGCACGAAATTGCGGGCAAGAACCCGCACGCGATCCGCGCCGGCAAGCGGTTGCTGAACCTGGCGCTGGAAGGCGATGCGGGTACCGTTCTGCTGGCCGAAACCACGGAACAGGTGGCGCTGATCGGTTCCCCCAACCAGGTGGAAGCGGTGACGGCGAACATGCAGAAGCGCGATCCGAAATTCGCCAGCGTGGCGTAACCGGCGCGGCATAAGACGGCTGTTTCCGGGGAGAGGTTGATACAACGCCCCTCCCCGGACACGCGTGTGAATTACTCGGCAGCCTTGGCGTGGGCTTGTGCATCCCGCGCGCCGGCGGCGACCAATGCCGCTTCCCTTGCCGCCGCCATATCATAAGTGCGGTTCATCATGATGCGCTGGGCATTGAGGCCGCCGCCCGCCTGCAGCGCCACGACGAGGTGCCAGCCGCCATAAGCATCCGCCGTCAGATCGCGGATCAGATTGTAAACCCGCATCCGATCCTCCACATCGACGTCCTGACGGGTGTGGAGATATTTGCGGATGTATTGGCCGGATTCCGGATTGCGCAGATCGGTTTCGGTGGGCAGCGTGATGACGAGGCCGCCGCTCAGATCCTGAAGATATTTGACCGCGTTGTGGTAATTGGCGGCGTAGTAATATTTGGCGGCGTTGATCGCGAGAATGTTGGGATGGATCATGCCCGACGGCGTGCGCTCAAAATGACTGCAGGCATAATCGAGCCCCATGCGCAGCATTTCGGCATAACAGATCAACTCGGCGATCGAGCTTTGGGCGATCGCATCACGCTCCTTCCCCTGCATTTCGGTGACGAGCTGAGCGAGACCGACGAAAAGTTTTGAGGATTCGACTGAGCCGACCACGCCGCCCACACGCTCCCACAGCCCGAGGGATTGGGCGAGGACGGAGGCAAGCCGCACCTCGCCCGCGAGGAACACGCGCTCCCACGGCACAAAGACATCATCGAACACCACAAAACCTTCCGGCATCGAATGATGCGAACTGGCGGGGTAGTCGAAACTGTTGAGTTCAGACGGTGCGAAACTGCGGTTGATGATCTTCACACCCGGCGCATTGACCGGAATGGAAAAGGAAACCGCGTAATCGGTTTCATCCTGCCGCATGCCCTTGGTCGGCATCACGACGAGTTCATGCACCAAAGAGGCGGCGGTGATGTGCAGCTTGGCACCGCGCACCACGATACCTTCATCGGTGCGCTTCACGATACGGACGTAAAGATCGGGATCGTCCTGCTCATGCGCACGGCGCTTGCGGTCGCCCTTCGGGTCGGTGATGACTTCGGCGGCGCGCAGATCGTTGTCGCGGACATAGCGGTACATCCGCTCGATGTTCTCGGCATATTTCGGATTGGCTTCGGCGACCGCGTCCTTCACGCTCATCAATGCCATGAAGACGCCGGTGACGCCGCCGACGATGGACATTTCGTGCATCATCTGAACGCGCTTGTTCAGATCGTCTTCATTGCGCGGAATCTGAAACACGCGATGAGAGCTGCTGCCGGTTTCATCGGCATAGGTCATCACCTCTTTCCGGCGCGGGTCCTTGTGATCGTAATCGCGTGCAGCGACGGCGATGGGCACACGAAAGCGCGGATGCCTGGTGATGTCGTCGATCTTTTCGCCGTCCCAATAGGTGACGCGGCCATCATTGAGACTGGCGATATAGTCTTCCGGTGTTTTCAGGGTCATCGTTTCCTCCAATTGTATAGTTTGGAGGAATTGCGAACCATAAGGCCGCCCCCGTCAAGGCGCAGGAAATTATGACGCCGCGGCAAAGCCCTGCATCGCGGCCGCGAGATCGCGCACCCGCTCAGGCCCGCCCAGAAGCTGGCGGTTGAGGCCGATACGCTTGAACCAGTAATGCAGGCCCAGGAGATCGGTCATGCCCATGCCGCCATGCACTTCCGTTGCCGTGCGCGCAACAAAGCGGCCGATTTCCGAGGTGTGCGCCTTGGCATGGGCCGCGGTCAGCGCCGCATCGGCCGGAATGGCATCGAAGGCATGCGCTGCATACCAGACGAGGCTTCGGCAAGGTTCAAGCTCCGCCGCCATTTCGGCGCACATATGCTTGACCGCCTGAAACGAGCCGATGACACGGTCGAACTGTTTGCGTTCCTTGGCATACGCTACGGCCTGGTCGATCATGTGCCAGCCGGCGCCCAGCGTATCGGCCGCCAGCATCACCCAGCCGGCATCGCGCATGCGGGAAAGCACTTCTGCCGCATTGCCGTTTTGCAACGGCTCCGCCGGGGTGTTGTTGCATGCGATCTCACCCAGGGTGCGCGTGCGGTCGATACTGATGAGTGATGTCTTGGTCAGGCCGGGCGCATTGGCTTCGACCAGATGAAGGCCGCAGGCGCGATCGGCCACGACGAACAGATCGGCATCAGCGAAATCCATCACGAACAACGCCTTGCCATTGAGCTTGCCACCACTTGCAGTGAGGCCGGCGCCATCGCGCGTGCCGGACACGCTTTCGGCAATCGCAACCCCGGCAATGGTTTCGCCGGCAGCGAGTTTGGGCAGCACGCGCTGTTGCTGCTCCGGGCTGCCGGCATGGATGAGCGCAAGCGGCGCCATCACCGATGCGGCGATGAACGGGACCGGCGCGGCGTGCCGGCCCAGCGTTTCGCTGACCAGCGCGGCATCGAGCAGTTTGAGGCCCGCACCGCCGAAACTTTCCGGGATCAGAAGGCCGGTGACGCCGAGATCGGCCAGCGCCTTATGAACATCGCGCGCAATCGCATTGGCTTCGGCCGCTTCGCGCACACGGGCAAGCGGGGCGGCGCGTTCCAGCGTGCGGTGCACGCTGTCCTGCATCATTTTCTGATCCTGGCTCAGTCCGAATTCCATGGTCAGGCCCTCACCAGCTTGGGTTCGCGCGGCAGGCCGAGCCCGCGTTCGGAGATGATGTTCTTCTGAATCTGCGCCGTGCCGCCGCCGATGATCAGGCCGAGATCGAACATATACATGCGCTGCCAGCTTCCGTGGGCGCGCAAATGCGGACTGCCCTCATAAAGCGCGCCCAGTTCACCCAGCACATCGATCGCGAAGGCAGCCAGTTGATGATTGAGCTCGCAGCCTTCCAGTTTCACGATCAGGCGGGCAAGCCCGACATCGTCACCACTGGCCGCGGCGGTGAGAAGGCGCAGACCGTGAAACTGCATCGCCAGCACACGGGCCTGAAGCTTCATCAACCGGTCGCGCATCACCGGCTTCTGCATCAGGGTCTGGCCATCGACCGTTTCGGTATTCATCAATTCGATGATGGCGCTGAGGCGGCTGCCGGCCGCATTGGGATCGCCCAGCATGCCGCGTTCATGCTTCAGCGTGGCATTGGCAACGAACCAGCCCGCGCCACGCCCGCCCACCACATTTTCCTGCGGCACGCGGACATCGGTGAAAAACACCTCGTTGAATTCGGCGTGGCCGGTCATGGTCTTGAGGGGGCGCACCTCGATCCCCGGCGTGCTCATCGGAAACAGGATGTAGGAAATGCCCTGATGCTTGGCGCGCTCAGCCTCGGTGCGCACAAGGCAGAAGATCATGTCGGCATATTGGGCGGTGGAGGTCCAGATTTTCTGGCCGTTGATGACGAAATCATGGCCGTCTTCCACGGCGCGGGTTTGCAGCGAGGCCAGATCGGAGCCGGAGCCGGGCTCGGAATAGCCCTGACACCAGATAATTTCGCCGCGCAGGGTGGGCGCAATATATTGGCGCTTCTGTTCCTCGCTGCCGACCTCGAGCAATGTTGGCACCAGCATCGAAATGCCCTGCCCCGACAGGCCGGACGGCGCGCGGGCACGGGTGAATTCCTCCGCGATGATGCGGGATTTGAGCACATCCGGCTCGGCGCCATAGCCGCCATACTCCCGCGGAATGGTGCGCGCGGCATAGCCGTGCTCGATCAGAAGGCGCTGCCAGGCGAGCAGTTCCGGCCCCGGACGGTTGCCCCCGCCCCAGCCGGACGGGAAGCGGTGGCGGTTCGCCTCCAGAAAGGCGCGTGTCTCGGCACGGAAGGCTTCATATTCTGCGCTGTAAGCCAGATCCATGGTTGCAATCCCCCTGAAGCGGCAAGGCTTGCACGCGTGTTTGCGCCCCGCAAGCCGCAAGAGCAGCGGCAATCGAACACGGGCTTATGGCGACGGCGCGGCGGTTCCTTGCGCAACGGCGGCCGGCAGGGCAAAAATCGGTCTTAACCGCAATCCTCCGCCTCAGAACCGGAAATCGCCAAAGAGCGAACACCGGGGAGCGAACACCAGGGAGCGAATATCTGAGCCGCCACACCGGTTGGCCCTGACACCCATTTTACCGCCGCGGCCATCGCCACCGGCCAGGTTCGCGCGGGCCCGGACCGCCTTCAACACAGGAAAGACGCTATGCAAGACGATTTCGATAATGACTGGCAGACCATCGCGGACATCCCGCCGACCTTTGCCAAGCTGAAGGGCGATGAGATCGCTTTCACTTTTGAAGGCCGCTACACGACCTTTGCCGAGTTCGACCAGCACACCAACCAGGTGGCCAATGCGCTTCTGGCCATGGGTGTGAAGAAGGGCGACCGCATCTGCTATCTGGGCAAGAACAGCGACCATTATTTCGAGCTGTTCCTGGGCGCATCCAAGATGGGCGCGGTGATGACCCCGATCGGCTGGCGGCTGGCCCCGCCCGAAATCGCCTACATCGCCAGCGATTCCCAGGCGCCGGTTCTGTTCGTGGGACCGGAATTCACCGGCGCGGCCAAAAAGGCGCTGGAGGAAGCGCCCAATGTGAAGACCGTGATCGCGATGGAAGGCGGCGTGCCCGAATGGAAAAGCTATGAAGCCTGGCGCGATGCGCAGCCGGCCACGCCACCAAAGGTGGCATTGAAGCCGAGCGATATTGCGATCCAGCTTTATACCTCCGGCACCACGGGGCGGCCGAAGGGCGCGATGCTGATGCATTCGAACTTCATCGAAACCAACCGCATCATGAAAGCGGCGAACATCAACTGGAACATCTGGAACGATGGAGACATCAGCCTGGTGGCGATGCCGGTTGCCCATATCGGCGGTTCGGGTTGGGGACTGATGAGCCTGCGCAATGGCGCCAAGAGCATTGTGGCGCGCGAATTCGACCCCGGTGCGGTGCTGGATTTCATCGCGAAAGACAAAGTGAGCAAGATCTTCCTGGTGCCGGCCGCGATTCAGATCGTTCTGCGCGACCCGCGTGCGCGGCAGACCGATTATTCGCGCCTGAAATATATCGGCTATGGCGCCTCGCCCATTCCGCTCGACCTTCTGCGCGAGGCGGTGGAGGTATTCGGCTGCGGTTTCGCGCAGATGTACGGCATGACCGAAACCACCGGCACAATCGTGGCGCTGCCGCCGGAAGATCACGATCTGAGCGGCAATCCACGCATGCGTTCCGCCGGCAAGCCATTGCCGGAAGTGGAAGTGGTGGTGCTGGACGCGGAAGGAAACCGCCTGAAGCCGGGCGAGGTGGGCGAAATCGCCACCCGTTCGCCGTGGAACATGGCGGGGTACTGGAACCTGCCGGAAGCCACCGCCAAGACCATCGACAAGGATGGTTGGCTGCGCACGGGCGATGCGGGCTATCTGGACGAAGACGGTTACGTCTACATCCATGACCGGGTGAAGGACATGATCATCTCCGGCGCCGAAAACATTTATCCCGCCGAAGTGGAAAGCGCGATCTATGGCCACCCCGATGTGGCCGATGTGGCGGTGATTGGCGTTCCGGATGAAAAATGGGGCGAAGCGGTCAAAGCCATGGTGGTGAAGAAGCCCGGCACCAACCCGACGGTCGAAGACATCATCAGCTTCACCCGCACCCGCATTGCCAGTTACAAGACGCCGAAGAGCGTGGAATTCATCGAGGCACTGCCGCGAAACGCCAGCGGCAAGATCCTGCGCCGCGAATTGCGCGAGCCGTTCTGGAAAGGCCGGGAACGCCGGGTCAACTAAAAGAATAAACAACAAGAGAGGAAACCATGGCACAAATCCGCAGCGGCGAACGCGTTTGCACCACCGAAGACATCATGGCGCGTGCGGCGCGCGCGGCGAGCGGATTTGAGGCCATGGGCATCGGCCATGGCGATACGGTTGCGCTTTACCTGCGCAACGATTTCCCGTTTCTGGAGGGGAGCTTTGCCGCCGGTCTGGTGGGCGCCTATCCCGTTCCGGTCAACTGGCATTACACCGAAGACGAAGCGCGCTATCTGTTCGAGAATTCCGGCGCCAAACTGATCGTCATCCACGCCGACCTTCTGCCGCCGGTGGCGAATGCGCTGCCAAAAGGCACGCCGGTTCTGGTGGTGGAGACACCACCGGAAATCCGCGCCGCCTACGGCATTTCGGAAGATCGCGCCCGCGTGCCGAAAGGCATGCGCGCGTGGTATTCCTGGCTTGAGGATTTTCCGCCGAAACAGGCAGGCACGCAGGACGGGCCGGGAACGATCATCTACACCTCAGGCACCACGGGACGGCCAAAGGGCGTGCGGCGCAAGCCCCCCACGCCGGAGGAGGCCGCCGCCAGCAGCGCCATTATGAGCCGCGGCTTCGGCTTCACCGAATGGCTGGACAGGCCGGAGCAGATCGTCTCCGCGATCGTGGGGCCGATGTATCACTCCGCCCCCAATGCCTATGGCCTGTCATCGACGCGGCTGGGCGCCAACGTCATTCTGCAGCCGCGCTTCGACGCCGAAGAATTGCTGCAATTGATCGAAAAGCACCGCGTCACCCATATCCACATGGTGCCGATTATGTTCAACCGGCTTTTGAAGCTGCCGGATGCGGTGAAGACGAAATACGATCTGTCATCACTGAAATTCATCATCCACGCGGCGGCGCCGGTATCGCCGCCGATCAAGCGTGCAATGATCGAATGGTGGGGGCCGGTCATCAACGAATATTACGGCTCAACCGAAGTGGGCATCGTGGTGTTCTGTGATGCTGAGCAATGGCTGGCCCACCCCGGCACGGTTGGCAAACCACTGCCCGAATCCGATGTGCGCGTGGTGGATGCGAGCGGCAACACACTGGCCCCGCGCGAGATCGGCGAAGTTCTTGCCCGCACGCGCACGATCGCCGATTTCACCTATCACAAGGACGATCAGAAGCGCCGCGACAGCGAAAAAGCAGGCCTGATCGCGCCGGGCGATGTGGGCTATTTCGACGAGGATGGATTCCTTTATCTGTGCGACCGGGCCAAGGACATGGTGATTTCCGGCGGCGTGAACATCTACCCCGCCGAGATCGAGGCCGAACTGCACAAGATGCCCGGCGTGGCCGATTGCGCCGTGTTCGGCATTCCTGACGAGGAATTCGGCGAAGGGCTGTGCGCGGTGATTCAGAAGCAGCCTGGCGTGGAATTGCGCGCGGACAATGTGAAAGCCTATCTGCGGTCGCATGTGGCGGGATTCAAGGTGCCGAAGAAAATCGAATTCATGGCCGAACTGCCGCGTGAGGATTCCGGCAAGATATTCAAACGCAAGCTGCGCGAACCCTATTGGGAAGGACTGGAACGGCGCATCTAGGTTTATGCTAGAATACGCGCAAACGGGAGGCGCCGATGGTTGCGGTCCACACACGCGAAAGACTGACGGTGACACAGGCCGGCGGTTCGGCAGGCGCCTATGTCACCGGTCTCGACCTTTCCCGAACGCTGGACGCGGCAGAGGTGATGGGCTTGCGCGCCGCACTTCTTTCCCACCTTGTTGTCGCCCTGCCCGATCAGACCATGACGCTGGACGATCTGGAACGGCTGACCGATCAGCTTGGCGGGCGCGATATGACGCCATTCGTAAAGCCGCTGGATGGCAGGCCCTTTGTCATCCGCATTCTGAAAGAGCCGCATGAGCGGTTGAACTTCGCCAATGCGTGGCACACCGATCTTTCCTACCTAAAAGCACCGCCGAGTTTCACCCTGCTCTATTGCCTGGAGGCCCCGCCCTATGGCGGCGACACGATCTGGGCCAACCAGTACATGGCGTATGAAACGCTATCGCCGGGTTTGCGCGATACGCTGCTGCAGACCGATCTGATTCATTCCGCAGGTTCGGCCTACGGCACCGGTGGTTATCTGGACAGCGTGAAGGGAAAAATGTCCACGGTGGTTGAACCGTCGAAAGACGCCTATCGCGAAGAGACGCACCCCGCCGTGATTGCGCATGCCGAAACCGGGCGGGCCGCACTTTATGCCAACCCGGTCTATACCAGCCGGGTGGCGGGCTGGAGCCAGGCGGAATCGAACGGATTGCTGCAGCATCTCTATCGCCATGCAGTGAACGAGAATTTCACCTGGCGGCTTTCGTGGCGCAAAGGCACGCTGGCGATCTGGGACAATCGCTGCACACAGCATTTCGCGATGAACGACTATCAGGGCTTCCGCCGCGAGATGGTACGCACCAGCGTCAAAGGCAGCGAACCGCAACGCGCCGCCTGATATCGGCGCGAGTCAGTAATCCCACTTCCAGTCGACACCCAGCTTGTTGTTGGAGCCGGTGCCGGCCTGCGCCTTGCCCGAGAGGTGTTTGTTGAGCTTGATCTCAACTTCGACGGCGCTGGAGCCCGCCCCCATGCCCTGCACCGCGCCGACATAGATATTATCGCCGATATATTTGCCCGCCGCGACCGATGTGCCGCTGAGCCCG
Organism: Alphaproteobacteria bacterium; assembly: GCA_017308375.1. Classification (GTDB taxonomy): domain Bacteria; phylum Pseudomonadota; class Alphaproteobacteria; order Micropepsales; family Micropepsaceae; genus Rhizomicrobium. The sequence continues at coordinate 68,083 of JAFKEW010000045.1, forward strand.
CTGGCGCCCGGCGCGGTATCCACGCGCAGCACATCGAGGCCGGCGACACTGCGCGCCATGCCCATCAGCCCGCCGCCGGACGAACCGCCCATGAAATCGAGCTGGCCGGACATTTGCGCAAGCTGCAGCGCCTCGAACGCGGAAAGATGGGGCGAGGATTTGCCGAAGAACAGGCGGGAGAGGATTTCGTCGCGCGGCAGCGATGGGGTGGAGGACCAGGTTAATTCAGGCTTGGCGGCGGGACCTTCCGCATTCACCTTCACGGTCAGATCATCCGAGGCGTATTCGGCCGCCAGATCGACAGTGGCACCACCATTCACTTCCTTGTCGAGCACAACGGAGCCTGACTTCAGCACAAAAGTTTTGCCGATCAGTTCGGCGGTGCCGCGCACAACGGTGAGTTTGCCCGATGGTTTTGGCGCACCAAGCGAGCCGGTGATGTGGAAATCGCCCTGCCATTCGGAATCGAGCCCGCGGCCCGCGACATAAACCCGGTTGGGCATGTTCACCGTGATGTCGAGCGCGATCGTGTTCAACATCGACGGCTTCGCCGGTTCGGGCGGCGTGACCTGTTTGCCGTTGATCTCGACCACCTCGATAAACGGAATGCTGGGCGGTATCAGGCCAGTGATGTCGGCCCGCACTTCATTTACGCGGATGGTGCCGGAGACCTTCGATTCCCCCTGCGGCGGCAGGGCAAGCGTGATGGTGCCACTGGCGCGCGCCTTCAGTGCGTCTTCCCGCAAGAGGCGCGCATTGTTGAGCACCAGTTTGCCTTCGCCGGTGATGGGTTTTTCGGTTTCCGTGCCCTTGCCGAAGCGCAGATTGCCATCCAGCACCACGGTGCCGTCATCGCCATCGCTGGCGGTGAGCTTGATGGCGGCCTGATCGGTGCCGCGGGCGGTGAAGGCGGCGTTCAGCTTTGTGAGCCGGGTGCCGTATTCCAGGTTTTCGTAGACGCCATCCTTGACCGTGACGCTGCCGGAAATGGCAGGCTGTGCAATATCGCCGCCGACATCGACCTGTGCATCGATCGCGCCGGAAAGCCGGTGTTCGGCAACCGGCAGGACCGCCATCAGATTTTCGGCCGGTGCCCGCAGCCGGGCGCGAAACGATACCGGCCCGCTTTTCGCCAGCATGGGCATATAGCTGCCGGGTGTGCGCACCACCGGCAGATTGCCATCAAAGGTGGCGGGTTCACTGCCGATACCGCTGATCTTTCCGTTCAACGCGAGTGTTTGGCCGTTCCAGCTTCCATCGGCGGCGATGTCGGCCTTGTTCGCGTCCTTCTTGTAACCGGCGAAGACAAGATCATTGGCACCGAAATGAAAGCGCCCCTGACTCTCAGTTTTCGAGACCGCGACATCGGCATCGAAACTGATGGTACCGCCCGCCTTGCCCAGACCGAGAAGGGCCGCAACGGGGGCCGCCGGCAGGGATTGCAGGCGCACATTCGCGGTGAGATTTTCACCGCCGCCATTCGCCGCCAGAACGAGCGAGCCCTTGCCGAGTGCGAGGTGGGTTTCATCAAGCGTGAAAGCGCCATCCGCCATGCGCAATGTCGCCGGTGCCGTGAGCGCAAAATCCTGCCCGGCCCAAATTCCCGTTGTGCGCGAAAGCGTAACCGCCATCTCCTTCTCAAGGCGCAATTGCGCCGCGGCGGAGACATGGTTCGCCCCATCCGCAAGATCGGCCGTGATGGCATAGGGGCCGGAAAGGGCCGGGGCATCGGCCTTTGCCACAAGCTTCGCCTGTTTCAGGCCGGGGGCGGCGACATCGTGCAGATCGGCGGCCAGATGAACGGCCTTGCCAGTGGCGGTGAACTGAACGCGGCCACGGCCCGCGAGCGTGGTGTTGGCGAAATAGCCCGCCGGTGCCAGCACATCGCCTTCCAGCGCCAGGTTGGCAGTGAGCACGCCGTTGCGCGAGGCGGCCTCCCCCTTCAGCGTGGCGGGACCCAATGCACCATTCTCCACCACCGCCTTCCAGCCATTGGCATCCGACTGCGCATTGAGCGCGAGCGTGATGGCACCGATTCCGGTTTTCGCGGCGAGCGAACCCTTGCCCGCGAAAGTGCCATTGCGGCCCTGCCCGTTCAGCGTGAATTTCAGATCGTTGACCGGCTTCTGATTGATGACGAGCGCGGGCGCGGTAAGACTAGCGGCCAGTTTCGGTGCCTTCAGACTTCCCGCGAGCGTGGCGCGAGCCTGAAAACGGCCCTGAAGCGGAATGCCAGCCATTTTCGACAATGGCGCGATGTCGCCCCGCGAGGTGACGAATCTGCCGGACAGCGCACCATTCTTGCCGAGTGCGAATGCCCCCTTCGCCGCGACCGTTGCCGTATCAATGACAAGATCGCTGAGGCGATAGGCGCCATCCTTCCCCGCCAGATGGGCCGAGAGTTTCGGCCGCGGCCCCAAAGCGGGTTGAGTAACACCGGTACCATTGACGACGAGATCGGCAATCACATCGCCGTTGGCGGCAAGCTGTGCGACATTGGCGTTCAGAAGCAAACTGCCCCCTTTCGCACCGGCGCCACCGAGATTGGCGATGGCCAGTTTGACCACGCCGCGGCCGGGGGCCGAACGGGCGAGTTGAAAGCCCGCGTTCAGCTTGGCATTGCCGTTCTCAGCCGTGAGCGTGAGGGTTTGCGTGCCCTGCGCCAGATTGAGCGTCGCCGAAAGATCGAACGCCGCGTTACCGGACAGCCATGGCGCCAGCGATGACGGCCCCCGAACACCGCGAAGCTGACCGCGCATATGGGCAAGTGCGGCCCGGCCCTTGCCATCATATTCCGCATGCGCGCGCGCGGTAAGCGCGGCAAAGCCATTCGCCTGATAGCGGGTGGCGCCGGTGCCGATTTCCAGATCCAAGCGCGGACGGGCCGTGGTGCCGGAGAGCGCGGCCGTCAGCCTTAGCGATTCAATCTCGGCCCCTTCGAGTGTGAGTGTGGGCGGCGCGGTGAATTCGAGGTTGCCGCGCAGGCGGTCCGCGTTCTGTTCGCCCGCGAAACGCAAGGCGTAGCCGCCCCAGTCGAGCGTACCGTCGCGCAAGGCGATGCCGGTTTTGAGCGGCGTGACGATGAGACCAAGAGTGCCAAGCTCCGTCGGGGCCCACTCCGGCAATAGACCTGGCGCAACAGCATAATTGCCGCGCACACGGGTGGCGCCACCGGCATCGGCCAGAAATGCGAGTTGGGCATGGCCGACATTTTCGGCCGCAAAATCCAGCCGCCCGCGGAAAGCCGACAGCGGCCCCTGACCATTGAGGCTGAAGCGGGTTTCACCTGCATTGGCGATGCCCGCGAACAGCGCGATCAGCGCACCATCGTCGCTGGCCTTCGCGTCCACACTCAGGAAACGCCCGGCCTTGCTGTAGTGCGATTTGAGACTGAGTGCGCCAGACCCGGTACAGCGCCCCGCACGCAGATCGGCCGCAAAGCCGGTGGGGCCGATCCTGGCCATGCCCGCCGCATCGAGACAGGCCGAACGCGGATCGTGCGGAAACAGCACCAGATGTCTGATCGCGAGATCATCGACACGAATATCGAAGCTCGGAAGGGTATCCGCATTCGCGCTGGATCTGGATTCGGATTGCGGCAGGCGCAGCAGGCTTGCCCCCTGAAGCACCACCCGCGCGATCGAAACATCGCCCTTGAGCAGCCGCGAGGGATGCCAGGCAAATTCCAGCCTTTGCGCGGTCAGGAACGGGCCATCCTCGTCCGCCAGGACGGCATCGCGGCAGGAGAAGGTGCCAAACAGGCGGCCCGATCGCACCTGGCACGACAGGTCGTAACCCGATATTTGAGCCGCCGCCCACAGAAGCGGACGGTCGAGAAGGCCGGACAGCACCGCCCCCAGCAGCAGTACGAAGCCCAATATCACCGCGGCAAGTGCCAGCGGCAGTCTCCTCCATCGTCCGTCTTCGCGCCGCCAGAGCATCAGAACGCCTGTCCCAGACTGACATAGATTTTTATCACCGGGCTGCCGGAGCCGCCGCGATTGACGGGCACACCCACGTCGAGCCGGATCGGACCGAGGGCGGTGTAATAGCGCACGCCCAGACCGGCGCCGATACGCGGAGTTTCCGCATCGGCAAACACCGGGCTGCGCGACACGGTTCCCGCATCCACGAAGGCAACGGCCCCGAAACTTTCTGTTATCCGATAGCGCAGTTCAAGGCTGGTTTCCGCCAGCGCGCGGCCGCCAAGTGCGGTGCCCAACGCGTCATGCGGGCCGATGGCCTGATAATCATAACCGCGCACAGAACCGCCGCCGCCGGAATAGAACCGCATATCGGCGGGAACCGCATCATAACCTGCCAGCAGAATGGTACCGAGCTTGGCGCGCCCGGCCACAATGAAGCGTCGCCGCCGGTCCAGCGCGCGATAGGCGGACCCTTCACTCTGCAGGATCAGGAAGGAAACCAGACCAGCGCTGTTGCCGAACACCGGCTCCACGTGAAAATTCAGCCGCTCTCCACGGGTGGGGTCGAAAATGGAGTTGGTGGAATCGAAACTCGCATTGGCGGGGAGGGAAAGCAGCATGCTGAACGGTGCGGTGGTGCCCTGGCTGATCTGGGCGGCCTGAAACGCAGCACCGATGTCGCCCTTCCACTTGCCGCCAAGCGGGGTCGTGAGTTTGGCGAGCACGATCGCGCCCGTCTTGCGATAGGCATCGGTATTCTCGTTCAGGGCCTGGGCACTGAATGTCAGCATCTGGCCGGTGCGCGGGGAATGCGGCAGCGTCAGCGAAGCGGTCAGCGATTTTTCGATCGTTGCGAGCGCGAGATCGAAACGCAGGGTTTCAGCCTCGCCCCACCAGTTGCGATGCTCCCAGAAGACGGAGGCGCCGGGCCCCTCATCGGTGGCGTAAGTGACACCGCCGCCAAAGGAACGCGGCGCGCGCTCCTTCACATTGACGAGGATCGGCGCGAGGCCCGAAGCGGTTTCATGGGCCGTATCGGGCGCCACGCTCAATTGATCGAACAGATTGAGGCCCGACAGCCGCTGGCGATAATCATTGAGCTTGCGCACATCATATTCCGCACCCGTCTGCCACGGCACGATGCGGGCGAGAAACTCGGGTTTGGTGCGCGTGGTCCCGCTGACCCTGACCGCACCGAAGCGCGCAGGCGGACCGGGATCGACCTTCCAGGTGAGCCGCATGGTATGGCTTTTGTGATCGACGATGGCGGTGCGCTTCTCGACTTTCGCATCGGGGCGCCCGTTTTCCAGCAGGCGCTGCACCAGCTTTGCTTCGGCATCCAGAATGTCGGCGGACCGCGCGGGCTGATTTTTGCGAATGCCGATGCGGCGGCAATCCTTCGGCGCCTTCTCCGGTGCGGATCGCGTATAGACGATTTCACAAACTGCGATGGGATAGCGCGGGCCAAGCGTGATGTTGACGCGGACGGCGGCCGGATCACTCTCATCGTCAATGACGATATCCACCGTGCTGTCGTAATAACCTTCCGAACGTAAGACGGCGGTAAAGGCTGTCTGATCGGCATCGGCACGCTGGCGCAAGCCGGCAAACCCCGCGGGCGGCTTATCCCTGCCGGAGAGAAGACGCGAAACCGCCTGGATGCTGGTTTCCAGCGTGCCATCGACCCCTTTGATCTCCACCTTGTAGGAGAGCCCGGTTGCACCGATGGCCGCCGGAACAGCGAACGGCAAAATCAGCGCGGCGCAGAGGACAACAAATATGAAAGTACCGGCAAACGGGTTCCGCCGATCGGAGATGCGCGTATTCAGCCGCAACGTATTCAGCCGCAACGTCTTCATCCGCAGCTTCATCCGCGGTGGGCGCAGAAAACGGGAAAGAACACCACGAAGATGTGGCGGCACGGAAATCCGGTTCAGATCCAAAGGGCGGGCTCAACGACCATGGGGCGGACAGGGGGCAAGATGAACAACTCCTGACAGGGCGTGTTGACGCGGCCCCAAAAGATTGCGGGCCGGAAAAGCGATGGCAATTGCAGGCAAAGCGTGGAGATGCTGGCCCATGGTTCCGAATGGGCTATAGTCCGCCGCCCTAACCCTGCCATATTCGTCACACCAAGAATTGGTTTTCCTCAGGAACAGTACATCGCGATGACAGGGTTCCATACCGGCTTGGCCGCACCGCACGCTGCGGGACAAAACGACAAGGACAAACGGGACCGCCGGATCGACTTTTTCCGCGGGCTCGCCCTGATCTTCATTTTTGTCGATCATCTGCCCAACAACAAGCTTTCCTTTGCGACGATGCAGGCTTTCGCCTTCGCCGATGCGGCCGAGGTGTTCTTCTTTCTTTCGGGCTTCGTTGCCGCGCTCGTCTATGGCAGCACGCTGATGCAGGATGGCTTCATCGCCGCCGCCAGACGCATCTATCGCCGGGCCTGGGTGCTTTATGCGGCGCAACTGATCCTGCTGTTGCTCATGGCCCTGGTGGTGGCGGCCGGTACGCTCGAAACCGGCGTGCGCTATCACGATGTTTTCCGTATCGGCGCATTGTTCCAGCACCCGGCCATTGCGGGCCTGCATGCGGCGACCTTGCGGTTCCAGCCGGCCTACATGGATATCCTGCCGGTTTATATCGTGTTCCTTGGCCTTTTCCCGATTGTGCTGGCCGCGCTTCAACGCAATGTCTGGCTGGCGCTGATCCCTTCGGCAGCGCTTTACGCTGCTGTGCAGATCTGGGGCCCGAACCTGAGCGTCTATCCGGGCGGTGGCGGCTGGTTCTTCAATCCGCTGGCGTGGCAGTTTATTTTCGTGCTGGGCGCGAGTTTCGGGACAGCGCGGTATCTGGGCAAGAAGCCGTTGCCCAATTCGCGCATCGTGACGGGGCTGGCGCTTGGCGTCTGCGCCGCGATTGCCGCGGTCAAACTGGGACAGCTTCCGCTTCCCACCGAATGGGCCGCCAAAGACGGGCTCGACAAGACCGCCATGGCGCCGCTCAGGCTGGTGAGCTTTTTCGCCCTGCTGCTGGCGGTGCGCCAACTCGCGCCTGCAGGCGCCACGCTGAAACGGCTATGGCTGGGCCAGCAGTTGATTCGCTGCGGCCAGTTCTCGTTACAGATCTTCTGCCTCGGCACGGTGCTGGCCGTGATCGGTCATATGGTTCTGATGACGTTTGGCAACAGCGTCGCGGCACAGACCGCCGTTTCGCTGGCCGGGATCGCGGCCATGTTCGTCTTTGCAGCCATTCTGGAGCGCCGCAGGCAGGACGCATTCGCGATTCGGGCCGTCAAAGCCGCGCAAGGGGCCCGGAGTTGAGCCACAAAAGTACATAAAAGTGCGCTGGCAGAAGCATTTTCCGCTTTCCCCCTCTCCCGTCAGCCTTGAAATACAGTAGAATTGGGCACCTTTCCTGATTCTCAAGAGGGACAACGATGGCAAAAGCCGCTGCGAAGCCTGCCGCGAAAGCCAAAGCAGACACGATTACGACGAGGCAATTGGGGGTTCAGCTTGCCGAAAAGCAGGAGCTGACCAACAAGCAGGCACATGCAATTCTGGAAGACCTGACCGGCCTGATCACCAAGCATCTGAAGAAGGGCGCACGCGTGCGTCTGAACGGGCTTGGAATTCTTCAGGTTCGCAAACGCGCAGCCCGCATGGGCCGCAACCCTGCGACCGGGGAGCAGATCAAAATCAAGGCCAGCAAGAAGGTCGCATTCCGTGTGGCCAAGGAATTGAAAGAGTCGATCTGACTGCGGCCATAACCGCGTCGCTGCCGTTTCTTTACGGGACCGGTGCGGTTGTGGGCGTATTCAAGTTCGATCCATTCAAATTCAGTCAACGATGCCGGGCAATTTCGCGATTGCCCGGCATTGCACGTTTTGAACTTACGTTTTGAACTTATGTTTTGAGCAATACGTTTTGAACAGGCCGAAGACACCTATTTCCGCAAATCGTACTCAGGCCGGGGCTTCGACCTTCAGCTTCTGCGGCCGGGCTTCCGGCAGATTGTCATAAAGATCGGCAGTCAGATCGCGGCGCAGACTTTGGCGGGCCGGATCGGTCCAGAGATTTTCCCACTGGTGGGGATCGTTGCGGAGGTCGTAAAGCTCCCCCTCCGTTCCGTCGTAGCGGACGCGCGTGGTGATGCCTGCAAATTGCGGCCAGCTTTCTTCCAGCCCATTGGGTTCCCCCGGCGTTGACGGCTCGTAACGCGTAAGCAGATAACCGTCGCGATAGATCGAACGGAAGTGAAAGCCATAACCAGGAAACTGGCTGTCCCATTCGCAGATCGCACGTTGCCGCGAACCATCGTCACGTTTCGGCAGCGCCTTGCCCTGCATCCAGGGTGCGGGTTCGATGCCCGCAATGTGACAGAAGGTAGGGGCAAGGTCGGTCTGTTCCACCGGTTGTGACACCGTCGCGGCCGGAACATGCGCATTGGGCGCCGGCCGCCAGATGAAGGGCAGCCGCATCAGCGCATCGACATGGAACGGGCCTTTGTAGACAAGGCCGAAATCACCCTGCAATTCGCCGTGGTCGGTGGTGAAGATCACATCGGTATCGCCATCCCAGCCACGGGCACGGATACAGGCCATGACACGGCCCACCGCCTCGTCGATCAATTCGTTCATCACATGCACTTTGGCATTGATCTCGCGGATATTGTCGTGACTGAGCTGTTGCGGGGTGAAGTTCATCGGGCCGCCTTCGATATTGGCGAAAGTGCCGTCGTAATAGGCCAGCCAATGCGCGGGCTTTGCTGCCAGGATTTCGCGCAGCTTCTCCGGTGAGCCTGGATGACCATCGGGCAGCGGCAGATCACGCCAATCGCAGCGCGCCATCTCCGACTGCGGCGGGTCCCATGGATGATGGGGATCGGGAAAGCTGAGCCACAGCATCCAATCCTCATCCGCGTCGCGCTCCGACAGCCAGTCGACCGCGAGACCGGCAAGCCAGTCAGTGTGATAAACTTCCCGCGGGATGGGATTGTTGAAGGTTTCCGGCGCGCCGGTGTCGCCGCCGGGTGCCGCGTTCAGGAGCGGCGCCGAAGCATCGAACCATTGTGGATGATTGGCCTGCACCCAGCGGCCGTAATGGCCGACCGGATTGCCGCGGAACGTGGTGATGTGCATGGCATGGATGGCGTAATCGAAGCCGCGCCACGGCCCGTAATCGCCATCGCGCTGGCGCCGGTTCTCCGCCCATTTGCCAGCGAGATCGAAGCCGGGTTCGAAATGCGCCTTGCCGATCAAGGCGGTTTTGTAGCCCGCCTTGTCTTTCAGATATTGCGCAAAACTGGGCGCATCTTCCGGCAGCGGCACACCGTTCGCGAACACACCGTGGGTCCGGACATATTGCCCGGTCAGGATGGTGGAACGGGCCGGCATGCACACCGTGTTCTGGTTATAGGCGCGGGCATAATTGATGCCGGCCTTGGCCAGCGCGTCGATATTGGGCGTGCGGCAGAACCGGTTGCCGTTGCAGCCAAGCGAATCCCAACGCTGTTGATCGGTGGTGATGAAGAGGATTTTCCGGCCCATGGCAGCATGCTCCCTCTTTGAATCGCGATGGATTTCCAGTAATCTGAATTGAAATTCAGATTTTACTTTACACCCGTGCCATGAAGCGTGCAACCGACAGCAAAATCGCCGCCGAACGCTGGGCCCTGCCGGCCAAACAGGCGCGCAGCCAGGCAACGCGCACGCGCATTCTGCGCGCGGCCGAACGCTGTTTTGCGGAAGCCGGTTATGATGGCGCCCATATATCGGCCATCGCCAAAAAAGCCGGCTGTTCGGTTGGCGCGGTCTACTTCCGCTTCAAGGACAAGGACGCCCTGTTCTTCGCCATTGCCGAATCCTTCGCCACTGAAATCCGCGCAAGCCTGCCCGATATGCTGGCCGCGGGCCGGAGTGGGCGGACGGACGCCATCATCGGACAGTTTGTGGAGCGGGCCGCGGCAAGCTTCCGCACCTATCGCGGGCTTTTCCGCGCGATTGTGGAACGCGGACTGGACAACCCACCGGTGATGGCCGTGATCCTGACCATTCGCGAGGAAATGGCCGATACCCTGCACCAGGCGCTGAGCCCCACATTTGGCACGCGCGATGCCATATTTATGGTGCAGATGATGACGCAGATTGTGTATGGTTTTCTTCTGACCGGCGTCCTGAACCCGCGGGCGCCGACGCGGATCGACGACAACCGCACCCTGGATGAACTGAAAGCGATCCTGCTGGCCTATATCCGGCAGGAAAGGAGAACGACATGACGCTTGCCATCGACCTGTTCTGGTCTTTCCGCAGCCCCTATTCCTATCTGGCAACGCCACGGCTGCTGGAGATGGAGAAGCGGTACGATCTGACCGTGAATGTCAGGCCGGTTTATCCGCTGGCGGTCCGCGCGGGTGAATTCTTCCGTCAGGTCAATCCGATGTGGGTCTCCTACTTCATGCGCGACACCTTCCGCGTGGCGGAGATGAACGGCATGCCCTATCGCTGGCCGCGGCCGGACCCCGTGGTGGTCGATCCGAAGACTCTGGCCGCCGTGCCGGAGCAGCCTTACATCTTCCGGCTGACCCGGCTTGGCTGTGCGGCGGCGGAAGCGGGCCGCGGCCTGCCTTTCCTCTATGAAGCCGGTCATATCATCTGGTCGGGCGAGATTGACGGCTGGAACGAAGGCGACCATCTGGCCAAGGCGGCGCAGCGCGCAGGCCTCGACCTTGGCGATCTGGACCGCAAGATCAACGCGGACCCGGACAAATACGACGCGATCGTTCAGGAAAACCAGAAGGCCCACAAGGAATCGGGCCATTGGGGCGTGCCGACCATGGCGTTCCAGGACGAGCCCTTCTTCGGGCAGGACCGGATCGACGTGCTGTTGTGGCGGCTGAAGCAGAACGGGCTGAAGCCGCGCGCCTGAGCCATCCTCCCTACTGGCGCGCTACCGTCACCAATGTGCTGAAGGATTGGTGCGCCAGCGGTTCCAGCGCGTCGATGGGTGCTTTCAGCAGCTTCGTCGTTTCCATCACAAAGCCGAACCCTTCGTCGCGGCGTTCGCGCAATTGCGCAATGTCACGGGCCAATTCCTCCCGCGCAGCCGGATCGCTTTGCGGCAGCGACTTCAGCCGGAATTCCAGCTCGGAAATTTCCCGGCTGGTATCGAATATACCTTCGAGCGGCATGGTGAGGCGCAAGACCAGCGTATGAATCCGCGCCCGCAGCGCGACGTCGTTCAGCCAGAACAGGTTCTCGCGATTGCGTTCATAGATTTCGATCTCCCGCCGCGCAAACCGCAGCATGCGCATGGTGACGGGACCGTAAGGATCACCAATGCCGCGCGCATCGGCGGCAAACTCAAGAATAATCTGAAGCGTGCAAAGCGTCTCGCCGAAGAACAACGCGGCGGAGCGTTCACGCCGATGCCGTTCGATCCACCCCTCGATGAAGAAGGCGGCCAGACCACCGGCCGTGGCCAGCACCGCGCCCAGGATGATGGCCCACAGCGTGTTGAGATTGGACAGAAAATCGAATGCCTCGGACCGCATGCCCATCCCCCTTTTGGCCCGCGGTGTGTGCCCCCTGATGCGGGATCAACACGTGGGCCTGACGATCACGGTTTTAAGCCCCGGTGTTTCCGCCAACACGGCTACAACCCCTTCGCGCGGCGAACTGATCCGGCAGCCTTCGGCCGCAATCGCCGGTGTTTGCGGATAATGGATGGCGGGAAGAAAAATCTCGGTCGGGGCGGCAATGGCCGGATCGGCTTCGAACACCAGCTTGAATTCGCCCTGTGCGGGATCGAAGGAAACCGAACGCGGCGTGCCCTGAACCCGCCGGGCATAGGGGCGCGAAAATCCCTTAACGGCGCGGCCGCCGGAATCCGCGCCGCGAGCGGCATCTTCCTGATCTATCGAATAGATCGAAAGATCTTCCTGATTCCAGCCATCACCGATGGCCGCATCGTTGCGGTTCGACGCGGTGTAATTCCACTGGGCCGACGACAGCAGCAGGCGGTCCATCGCATCATACATCAGGCTGAGCGCGAGCGTGTGGTCGGCCCACGGCGCATCGCCATGATCACCCGCGTTCCAGGCAGCGTAAGCCGCGCCTTGATCGAGATCGAACGGAATACCGAATTCGCCCACGATGGTCGGCGCACCATGGGCAGAAAGAGACGTTCCCGCCGCTTCCACCCGTGACAATTCCGAAACATAGCGGGCACACACGGCTTCCTCGCCCGCAGCCCTGTCGGTCGCGTGTCCGAATTCGCGCGGCGCAAAGCGCTTTCCCTGCAACGTGCGCGCATCATACCAATGGCTGGCATTGACGGTGCGTTCCGGCATGCCCGGCGGAAGACCGGCCGTATGGGTGCGGAAGGGACTGACTTCCGCAAACAACAGCCAATCTTCGCGCACGGCACGGATGGTTTCCGCCACGCTGTGGAAGAATGGTACCAGAAAATCCGCTTCCACATCGAAGCGGTGATTGCCCTGATGGGTGAAGAAGGCATCGTCCAGCGGCGTTCCATTGTTTTCAAGCGTGTAAGCGCCCGCGGCCTCAAACGGACAGGGCACGCCATCACGCCAGATTGAAACGCCATCCGGATTCAATGGCACTTCGCGAACGGTTTCCAGGGTGCGTGTGGCGCGATCGAAGCGCACCTCCGGCACCATGCGGGGAATCCCGCGCGCCGCCAGAAGCCCGTCGAGCGGGCTGATCGCAAGGCCGAAGCGTACCGGCTCCGGCGTTTCGGGCTGACGGGAGAGGTAATCACGGTGGAGCGGCTGCCCCAGCCAGCCGATGCCGGGCTCGTTCAAACTGTCGAAACCCAGAACATGCGGCATGTCTTTCAGGCGAAGTGCCACCTGGTGCATCGCGGCCCGATAATGATATTGTAGATAATCCTGCACGTTGCGACCGTCGATACGGCAATCGGGTGTCAGCGTGGCGCCGGCGAAAAACAGCGACCACATGATGCCGTTGGCCGGCCGGCGATGGTTGGAGAACCAGCACATCTGTGGATAGCGGTCTTCCTGGCGGCCGCCACGCGCATAATCATAAGCATGCTGCATGACGATGGCCGCACCGGCGGCATGAAAGCGGGTGAAGTCGAGGCCCACGGCCTCGAACGTCCAGCCCGGCGCCCCATCGCCGCCGGACATCCGGCTCCAGACATCCTGATGGAAATCGACAAAGACGTAGAAACCGTATTCGCCCGCCATTTCGCAGATGCGAGCAAAGTAATCGAGATAGGCGGTATCGAACTGGTCCGGCCCGGCGTGGGATACCGCTTCCCATGTCGTCAACAGGCGCAGGCAGTTGAAACCCCAATGACGCAAGCGCTCAAAATGTTGCGGCGCATCGGCCAACGGAAACGGCCGGCCGATAAACGAAACCGTACGATGATCCAGAAAATCCGACGGAAAATTGGTACCGCCGCGCGGCGCGGGCACTTTGCAATCCCCGCCAAGATTAACACCACGCAAGATTACGCGGCGGCCATACCCGTCCACGAACCAGCGTCCGTGGATACCCAGTTTGCCTAACGTTTGATCAGTCATGGTGCAACATTGTTGTGCGCAATCCACAGTGTGCCGGGAGAATGCGCAATCGTCCATGGTCCGATTGCAATTGCGCACGGCACGCGATTTCCGCGAAGGCCCGCCCGTGTTATGGTTTTGCTGCCGGAGCTGTAGCCGGAGGTTTCGGCGCATCGTGGACACGCGCCCGGCAGGTACCATTCACACATGGCGAACTTTGAACACAGTGGATCCCGCCCTCTTGCAATGGCGTCGGCAAAGGGCACGGTCAAATGGTTTAACGCGACCAAGGGCTATGGCTTCATCACCCTGGACAATGGCAGCGATGCGTTCTGTCACGCGTCGGCACTGGCGGCACTGGGCCAACAGAACCTGCCGCAAGGCTCTACGATTGTTTGCGACCTGCAGGAATCCCCGCGCGGGCTTCAGGTTGTTGCAGTGCATAGCGTCGACACCTCCACAGCCGATCCGGCAGCCGGCCGGTTTGGTGGCGGGGGCGGCGGCGGCGGTGGTGGCGACTTCGGTGCCAGACGGCCAAGGCCGCCGCGCGATGCCGGGCCCAGCGGGCCGATGGTTGAAGGAACGGTCAAATTCTTCAACGAACAAAAAGGCTTCGGCTTTGTCATGCCGCAGGATGGCAGCGGCGATGTCTATATCCACGCCAGTGCCCTGCGCCGCTCAGGCATCCCGGTGCTGAGCCCGGAACAGCGCATCCGCTATTCCACCCGGCAGGGCATGAAGGGCGTGGAAGTGGACCGGATCGAGCTGACCTAGCCCGGAAAAGCGGCTATTCCGGCACGATGTTTACGGCCGCATTGCCGCGTTGCACAAATTGCAGTGCTGGGCGCCTTGAAGGTTTTGTAACCTGCCCTATATAGGCTCGATCTATATCGAACCAATATAGCAGGGTTGCCATGGACGTCCGGACCATTTGCCTTGGGATTCTGACGCGCGGAAGCGCGACAGGCTATGAAATCAAGAAGCTGTTCCAGGAGGACGGCTACCAGCATTTCGTGGAGGCGAGCTTCGGCTCGATCTACCCCGCACTGGGCCGGCTGACCGAAGAGGGGCTGGTTTCCGTTCGTGCCGAGGCACAGACGAAGCGGCCGGACCGGAAAGTTTATTCCATCACCCCGGCCGGGCGGGCGGCCTTTCTGGGCGCCCTGATGAGGCCCCTGCCGGAAGACCGGCATCGCTCACCCTTTGTATTCGCCATGCTGTTTTCCCATCTGCTGCCGCAGGAACGGGTGTCCGCCATGATCGACTGCTATATCGCGCAGACCGAGGGCAAGCTGGCCCAGATCAAGGGCGGTGAGCCGCATAGCTGTGGCGAGGCCTTTGTCAGCGGCCTTGGCAAAGTCATTTACGAAGCAAGCCTGAAGTTCATTCGCAACCACCGCGCCGATGTCGAAAGACAGGCGGCGCATGCCGCCGAATAGGCAGGACCATGAAAGCGTATTTTCAGTTCTGGCACCGCCTGAAGCCGCGCCACAAATGGGCGATAGGCATCGCGCTGGGCGTGACGGCGTGGATTGCCACGGGCCTGGTGTTCCAGCCCCACAGCCAGACCGACATTGCAGAGGCCAAGCCGAGCGAGACGCCACGGGTCAAGGTGCGCACGCTTTCCGCTTCGGACCGCAACGCCACCATTACAGTGCGCGGACGTACGCAAGCCCTGCATGAAGTGGACGTGCGGGCCGAAGTCGAAGGGGTTGTCGAGGCCCTGCACTTCGAGAAGGGCGACCGGGTCAAAACCGGACAGGTGCTTTGCCAGATCAAGCTGAACGACCGCGGCGCCCGTCTTCAGGAAGCCAAGGCACTGAGCGCGCAGCGGCAAAAAGAATATGAAGTCGCCAAGAAACTGTTCGAGGACGGCTTCCGCTCCAAAACCCAGATGGCCCAGGCCGAAGCGGCCTTGCAGGCGGCACGCGCCGCCGAAGACACACAGGCGATCCAACTCGCCAACACGAAAATCCGCGCCCCGTTCGACGGCGTGACCGACGACCGCTATGTCAATGTGGGCGATTATATGCGGCCGGGCGACAAGTGCGCGCTTCTGATCGCGCCGGAGCCGTTCCTGGCGGTGGGCGCCCTGAACGAAAACAATGTCGGCCGCGTGCATGTGGGCGACAGCGCCACCGTCAATCTGGTGACCGGCGAAACCGTGAAGGGCAAAGTGCGCTTCGTGGCCGACCGGGCAGACGATGCCACGCGGGCCTTCCGCGTCGAGGTCGAACTGCCCAATCCGGACGCCAAGCTGCGCGAAGGTGTCAGCGCGGATATCCATATCCCCGTCACCCGGGTCAGCGCGCAAAAAATCTCCCCCGGCATTCTGGTACTGGACGATTCCGGCAAGATCGGCGTGCGCGTGGTGGAAAAAAATACGGTTCATTTCATGCCGGTGACGATCGTATCCGACGGGCCTGACGGCATGTGGATCACGGGCCTGCCCGATAAGGTGACCGTGATCACCGTGGGCCAGGAATTCGTCAGCGACGGCGAGCACGTGGAAGCGGTGCCAGATAAAGGCGGAGCAGCCTGATGACGCGCATCGTCGAATGGGCCGTCCGCAACACCAGACTGGTCGTCGCGCTGATCGTGGTGGTGATCATCGCCGGTCTGATCGCCTTCATCCGCATTCCGAAAGAAGCCGATCCGGATATACCCATTCCCGTGCTGGCGGTGACCGTGACCTATCCGGGTATCAGCCCGGAAGACAGCGAGCGGCTTCTGGTCAAACCGCTGGAAACCAATCTGCGCTCGGTCGAAGGGCTGAAAGACATCACCGCGCGCGCCTATCAGGGCGCAGCCGTTCTGATTCTGGAATTCGATGTCAATTTCGACAAACAGAAGGCGCTGGAAGACGTTCGCGCGCTGGTGGATCAGACACGCTCCCGCCTGCCCAATGAGGCCGATCCGCCCATTGTGCAGGAGTTCAACACCAGCCTGTTTCCGGTCATCACGGTCGCGCTTTCCGGCCCGGTGCCGGAACGCACGCTGTACCGGCTGGCGCGCGGATTGCGCGACGACATCAAGACCATTCCGAGTGTTCTGAGCGCCGATCTTTCCGGCAATCGCGAAGAAATGCTGGAGATCGTGATCGATCCCCAGAAGCTGGAAAGCTATGGCATCACCCAGAACGAAATGTTCACGGCGATTGCCAACAACAACCGGCTGATCCCCGCGGGTTCGATCGATACCGGGCATGGCAGCTTTGCGGTGAAGGTGCCCGGCGTAATCGCGACAGCGCAGGATGTTCTGAGCCTCCCGCTCCGGTCTGACGCCAATTCGACCGTGACCCTGCAGGATGTCGCCCATGTGCGACGCACATTTCAGGATGCGAAAAGTTATGCCCGGCTGAACGGGCAGCCGACCATCGCCATCGATGTAACCAAGCGCATCGGCGCCAACATCATCCAGAACAACGAGCAGGTCCGGAAGATCGTATCGGAAGCCACCAAAACCTGGCCGCCGGGGGTGAAGGTCGACTTCATGTTCGACGCCTCCAAGGATATTCGCGATCAGCTCGGCTCGCTGTCCGATTCAATTGTGCTGGCGATCGTGCTGGTCATGATCATCATCGTGGCGGCGCTGGGCCTGCGGTCCGGCCTTCTTGTCGGCATCGCGATCCCGACATCGTTTCTGATGGCGTTCATGATCCTGAACGGGTTCGGCGAGACGCTGAACTTCATGATCATGTTCGCCATGCTGCTCGCCGTCGGCATTCTGGTCGATGGCGCGATCATCGTGGTGGAATATGCCGATCGCAAAATGACAGAAGGCCACCCGCCGAAGCAGGCCTTTGCGGAAGCGGCGTTGCGCATGTTCTGGCCGGTGGTGAGCGCGACCGCGACCATGATCGGCGCCTTCCTGCCCATGTTGCTGTGGCCGGGCGTGTCGGGAAAGTTCATGAGCTATTTCCCGATGACGCTGATCATCGTTTTGAGTTCGTCGATGGTGGTGGCGCTGATCTTCCTGCCGGTTCTGGGCGGGTTCCTCGGCAAGGCGCCGCCCTATGACGCGCAACACGAAAAGGCCATCGAAGCTTCGGAGACGGGAGACTGGCGCCAGATTCCCGGCATTACCGGATGGTATGCCCATCTCGCCGAAAAGCTGACCATCCGGCCCGGCCGCGTGATCCTTGGTGCACTCGGCGTTGTGGTTTGTGTGATCGGCCTGTTCATGGTCTTCAACAAGGGCGTGGAATTCTTCGTGGCGAGCGAAAGCGATCAGCTTTCCGTTCTGGTGTCGGCGCGCGGCAACCTTTCCGCCAGCGAGACGCGCGACATCGTGATGAGCGTAAGCCACATCGTTTCCACGGTGCCTGGCGTCGAATCCGTCTATGCGCGCTCCGGCGGCGACAATTACACACTGAACAGTCAGGGAGGCATTCCGGTCGACAATGTGGGGCGGCTCACTGTCGAGTTGAAGGATTACACCCAGCGCCCGAAGCAAAAGGTGATCCTGCAGGAAATCCGCGAAAAGACCGCCAATCTCCCCGGCATTCACGTCGAGGTGCGCGAGCCGCAACAAGGCCCGCCAACCGGAAAAGACGTGATGATCGAGGTGTCGTCGGATAATTATCCGGAACTGAAGCGCATCACCGGGCTGATCCGCAAACATCTGGACGGACTGCCGGAGCTACGTGATGTGGAAGATACGCGCCCGCTTCCCGGCATCGAGTGGAACTTGGACATCAACCGCGAACTGGCGAGCCGGTTCGACGCAAACGCGCAATCCATCGGCACTGCGGTGCAGCTTGTGACCAATGGCGTTCTGGTCGGCAAATACCGGCCCGATGACGCCGACGACGAAATCGACATCCGTGTGCGCTATCCGGCCGAAGATCGCGGTATCCATGCGCTCGACACCTTGCGCATCGCGACTTCGAAAGGCGTTGTTCCGATCAGCAATTTCGTCAAGAAGGTGCCTGCGCCGCAGGTCAACTCCATCGAACGGATCGATGGTCATCGTGTCTATCACGTGCGTGCCAATATGCGGGCGCAGTGTTCCGAAACGGTCAAATCGGATTGCGTGGCCAAAACGCTGCTGCCCAGCCAGGAGGTGGCGAAGCTGAAAAGCTGGATCGCGCAGCAGGCAATACCGGCCGACGTGCGGGTGGAATTCAAAGGCGCGGACGAGCAGCAGAATGAATCCGGCGCCTTCCTGATCGAGGCGGCGTTTCTGGCGCTGTTCCTGATCGCGATCGTGCTTCTGGCGCTGTTCAACAGCTTCTATCACGCGGCCCTGATTCTGGTGGCCGTGGTTCTGGCGATGATCGGCGCGCTTCTCGGCATGGTGGTGATGGGACAGACCTTCTCCATCATCATGACGGGCACCGGTATGCTGGCGCTGGCCGGTATTGTGGTGAACCATAATATCGTGCTGATCGACACCTTTCACCGCCTGCGCGATGGCGGGATGGAACCGATAGAGGCCGTGATCCGTTCCAGCGCACAGCGCCTGCGCCCGGTGTTCCTGACCACCATCACGGCCATTGGCGGCTTGCTGCCGATGATGTTCGCGGTCGAGATCGATTTCTGGACCCGCGAAGTCACCATCGGGGGGGCCAACGCCTCGATGTGGGTGCAATTGTCGACCGCGATTGTATTCGGACTTGCCTTCTCGAAGATGATCACACTCGGCCTTGTGCCGGCGATGCTGGCCTTCCCCTATCGCCGGAGGGAACGCAAGGCGGCCCGCAAAGCGGCGAAAGCTGCCGGGCATCCGTCGCCGTCGCGCCCCGCGATCGGCGCAACCCCGCCGGCACAGGAGCAGGAAGCGCAGGCCGCTGAATAACCAGTCTGCGTAATCAATCCGCGGCAGCAACGGGACTGGTGCGCGCCACACCCGGAACCACGTCGGGATCGCTTTCCACGGCCTTTAACCGCTCGCGGACCTCCTGTGCCTGTTTCTGCTTGTTCCACATCGCGGCATACTGGCCGCCGCGCGCCACCAACGCGCTATGGCGCCCACGCTCAACAATCTCGCCATGATCGAGCACTAGAATTTCATCGGCATCCACCACGGTGGAGAGGCGATGTGCAATCACCAGCGTGGTGCGGTTGCGGGATACTTCGCCAAGCGCACTCTGGATTTCCCGTTCGGTATGGGTGTCGAGCGCCGATGTCGCCTCGTCCAGCAGCAGGATCGGCGGGTTCTTCAGAATGGTGCGCGCAATCGCAACCCGCTGTTTCTCCCCGCCGGAGAGTTTAAGGCCGCGTTCCCCCACCATGGATCCGTAGCCCTGCGGCAATTCACGAATGAATTTGTCGATCTGGGCAAGCCGCGCCGCCTCCCTTACCGCAGCATCGTCGCTGCCGATGCGGCCATAGGCGATGTTGTAGCGCACGGTATCGTTGAACAGCACCGTATCCTGCGGAACGATGCCGATTGCGGCGCGCAAGGACGCTTGGGTCACATCGCGGATATCCTGCCCATCGATCGTCACGCGGCCATCGCGGATATCGTAAAAGCGAAACAGGATACGCGAGATGGTAGACTTGCCCGCACCCGACGGCCCGACAACGGCAACCGTCTTTCCGGCCGGCACGGTGAATGAGATCCCTTTCAGAACGGTACGTTCGGGCTCGTAGGAAAAGACGACGTTTTCAAACCGGATCTCACCGCCCGAAACGGTGAGCGGCTGCGCACCGGGCTTATCCTTCACCTCCTGCGGCTGGTAAAGGAGCTTGAACATCGCCTCCATATCCACCAGCGCCTGCACGATTTCGCGGTAAACCGTGCCGAGGAAATTGAGCGGCTGATAAAGCTGGATCATATAGGCATTGGCCATCACCAGACTGCCGACCGTGAAACGCCCTTCCGAAATACCATAGGCGGCCAGCACCATGACCACGCCGATACCGACGGCCATGATCACGGCCTGGCCCGTGTTCAGAATGGAAAGCGAGGTCTGGGCCTGAATGGAGGCCTGCGCAAAACGCGCCATCGATTTGTCGAAACGGCGGGTCTCATGCCCCTCCGCACTGAAATATTTGACCGTCTCGTAATTCAGGAGGCTGTCGACGGCCTTGGTATTGGCCTCGGTATCGCTTTCGTTCATCTGGCGGCGGAAGCGAATGCGCCAGCGCGTGACGGCAAAGGTGAACCAGATATAGGCGGCAACCGTCACCAGTGTTGCCAGCGTGATCGCCAGATCGAGTTTCCAGAGCATGATGGCGCTGAAAAACGCAAGCTGAAGCAATGTGGGGAAGATGCTGAACACAGCAAAGGTGAGCAGCGTGTCGATGCCCTTGGTGCCGCGCTCGATCACGCGCGAAAGGCCGCCTGTCTTGCGTTCCAGATGAAAGCGCAATGAAAGCGTGTGGACATGGGCGAATGTCTGCACACCGATCTGGCGCAAGGCATGAAACGAAACCTTGGCAAAGATGCCATCACGCAGTTGCGCAAAGGCCTGCATCATCACGCGGGAAAGCGCGTAGGCGCCGATCAGCCCGATAGCGGTCAATAAAGCGGTTTGCCCGGGGCTGCCGGAGAGATAATCGACTGCATAACCATAAAAGAGCGGGGAAACCGCAGTCGCGACATTGGCAAGGAGCAGGCAAAAAAGCGAGATGGCCACCCGCCATTTCAGATCGCGCCGGCCGGATGGCCACAGATAAGGCAAAAGCGTGAACAGGGGGCGGAAGCTGGGGCTGCCCTCACCGTCTTCCACCAATGGGTGCTTGTCCGCCATGTTATTATCCTGCGATGCCGCCTGCCGACAGAAGGAACCCCGCAATCAGGGCAGCCAGCGCCACCAGGCCGATGATGACGAACGCACGCATGTCGGCTAACCTTCCTGTTGTGATGAATAGGCATTGGGGCCAGGGCCTGCAAGGCAGGGCTGGCCACGATTGTAGAGGAACCTGATCGTTAGAAAATGCATAACCCGGTCGTGAAGAAGAATACCCCCGCAGTCTGTGTCTTCTGCGGCTCCCTACCAGGAAAGAATCCGAAATACACCGAAACGGCGCGGCGCCTTGGCACCCTGATCGGGGAGCAGGGATACCGGCTGGTCTTCGGTGCGGGCGCCGTCGGATTGATGGGCGAAGTGGCAAGGGCGGCCCAGGCCGCGCACGCACCCGTAACCGGCATTATCCCGCGCTTTCTACGCTCCCACGAGCCGCCGCTGGAAACCGCCGAAAAGCTGATTTTCACCACCCATATGCAGGAGCGCAAACAGCGGATGCTGCACCTTGCGGACGCTTTCGTGCTGCTGCCGGGCGGGATCGGGACGTTGGACGAATTCTTCGAGGTGGTCGTCGAAGGCCAGCTTCACGTCCACAAAAAACCGATCGTGCTGATCAACCAGGACAATTTCTATGTGCCGCTGATCAAGCTGCTCGACCATATTGTGGCAGAAGGTTTTGCACACGGAAACATCAACGCGCTTTATCATCTTGCCACCGATGCCGACGAAGCCATGGATATCGTATCCACTGCCCTTAGCGCAGGCGAAGCCTCAGCCGCGGAAGATATCCTTCAAGACTGACCACGAGAAGCGCAAGCCAGATTGCGCAAAAGGTAATCGCATCAGTGCGTGTGAAACTTTCACCCATGAAAAGTGTTGCGAGCAGCAAGGTGATGGTGGGTGAAAGGTATTGCAGAAAGCCCATGGTGGTCAGGCGGATGCGGCGCGCGCCGGCGGCAAAGAGCACCAGCGGCAAGGCGGTAAGGGGCCCCGCCCCGATCAGGGTGGCATTTTCCAGCACGGTGGGCGCAGGAAAGGCGCCCTGCCCCGTCAGCCCCAGATAGGCGATGATGACGGCGACGGCGGGAAACAGAATCCAGGTTTCGATCAGAAGGCCATCCGCTGCATCAACCGGCGCAAGCTTGCGGAAATAGCCGTAAAGCCCGAACGACAGCGCCAGTGTTGGCCCGATCCACGGAATGTGTCCAAGCTCGATCGTCTGCACCAGCACGGCGCCCAACGCCAATGCCATCGCAGCGATACGGATACGCGACATCCGCTCCTTCAGAAACACGATACCGAGCACGAAGGAGATGAACGGCGTCATGTAATAACCAAGGCTGGCCTCGATCAATTGATGGGTGGCGACACAGTAGATGAAAAGCGCCCAATTGGCGGTGATCAGCGCGCTGGTCAGAGCAAGGACGGCAAGGAGACGGCGATTGCGCATCAAGGTCAGAATGCGCCAGCCGCGCCCACGCAGGAGCAGAACAATAGCCAGAAACAACGCGCACCAGAGCGAGCGGTGCAGCGCCACCTCTATCGCCGGAATGTGCGCAAGCAACGCCCAATAAAGCGGCATCACACCCCAAAGCGCGTAGGCCGAGGCAGCATAAAGAATGCCCAACCGGTCGTCGGGCAGGTTTGTGGATTCCGGCTCGCTCATGGATGGCGGACGCTATCCCATCGGCGGCCGGGAACCGCCTGCAGTATCGTCACATCTGCCATGCGCGTGGACTTCAGGCATGGGCACATCAAGCACGGGCACCTTCGCGATGAAGCTTGTAGCGGATGGAATCCGACAGGGCCTCGAACGAAGCGTCAACGATATTGGGTGAGACACCGACCGTGGACCAGCGATTGCCTTTGCCATCCGCACTTTCGACCATCACGCGGGTCACGGCCTCCGTGCCGCCCGTGAGGATACGCACCTTGTAATCCACCAGCCGCAAATCTTTCAGATAACCGGAATATTCGCCGAGGTCCTTGCGCAGCGCCTGGTCCAGTGCGTTCACCGGGCCGTTGCCAACACCCACATTGTGAATGGCGGTGTCGTGCACCGTCAGCTTTACCACCGCTTCGGACACCGTGGTGAGATCGCCAAGCGCATTGTGACGGCGCTCCACGATGACGCGGAAGCTTTCGACCGCAAAATAATCCGGCACCTGCCCCAGCGCGCGGCGGGCCAAAAGCTCGAACGAAGCCTCCGCCCCCTCATAGGCATAGCCCAGGAATTCACGCTGCTTCACCTCCTCCAGCAGGCGGGCGATGCGGCTGTCTTTCGGGTCCACATCGATGCCGAGTTCGGCCAGCCGGGCCAATACGTTGGAGCGGCCGGCCTGATCCGACACCAGAATCTTGCGGGTATTGCCCACGCTTTCGGGTGGCACATGCTCGTAGGTGCGTGGGTCTTTCAGCACGGCTGAGGAATGAAGCCCGCCCTTGTGCGCGAAGGCGGACAGCCCGACAAAGGCCGCATGCCGGCCCGGCGCACGGTTGAGGATTTCATCCAGCAGACGCGAAACCTGGGTCAGCCGGGCCAGATTTTCGCGGCTGATGCCGGTTTCAAACTGACTGGCATAAGGTTCTTTCAGCAGCAGATTGGGCAGCAGCGTACAGAGATTGGCATTGCCGCAGCGTTCGCCAAGCCCGTTCAACGTCCCCTGCACCTGCCGTGCGCCACCGCGAATGGCGGCAAGGCTGACGGCGACGGCCTGTTCGGTATCATTGTGGGCATGGATGCCGAAATTGGCGGCGGGAAGCTTCGCTTTCACCTCCGACACGATGCGGTAGACATCTTCCGGCATGGTGCCGCCATTGGTATCGCACAGCACCAGCCAATTGGCGCCGGCATCGAAGGCGGCACGGATACATTCCAGCGCGTAATCCGGGTTGGCTTTGTAGCCATCGAAGAAATGTTCGGCGTCCAGCAGCGGCTCACGCCCCTTCGCCTTCACCGCCGCAATCGAATCCGCGATGCAATCGACATTTTCGCTGCGCGGAATTTCGAGCGCGACATCGACCTGAAAATCCCAGGTCTTGCCGACCAGACAATTGGCTTCGGCCGGCGAATCCATCACCGCGGCCAGGACGGGATCGTTGGCGGCGCTGCGGCCCGCGCGCTTGGTCATACCGAAGGCGGTAAAGCGTGCGTTTTTGAGCGGCGGGCGCTCCGCAAAGAAGGCGGTATCGGACGGATTGGCGCCAGGAAAACCGCCTTCGATGTAATCGACACCGAGACTGTCGAGCGCGAGCGCAATCTGGCGTTTGTCTTCCACCGAGAAATCGACGCCTTGCGTTTGCGCACCATCGCGCAAGGTGGTGTCGAAGATATAGAGACGTTCCTTGTTCACCGCTTTATCTCCCAGGTCGTACCGTCCGGCCCGTCTTTCAGAATGATGCCTTGCGCGAGAAGTTCGTCGCGGATGCGATCGGCTTCGGCGAAATTCTTTGCCTTGCGGGCTTCTTTGCGAGCTGCGATGGCGGCAGCAATGGAACCATCTTCGTCACCCAACGCAGCCACCGCTTGTGCTACTTCTGACGCAGATTGTGGAGAGAGAACATCATCCCAATTGATCCCAAGCAATTTCCCCGCCTGATAGAGTCCTTTGGCGGCATCAAAATCACCATGCCGCCCTTTGTCTGCAAGAGCGTGCATTTCGGCGACTGCTCTAGGGATATTCAAGTCATCGCGAAGTGCACTTAAAAACGCGTCCGGTGGGGATTCATTAGAATCTCTTGGAACAGCCACTATGCGAAATACGCCCTTCCACCGCTTTAAAATTGTTTCCGCTTGGACAAGTCCGCTTACAGTCCAATCAATCGGCTGCCGATAGTGGGACCGCAGCATTGCCAATCTCAACGTCACACCATCCCATGATCGACCACCAAAGGCGTCATTCGCGGGCAAATGCTCTCTAATCGTGACGAAGTTGCCGAGGCTTTTGGACATTTTCTCGCCTTCGACATTCAGGAAGCCGTTGTGCATCCAGACGCGGGCGAGCGGGTGGCCATGATGGGCGCATTCACTTTGCGCGACTTCGTTTTCATGATGCGGGAAGACGAGATCGATGCCGCCGCCATGAATATCGAAGGTTTCGCCCAGATACTTTCCGGCCATGGCGGAACATTCGATATGCCAGCCGGGGCGGCCGCGGCCCCACGGGCTGTCCCAGCCCGGTGTGCCCGTCTCCGACGGCTTCCACAACACGAAATCCATCGCGCCTTTCTTATAGGGCGCGACATCGACACGGGCACCGGCGATCATGTCATCCAGAGAGCGGCGCGCGAGCTTGCCGTAGTCCGCCTTGGACGAGACATCGAACAGCACATGCCCCTCCGCCGCATAGGCATGGCCGCCCGCGATCAGCGTTTCGATCATCGCGATCATTTCCGGGATGTGTTCGGTGGCGCGCGGTGTCACGCTCGGCGGCAGGCAGCCGAGCGCCGACACGTCATCGTTGTAGATGCGCCAGGTCTCCTCCGTCAGTTCGCGGATCGAGATGCCCCGTTCGGCGGCGCGCGCGTTGATCTTGTCATCCACGTCCGTGATGTTGCGGACGTAAGTGACGTGCCCCGCCCCATAGAGGTGGCGCAGCAGCCGGAACAGCACATCGAACACGATGGCGGGCCGCGCATTGCCGATATGGGCATAGTCGTAAACCGTGGGCCCGCAGACATACATCCGCACATTCTTGGGGTCCAAAGGCGCGAAATCTTCTTTCGTGCGGCTCAGCGTGTTGTAGAGGCGGAGGCTCACCAGACCCTCCCGAAGTCGCACGTTGCGGCTATTCGAACCTCAAAAAATGCGAGGGGGGTGGGGGGTCGTAAGCCTTTGATTTTTCGTTCGATCATCGTTACGCAATCCAATATAGGATTATTTGCCCAGACTTCAAGGCCAAAAAGCTGATACCGCCAGAGCGGCTTGAGGATAAAGGGCAGAAATTACGGGCGGGCAAAAGGGGAGTGTCGCGGCATTAGCCGCAAATCGAAATCCGAATAATCTGGCGGGCGATGGTCACGCCGTTTCCCCATTGAGCCGCGAAAGGCTTTTCGCGTGCCCGATAA
>JAFKEW010000046.1 GCA_017308375.1 Alphaproteobacteria bacterium
GATTGTTTGGGAAGTCTGTTGTTTACGATGGTTTCGACCATTTTGCATCTTCGCGCGAAGGTGCGTTTGCTTCATTGTTCGATAAGGTGGAGCGCTTCCTCGTTCGTCAAGCTGATATTTTGATTCTGCCCGATGAGACACGCGTTGACCAATATGGTCTAAAGAAAGGGGATGTTCGGATTTGTGTCATCGCGAATATGCCTGATATGGCGCAGCTTGAGGTAGCATACGGTAAAGGTGAGGCTACCCCTGAGGTCGGCCCGATTCATATCGTGTATGTTGGTACGCTTGAAGCAAAACATCGAGGCCTGGAGTTCATTCCGCGGCTTTGTGAAGCATTTCCTGGTAGAGTTCGATTTACTGTCGGTGGTAACGGCGCATTGGATTCTTTTTTTGATGGGCATGCCGCTCGATTGCCGAATTTGCGCTACATCGGCTATCAACCTTATAAGGATGCGCTGAGAGTCATGATGAACTCTGATGTTCTTTACGGGCCTTATTTACTTTCGTCAAAGAACCATCCCTTTGCGGCGCCTAACAAGATGTTTGAACACTTGGCACTGGGACGACCGCTTATAACGAACGAGGGGACGCCGCCAGGCCGCTTTGTGCAAGAGAATGGTACAGGGTATATTTTTGACGGCAGTTATGAAAGCTTGAATGCTATTGTTTCTACGCTAGTGAGAAGTGATGCGCGGTCGCGGGGCGATCTGGCGCGCAAGCTTTGGCTGGAGCGATACTCTCATTTGAGGGAAGATCAGGTCGCGGCGTTTTTCGGCGAATTGGATATTGTGCTTAAGCGTTATGGTCAGGCACAGTCCCGCCCTGTGCCGCCATGAGGCGTTGGGCGATCGCCTCGGCAATGCGATTGGCAGCATGCCCGTCCCCGTAGGGATTATGCGCATGTGCCATTTTTTTATAGGCGGCCATATCGTCAAGTAGCCGTTCTGTTTTGCTGACAATCCGCTCATAGTCGGCGCCCACCAGAGCTACGGTGCCAGCGGTAACAGCTTCAGGCCGCTCCGTGGTTTCTCGCATCACAAGAACTGGTTTGCCCAGGGACGGAGCTTCTTCCTGAATTCCGCCGGAGTCGGTTAGGATAATGTGTGCTGACTTCATTAGGTGGACGAATGGCAGATAATCTAATGGATCTATCAAGTGGATGTCCGGGTTTTTGGATAGAATGCGGTAGACAGGCTCTCTAACATTCGGGTTCAAATGAACGGGGTAGACGATTTGCACGTCGCCTCGCTTGGTAAGTTGATCGAGAGCGCGGCAAATGTGGGAAAAGCCTGTCCCGAAATTTTCCCGCCTATGCCCGGTAACCAGAATAAGTCGTTTATTAGGCGTTAGGTGTGGAAAGTGCGTCGTCAGTTCTGCCTGAAGCGCCGGATTGCTATCGATACGCCCTGCAATATCGAGTAGTGCGTCGATCACAGTGTTACCAGTCACAATAATGCTCTCGGCTGGTATGTTCTCCGCAAGCAGGTTTTGTTGTGCATGGAGTGTCGGTGCGAAGTGAATGGTGGCGAGCGCGCCAACCAGACGTCGGTTCATCTCCTCAGGCCATGGCGCATAGCGATTGCCGGTACGCAATCCCGCCTCTACATGACCGACAGCGGTCTTGTGATAATAGCTCGCAAGGCTTGCGGCGAATGCGGTAGTCGTGTCACCGTGCACCAGAACCATGTCGGGTTGCCATTTGGCCAGTATGCCGCCGACTCCATTTAGGGCCGCAGCGCTAATTTCTGACAGACTTTGTTTGGGTCGCATTAGGTTGAGGTCGAAATCCGGCTCAAGTCCGAACAGATTCAGCGCCTGATCAAGCATTTCGCGATGCTGAGCAGTGACACATAACCTTGAATCTAAATAATCGCTACGGGCCCGCAGGGCCTGTACAACCGGAGCCATCTTAATAGCTTCCGGACGGGTGCCGAATACAGTAAGGATTTTGGGCCTGCGTTTGCTCATTGTTGTTTCCCTAGAGGCACGCCAATTTGTGTGGCGCCTTATTCTTCAATTGCCACCATCGTCGGAAGAAGCCAAGCAGATCGGGGACGCAAGGCTCACTGTGCATGATCTTGCCTTGCTTGCACGATTGCTAGTTTGCGCTTAAATCGCTGTGGATAGATAAAAAGCGGGTGCGGATAAACGGCCTGCGCGGGAGGATAGCATGAGCCCATACAAGCTTCTAATCGGCGGGCGGATGGCCGATGGCGATCTGACCATGGATGTGGTCAATCCCGCCACGGAGGAAGTTCTGGCGAAAGCGCCGCGTGCCTCCAAGGCGCAGCTGGATGAGGCCGTGGCCGCAGCCAAGGCGGCCTTCCCGGCCTGGAGTGCCACCCCCATCGCCACGCGCAAGGCGGCGCTGACCGCCATTGCCGATGTGATGGAAAAGAACGCGGGCGAACTGGCCCGTATTCTGACCCAGGAACAAGGCAAGCCGCTCGCCGATGCCACGGGCGAGGTTTATGGCGCCGCGGCGTTCTTCCGTTATTTCACGGCGCTCGACCTGCCGGTGAAGGTGCTGGACGACAGCAAGGACCGCCGGGTGGAAATGCACCGCAAGCCGTTGGGCGTGATCGGCGCCATCGTGCCGTGGAACTTCCCGATGATCCTGATGGCGTTCAAGGTGCCGCCGGCACTGCTGGCCGGGAACACGATTGTGGTCAAGCCGGCACCGACCACGCCTCTCTCCACTTTACGCTTTGGCGAACTGGTGAAAGATCTGCTGCCGCCCGGCGTGCTCAATGTGATTACCGATGCGAACGATCTGGGTGGCGCGCTGACCGCCCACCCCGATGTGCGCAAAATTTCCTTCACCGGCTCCACCGCCACGGGGCGCAAGGTGATGGCGGGCGCGGCCGAAACGCTGAAGCGCATCACGTTGGAACTGGGCGGTAACGACGCGGGCATCGTGTTGCCCGATGTGAACCCGAAAGAAACCGCGCCCAAACTGTTTCAGGGCGCGTTCCAGAACAATGGCCAGGTCTGCATCGCGATGAAGCGGCTCTATGTTCATGAGTCCATCTATGACGCGATGTGTGACGAGCTTGCGGCCTTGGCCGAACAGGCCGTGGTGGGTGACGGGCTGGAACAGGGAACGCAACTCGGCCCGCTGCAGAACCGCATGCAGTTCGAGAAGGTGAAGGAAATCCTGGCCGATGCGAAAAAGCATGGCACCATCATCGCGGGTGGTGAGGTGCCGGACCGCCCCGGCTATTTCATCAAGCCGACCATCGTGCGCGACATTACGGACGGTACGCGCCTGGTGGATGAGGAACAGTTTGGCCCGGTGCTGCCGGTGATCAAATACAGCGATCCGGAAGATGCCGTGGCGCGCGCCAACGCTTCGCCCTACGGGCTTGGCGGCTCGATCTGGTCCACCGATCTGGATAAGGCTTACGCGCTCGCCAACCAGATGAATTCGGGCACGGTGTGGGTGAACAAACATGCCGATCTCGCCCCCAACATTCCGTTCGGCGGTGCGGGGCAGTCCGGCCTCGGCTCCGAACTGGGTGAGGAAGGGCTGGCCGAATTCACCCAGGTACAGGTCATCAACGTCGCGCGCTGAGGGGCGCGCGCAAAGCCGGGGAACGCCATGCGCCTGCGCCAGGTTGCCTTTGTCGCTGAAAAGCTGGAGCCGGTGGTCGATGCGCTGGGCACCGTGTTCGGCCTCCGGGTCGCTTATCGCGATCCGGCGGTGGCGGTTTACGGTCTCGTCAACGCGGTCATGCCGGTGGGCGGCGAATTCCTGGAGGTGGTGCAGCCGGTCAGGGACGATGCCTCGGCGCTTCGTTACCTGCGCCGCCGTGGCGGCGATGCCGGCTATATGCTGATCTTTCAGGCGCCGGATGCGCTGGCCCAGCGTGCCCGCCTGGCCGCCGCCGGTGTGCGCCTGATCGCGGAGGTTCAGCGGCCGGAATACAGCTTCACCCATTTCCATCCCGGTGATTTCAACGGGGTGCTGACCTCCATCGATACGGAGGGGGGTGGCACCGGCTGGCTCAGCAACGATCGGCCTTGGCCACCGGCGGGGCGGGACTGGAAGGCGGCGTCCGCCCCGGCGGATGTGCTGGGCATTCTGGGCGCCACGGTTCAGACGAAGGCGCCTGAAAAGGCGGCGGCGCATTGGGCCGAAATGTTTCAGGCCCGGCAGGACGGCGCGCGCATCGTGACCGATCGCGGTTTTGTGGAATTCGTGCCCCCGCGCGATGCGGACGGTACGGGCGTTGTGGGGTTGGAGATCGCGGTGCGCGATTCCTCGGCACCTCTGGCGCGGGCCCGGGCCGCGGGCCTGCCGGTTGCGGGGGATGCGGTGACGATCTGCGGTGTTTCGCTTACTGTGCGCGAATCCGCCTGATCCTCCACCACAAAGCTTTGAGAACAATGCTGACACTTTACCATTGCATGAATGCGCGCTCATTCCGCCCACTGTGGACGCTGGAGGAGCTGGGTCTTTCTTACGATTTGAAGATACTGCCGTTTCCACCGCGGGTGTTCGCGAAGGAGTATAAGGACGTCAATCCGCTCGGCACCGTTCCCACCTTTCTCGATGGCGCGATGAAGATGACGGAATCCTCCGCCATCTGTCAGTACCTCGCAACGCGATATGGTGGCGGTGCTCTCTCCGTTGCCGTGGACGATGCGGCCTATGGCGCCTGGCTCAACTGGCTTCATTTCGGCGAAGCAACGCTGACTTTCCCGCAAACGCTGGTGCTGCGTTACCGCCGGCTGGAGCCGGAGGAGCGGCGCCAGCCGCAAGTGGCGGATGATTATGCCAAATGGTTTCTCGGCCGCCTGGGTGCTGTGGAACGCGCAATTGGCGAGCAGGATTATCTTTGCGCGGGCCGTTTCACCGCGGCGGACATTTCTGTCGGCTATGCGCTGTTGCTCGCGACGTCATTAAAACTCGATGCCGAATTTCCGCCCGCGGTGCGCGCCTATTGGCAGCGGCTGCAAGCGCGCGATGGTTATCGCCGCGCGGCATTGGCACAGGAAAAGGCTGCTGCGGAACAGGGCCTGACGTCGCCGGTCTGAGGCCCGAACGGTTCAGCGCGCCAGAACCACGCTTGCCACCGCAATCAGGATGGCAAGCGTCGCGCAAACAAGCGCGAGCGTCGCCACCAGATTGGCGCGGGCCACGGCCTTGGCCGCGCTGTCCGCAACGGCGCTGGCGCGCTCGGCGGCTTCTGTTGCCTGGGCCGCGGCCGCGATGGTGCGTTTGCGTTCATCCGCGCTGACAAGGGCGGCCTGATATTCCAGCCATTGCCGGGCGTAATGTTGTTCGTCGGGGTTGAAGTTCTGTGCCGCAAGCCGTTTGCGCACTTCCACTTCGCCCAGTTTGCCGAACAGGTTCCAGTAATTTTGCGGGTCCATGGCGTCAGGGGCCCTCAAGCATCATCGGCCAAGCCTAGCGCGGCAATCGTTTCGGCTTTCTAACGATGATCCTGAAACTTTGTTTAAACGGGGCGGCCGAAAAAGGGCATCATCCGGAATGGAGCAGGCGGGCCTTGTGCCCCCGGCTTTTTCGCTGCCGGAGTGCAATCGGGAAAGCGGGAACCGCCGGTGACGCTGCCGCTACCAGCTCCCGATGAATTGCGCGACAAAGCAAAGGACTAGAACAAAATCGCAATTCCATTGAATCCGATTTTGTTCTAGCGATGGTGCTGGACGGGCGATTTCAGGAAGGATGACGGGATGCAGGATTTGTTGCCACTGGCGGAACGGGCGGGGGCGCGGCTGAAGGCGCGCGGGGAAACGATCGCGATAGCCGAATCCTCCTCCGGCGGGCTTCTGTCAGCGGCGCTTCTGGCGGTGCCGGGGGCCTCGGCCTATTTCGTCTCCGGCGCGGTGGTCTACACCGCCAAGGCGCGGGTGCAGTTGATGGGCCTGCCGCGGGAGGCGGTTACCGGCATGCGTTCGGCCAGCGAGCCTTATGCCCTCTTGCTGGCGCGCACGGCGCGGGAGCGGTTCGCCACCACATGGGGCCTGTCGGAAACCGGTGCGGCCGGGCCCACCGGCAATCCCTATGGCGATGCGCCGGGCCATAGCTGCCTTGCGCTCTCCGGCCCGGTGGAGCGTGCCATCACGCTCGAAACCGGTGTGCCGGACCGGCCGGCCAATATGCGGGCCTTTGCGAAGGCGGCACTCGAATTGTTGCTGGCCGAACTCGGCTGAATGGTTCGGTCCGTAGCCGGACTATTTCCCGGTTTGCGGAAATCTGTTTGCATGACGTGAGACCGGTGTTGGGGAGTGTGGGGATGATACGGGGTTTGGGGCGGCAGGCGCTGCGTCTGTTTGCGGCGGCGTTCGTTGCGGTGCTGGTGACCGGTGTTGCCGTGGTGTCTCCCGCGGTGGCGACACCCGAAGGGGCTGCAAATTTCGTGCAGCGCCATGTCGATGAAGGCGTTGCTTTTCTCACCGACAAATCGCTCAGCCTGGACCAGCGCAAAGCGCGGGTTGCGACGCTTCTCTCCTCGGTAATGGATTTGCACCGGCTGGGGCTTTTCTGCCTTGGTGACGCTGCCAAAACGGCCAGCCCGGCAGAGATCGCCGCCTTCGATACCACCTTCAAGAAATTCACCGTCGCGAAATACAGCGCCCAGCTTGGCGATTATGGCGGCCAGTCGCTGAAGGTGCGGGGCACCACCGAACGCGGCCCCGGCGATTATGTGGTGGCGGCCGACATCGTTGATCCGGGCGATGCGGGTGGCGGCCCGGCGGTCCAGGTTCTGTTCCGCGTGCTGCAAACGGATGAGAATTATGCCGTCGTCGATGCCAGTATCGAAGGCGTCTGGTTCGGCCTCGCGCAGCGGGACGATATTCGCGGCTTCCTGGCCCGTAACGGCAACGATGTCGGAAAGCTGATCGCCCGGCTTGACGCGATGACGGCGGATCTGACTGGCGCGAATGCCAGCGCCGCGAAGTAACGCGCTATAACTGGTAATCGGTGGCGGAAAGGGTGGCCCCCGGCGCCGGTTCGGCGTATCGGTCCGCCTGCAACGGCTTGAGGTCGAAGGCACCGAACAGCGCGGTGATATTCCGCCCGTCATCGGAAAGCGGCAGCACGACGACTTCCATTTCCATCTGTTCGCGCCCTTCGCGCGTGGGGCGTGCAGGCCCGGCGGCAACGGGTGCGCGTGCAACGGTACAATGGGTGAAAATGCGGTGCATGGCCTCGAAGAACGGCGCACCGCGCAATTGCGACAGGCGTGAACCGGCATAGCGCCGCCCCATAAAGCGCACGATGTTTTCGCCACCCAGCCGGAAATGAAAATCCATGCCGCCATCCAGCACATCGATGATGAAGACATTCGCCAGATGCTTGCGAAAATGCTGGGGCGTCAGATCGGTGCGCTTCGGCGCCGGCCGGTCGCCGGCCAGCGTCAGCCATGTCTGGTAGACGGTTTGAAGGTCTGTGCTGACCAGCTCGTCCGCCGTTTTCAGCGGCGCCGGCTTTGCTGAAGGGACAGGCATTTGCGGGCTCTGGTTGCCGGGAGCGATCATGGTTTCTAAAACATCCGTCCCTAAGCGGCGGTTAAGCGCGCGCTGTAACGCATCCAGCATAGCGTCCACATCCGGGATATATACCGGTTCGTGGGTAGGCCGGACAGCCGGCTTGCCCCGTGACGCCCGTCACGTCCGGCACTATCGTAAATCGCAAGGCCCCCCGGATCCGTGGAGAAGAGGGTGGTGAACACGGGGCCATGAGGGGAGAAATGCGTTCATGCTGACACGCAGGACAATAATGGCATTTGGCGCATCGGCGCTAGCCATGGCGCCGGGGGCGCTGGCCGCGGCCGCCGGGGTGAAGACGGGCGCGAAGGGCGGGGCCGCCGCCAAGCCCATCCCGGTGGTGGAAAGTCCGCGCGCGCTGCATCAGCGCCTGATCTGCCTCGACACCCATCTCGACACCCCGATCAATTTCGCCCGGCCGGGCTGGAATGTCATGCAGCGGCACAGTTTCGAGGCCGATCTCAGCCAGGTGGATTATCCGCGCATGGTCCAGGGCGGCCTTGATGGCGGCTTCTTCGCAATTTACACCCCGCAGGGGCCGCTGACCGATGAGGGTTATCAGGCCGCGCGCGATGCCGCCCTGCTGCGGGCTGTCGCCATTCGCGAAACCGTCGCCCGGCATGAGGATGCCTTTCAACTGGCTTTCAATGCCGATGACGCCGCCCGCATCGCGGCGTCCGGCAAACGCATCGTCTATCAGAGTATGGAAAACGCCTATCCCCTCGGCCATGACGTCACCCTGTTGCGCAGCTTTTATGCGCTGGGCGTGCGCATGGCGGGGCCGGTGCATTTCACCAACAACCAGCTCGCCGATTCCGCCACGGACCCGGGCGGCGGCACCTGGGGCGGGTTAAGCCCGATGGGGCGCGATTTCGTGGCACAGGCCAACCGGCTCGGCATCATCTGCGATGTTTCGCATTCATCCGATAATGTCTTCGATCAGATGATCGAATTGTCCAAGGCACCGATCATCGCGTCGCATTCCGGCTGCCGCGCGGTGCACAACCATCCGCGCAATCTCGATGATGCGCGCATCAAAAAACTGGCTGCCGCCGGCGGCAGTATTCAGGTCAATTCGCTCAGCAGCTATCTGATCGACACACCGCACAATCCAGAACGGGATGCGGCGATGGCCAAGGTCTACGAGAAATTGCGCAAGATCGGCAGCCAGACGCCGGAGAAAGCCTCTGCGCTGGTGACGGAAGCCGCAGGCGAAATCGCCGCCATCAAGCAGAAATATCCGGAACCACGCGCCGGTTTCGAGGATTTCATGGCCCATGTCATTCACGCGCTCGATCTGGTCGGTCCCGATCATGTCGGCATCGGGGCGGATTGGGATGGCGGTGGCGGCGTCACCGGGATGGAGGATTGCGCCAGCGTGTGGAAGATCACCGAACGGCTTGCCAGGCTCGGCTACAACGATATGGCGTTGGCAAAAATCTGGGGCGGCACGGCGTTGCGTCTGCTGAAGGCGGCGGATGATGTCCGGCTGGCAACCGCCGCTGCCGATGCAAACGCACCTTGAGCTTGCGGCGCATTCGGTGATGGCGGTCTGATCATGCCCGGTTCATTCGATGTTGTTGTAATCGGCGGCGGCCATAACGGTCTTGTCTGCGCCTTCTATCTGGCGCGCGCCGGGTTGAAGGTGTGTGTGCTGGAACGGCGCAGTGTCGTCGGCGGCGCTGCGGTGACGGAAGAATTTCATCCCGGCTTCCGCAACTCGGTGGCAAGTTACACGGTTTCCTTGCTGCATCCGAAGATCATCGCGGAGATGAATCTGTACGCACACGGGCTGACCATCGTGCCGCGCAAGGTGCAGAATTTTCTGCCGGTCAACGAACGGGATTATCTTGTGACCGGTGCCGGGCGCACAAAGGCGGAGATTGCAAAATTCTCAGCCCGCGATAGCGAACGCTACGATGGCTTTCAGGACCGGATTGCGGCGTGTGCCGATGTTTTGCGCGAGACGCTCCTTACCACGCCGCCCAATGTGACGGATGCCGGGCTTGCGGCGGCGCTGCCGCAAATGCTGCGCGCGGCGGGGCTTGGCCGCAAGCTGGCGCGGCTCGACATGGGCGCGCGGCGCGATCTTCTGATGCTGTTCGGCCGTTCAGCAGGTGACGTTCTGAACGACGAATTTGAAAGCGATCCGATCAAGGCGGTGCTGGGGTTCGATGCGGTGGTTGGCCATTACGCCAGCCCCTATGCGCCGGGCAGCGGTTATGTGCTTCTGCACCACGCCTTTGGCGAAGTGAACGGGGTCAAAGGCACCTGGGGCCATGCGCTGGGCGGCATGGGCGCTATCACACAGGCGATGGCAAAGGCCTGCACCGCACTCGGCGTTACCATCCATACTGCTTCGCCGGTGTGCGAGGTGGTGGTGGAGAAGGGTGTCGTGCGCGGTGTGGTGACGGAAGCGGGCGAGGTTTTTCGCGCGCGTGCGGTCGCCTCCAACCTCAATCCGAAACTGCTGTTCGGCACATTGGTCGATGGCGCGGTGCTGCCGCCCGATTTCCGCATGCGCATGGCACAATACAAAAACGGCTCCGGCACCTTCCGTATGAATGTCGCGCTGTCCGAGCTGCCGCGTTTTTCCTGCCTGCCGCAGGCGGGCGATCACATGACCGCGGGCATCATCATGGCACCCAGCCTCGCCTATATGGACCGCGCCTTTATGGATGCGCGGGTGTTCGGCTGGTCGCGCGAACCGATTGTCGAAATGCTGATTCCCTCCACATTGGATGACAGTCTCGCGCCACCCAGCCGCCATGTCGCCAGCCTGTTCTGTCAACATGTGGCACCGCGTCTGCCGGATGGCCGCCAATGGGCCGATCATCGTGAGGAAGTGGCTAGATTGATGATCGCGACGGTGGATCGTTTCGCACCGGGCTTCGCGCAATCGGTGCTGGGCTACAGCGCACTGACACCGGATGATCTGGAACAGACATTCGGTCTCGTGGGCGGGGATATTTTTCATGGCCGCCTCAGCCTCGAACAACTGTTCTCGGCCCGGCCGGTGCTTGGCCATGGCGATTACCGCAGCCCTCTTTCCGGGCTCTATATGTGCGGTTCCGGCACCCATCCGGGTGGCGGCGTCACCGGTGCGCCGGGGCACAATGCGGCGCGTGAAATCCTGAAAGATGTGAAGCGCCGCCGCATTTGAATTACCTGTCGAGGCCCAATAAGGTTTTCGCACAATCAGCAGCGCAGTACGGGATAAAGCCATGAACGGTGCGGAAACTCTGGTGGCGACGCTAGCCGGCGCCGGTGTCGAAATCTGTTTCGCCAATCCCGGCACGTCGGAAATGCACTTCGTCTCTGCGCTCGATCGCGTTGACGGTATCCGCCCGGTGCTGACCCTGTTTGAAGGCGCTGCCACCGGCATGGCCGATGGTTATGGCCGCATGGCGGAAAAACCGGCCTGCACGCTGCTGCATCTGGGGCCGGGCTTCGGCAATGGCTGGGCCAATCTGCACAATGCACGCCGCGCCGCCACACCGTTGATCAACATCGTCGGCGATCACGCCACCTATCATGCACAATATGATGCGCCGCTCGCTTCCGATGTCGTGGGGCTTGCGCGCACCGTGTCGGGCTGGGTGCATTCTTCCACCTCGGCCAAAACCGTTGCGGCCGATGGCGCGCGGGCCGTGCGCGCCGCGCTGGAGCCGCCGGGCCAGATCGCAACGCTCATCCTGCCGGCCGATACCGCCTGGCTGGAGGCGGAAGGGCCGTCGCCCGCGCTGCCTGTGCCATCCCCCGCCGCGGTGTCCGATGCTGCGGTGGGCCGTGTCGCCGCCGCGCTGAAGGCGGGAAGGAAAACCGCGATCCTGATCCGCGGCGCGGCCTTGAAAGCGGCGGGGCTTCATGCCGCCGGGCGCATTGCGGCGAAAAGCGGTTGCCGTCTGCTGTGCGATACCTTCGCCCCGCGGCTGCAACGCGGCGCCGGGCGCGTGAGTGTGGAGCGTATTCCCTATTTCGCCGAACAGATCGTGGAATTCCTTAGCGGCCTTGAGCAATTGATTCTGGTTGGTGCGAAGCCGCCGGTGTCGTTCTTCGCCTATCCCGGCAAGCCGAGCTGGTGCACGCCGGAGACTTGCGAAATCCTCTATCTCGCCCAGCCGCATGAAGATGGCACCGCCGCGCTGGACGCAGTTGCGGAGGCGATCGGTGCGCCGTCCGCGCCCGCCCACGTCGCGGCCCTGAAGCGGCCCGATCTGCCGTCGGCGAAATTGGATCAGTTTAGCATCGGCCAGGTGATTGCGCATTACCTGCCGGAGAATGCGATCATCGCGGATGAAGCGGCAACCAACGGTGTTGGCACTGCGATTGCTACCGTCACCGCGCCGCCGCACGATCATCTGGCGCTGACCGGCGGCGCCATCGGGCAGGGCGTGCCGCTGGCCACGGGTGCTGCCTGTGCGGCACCGGATCGCAAAGTGGTCTGCCTTCAGGGCGATGGCGGCGCGATGTACACGTTGCAGGCGCTGTGGACGCAGGCGCGTGAGAATCTGGATGTGGTGACGGTGATTTTCGCCAACCGTTCCTATGCCATTCTGAATGTCGAACTGGCGCGCGTCGGCGCGGGCAATCCGGGGCCGAAGGCACTTTCCATGCTCGACCTGCACAATCCGTCGCTGGATTGGGTGGCGCTGGCAAAGGGCATGGGGGTGGAGGCTTCGCGCGCCGAAACCATCGCCGATTTCAGCGCGCAATTCGCCTCCGCCATCAACGCGCGCGGCCCCCGCCTGATCGAAGCGGTTCTCTGATCGTTACCAGCGCCCCTGTTCGAGGAAGCGTTCGGCAATCGCGGCATGCATGGCGATACCATGCGCCATCGCATCTTCGTCCAGCATCATGCGGTTGGAATGACAGGCGTGCGCATGGCGGTGGTCAACACCTTCCGGCGCCACGCCCAGAAACACCATGCAGCCCGGCATCTTCTGCAGCACATAGGAGAAATCCTCCGCCCCCATCACGGGCGCGGGCATCGGCGCATAACCCTGCTTGCCGAACAGATCGTTCGCCACCTTGCGCGCAAACGCCACTGCATCGGCATTGTTCTCGGTCACCGGATACCCGAATTCATACTCCACGGTGGCGGAAAGCTCGTGCGCGGCGGCGATGTTCTCGGCCACGCGGCGGATGCCTTCATGCGCGCGGGCACGCGCCGTGGCGGAGAAGCTGCGTAAGGTGCCGCTCATGCGTACATCTTCGGGGATCACATTGTCGGTCGTACCCGCCGTGATGGTGGTGACAGAAAGCACGATGGGATCGAAGGCATCGATCTTCCGCGTCACGAAACTCTGCAGCGCCTGCACGATCTCGCATGCCACCGGCACCGGATCGCGGGTGAAATGCGGCATTGAGGCGTGGCCGCCGCGCCCGGCAATGTGGATCATCACCCGGTCGGCCGCCGCCATCATCGGGCCGGGGCGGGCGGCAATCACGCCGCTCGGGA
Source organism: Alphaproteobacteria bacterium (assembly GCA_017308375.1). Classification (GTDB taxonomy): domain Bacteria; phylum Pseudomonadota; class Alphaproteobacteria; order Micropepsales; family Micropepsaceae; genus Rhizomicrobium. Next base: position 12,983 of record JAFKEW010000046.1, read on the forward strand.
TATTGGGCGAGATGTGAATGGCAAAGGCCGCCTGTGGCACAGGGGCGGCATCCAGCAGCCCGTCCTCGATCATGAATTTCGCGCCGTGATGGCCTTCCTCGCCCGGCTGGAACATGAACTTCACATTGCCCTTCAACTGCTCGCGGCGGCGGTGCAGCAGATGCACCGCGCCCACCAGCATCGCAGTGTGGGAATCATGGCCGCAGGCGTGCATCCGCCCCTCGACTTCGGATTTGAAGGGCAGGTCCGTGTCCTCCGGCATCGGCAGCGCGTCCATATCCCCGCGCAGCAAAATGGTCGGGCCCTGCTGGCCGCCCTTCAGCGTGACCATCAGCCCGCTGGTCGATGGCCCCTGTGCGATATCGAGGTCGAGACCGGAAAGCGCCTCGCGCACCGCCTTGGTGGTTTCCGGCAGGTCCAGGCCAAGCTCCGGGTGCCGGTGCAGGCGGCGGCGCAGGCCGACGGTCATCGGCATCAGGTCGCGGCAAGCCTCCGCCCAGTCCTTGTTCATCGCAATTGTCATGGCTATGGCCCTTTCCCCCGTTATGGCTAACACTTTAGCGCGTTCACCATGCCGATCCAGTTTCCACGCTGTCATCTGCCGGCCGTGATAAGAGCTGGCTTCGGTACGGCCATCCGTCGGCTGTGAGAGGAGGGTGAGCGAATGCGCACGGGGGTCTTGCGCCTGTTGTCGAAGCCGCCTATCTACAATCGGCGTATGTTTTATATGAAAAAGTACAAGAATAAATTGTTCTTTACCCGCAGCACTGCATCTCTTCCCGGAGTTCGCCCGTGACCGTTCCACAAGCCCGCATCTCACATCTGCGCCGGCTGGAAGCCGAATCCATCCACATCATGCGTGAAGTCGCGGCCGAATTTTCAAATCCGGTGATGCTCTATTCCATCGGCAAGGATTCGTCGGTGATGCTGCATCTGGCGTTGAAGGCGTTCTATCCCTCGAAGCCGCCATTCCCGTTTCTGCATGTCGATACCACCTGGAAGTTTCGGGAGATGATCCGCTTCCGGGATGAGACGGCAAAGCGCCTCGGCCTCAATCTTCTGGTTCACATCAATCAGGATGGGCTGAAGCGCGGCATCAATCCGTTCGACTCCGGCTCCTCGCTGCATACGCAGGTGATGAAGACGGAGTCGCTGAAACAGGCGCTCGACAAATACAAATTCGATGCGGCCTTCGGCGGCGCCCGGCGCGATGAAGAGAAATCCCGCGCCAAGGAACGCATCTTCTCCTTCCGCAATGCGCAACATGCCTGGGACCCGAAGAACCAGCGTCCTGAACTCTGGCGCGTCTACAACACGCGCATCAACAAGGGTGAATCGATCCGGGTGTTTCCACTCTCCAATTGGACCGAGCTCGACATCTGGCAATACATCATGATGGAAGAAATCCCCATCGTGCCGCTCTATTTCGCGGCTATGCGCCCGGTGGTGGAGCGCGATGGCACCCTGATCATGGTGGATGACGACCGGATGAAACTGCGCGATGGCGAACGGCCCGAACAGAGGCTGGTGCGCTTCCGCACCCTGGGCTGTTATCCGCTGACCGGCGCGATTGAATCGCCTGCCGCAACGCTTGAAGAAATCGTAGCGGAGATGTTCACCGCGCGCACGTCGGAACGGCAGGGCCGCCTGATCGACAGCGATGAAAGCGCCTCCATGGAAAAGAAAAAGCGCGAGGGGTATTTCTGATGAGCGCGCCGCTAGCCGCCTATCTCGCCGAACAGGAAAACAAATCGCTGCTGCGCTTTCTCACCTGCGGCAGCGTGGATGATGGCAAATCGACCCTGATCGGCCGCCTGCTTTACGATTCGAAGCTGCTGTTCGACGATCAGATGGCGGCGCTGCAAAAGGATTCGCGCAAATTCGGCACGGCGGGTGAGGATATCGATTTTGCGCTGCTGGTGGATGGGCTCGAAGCCGAACGCGAACAGGGCATCACCATTGATGTCGCCTATCGCTTCTTTGCGACCGACAAGCGCAAATTCATCGTCGCCGATACGCCAGGCCACGAGCAGTACACCCGCAACATGGCGACGGGTGCATCGAATTCCGATCTCGCCGTCATCCTGATCGATGCCCGCAAGGGTGTTCTGACGCAGACGCGGCGTCACGCCTATATCGCCTCGCTGCTCGGCATCCGCCATGTCGTACTGGCGGTGAACAAGATCGATCTGGTCGAGTACGCGCAATCCGTGTTCGACGGCATTGTGGCCGACTTCACCAAATTTGCTGAGGCGCTCGGCTTCGCAACCCTGGTGCCGATTCCGTTGTCGGCCCGCTATGGCGACAATGTGATCGCCAAAAGCGGCAACATGCCGTGGTATTCCGGTCCCTCGCTGCTTGACCATCTGGAAAGCGTGGATGTCGAAACCGCGCTGGCCGAACAGCCGTTCCGCCTGCCGGTGCAGTGGGTGAATCGGCCCAATCTCGATTTCCGCGGCTTTTCCGGCACCATTGTCGGCGGCCGCGTGCGTGCGGGCTCCCCCGTTGTGGTCGCGGGCTCCGGCCGGACCTCCACGGTGGAGCGCATCGTCACCATGGACGGCGATCTGGACGTGGCTGTGGCGGGCGAGGCCGTCACGGTGACGTTGGCTGACGAGATAGATATATCGCGCGGTGATATTCTGTGTGCACCGGAAACGCGGCCCGAAGTGTCGGACCAGTTTGCCGCCCATCTTTTGTGGATGGCGGAAGAAGACCTGCTGCCGGGGCGGCAATATCTCCTGAAGGTCGGCCCGCGCACCATTCCGGCGACGATCACCGCGCTGAAGCACAAGGTCGATGTCAACAATCTGGAACGGCTGGCGGCCAAAACGCTCACCTTGAACGAGGTGGGCTATGTCAACCTTTCGGCGTCGCATCCGATCGCCTTCGATTCCTATCGCGACAATCGCGATACCGGCGGTTTCATCCTGATCGACCGTTTCACCAACGGCACGGTGGCGGCCGGCATGGTCGATTTCGGCCTGCGCCGCGCCACCAATGTGCATTGGCAGGCGCTTGACGTGAACAAGGATGCCCGTGGTGGCCAGAAGGGACAGAAGCCTGCGGTGTTGTGGTTCACCGGGCTGTCCGGTTCCGGCAAATCCACCATCGCCAATATTGTGGAGCGCAATCTGTTTGCGCATGGCCGCCACACTTATCTGCTGGATGGCGACAATGTCCGCCACGGTCTCAACCGCGATCTCGGCTTCACCGATGCCGACCGGGTGGAGAACATCCGCCGCGTGGCCGAGACGGCAAAGCTGTTTGTCGATGCAGGCCTGATCGTGCTGGTCTCTTTCATCTCGCCTTTCCGCTCCGAACGGCGCATGGCGCGCGAGTTGCTGGATACGGGTGAGTTCATCGAGATTTTTGTCGATACGCCGATCGAGGTCTGCATGGGCCGCGATCCAAAAGGGCTCTATGAAAAAGCGAAGGCCGGCGCGATCAAAAATTTCACCGGCATCGACAGCCCTTATGAAGTTCCCGAGACCGCGGAGCTAACGCTGAAAACCGTGGATGCCGCGCCCGAAGATCTGGCCGGGCAGGTGCTTTCCTATCTGCGCGGAAAGGCATTGATTCCCTGATTCTGTCATGACTTCTGGAATGTTTCCGCGTCATTGTGGAACAAAATCTTTTCCGGAACGGCTGCTGTCTGTTGCCTTGGGGCCACAATGACGGACTAGCTTTGGCGCGTGATTGACAGACTCCGGGGCTTCCCTTACAGGAAAAATATCCAAGCGTTAGGAGGACTTCTCTATGTTGCGGAAGTGGGCTTCGGTTATTGCGGCCGGTTCGATGCTGCTCAGCTCGACGGCGGTGTTCGCTGCGTCCGATACCGAACAAAGTGCATTGACTCCCGGCAACACGGCTGGGGTCCAGGAAGCGCAGGGCATGGATGTTGATGCCACGATGGCATTGGCAGCCGCCGCTGTGGTTGTTGCCGGTGTGGTTCTGGCGACGACAAGTTCGGGCAATGGTGGCAACACCACGTCGACGACGGCGACAGGCCCGCTCTAGGCACAGCGTTCACCGGTTTTGAAAAGGGCGCGCTCCACAACAGGGGTGCGCCCTTTTTGTTTGTGTATGGTTTGTTTGCGTATGGCGCTCAGCCGTTTCTGACCGCGCTCGCCGGCGGGCGCAGAATTTCAGTTTCGATGGCTTCCAGCTTGGGATGAATGTGCTGGATGGATTTCCACACCAGACCGCTTTCCCCCACCCAGTAACGGTTGGTGAAATCCCAGTCGAATGTTCCGGCGCTGCAATTCTCGTCAATGCGTCTGACTGCAATCGTCTTGCCCAGGATTGTGACCCGGTCCGCGACGGGGGCCGCGGCCGTACAGACGACACGCACGGAATAGGCGTTCAGATCGGCAAAATCGTACAGCAGCGTTTCGCGCACGCTCGGATCGCCCGCCGGTTTCCCCGCCAGCGCGGTCGTGCCAGCAACGCCGGAGAGATTGAAGGCCAGCCCGCTTGAGCGGGTGATACGCCCGTCGCGGGTTTCAAGCGCAATCGCCTTGCCCGCCGTCCACAGCCGCATATCGGGTGAATCGATCACCTGTACGATCAGCACCTGTGCGCCGCCGCCGATACGCACGCCCATCGAGGCGTAGGGAACCGCGGCCGCCTGTTGCAGCGATACCGTGGCGGGCCCGTCGCTGCTGAAAGTCTGCCGCGCGGCGCGATAAACCTGACCCCAGTCCGAATGTTCGGAACTGCAGCCGGAAAGCATCGCCAGCGCGGCCAGCGCCGCCAATGTGTTACGGATTGGCAATGTCATCCAGATGCCGGGCAAAGGCGCCATAACTGGTGCTGCGGGTTTCATCATAAAGGGAATCATCACCCACCAGTCGTTGCCCGCCGTCGCGCTGTATGGGCCGCATCAACAGACTATAGGTGGATTGGGAGTGGAAGGGGAGCGCCCATTCCAGCGGAATGCGCACCACAATGCCTTTGTCGAAACTGCCTTCGCCGAATTTTGAGAACGGCACATTGGTGAAGGTGGCAAAGGCGCCGATCTCCACACCGCTCTCGAAGCGGCGCGTCACTTCCAGCGTGGCGCCGTAATCGCCCGCCAGATAGCGCCCGGCGTGGACGTTGAAGTTCAGTCCGTACCACGGCGATTCGTAATACAGCGTCACATGCCCGGTCAGCACGTTATAGTTCTGGAAACCGAACAGGCGGTTGAAGTCGCGCTGCCACACTTGATAGAGGTCGGCACCGATCACCACCCGTGAATTCTTCGGCCGCCACACCACCTGAACGCCACCGCCGCCGAACATGTCTTCCAGATAACCTGCCGAGATTTGCGCAAACACATCCGGCGAAAGCCGCGTGCGATAGGAGGCGGTCAGGTTCGCAATCCCGTCCAGCCCTTTCTTGTAATATTTCTGCACATCGCTGCGCACATGCGGAAGCTCGCTGTTGCTCTCGCGGCGGAAGGTGAAGTTGTTGAAGATGTTCGCGTCCAGTGTGGCCGACAGGGTCAGGCCCGGATAAAGATCGATCGTGCTGTTGACCGCCACCAGCATTTGCACCTGCAACGGCAATTCGGGATCGAAGGCGCTCTGCCGTGTCGCGGGCGAAATCGACCACGACAACCGCGGATAATTGTCGCCGATATTGGCGTCGAGCATCGGATTGCTGGCTGGTGCCGGTTTGATGGTCAGCGCATCGCCCATCTCGGCCGTGCCGCCATTGGCCAGCAGAACGCGTTCCAGCGTGCTGCGCAAAATCTGGGTCTGGCGTACCGGCACGCCGTGAATCACCGAAACCAGATGGAAAATTTCCACATCGGGCGGGGCCGCCGCCATCAGAATGCGCGCCAGCCGCCCCACCGCCTCGGTCTCCAGATAGTAGTGGGTGTTGGTGAAATAGACCCAGATCTCGCTCCGCTCGAGGCCCACAGCATCGATATGGATCACCTGTTCCGCCGCGGCGGTGCGGATGCGCGCCTCCACGGCTGCGGCGCTGACCGGGCCGCTTGCAGCATCGCGTGCCTCGGCCGCCGTGTCGAACAGGCCGGCGATGCGCCCACGGCTGTAGAAGACCGCGCTCTGCGGCAGCGCGGGCGGCAGATCGCACACCGCCACCGCCCCGTCGTCGGAATTGAGATTGGTCAGCGCGACCGAACGCAGGCCCAGATGTGTCTGTGCCGAAAGCCGCGCATAGCGGGCACAGCGTTGCGCCGTCGCCTTGCCGGCACTGACATTGATCACCAGTGTGCGGCCGTCGATTTCATAATCCGCGATTTCATCGCCGTTGTCGGTCAGAAGATTTGCCAGCGATGCCGCGCTCCAGGCGCTGCTTTTCGCCGGACCGGGCAGGGTTTCCAGCAGATTGCGGTTCTGCAGGCGCACGATGGCGTGCTGCTGCTGTTCCAGGGTGCGTTCGCGCACCGGGGGCGGCTGGGCGCCCAGCTTGGCACCACTCAGCGCCTTGGTCGGATCGGCATCGACCGTCAGGCTGATGCCGTAGGTCGTTCCATAGAGCCAGCCTGCGCCCAGCGTAATGTGCTCGATCGGCCGCCACGACAGCCCGACATTCACCGGCATCCGCCGTTTCATCAGGCCGTAGAAATTTTCCTCCTCATAGCGGTCGCTGCTGTATTCGACCAGAAAATCCAGATTGTGCACCGGCGTATGCCAGATCAGGCCGCCGAACAGGCCCACCTTGCGGCCGTGGAAAAGCTCGCCGGTGTTGAACTCCCCGGTGTTGATTACATGCTTGCGGGTTTTGAAAGAGGACAGCACCAGCCCGATCGGATTGTCGAACGCGCCGATGGAGCCGAGCCGTCCCCAGCCGATGCCAAGCGTGGCATCGAAATCGCGCCCGATCCGTTTGCTCGCAACCAGATATTCTGCGCCATAGATGCCGGTGCCGACCAGATCGCGCACACCGACGGAGATTTCCGGCCAGTCCACCGTTTCCTGAAACAGCCTGAGCCTCAGGCCGAAACTGCGGTCATAGTAGTTCTGGTTGAACAGGCCGGAGAGGTGGCTATAACGGAAGGCAGTGGAAAGCCATGGCAGCGCCTGAAAACTGAAACCATAGCGCTGTGTATTCTCAAGGGCGGAGATCGAAACACTGATCTCCCCGTCCGGCGCCATGCGCGCGCTCGGCATGTCGATAAGGCCGGCTTCGCCGTAGAGGTTGCGCGGCAGGAAGGGCCCTTCCAGCGAGGGCCCGGCCGCGTGCGCCGGCGCCGCCAGCACAAGGACCGGCGCCGCCAGCACGAGAACCGGCGCCGCCAGCATGAGGACCGGCACCGCCATCGCGAGCACCGCGCCGGCAAGACCCGCAAGCGCCGCCGCGATCCGGCGCCTCGCGGCGGGACGGCGAAATCTCGCTCCGCAGCAATCCTCCTCGGTGACCAAAACAGCTATCTCGCTCGCGGCCGTTTTCTATGGCTTGGGCGTGCCCGGATGGCAAGCCGCGCGGGCGGTTTGGGGCCACCGATCCACATGAACCGGCGCCCGGAAGACCCTATTTCGCAGGCCCGGCCGTGGCCCGGCCCACGCTGACATAGGTGAAGCCCGCGTCCGCCATCAGGCCCGGCCGGTAAATGTTGCGCAGGTCGATCATCAGCGGCGTTTTCAGCAGCGATTTGACGCGGGGCAGGTCCAGCGCACGAAATTCATTCCATTCGGTCAGGATCACCACGCCATCGGCGCCATCCAGCGCTTCATAGGTGTCGGTGCAGAGGTCGAGCGTGAGCGATTTTGCCGCTTCCCTGGCGCCCTCGGGATCGTAGGCGCGGATGCGCGCACCGGCTTGTTGCAGATAGGGGACGATCACCAGGCTCGGTGCATCGCGCATATCGTCGGTATTGGGTTTGAAGGTCAGGCCCAGAATCGCGATGGTCTTGCCCTTCACCCCGCCAAAGGCGCGTTCGATCTTTTCCGCCATCTCGCGTTTGCGGGCGTCGTTCACCGCCACGACCGCTTCCACGATCCGTGCCGGTGCGCCTGCATCCTGCGAGGTTTTGAGCAGCGCCAGCGTATCCTTCGGAAAGCACGATCCGCCGAAGCCGGGGCCCGCATGCAGGAATTTGTTGCCGATGCGCCCGTCCAGCCCGATGCCGCGCGCCACATCCTGCACGTCACCGCCCAGTTTCTCGCACAGATTGGCCATCTCGTTGATGAAGGTGATCTTGGTGGCAAGAAAGGCGTTGGCCGCGTATTTGATCAGTTCCGAACTTTCGCGCGTGGTGAAGATGATCGGCGTCTCATTCAGATAAAGCGGGCGATAGATTTCGCGCATCACATTGCGCGCGCGTTCGCCGTCGCAGCCGCAGACCACGCGATCCGGCCTGCGGAAATCCTCGATCGCAGACCCCTCGCGCAGAAATTCCGGGTTGGAGGCGACATCGAAATCGCCGTGGGGAGAGGTTTCTCGAACGATCTGTTCCACCTTGCGGCTGGTGCCGACCGGCACGGTCGATTTGGTGACGATCACCGCATAACGGTCGATCAGCCCCGCCACCTCTTTCGCCGCTGCAAAGACATATTGCAGGTCGGCATGACCATCGCCGCGGCGGCTTGGCGTGCCCACCGCGATGAACACCGCGTCCGCCCCCGGCACGGCCTTTTTCAGGTCATTGGTGAAGGAAAGCCGCCCCGCCTTCACATTGGCGGCCACCACCTCGTCAAGACCCGGCTCGAAAATCGGGATCACGCCTTTTTCCAGGGCGTCGATCTTGGCCTGATCCTTGTCCACGCAGATCACGTCGTGACCGAATTCCGACAGGCAGGCGCCTGAAACGAGCCCGACATACCCGGTTCCGATCATGGCAATCCGCATCTGGAAGTCCTCTTAAAGTGCAAATCCGCTCTTGCTCTGGGGCCGGCGCTGTTTCGCCCGGAATCCGCGGTCCCTGCAAGGGTTGATCCCCTACATCCTTAATCCGCTGATTAACACGGGAAATCGGGCACTCTCGTGACGATTGGCACCCGTCACCGGTGCTTAAAGATTAATGGTTTTCAGCATGGCCCTGAGCGAGGGCGCAATGTCCGGCCGCGACAGGCCGACCGCGATATTGGCCTGCAGGAAACCTTCCTTGCTGCCGCAGTCATAGCGGGTGCAATTGGTCTTCACCGCGTGGAACGGCACCTGGCCGATCAGCTTGGCCATGGAATCGGTCAGTTGGATTTCACCGCCGGCGCCTTTTTCCTTGCGGTCCAGTTCGATGAACACCTGTGGGTCGAGGATGTAACGTCCGATCACCGTCAACCGCGATGGCGCCATGGCGGGGTCGGGTTTTTCCACCACGCCTTTTACCTCCACCGCGTTGCCCTTTTCGGCACCCGGCGCGATCACACCGTAACGCTTCACTTCTTCCAGCGGTTTTTCTTCCGCCGCCACCACCACGCCGCCACCGACGCGATTGTAAACCTCGATCATCTGCTTCAGGGCACCGGGCGTGCCCACCATCAGATCGTCGGGCAGAAGCACGGCAAAGGGTTCGTCGCCCACGAAATGGCGGGCACACCACACCGCATGGCCAAGGCCCAGCGGGCTCTGCTGCCGGGTGAAACTGACCGAACCGGTGACCGGAAGGTCTTCCAATAGGCCGTTCAGTTCCGCCGTGCGGCCGCGGGCGCGCAACAGGGCTTCCAACTCATAGGCATGGTCGAAATGGTCTTCGATCACATGCTTCCCGCGGCCGGTAACGAAGATGAATTGTTCAATGCCGGCTTCCATCGCCTCTTCAACCGCGTACTGGACCACTGGCTTGTCCACCACGGTCAGCATTTCCTTCGGCACCGCCTTGGTGGCGGGAAGAAAGCGCGTGCCCATGCCGGCAACCGGCAGGACGGCTTTACGAACGGGCTTGGGCTGAGACATGAGGTTTGCCGGATACGGGATTGCGTGGAGGCGGGGTTGAAAGCGCGCCTTTCATGGCATACTGCGCGGGCGATCTCCAGCGCTTCAAAGGTTTGGCCACAAAATGAACATCTTTCTCACCGGCGGCGCGGGCTTCATCGGTTTTCACACGGCCATGGCGCTTCTGGGCCGCGGCCATCGCATCACCGCGGTGGATGAGGTTAACGCCTATTACGATCCGCGTCTCAAGGAAGCACGTCTGGCCGAACTGCAAAAAAATCCCGGCTTCCGTTTCGTCCGCACCGATATTGCGGCGCCCGGTGCGCTGGCCGCCGCTGCGGGCGGGGAACGCTATGATCTGATCCTGCATCTCGCCGCCCAGGCCGGTGTGCGTTATGCGCTGAAAGATCCGGCCGCCTACACGCGATCCAATCTCGTCGGCCATCACAATGTGCTCGAATTTGCACGCACCCATCCGGGGCTCGCTCATCTCGTCTATGCCTCGTCCAGTTCTGTTTACGGCAACGATACGGTGGCGCCGTTCTCTGAAAACGCGCGGGCCGACAAGCCGGTTTCCTATTACGGGGCGACCAAGCGTGCGGGCGAACTTCTGTCCTATTCCTATGCCGGGCTTTACGGCCTGAAACAGACGGGCCTGCGCTTTTTTACCGTTTACGGTCCCTTCGGCCGCCCGGATATGGCGTATTGGAGTTTCACCGACCTGATCTTGAAGGGGCAGCCGATTCCCGTCTTCGGCGGCGGCAAATTGCGGCGCGATTTCACCTATATTGACGATATCGTGGCGGCATTGGTGCGCATCGTCGAAACGCCCTATCCGCAGGCCGATGACGTGCCGCACCGCGTCTACAATCTCGGCAACAGCCACCCGGAAGATGTGCTGGGCCTGATCGCCACCATCGAACAGGCCACCGGCAAAAAGGCCATCATCAACCACACCGAAGGCCCTGCGGGCGATGTGCGCGAAACCTATGCCGATATAGCGCGTGCCGCGGCCGATTTCGGCTTTGCCCCGCATGTGCCGCTGAGCGAGGGCATTCCCCGGTTTGTCGAATGGTTCCGGCAGTATCATAATCTCCCCTGATCACCGGCCGGGGGGCATGGTTTGCGGGGCCACTTCTATCTTGCCGCGGTTTTGTCGCTGGGGCTTGCCGCAAGCACCGCCAGTGCTGCGGCGCCGACACCGCAAATGGTGGCGGATGCGCTTTCCGCCGGAAACGATCCTTATACGGAACAATTGGCAAATACGCTGCTGGCGGGTGAAAGTCTTTCGCCGGTTGATCGTGCCCATGTGCTGATGGCGCGCGGGCTGGTGCGTGCCCATCTTGGCCGCCCTGCCGCCGCACTCGCCGATTTCTCTGCCGCCATGGCGCTCGGCAGCTTGACGCGCGCCGAAACGGTTCGGGCCTTGTTCGACCGCGGTGTGGTGCTGGATGAGCTTGGCCGCACCGAAGACGCCATCGCCAGTTACGATGCCGCGATCGCGCAGGCACCGGACTTTGCCGCTGCTCTCAACAATCGCGCCAATGCCTGGCGCAGGTTCGGCCGGTTCGATCTCGCGGCGCGCGATTACACCGCTTCGCTCGACGCCGGCAATCCGCAGCCGGAATATCCGCTCGCTGGTCTTGCGCAGATTTCCGTGGCGACGGGCAACAACGATGCCGCAAAGGCCTTCTATCGCCAGGCGCTGTCGGTCAATCCGCAATATGGGGCAGCGGCGCATGGCCTTGCCGCGCTGGAAAGCGCGCCGCATCTGCGCCCGCCAAAGACGCAATCGCCCCAACCCGAACCGGCCCCGCCGCTGCCCGAAGCGCGGGCGCCGGCCGTGGCGGCCTCCGGCGGTGGCACCATCCAGATCGGCGCCTTCGCCGATGTGGCCGGGGCCCAGGCTGCCTGGCATCGCATTGCGCGCGCCACAGCACCTTTGCTCGCGGCCCTCAGCCCCGCCATCACCCCGGTCGATCTGCCGGATCATGGGCGGCTCTATCGCTTGCGGACCGGGCCGGTGCCCGCAGGCGCCTGCCAGCGGGTGCGTGCGGCGGGTTTCGGCTGTTTTCGGGTCACGCAGCACCCCTGACAAGCGCGGCCCTGATCCGCATTGCCGCCCCGGTTCAAACCTGATTTTCTGGCCCCAGAACCATCCTGAAGGACAGAAAAAAATGACAGGGATTACCGCTTACGGGGCTTACATTCCGCTGCGCCGGTTGCAGCGCAAGGCGATTGCTGCCGCCAATGCCTGGTTCGCGCCGGGCGCGCGCGGGGTTGGCGAACGCGCGATGGCCAATTGGGATGAAGACGCCATCACCATGGCGGTGGAAGCGGGGCGGGACTGCCTTCCGGCCACCGACGCGCTGAAAGACCGGGCCCATATCGATGCGATCTTCTTTGCCTCCACCAGCGCGCCCTTTCAGGACCGGCAGAATGCCGGCATTGCAGCCGCCGCTCTCAACCTTCCTGAAACCATCACCAGTGCCGATGTCACCGGTTCGCAGCGCGCCGGGCTCTCGGCCCTCTTTGCCGGGCTCGATGCGGTGGCCTCCGGCCGGGCCAGGGCGCCGATTGTGGTGGCGGGGGAAAAGCGCAAGGCCCGCGCCGCCTCAGCACAGGAAATGCAGTATGGCGATGCCGGTGCCGCGCTCGCCCTCGGCAAGGACAAGGTGATCGCGAAGTTGATCGGCAGCCATTCGGTCACGCTCGATTTCGTCGATCATTTCCGTGGCGAGAATGAAGAATTCGATTATGGCTGGGAAGAACGCTGGATCCGCGATGAGGGCTACACCAAGATCGTGCCTGCCGCACTGAAGGCGCTGTTTGAAAAAACCGGCGTCGCCGCGTCCGACATCGCGCATTTCATCCTGCCATGCCCGTTTGCGAAACTCGATCAGACCATTGCCAAGCAAAGCGGCATCGATCCGGCGAAAACGCGCGACAATCTTGCGGCCACTGTGGGCGATTCGGGCGCTGCGCATGCGCTTCTGATGCTGGTACACACGCTGGAACAGGCCAAGCCGGGTGAAAAGATTTTGGTCGCCCAGTTCGGGCAGGGTTGCGACGCCGCGATTTTCGAGGTGACGAAGGACATTGCCGAACTGTCGAAACGCAATGGCGTCACCGGCGCGCTCGCCCGTCGCAGGGAAGAAACCAATTATCTGCGCTACCTCGCTTTCAACGGCCTGATCGAGCTCGAAAAGGGCATGCGGGCGGAGGTGGACAAGAAAACCGCGCTGACCGTGCAATATCGCAAACGCGATATGCTGATGGGCCTTGTCGGCGGCAAATGCCGGGTCTGCGGCACGGCGCAATTCCCGCGCACGCGCATCTGCGTCAATCCCAATTGCCAGGAAGTGGATTCGCAAGACCCATACGGCTTTGCCGATCAACCGGCCAGCGTGCTGTCCTGGTCGGCGGACTTCCTGACCTATTCGATGGACCCGCCCAGCCATTACGGCATGGTCACCTTTGCCGAAGGGGGCCGCTTCCTGTCCGACATCACCGATGTCGAACAGGGACAGGTCGATTCCGGCATGAAGGTGCGCATGGCCTTCCGCATCAAGGATTTCGATCCGAAACGCGGCTTCGTGCGCTATTTCTGGAAGGCTGTTCCAGCATAACCAAACATCGGGAGACGCGCCCATGGCTTACGTTGAAAACCGCCTCGTGCACGATGCCGATTCCCATCTGATGGAACTGGCGGACTGCCTGGATGATTTTCTCGATCCAGAATTCCGCGCCGCTTACGACGCATTGCCAAAGCTGAAGGCGTGGCCGCGCGATGGGCAATGGGCGAAAGAGGCCCGGGCCCAGCACGCCGATCCCGTCTTCCGCGCCGGCAATGTGACGGAGCTGATGCTGCGCAAGAATTACGCGGCGCTGGGCAGCTTCCGGCGCGAGGATCGGCCAAAGGCGCTCGACAATCTGGGCTTTGCCAGCCAGTTGATCTTCACCACCTGGAGCCTCGGCAATTTCGATCTCGATGAATCCGGTAATCTCGATCTCTGCTACGCGGTGGCGGAAGCGCACAACCGGATGATGACGTGGTTCTGTTCGGTGGACCCGCGTCTGCTTGCCACCTGTTATGTGCCGCTGGCCGATTTCGACCGCGCCCGTGAAACGGCGCGCAACGCCATCGCACTGGGCGCCAAGGCGCTTCTTGTCCCGTCACGCTGCCCCAAGGGGCATTCGCCCAGCCATGTTGCGTTCGATCCCGTCTGGGCGATGGCGGAGGAAGCAGGCCTGCCGATTGTCTTTCATGTCGGCGGCGAAGAGAAAATGCGCCCCGATTATTTTGAGAACGGCGGCCCGCGGGTGAAGGATTTTCATGGCGGGGAGGAGAATTTCACCGCCCTCAGTTTCATGACCATTCCGCATTCGGTGATGCAAACATTGGCGGCGCTGATTTTCGATGGTGTGTTCGACCGTTTTCCGAAACTGAAATTCGGTGCCATCGAACTCGGCGCCTCCTGGCTGCCAAGCTGGATGCGTTATCTCGATGCCGGGCACAGCGCCTTTTTCCGGCATGAGGAACGGCTGCAGAAACTGTCCATGAAGCCCAGCGATCTGGTCCGCCGCCAGTTGCGCGTGACACCTTACCCGCATGAAGATGCGGGCTGGATCATTGCCAATGCGGGGGAGGAGGTCTGCCTGTTCTCGTCGGACTATCCCCATGTCGAAGGCGGCCGCAATCCGCTCAAGCGATTCGACGATTCGCTGACGGGCCTCAGCGCCTCCGCCATCGAACGGTTCTATTGCAGCAATTTCATCGACCTGATGGGAAATGGTCTGGCGCCCGAACTGCGCCGTCCCGCTCATCTGGTTGCCGCCTGAAACAGAAGGAATGAGAAGCCCGCCGGTTTTCCCGGCGGGCCCATCTGTTCGGATTTAGCGTTTGCCCATCTGCTCATGCGGATTGGGAACATAGGCCAGATGAATGGCGCCGATCCCGGCGGCCACGTTCAGGCCCGTATTGCCTTCAATCGAAAGCGGTTGCAGCGTGATCGACTTGTCGAAACCGCCGATCAGCGCGTTGGCGGAGGCGCCGACGCCAACGGATGCCCCGGCGGTCACACCGGCATAATCGCCTTCCAGCGCGCCCGGCTTGACGTCGGAGGTTGGCGCGATCACGGCCCAGATCAGCACACCGCCCTGGGTGTAGCCAATGTCAACGCCGTATTTGTTGATCGTGCCGGCATAATGCTCGCCATGGCGCTTGTTGGGCCGGAAGTTGCAGCGCAAATCTTTGGATGATCCGAATACGAATCCCCATCCGCTGGCGACGTTACAGGTCAGGGTTCCGATCTTCACGCCGCTTTCGGCCGCCTGGGCCGGAAGGGCGGCGGACGCTGCGGCCAGGCCAGCGGCCACGGCAACCAACAGGGGTTTTTTCATCGAAATTTCTCCTTTATTTTAAAGGGATTGGCCATGCGGGGCAGGGGATCGGCGGGGCCCCCGCAAGGCAGGAACCGCCTCCGATGAAAACGCGGGCACCGGTCCGGCCGTTCCCACCGTGAAACCCGGCCTGTCCGTCCCTATATGATGGATATGGAATCTCTTCCTTTTCCGGCCGTGCCCGTCCCGCCATGTGGGGAGGGGGAGGTGGAATTTCCGCAAAACAACTTCAGGGTTGTTCGCGTGGGATATCAAAGCCTTGGATAGGAATTTGCCGCGCCAACCGGCGCGCTTTACATGCGGCCCGTCCCGCCGCTTAATGGTTCCAGCCAGTAAGGAGAAACGAAATGGCCTCAGGCATCAGGGATAAAGTTGCAATATTGGGCATGGGTTGCTCGAAATTCGGCGAACGCTGGGAATCCGGCGCCGAAGAATTGATGGTCGAGGCCTATCTCGAAGCGATGCAGGATGCGGGCGTCGAAACCAATCAGATTCAAGCCGCCTGGTTTTCCACCGCGATGGATGAAGTGAATGTCGGCAAGGGCGGCACCCCGCTTTCGGTCGCGTTGCGCCTTCCCAACATTCCGGTGACGCATGTGGAGAATTTCTGCGCCAGCGGATCGGAAGCGTTCCGCGGTGCGGTTTATGCGGTTGCCGCCGGTGCATGCGACATCGCGTTGGCGCTCGGCGTCGAAAAGCTGAAAGACACCGGCTATGGCGGCCTGCCGCAACGCGAGCAGGGCACCCTCAATCCGCTGTGGAGCGCGAACGGCTCCGCCCCCGGCAATTTCGCGCAGCTTGCGTCGGCTTATCGCGCCAAGCATGGCGTCTCGAAAGATGATCTGAAGCACGCCATCGCCCATGTCTCGGTCAAGAGCCACGCCAATGGCGCCAAAAACCCGAAGGCCCATCTGCAGAAGGTGGTCACCGAGGAACAAGTGCTGAAGGCACCGATGATTGCCGAACCGCTGGGTCTGTTCGATTGCTGCGGTGTGTCGGATGGCGCGGCCTGCGCCATTGTCACGACGCCGGAAATCGCGAAAAGCCTCGGCAAGAAGGACATCATCACGGTCAAGGCGTTGCAGCTTGCGCTGTCGAACGGCCTCGAAAGCCAGCACAATTCGTGGGACGGCTCCTACTTCCACACCGCGCGCATCGCCTCGAAGCGCGCCTATGAGGAAGCGGGCATCAAGGATCCGCGCAACGAAGTCTCGATGATGGAAGTGCATGACTGCTTCTCGATCACCGAACTCGTCACCATGGAAGACCTGCACATTTCCAGGGAAGGCGAGGCGTGGAAGGACGTGATGAACGGCTTCTACGATGCCGATGGTCAGGTGCCGTGCCAGATCGACGGCGGGCTGAAATGCTTCGGCCATCCGATCGGGGCGAGCGGTCTGCGCATGCTGTACGAAATGTATCTGCAGCTTCTTGGCCGCGCCGGCAGCCGCCAGCTTTCCGATCCGAAGATCGGCCTGACGCACAATCTCGGCGGTTCGCCAATGATGAATGTGTGCTCGGTCGCCATCATCGGCGCGCAGGGCGCGTAAAAAACGGCAACAGAGTATAAAAAAGGCCCGGCACATGGCCGGGCCTTTTTGTTTGTCTATTTCAGTCCTGAATATTTCGGCTGGTCGATCGCCACCTTGTCGCGTGTGGTGCGTTCCAGATGATCGGCCAGACCCGGTGTTTCCAGCGTGATGTCGCCGCTGCGGATGCGCCGGCACAATTCGCGATTCAGTTCGTCCAGCGTGCCGTCGCGGCCAAGCAGCGCGGTCAGCCGCTGTATCTCTTCGCCTTGCGCCTTCGGGCCCTGTTCCAGTTCGCGCACCACGATGCCAAGCGCATTGGCCGCCACGCGGGCATGAAACGCGGTGTGGCCTTTCAGTTCAGGCATCGCACGCTCCTCGATGAAGGCGCGTACCGCCGCCACCAGTTCCAGCATGGAGGGTTGATCCATCATGGTCAGATTTCTCCCCGGATGATCAGGTTGACGAGATCGATCTCGGTCTCCGAAGATCGCCGCCCGATGGCCGCGCGCTCAACCGATCCGTCCATGCGGAAACCCTGATACATGCCCATGCACATCACGCCCCATTTCAGCGAGCCGTAAACGATCCAGGTGCGTACATCGTCGATGGCGAGCTTCGCACCGCCCGCCGCCTCATAACCGGCCAACAGGTCTTTCAGGTCGCCGAAGCCGCCGACCACCTTGTCCCGCTGCCCGAAGCGCCAGGAATTGGTGCAGATCCAGCCGATGTCTTCCAGCGGGTCGCCGATATGCACCAGTTCCCAATCCAGCGCCGCTTCCACGCCTTCGGGTGAAATCAGAATGTTGCCGTGGCGGAAATCGCCATGCACCAGCGTGCGCTGGCGCGATGCGGCCAGCCGTGGCTCCAGCCATTTGAACGCCAGCTCGAACATCGGGTGCGGATAATCGTAGGAATCATAGCGGTCGCGGTATTGGCGAAGCTGGGCGGCACCATCCACCACCGGCAAATGGTCTTTCAGGGATGCCACATCCACCTGATGGATGCGGGCGAGAACTTCACCGCATTGCCGGGCGAGATCAGTGCGCACGGCATCGAACTCCGCATCGCGCAGGATTTTGCGGGCAATGGTTTCGCCCACCATGCGCTGCATGACATAGCCTTCGCCGACGCCATCTTCCGGCTTCAGCACGTAATGCACCCTGGGCGCCTTGACGCCCGTCTTGCGTGCGGCCTCGATCGCCAGTGCTTCGGTGGCCAGTGCCACCGCGGCAGAGCCTTCGCCGATCACCCGCGGCGCCCCGCCCGGGCTGCGGCGCAGGATCAGCGGCAGGCGTTCGCCGTTTACAATGGCATCGAACGCCCAGGTTTCCTGGCTGGCGCCACCGGAAAGCCGGTTCAGCTTCTCCAGCGTGGAAAGCCCGGATAGCGCCTTTTCCAGCGCGTTTTTCAGATTACCGGCAAAATCAGGTGTCATGTCTCTCCCTATCCACTCCGCAAATAGCGCACGGCTTCGTCCCGCTCAAACAGATAAAGCAGAACGCGCAGGGCCTCGCCCCGCGGCGATTTCAACTCCGGGTCCTTTTCCAGAATCATTCTGGCATCGTCGCGCGCCGCCGCCAGCAATTCACCATGCACCGCCAGATCGGCGATACGAAATGTTGGCAGCCCGCTTTGCCGCACGCCCAGAAGTTCGCCCGCGCCCCGCAATCGCAAATCCTCTTCGGCGATGACGAAGCCGTCATCGGTTTCGCGCAGGATCTTCAGCCGTGCCTTGGCGGTTTCTCCCAACGGCCCCTGGTACAGCAGAAGGCAGCTCGATTTCTCCGCCCCGCGGCCCACGCGCCCGCGTAGCTGGTGCAGTTGCGCCAGGCCGAAGCGTTCGGCGTGTTCGATCACCATGATGGTGGCTTCCGGCACATCGACCCCCACTTCGATCACGGTGGTGGCAACCAGAATTTGCGTCCGGCCCGCCTTGAAATCGGCCATCGCCGCATCGCGCTCCGGTCCTTTCATGCGGCCATGGGCAAGACCCACTTTCGATCCCAGCACGCGCTTCAGCATCGCCGCACGGTCTTCGGCCGCCGCAAGATCGATCTTCTCCGATTCCTCCACCAGCGGGCACACCCAATAGGCGCGCGCGCCTTTGGCAAGCGCGCGGCCAAGGCTCGCCACCACATCGTCGATCCGCGCGGCGGGCAGCACGCGTGTCTCCACCGGCTTGCGGCCGGGCGGCCGGCCCGTCAGCCGCGAAACATCCATATCGCCATAGGCGGTCAGGGCCAGCGTTCGCGGAATGGGCGTCGCCGTCATCACCAGTACATCGGCGTTTTGTTCGCCTTTGCCTTGCAGCAGCATGCGCTGGTGCACACCGAAACGGTGCTGTTCATCCACCACGGCCAGGCCCAGATCGCGAAACGCCACATCATCGGAAAATAGCGCGTGTGTGCCCACTGCGATGTCGATCTCACCGCGCGCCAGTTTTTCCACGATGGCATCGCGACTGGGCCCGCGTTCGCGCCCGGTCAGCAACGCCATGGTGATACCGCTTGCTTTCGCCAGCGGTTCCAGGCTCGCCATGTGTTGGCGGGCAAGAATCTCGGTCGGCGCCATCAGCGCGCCTTGGGTTCCGGCCTCCACCGCATTCAGCAACGCCAGAAACGCGACCACGGTCTTGCCAGCGCCGACATCGCCCTGCAGCAGGCGCAACATGCGCGCCGGGGCCGCCATGTCGGCTTCGATTTCCGCCAGCGCCTGGGTTTGTCCTTGCGTCAGGGCAAAGGGCAGGGCGGCAATTGCCTTCGCCTTCAAACGCCCCGCACTTTTCAGCACGCGCCCCTTCGCGCCGTGAGTCCGTATGCCGCGCATCTGTGCCCGGATCAGCAGCAACGCAAGCTGGTTCGCCAGCAATTCATCATAGGCAAGCCGCATCCGGTTGGGTGCGGTGGGCAGAACATCGCCGTCGCCCTGTGGCGCGTGCGCGGCCAGCATCGCCTCGTGAAATCCGGTCCAGCCACGCGCGGCCAGCCAGGCCGTGTCCTGCCATTCCGGCAGAGGCACGAGCTTGTCCAGCGCCCCACGCACGGCCTTCGCCATCACCTTGGGCGTCAGGTCTTCGGTCAGGCCGTAAACCGGCTCGTGCAGCGGCAGGCCCGATTCCTCACCCGGCGCCACCACATGATCGGGGTGGGCCATCTGCAGTTTGTTGCCATAGCGTTCGATACGCCCGCTGACGATGCGTGTCTGGCCGATGGGCAAGGTTTTCAGGAGGTAATCGGCCCGGCCATGAAAGAACACCAGCTCCAGAACGGCCGTATCGTCAGAACAGCGCACCCGGTAAGGCCGCCGCCGGTCGGGCGACGGCATATGGTCCAGCACATGCACCTTCACGGTGGCGATCCGCCCCGGCTCCGCCTCGCTCAGGCGGGGGCGATAGCTCCGGTCCACCACGCCCACCGGCAGGTCCAGGATCAGGTCGATCAGCCGTGGTCCCGCCACGCGCGCAATCAGCTTCTCCACCTTGGGGCCGATGCCCGGCAGGGTGTGCGTTTCCGCGAACAGGGGAAAAAGAACCGATGGGCGCATGGGCGCCACCTTATGGGCTGCGGCGCGTGGCCTCAACGCAAGGGCCCCGCTGGCTCCCCCGGCCGCGCCGCGCTATATCCCCCGCCATGACGACGACCCCTTCCGGTGGCGCGCAGGATGTGCGCCGCAAGCGCCTTCTGTTTCGCGCGCACCGCCGCGGCTTCCGCGAGGTCGACATGATTTTCGGTACCTATGCCGAACAGGCACTGGCCGGTCTCGACGATGCGGGCCTCGATCGGTTCGAGGCACTTCTGGGTGTTCCCGATCAGGAAATCTATCTCTGGCTGCAGGGCAAGGCGCCCGTCCCCGCCGAACATGACAACGCGATCTTCGCCGCCATGAAGGCGCTGTGTAACCGCAAGAACCCCACGTGGAACGACTGAACTACATCGCCAAGGCCGACGGCCGCTTTGCGCTGACCGGCGCGCCTGAGGGGTATGACGCCTATCTTGCGGCCGAGGCCGCGCGCCGCGGCAAGCAGGTGGTGTTGTTCATTGCCGCCGATGGCGTGCACGCCGCCGCGATCGAAGAAGCGCTGCGGTTTTTTGATGCCGGGCTTCAGGTGCTGCCGTTCCCGGCGTGGGATTGCCTGCCTTACGACCGCGTTTCACCAAAGTCCGATCTGGAAGGGCGCCGCCTCGCCACGCTGGCCGCGCTTGCGCGCCGCACGAAGGACAGTGCGCCGGCCGTGGTGGTCGCCACCGTCAACGCCGTGTTGCAGCGTGTGCCGCCGAAAGATGCGATTGCACAAGCCAGTTTCTTCGCCCATGCCGGCAAGGATGTGGACCGCGATGCGCTGATCGTGTTTCTCGCCCGCAATGGCTACACCCGCGCCAGCACGGTGCGTGAACCTGGCGATTACGCGCTGCGCGGCGGCATTGTCGATCTGTGGCCGCCGGGTGAGGAAGCGCCGCTGCGGCTGGATTTTTTCGGCAGCGGGCTTGAAACCATCCGCCGCTTCGATGCCGAAACCCAGTTGTCGCGCGATACGGTTTCCGGAATCGAATTGCTGCCGGCCAGCGAAGCCCCGCTCGATCGCCAATCCATCAGCCTGTTCCGCGAAGGCTATGTTGCCACCTTCGGTCCGGCGGGACATGACGATCCGCTTTATGAATCGGTCAGCGCGGGCCGCAAACATCAGGGGATGGAACATTGGCTGCCGCTGTTCTATTCCCACCTCGATACGCTGTTCGACTACGCGCCGCGTGCACTGGTGTTTCTGTCGCATCAGGCGGTGGAGGCGAAGGACGCCCGCCTGTCCCTGATCACCGACTATTACGAGACCCGCGAACAGATGCGGCGCAGCGCGTATGACAGTGGGAACCCGATCAAGGGGGCGCCTTATAAGCCGCTGCCGCCGGACCGGCTCTATCTTTCCGGTGCGGAATGGGACGAACGGCTTGCCAAACATCCCTTGCGCCAGCTTTCGCCGTTCCATGCGCCGGAAAGCAAAAAATCGCTCGATGCCGGCGGCAAGGCGGGGCGCGATTTCGCGCCCGAACGCGCGCAAGGCCGCGTCAATGTTTTCGAAGCGGCGGCGAACCATGTGAAGGCGTTGCAGGTGGCGGGCACGCGCGTCGTGCTCACCGCCTGGACCGAAGGCTCGGCAGAGCGGTTGGGCGGTGTTCTGGCCGATCATGGTCTCGGGGCCGCGCGCGCCGTTTCCGGCTGGGCCGATGTGCAGACCCTGCACAAGGGCGCTGTGGGCATTGCCGTTCTGGGTCTGGAGCATGGCTTTGAGACGCCGGATTTCGCCATTGTCGCGGAACAGGACATCCTCGGCGACCGCATGGTCCGTGCACGGACCAAAACGCGCAAGGCGCAGAATTTCTTGCAGGAAGCCTCAAGCCTCGCGCCCGGCGATCTCGTCACCCACATCGAACACGGCATCGGCCGTTATCTGGGGCTCAAGACACTCGATGTTGCGGGCGCGCCGCATGATTGCCTGGCGCTGCAATATGACGGCGGCAAGCTGTTCCTGCCGGTGGAGAATATCGAACTTCTAACGCGCTATGGCGCCGATGAAGGCACGGCCCAGCTTGACCGGCTTGGCGGCGCCGGCTGGCAGCAGCGCAAAGCCCGCATGAAGGAACGCGTGCGCGAAATCGCGGCCGAGCTGATTGCGATTGCCGCCGCGCGCGAATTGAAAACACTTCCGGCGATTGAAGCGCCGCAAGGGCTTTATGATGAATTCTGCGCCCGCTTCCCCTATCAGGAGACGGAGGATCAGGAAAAAGCCATTGCCGATGTGGTGTCCGACCTCGCCCACGGCCGGCCGATGGATCGCCTTGTCTGCGGCGATGTCGGATTCGGCAAAACCGAAGTGGCCTTGCGCGCGGCCTTTGTGGTGGCGATGTCGGGGGAACAGGTCGCCGTGGTGGCACCCACCACGCTGCTCGCCCGCCAGCACGCGCGCAATTTCGCCGAACGGTTTCAGGGTTTCCCGATCAAGGTGCGGCAATTGTCGCGTTTCGTCGATGCGAAGGAAGCACGCGAAACCAAGGCCGGCCTTGCTTCGGGCGATGTGAATATTGTGGTGGGCACGCATGCGTTGCTTGCGAAGTCGATCAGCTTCTCCAATCTTGGCCTCGTCATCGTCGATGAAGAACAACATTTCGGTGTCACCCATAAGGAACGGCTGAAATCGTTGAAGGCCGACGTGCATGTGCTGACCCTGACGGCGACGCCCATTCCACGCACCTTGCAACTGGCGCTTTCCGGTGTGCGCGATCTCTCGCTGATCACCACGCCGCCGATCGACCGGCTGGCGGTGCGCACCTTCATCACACCATTCGATCCCCTGGTGCTGCGTGAGGCGCTGCTGCGCGAACATTATCGCGGCGGGCAAAGTTTCTATGTCTGCCCGCGCATCGCCGATCTGCGCGATGCCGAACAATTCCTGAAAGACACGGTGCCGGAGGTGAAGGCCGCCGTCGCCCATGGCCAGATGTCGGCCACCCATCTGGAGGAGGTGATGACCGCCTTCTACGAACGTCAGGTGGATGTGCTGATCTCGACCAACATCGTTGAAAGCGGGCTGGACATTCCAACCGCCAACACCCTTCTCGTGCATCGCGCCGATATGTTCGGCTTGGCCCAGCTTTATCAATTGCGTGGCCGCATCGGGCGGGCCAAACAGCGGGCTTACGCCTATCTGACCACGCCGGCCGAACGCAAACTGACCGAGGCGGCGGAGCGGCGGCTGCAGGTGCTGCAATCGCTGGATCAACTGGGTGCCGGTTTTTCGGTCGCCAGCCACGATCTCGATATCCGCGGCGCCGGCAATCTTCTGGGCGAAGAACAATCCGGCCATGTCCGCGAAGTGGGCATCGAGCTTTATCAGGAAATGCTGGAAGAAGCCGTTTCGCAGATGCGCGCGGGTGGCACGGGTGATGATCTGCCGGATGAATGGTCGCCGCAGATCAATATCGGCGCGGCCGTGCTCATTCCGGAATCCTATGTCGCCGACCTCAATGTGCGCATGGCGCTTTACCGCCGCCTCGCCGGGGTGGAAGGCCGGGCGGAGATCGATCGTTTCGCCGCCGAACTGATCGACCGTTTCGGCCCCCTGCCGGATGAGGTGAAGCATCTCTTGGAAATCGTCGCGATCAAGCATCTCTGCCGCATCGCGCTGGTGGAAAAGATCGAGGCCGGGCCGAAGGGCGCCACCTTGAGCTTCCGCAACAATCTGTTCCCCAATCCGGTGGCACTTGTGCGCCTGATCAATGCGCATCAGAAAACCATGAAGGTGCGCCCGGATCAGAAGGTGGTCATCACCCGCGACTGGCCCGCGCCGGAACAGCGGCTGAAGGGTGTTCAGGCTTTGCTGACCCAGCTTTCCCAACTGGCGGAAGCGGCCTAGCCACCACCACTGCGCAGCGCGCGCAAAACGGTTTCCAGCACGGCGTCTTCATCGCTGTGCCATGTTGTGGCTTTAACGTGCATGACCTGAAAGCCATCTTCCTTCAGATGGTTTGCGCGCAAATGGGCTTTGAACAGGCTTTCCAGTGCCGGTTGGCTGCCGTCATCCAGTTCGACAACAAGTTTTCTTTCCCGGCAGACGAAATCGACCGTGTAAGGCCCGATCGCCTCCTGACGATGAAATTTAAATCCGGCAAAGCGGCGCCCGCTCAGCGCCTGCCACAACGCGGCTTTAGAATCCGCCGCTGCCACGTGCGCCGGTTTGCCTGCAACGCCCTGTTTCATCGGCACCTCCTCCGGCTTCTCGCGGGCGGCGCACGGAAACGGTACTCCGGCGCGTGCCTTACGCGAACGCCATGATGGTCTCGCTACCGGCCTGAATGCGTTGGTGCAGCATCGCGCATTCGGGCATCATGCGTTCCATCCAGTATTTTGCCGCAACCAGCTTGGCCTCATAAAATGCCTTGTTGCCCGTGCCCTTGGTCAGGTTCTCCTGCGCCAGCTTGGCCATGCGGGCCCACATCCATCCTACCACCACAATGCCCATCAGGCGCAGATAATCGGTTGCGGCGGCACCCGCATCGTTGGGGTTTTGCAAGCCGTGCTGGGCAAGCCACATGGTCGATTGCTGCAAGGTGCCCAGCCCATCGCGCACCGGCTTCACGAACGGGGCAAGGGCGTCGCCGCCATTCGCTTCCAGCCAGCCATTGATGGCGTTGAAAAGCGCCATCGGCGCGGCACCGCCCTTGCGCCCCAGCTTGCGGCCGACAAGGTCCATCGCCTGCACGCCATTGGCGCCTTCATAGGTCTGGTTGATGCGGGCATCGCGAACGAACTGCTCCATGCCATTGTCGCGGATATAGCCGTGACCGCCCCACACCTGCATCGCCATGTTGGCGGCATCGAAACCCATGTCGGTGAAGAACGCCTTGATCACCGGCGTCATCAGATCGGCGAGAAGCCCTGCCTCCTGCGCCTCCGCCCGGTTCGAGCGCGCGATGCTCATGTTCAGCATGCTCCACATCGCGAGCGCGCGCGCCCCTTCGACGAAGGATTTGCAATGCAGCAGCATGCGCCGCACGTCCGGATGCACGATCAGAAGATCGGCGGGCTGGTCGGGTTCCTTCGGCCCGGTCAGCGCATGGCCGACGCGGCGCTCATAGGCATAGGAAAGTCCGTTCTGATAGGCCACTTCGCCAACCGCGATGCCCTGAATGCCCACGCCCAGACGCGCCATGTTCATCATGCCGAACATGCCTTTCATGCCGGCGGATGACGATGTTTTCTGGCCTTCCTTGCGCGGCTCCGGTTTCGGGCCCAGGCGCCACGCAATCGCATCGTCGAAATTGAGCACACAGGTGGCCGATCCCTTGATCCCCATCTTGTGTTCGATGCCGCCGCAGGAAACCCCGTTGCGCGCGCCCACCTTGCCATCCTCGCCGACCAGGAATTTCGGCACCATGAAGAAATTCACGGTGGAAAGATCGTCGTAGATCTTGCCGTTCTCGTCGGGGATTTTTGCGATCACCATGTGGACAATGTTGTCGGTCAGGTCATGCTCACCGCCGGAGATGAAGATTTTCGTGCCGCTCAGGCGGTAGGTACCGTCCGGCTGTTCGACTGCGCGCGTTTTCATCAGGCGCAAATCGGTGCCGCAATGCGGTTCGGTCAGGCACATGGTGCCGCACCATTCGCCCGCCACCATTTTCGGCACGATGTGCTGCTTCATCCAGTCCGCACCGGTGGCGGCCAGTGCGGAATAGGCCGCGCTTGTCAGACCCGGATACATCGAAAACGACTGGTTGGCCGAAATTCCCATCTCGGCAATCGCCATGGTCAGCACGATCGGCAGGCCGGAACCGCCAAAGGCCTGCGGTGCGCCCAGGCTGTTCCAACCCGCCTCGCAATAGGCCTTGTAGGCGTCCTTGAATCCCTTCGGCGTGCGCACCACACCATTTTCAAAATGGCAGCCTTCTTCATCGCCGCTCTGGTTCAGCGGCTGCAGCACTTCTTCGGCAAACTTCGCCGCGTTGGTCAGAATGTCGTCCACCAGATCGGGCGACATCTCCTCGAATTGCGGAAGATCGCTTTGTTTTTCCAGCTCCAGAAATTCGGTGATGAGGAACTTCATGTCGTCGACAGGGGCGCGATAGCTCGGCATGGCTGCAATTCCTCATGGCTGAAGAGACAGGGTGAAATTTATGGCGTGGAAGGGCCGGCAAGCGCAAACAGGTTGCCACCGCTTCCCGTAACGTCTGCCTGCCGTCTGCATTTTACATTGATGTAAATAGCATGGCCGGGCGGCCCCGGAAAGGGCCGGGTGGCCGCCCGCACCGCATCGTTGCGCTTAAATCTGATCGGCCAGGGTCAATCTGGTCTCGCGCGTGCCTTTGGCATTTTTGATGGTGAGGGCGACCACGCTCCCCGCTGCCGCGTTCCGCAGCATCCGCCGCAATTCGTAAACCGGGATCGCGGTGGCGTTCTTGCCGTTTACCATCGTGATCACGTCGCCAAGCTCTACGCCTGCCTTTGCGGCCGGTCCGCCCGCGGTCACGTCCATCACCTCCATGCCGTCCTTCGCCTGATTGATCCACATGCCGGAACGGTCGAACACGCCGGTGTCGGCAACCGGGCCGGGCTGCGGTTTCAGATACATGATCTGATGATCGTAATCGAAGGTGACGATAAAGCGTTTCAGAATCCCGCCGCCGACATTGCCCTGATAAGACGCATCGCTGAACGCGCCCTTCTTCTGGACCGAGAATGACGCAACGACGTTCGGAATCTTTACCGGGCCAAGCGTCAATTCCTTGCCGCGCGTGACGTAACCGCGTGCCGGTCCACCGACCCCCCAGCCATCCACCACCAGAACGCCTTTGGGATGCTTCGCGCGAAGGTTCTCTTTCTCCACGAATGGCCCAAGCAGGGTGACGTCATCGCGCGCGCCGGTATCGATATCGAACAGGCCGGGCAGGCCCTCGAAACTGCCTTTCACCTGCGGGATATGGCTGTTGAAATTGAACGGGATCGGCGTGCCGGCCGTTTTCGCTTCAAACGCGGCGGGCTTTGTCAGCGTCATGGTGCCGCCGCCATAATCGATCCGGGTAACAAAGCGGCGGAACACTTCAAATCCCACCATGCCGTCCACCGTCACGCCTTCAACTTCATTGGGTACGAAATTCATCACCACAAACACCTGGTGCTTGACGGTGGCATCGCCCAGCTTCAGCGAATCCACCTTCGCAATACCGGTTTCCGCCACCTTGGTGCCCACGCCGTGACCCGGCAGTTCGCCCTCCGTCTTCACGCCCAGCGCCTTGGCCGTGGCCGGGGTCAGAATGTTGTGGCCGCCGGTGTCGAAAATGAAATTGTACGGGCCTTTGCCGTTCACCATCACATCGCCGTAGATGTGATTGTTGATGATGCGGATCGGGAAAATGGTCTCTTTCGCATCGCCCGCGATGGTGAAATCCGTCACCGCCCCTTTCGGCGGGGCGAAATCGGCCGCGTTCGTTTTGGCGCTCAGATTTGCCTTGGTCAGGCTCAGCGTCTGCAGATATTTTGCGCCGCTGCCTTCATCGATCACGGTTTTGCCCGGCAGCATCAAACCGTTTACCGGCCGATAGGCGGAATAGCTGGTCGTGATCGTCAAGGCGCCCTGCTTTTCCGCGATGCGCGCCAGCAAATGGGTCTTGGCATCGAACCATGCGGTGAAGGTCTTGCCGTCCTTCGGTGTCACCTTCAGCACGTCATAGGTTGCGTCATGATCGGTTTTCGTGCCGCCGCTCGTAATCGTGGCGCCGCTGAAACCGGGCCGCCACCACAGATTGGTGCGGCGATAGGCTTCGTTGATCGCAATCTGGCGCTGGTCGCCGCCGGCCTGAATGGTCACGGTACCCGACATGTCCTTCATCCAGGCCTTGTCGCCATCGAAGCCGCTGCCGCCGGTCATCGGCCCGATACTGTAGGAATCCGCCCAGGATCCTGTTTTCAGATCGGCCAGCGCGTGGGTGGTGCCGGTCAAGCCCTGTCCGCTATAGGCGCTGTCGATACCGAGCGTGCCGCCATGGTCCCAGGCGCTGCCGCCACTTGCCGCCTTGTTGGCGGCCAGAATCTCCGTGATGGTGGGGGCGGCGAAGGCGGGCAGGGCGGTAAGCCCGGCCATGAAAACGGCAGCAAGCAGGCAACGCATGATTATCTCCCCTGACGATGGTTCCTATCAGATCAGCACGGCGAACTAGCAGGTCAACATGCATTTGAAACATGGCTGCCTTGTCATTTTCCTGACCCTGCAATTCCTCTGCGCGGCAGCGGCCCATGCCGCACCGGAACGCGTGGTCTCGACCTTTCTGTGCACGGATGAATATGTCTTCCGGCTGCTTCCGCGCGAACGAATTGCAGCGTTGACCGTTCTGGCCGGCAATCATCCACCGGTGCCGCCGGTGGTTTCCACCATCGCGGATCAGGTGAAAGGCATTCCGCTGATCACACCCGATGCCGAAACCATTCTGACGCTGAAGCCCGATCTGGTGGTGATGTATCAGGGCACCAATCCCCGCCTGCTCGCCAATCTGCAAGGCGCGAAAATTCCGGTGCTCGAAGTGCCGTGGCCCAATTCACTCGCCGATATTCGCAACGTCACCCGCATGCTGGGAAAAAGGCTGGGCGTCGAGCGGACTGCGGAAAAATTGATCGGGGCGATGAATGCGAAGCTCGCGCATGCCGAAGCACACAAATTCTCACCGCCGGTTACCACGCTGATTTATGAGCCCAACGGCTATGCCACCGCCGATGGCGTTACGGCTGAAATCATTTCGCGCATCGGGCTCCGCAATATTGCGGCGGCGCTCCACCCCACCCGGCTCGGCACCATCCCGGTTGAGGCGGTGGTGGCCCATCCGCCGCAATTGCTGATCCTGAACGCGGCGCGTGAGACCGGCCGCACCCGCGCCGATCAGGTGCTGGAAAATCCAGCGCTCGCCACGCTGAAGGGCAAAAGCTTCGTCGCCAAGGCGGATTTGAAGCCACTTTTGTGCCCCGGCCCGTGGTCGGTGGATGTGCTGAAACCGCTGGCCGGGCTGGGCCGGGCGGCGCTTGCGCTTGAAAGGGGCGCGGTGGGGCACTAGAAAAACAGGGATCGCGACGGTCAAAGGGAACATGGGGTGCGGCGAACGCCAAATCCCCGGCTGCCCCCGCAACTGTAAGCGGCGAGTGAGCCCCGCATCATGCCACTGGGAAACTGGGAAGGCGCGAGGTCCACGTCAGAGCCGCAAAGCCAGGAGACCTGCCGTTCGCGCGTCGTCCTTCCACCGCCGGGGCGGCATGGTGGAACGCGGGGCCGGAAGCCCTTCGCGCGCGCCGACGTGGGAGAATGGCGGCGATGGGCGGCACAATCGAACAAACGGCGGTCGAACGGCGCTCTGCATCGCGCGCGGATACGAAGGCCTTCACCGCGCAGGTCTTTCATGTGGTGCGCGTACCTCTCGCACGCCACATGACCTTGCTGCTCACATTGCTGGCGCTGTTGTTTGCCGCGATCTCGTTTTTCATCGGGCCGTCCGGCCTTGACATCGGCACCGTCGCCGCCGGTCTTTTTTCCGACCATGGCACGGCCAGTGTGATCGCGCGTGACATCCGCCTGCCGCGCGCTGCACTGGCTCTGTTCGTGGGCGGTGCGCTGGGCGCAAGCGGGGCCGCGCTTCAGGGCCTGTTCCGCAATCCGCTGGCGGAGCCTGGCGTCACCGGCGTGACATCCTCCGCCGGGCTCGGCGCGGTGATCGCGCTTTATTTCGGGTTCGCCAGTTTAAGTCCTGCCGTTCTTCCGCTATGTGCGATTGCGGGCGCGTTGTGCTCCGCCGCCATTCTCTATGTGCTCTCTTTGCGCGGCGTCAGTGTCACGGCGCTGATCCTTGCCGGCGTCGCGATTGCGAGCCTCGCCACTGCGCTCACCGCGCTTGCGCTGTCGCTTGCCCCCAACGCCTACGCGATGAGCGAGATGGTGTTGTGGATGATGGGCTCGCTCAAGGATCGCACACTGGCCGATCTCTATTTCGCCGCGCCGCTGTCGCTTGCGGGCGTCGCACTTCTGGCGGTGTCCGCGCGCGGGCTCGATGCGCTGACATTGGGTGAAGATGCGGCGCACAGTCTGGGTGTGAACGTGGGGGCGGTGCGCCGCCGCGTGGTCTTCGGTGTTGCGCTGGCAACGGGGGCCGCCACGGCCGCCGCCGGTGCGGTCAGTTTTGTCGGCCTCGTCGTGCCGCATCTGCTGCGCCCGTTTTACGGCTATGAGCCGGCGCGGCTGATTTTGCCGTCCGCGCTGGGCGGCGCGGCGCTGGTTGCGGCCTCCGATATTGCGGTGCGCCTGATCGCGCCGGACGGGCAATTGCTGCTGGGCGTGCTGACCGCCATGCTGGGCGCGCCCTTCTTCCTCTGGCTGATCCTCAATCTGCGGAGGGGGCAATGAACCCCGCCGTCTTCCTCCAATCCGTGTCGGCGGATTATTCCGGCCGTCCAGCCCTGCATCATGTTTCGGCATCGTTCGCGGCCGGTGCGGTCACGGCTGTTGTCGGCCCCAACGGTGCGGGCAAAACCAGCCTGTTTCGTGCCATGCTCGGCCTTCTGCCGTCGCGCGGCGTTATCCGCATTCTGGATCGCGATCTGAAATCCTGGTCTGGGTCCGGGCTTGCGCGCACGATGGCCTATCTGCCGCAAGGGGCCGATGCCCATTGGCCGGTGACGGCGCGGCGCCTGGTGGCGCTTGGCCGTATTCCCCATCGCAAATCCTTTGCGCCGCCGACTGTTGAGGATGATGCGGCCATCGAAGATGCGCTCCTCCGCTGCGAGGCGGTGGCGTTTGCCGATCGCGCGATCGATGAATTGTCTGCCGGTGAACGCGCGCGCGTGCTTCTGGCGCGTGCGCTCGCCACCAACGCGGCCATCCTGCTGGCGGATGAACCGGCCGCCCATCTCGATCCCGCTCATCAATTGCAGTTGATGGAACTTCTGCGGGCGGAGGCGCGCCGCGGCACCGCCGTCATTGTTACGTTACACGATCTGGCACTGGCCGCGCGCTATTGTGACGATGTCGTGGTGATGCAGGCGGGGCAAGTGGCGACGCAAGGTGTCCCCGATCTCGCGCTCAGCGATGAAATTCTGGCCCGTGTCTTCGGTATCGGTGCGGTCCGGGTCGCGGGCGATGCCGGGCGCGCGCAATTGGTGGCTTGCCGCCCGCTCGGTTTCGCATAGCGCAGGCGCGATCTGCTGTTATGCTCCCCGTGAGCCAAGGGAGCACGGCATGGCGAAACATCACGATAAAGATGGCGATGATAAAGACTATGAACAGGCGCTCTACGATCTGCAGGTCGAACTGGTCAAACTGCAGCATCAATTGATTCAGGATGGCGCGCGGGTGCTTGTCATCCTCGAAGGCCGCGATGGCGCCGGCAAGGATGGAACGATCAAACGATTAACCGAGCATATGAGCCCGCGGGAAACCCGCGTGCATGCGCCGGGCGTGCCCACCAGCCGCGAAGTGACGGAATGGTATTTTCAGCGCTTCGTGCCGCATCTGCCGGCAGGCGGCGAATTCGTGATCTTCAACCGCTCCTGGTACAACCGGGCCGGTGTGGAACAGGTGATGGGTTTCGCATCGAAAAAACAGGTGGAGGATTTCCTCCAATCCGTCGTCCCGTTTGAGGAGATGCTGGTGCGCGACGGCATCCGCTTGCGCAAATTCTATCTCGACATCTCGAAGAAGGAACAGCGCAAGCGTCTTAGCGACCGCAAGAAGGACCCCCTCAAGCAATGGAAGATTTCGCCGGTCGATCAGGCGGCGCTCGGAAAGTGGAATGCCTATACCAAGGCGCGCGATCAGATGTTCGCGCACACAAGCCATGCGCTGGCGCCGTGGACCGTGGTGCGGGCCGATGTGAAGAAGGAGGCGCGGCTTGCGCTCATCGCCGATCTGCTGGCCGGTTTTTCCTACAAGGGGCAGGACCGCAAGCTGCTTAAGCTGCGGGCGGATATCGCCTTTCCCTGGTCACCTGGGGCGGTATCGGCACGCCGGCTGGCGTCTTAGAGCGCAATCGGAAAAGTGTGAAACGGTTTTCCGGCGAATTGCGCGACAAAACAATGAGCTGGAGCGAAATCGGGATTCCGTCGAATCCGATTTTGCTCCAGGAAAATCGTCGACTCTCGCCTTGGCAACGGTCCGCGCGGTTCCTAGATGGTATAACGTGGCTGGTATGAGGGTCTTTCCCCATGCTGACATTTCTGGCTGTTCTCTTTGCCGCCGTGTGGGGCGTGATCGGCTTTACGCTCTCCGCGCTTGCCGTGGCGGCGTTCGTCGGGATCGCGGGCGTGCTTCTGATCCCGTTCCTGTTGGTGCTCGGGCTGTTCCGGTTGATGTTCGGTCTGTTACAGGTGGCGATGGCCGTATTTTTGATCGGCGCCGTGGCGATTTTTCTGTTCTGAAGGTTTTGCACGATGAATAGCGATATGATGTTCGGCCATTGGTCATTCTTCTGGCCGTTCTTCTGGTGGTTTCCGTTTCACGGCCTGATCACACTGATCTTCGCGATCGCCATGATCGTGCTTCTGGTGATGCTGCTGCGCCCGCGCAATCACCCGGCGGTGCAACACGCACAGAATGCGTCAATGGCCACACCGCCATCCCCACCATCATCACCACCACCCTCCTCATCTGCGCGCAGCAGCGAGGCGCTCTCCATTCTGGAACAGCGTTATGCCCGCGGCGAAATCGAGCGTGAGGAGTATCTCCAGAAGAAACAGGATCTCGGCGGATAGTCCTGCTGCGCAGAAAAGTTGGTGACCCCGGGGCGATTCGAACGCCCGACCCTCAGATTAGGAATCTGATGCTCTATCCTGCTGAGCTACGGGGTCACGGTGCCTGATGGCGGCCGCTTTCTATCAGGTCTCCACCAGCACGTCAGGCAATTCGTTGCGGCGGCGGCCGTCGGGCGGAAAATGTCGGCTCAGAACGTGGCCGGCAATGGTGATGGCCGCCACGAAGCCGTCGCCCGGCCGGCCGGCCTTCATGGCCTGGGCCAGTGCTTCGGCCGCCTGATCCCACGCCGTACCGCCCAGTTGGTGGATTTCCTCACTGGCCAGAATTTCAACGGCGTGATCCGCCTTCGCGGCGAAAATCAGCACATAGGGCCGCCCTGCCTCGCAATGGGCGCCCGCCGCCAGAAAATGCCGCCGGGCCGATTCGCGCACGCGGTGGCGGCGCAGGAAGCGCGGCGTCAGAAAGCGGCGTACCGGCGTCAGAAAGCCGAGCACCGCGACCACCGCGAACAACACCGCCTGCAACACCGCATAAACCGATAACGCCAATGCCACGGCATAGCGGCCTTCCAGCGCGGTCCAGCCGCCCAACGCCATTTCGCCCAGCCTGGCGGGGTCGAAGCCCAGCGCCAATGCCAGTGGCGGCAGGACGAGGGCCGCCAGCACGGCCCATATCAGCGGCACTTCGCGGTAATGCGAGACCTCCTCGGCCAGCACGCAGGAAATCTCGCCCGCGGTTTCCTGTTCCGCTTTGCTGATGGCGGCGGCAATCGCGGCGCGGTCCTGATCGTTCAGCATCTCACCAACTCCCTGACGAGCCGCCGCCGCCGAACGAGCCCCCGCCACCGCCAAATCCGCCACCACCGAATCCACCGCCGCCAAAACCGCCGCCGCGCCCGCCAAGGCCGCCCAGAACGATCCATGGCAGCGCGCCCGCCAGTCCCCGGCGCCGCCGCATGCCGCCACCCAGAACCGAAAACACGATGAAGATGATCAGGAAAACCAGAAACGGGCTGAACTGGTTGTCGTCTTTCGCCTGCCGCTCCGCCTCGGCGACGCGCGCTTTTGCGGCCGGGGCGTCCAGCAGCAATTGCTCCACAATCGCATCGGTGCCCGCCACGATGCCGCCTTCCATGTCCCCATCACGAAATTTCGGCAGCACCTTCTGGTTCAGGATCACATTGCTCAGCGCATCGGTCAGAATGGGTTCCAGCCCATAGCCAACCTCGATGCGCACCTTGCGTTCGCTGGGCACGATGATGAAAAGGGCGCCGTTGTCCTCCTTCTTCTGGCCGATGCCCCAGGCACGTCCCAGCTGATAGCCGTAATCGGCGATGTCGTACCCCTGCAAGGTCGGCAGGGTGACGACCACAAGCTGCCGCGTGGTGCGCGCTTCCAGATCGGCCAGTTTCGCGGTCAGTTGCGCCACCGCCGGCTGCGACAGCACATGGGCGTCGTCCACCACGCGCCCCGTCAGTGGCGGGAATTGCGGCGCGGCCCGCACGGGCGTGACCGCAATCACCGCGATAATAACAAGGGTGATTGCGCTCAGGCGCCCGAACAGGGCCGCAATGCGTTGGCGTCGTGTCACGGGCTGGCGGCTGGGAAGCTGACTTTCGGCGCCGTCTCCGCGCCCGCGGTTGCGGCGAAGGGCTGCGCCGGTTTCTGGGAGCGGTAAAGCGTCGCCGCCCAGATCACGCCGGGAAAGGTGCGCAACTCCGTATTATACTGACGCACCGCTTCGTTGTAATCGCGCCGCGACACGGCAATGCGGTTTTCGGTGCCTTCCAGTTGCGATTGCAGCGCAAGGAAATTCTGATTGGACTTCAGGTCCGGATAATTCTCGGTGACGGCCAGAAGCCGTCCCAACACGCCGGAAAGCCGGTTCTGCGCTTCCTCGAACTGTTTGAATTTTTCGGGATCGGTGATGGTGGAGGCATCGATTGTCACCTTCGTCGCCTCTGCCCGCGCCTTTACCACATCGGTCAGAACCGTGCGTTCCTGCTGGGCATAGCCTTGCACCGTGGCGACCAGATTGGGCACCAGATCGGCGCGGCGCTGATACTGGTTCTGTACATCGCCCCACGCCGCCTTCACCTGTTCGTCCTTGGTCGGAATCGTGTTGACGCCGCATCCCGCCAGGAAAACCGGCAACAGCAAAAGAATTGCCGCCCTGAGCAGGGTGCGGCTCGGTCCTCTTGCAATCGGTTTTCCCAATGGCGGCTCTATCGCAGGAATGCTGGCACCCATGTCGGTCCCCCATCTTGGTTAAGGTGGTCTGATCCTAACGGCTTCACACCGCTCTGCACAGGTGCTGCGAGCCCACTGCCCGCCTATCGTTCCGGCTTGATGCTGTGGTCGATCCACAGCCAGCGTGAGCGGTTGAAGTCGCGGATATTGGGAACCCAGCCGCGGACATAAGGTTGAACCAGATCGCGCGTCTTCATGAACAGGACCGGAATGATCGCGTTATCGTTCAGGGCCAGTTGCTCGGCCTGGTTCAGCAATGCGCCCCGCTTGGCGGCGTCGCGCTCGTTCTGCGCCTGATGGATCAGGTCGTCGAAGGCCGGGTTGCTGTAGCGGCCGTAATTATTCCCGCTGCCGGTCACCAGCAGGTCGAGGAAATTCGACGCATCGTTGAAATCGGCGATCCAGGCCGCGAACGAAGTGTCGAAATCATGCACCTGCAAGCTGCGATAAAGCATCGGGGAATCGGTGCGCACGATGTCGATATCGACATAGATCGCGCGCAACATCGCCTGCAGCGCGGCTGCCGTGCGGCCGCCATCGGGGCTCGTTGTCGCCCGGTAGGTGGTGTGGAAATGCTTGTTCGGTCCATATCCCATCTCGGCCATCAGGGCGCGCGCCTTCTTGATCCGCGCCTCGTAAGGCATATCGCGGAAGGAGAGGTGTGCCGTGCCCGGATAATTCGCGATCCCCGGCGGCACAAAGGCATAGGCCGGCCGTTCGCCCAGCCGCATCACCTTGCCTGTCATCGCTTCGCGGTCGAAGGCAAGGCTCAGCGCCTCGCGCATTCGCGGATCGTTGAATGGCGGCCGTTTGAAATTGACCAGCATATAGGTCACGCCCAGATAGTCCGCCATCTGCAGGGTGTGCGGCATGTGCTTGCGCAGCCAGATGATCTCGGTGGCCGGCAGCGGGTTCTGGATGTCCAGCTCTCCCGCCCGCATCTGTTTCAGCGCGGCCTGGCTGTCCACGGTGGGGTAGTAATTCACCACTTCGATGCGCACGTCTTTCGCATCGTAAAACCGCGGGTTCTTCACCAGCGTCAGATGGTCGTTCGGAACCCATGTCTTTGGAATGTAGGGGCCGTTCGCGACATAGTTCCTGGGCTGGGACCAGGCATCGCCGAATTTCTCCACCGCGTGCCGCGGCACCGGGAACATCGTCTGATGCATCAGCAATTGCGGCAGATAGGGCGCCGGGTGCTCCAGATGCAGCACCAGCGTCTTGTCGTCGGGCGCTTCCGCGCCCA
The DNA here is from genome assembly GCA_017308375.1 of Alphaproteobacteria bacterium. GTDB lineage: Bacteria > Pseudomonadota > Alphaproteobacteria > Micropepsales > Micropepsaceae > Rhizomicrobium. Next base: position 49,511 of record JAFKEW010000046.1, read on the forward strand.
GCGCGGTGCCCGGCATCTTGCCCTGGTTGATGGCCTTCGCGTTCTTGATCACCCAGATGTTGTAGGCATAGGGCGCGGCGCGCTGCGGCTCCAGAAGGCGGCGATAGGCATAAACGAAATCATGCGCGGTCACCGGCACGCCGTCCGACCACTGATGATCGCGGATGTGAAAGGTCCAGGTCAGGCCGTCGGGCGAAACGTCCCAGCTTGTTGCCGCGCCGGGAATGGGATCGCCGGCCGCATTTTCGGTGGCAAGGCCGACCAGAATATCACCCAGCACATTGGCTTCCGATGTCATGTCGATGTAATGCGGGTCCAGGCTTTTCAACTCCGCCCCGTTGCCGCGGTTCAATGTCATCGGCGCGTTGGTTTCGGCCTGCGAACAGGCCGCGACGGCGATGGCAACCACCATCAGCGCAAGAATCCGCAAACCCCGCATGGATCGTGTCTCCTTGTACCCGGTCAGGAAAGCGCGCCGTCGCGCGCGAGTGAGAGATAGCGTGTGCGATTGATGTCGGCGGGGTTGTCGATCCAGCCTTTGACGCTTTTCGCCACCAGCCCGCGCGACGCGCCGAAATAGACGGGTGCCACCGCCACATCGTCCAGCATCACCTGTTCCGCCTGCTCCAGAAGAATGGCGCGCTGCATGGTTTCGCGCGCCCGGTCGGATTGCGCGATCAGGTTGTCAAAGCGCGGGTTCGAATAGCGGCCATAGTTCACATCGTGCGATGACGTTTCACAGATGTGGAGATAGTTCCGCGCATCGCGGTAATCGGCGACCCATCCTGCCCAGGCGACGCTGAAATCCTGTTTGCGCAATCGCGTGTAGTGCGCGCTGTCTTCGGCGGCGAGAAGCTTGGCCTCCGCGCCGATATTTTCCCACATCGCCTGAAGGGCGGCGGCAACCAGCTTCGCATCCGTCTGCGCCGGGAAGGAAAATTCGAATTTCAGGGGTTTTCCGGGGCCGAAGCCCGCCTCGGCCAGAAGCGCCCTGGCTTTTGCAATGCGTTCGGCCATTGCCATGTTGCGGAATTTGATCTGCGCGCGCGCCGGGTATCCCGGCATATGCGGCGGCACCAATGCGTAAGCCGGCCGTTCGCCCGCGTGCATCACGCGGCGCGCGATGATGTCGCGATCGACCGCCATCGACAGCGCGGTGCGGACGCGCACATCGTCAAACGGTTTGCGGGTGAAATTGAACAGCGCATATTGGGTCAGGATGAAGGGGGCGAGGTGAAGGGCTTCCGGCATGTTCACCCTCAGCCAGGCGATCTCCTGCGACGGCACGCTGTTGTTGATGTCCAGTTCGCCGGCGCGGAAGCGTTTCAGCGCGGTGGCGAAATCGGGGACGGGATGATACAGCACCCGCTCGATCGCGACCTTTTCCGCTTCATAGAAATGCGGATTTTTGATCAGCTCCACCTGGCTGTTCGGCACCCAGGCCTTCAGCGTGTAAGCCCCGTTGGTGGCGATGTTTGCGGGCGCCGTCCACGCATCGCCATACTTCTCCACGATGTGGCGCGGCACCGCGAAGCTGACGAAATGCGTCAGCAGGTAACGCAGGTATGGCACCTGATATTCGAAATCGATCCGCACCACCCGTGGCCCGCGGGCGTGAATGCCGAGTTTCTCCACCGCCATTTCGCCCCCATGCACGGCCTTCGCGTTTTTCACGGGGTAGAGGATGCTCGCATATTGCGAGCCCGTTTTTGGCGATAGCGCGCGGCGGAAGGAATAGACGAAATCGTCCGCGCTCACCGGCGTGCCGTCCGACCATTTGTGATCGCGCAAGGTGAAGGTGTAGCGGGTGCCGTCCGCGTTCTGCACAAAGTTTCGCGCCGCGCCCTGCACAGCATCGCCGGCCGCGTTCTCCGTCATCAGGCCGATGAACATGTCGCCGATGATGTTGGCTTCGTAAGGTGTGGTGGCCCGATGCGGGTCCAGTGTCTCAGGCTCGGCCGCGTTGCCGCGATGCAGCGTCTTGCTGTCCGCGGGCGCCGGCTTCGCCTCGGTTTTGGCCGCGCGGCGAAAGGCGAAAACGGATGTCCCGGCGATTGTCAGGGCGCCCGCACCGATCAGGCCGCGCCGTGTCCATTTCAGTCGCCGTTCATTCATTCGTGTCATCTCTCTGGCTTCCGCTGCGGGCAGAAGGTTTCCGGGCTGCCGGGCCGGTGAATTTTCGCGCTCTGCTTGCCCCGCGGGCTCCGCCAAGCCATATCATATTCGTGCGCGCCGGGGACCTTAGAAACGGGTTCCGCCCGGCCTTTCAAGCCGCATTGCAAAAGGGGATGAACACCTGATGAACCGGACCTTTCTGCTGGCTTTGTCACTGGGCGTTTTCCTTGGGCCGGCGGCCGCTTCTGCCGGCCCGCGTGACGATGTGCTGCAGGCTTTGGGCAAATGTGCGGCCATCGCCGAATCATCGGCGCGGCTTTCCTGCTATGATGGGCTTGCCCCCCAGTTGAGGGCCGCCCTGGCCACCGCACCGGCCCGGTTTTCCGGCGCGCCGTCGCTGGAACAGCAGAAATCCTGGTTCGGCTTCAGTCTGGACAGCCTGTTCGGCGGTGGCGAAGCGCCGCAATCGACGCCGGCGCAGTTTGGCGGCGAACGGGTGCCGGAAGCGGCCAAACCGGCCGAAACGGCGGCGCCCGCCCCGCCGCCGCGGCTGGACAGCATCACGGCCAAGCTCAGCGAATACGCCAAGACGCCGTTCGGAAAATTCATCGTCTTTCTCGACAATGGCCAGGTCTGGCGCCAGCTTCAGGGCGATTCGGGCGAGGCGCGCTTCCGCCGCACCGCGACGGACAACACCGTCACGATCAGCCGCGCGATTTTCGGCAGTTACACGCTGAAGCTGAACGACAGCAATAAAACCTACAAGGTGGAACGGCTGAAATAACGTCCGCCGAAATAACGTCTGCCACTCAGGCCGCATCGTGCTCGGCCACGAAATGGCCGGGTGCCACCTCGATCAGCTTCGGGCGATACTGCTCGGCTTGCGGATCGTCGATCAGTTTCGACTTCAGGAACGCGAGCTGCGCGCGGGTGTCGAGCGGCGAGGGCAGGTCGCCCGCCAGCATCACGCGCGGTTTCGTGCGTTCGATTTTGGGATCCGGGATCGGCACTGCCGCGATCAGCGCGCGGGTATAAGGGTGGCGTGGGTCTTCATAAATCGTCTCGCGGTCGGCCAGTTCCACCACGCGGCCGAGATAAAGCACCATCACCCGGTGTGAGATCTGGCGCACCACCGACAGATCGTGGCTGATGAAGATCAGCGACATGCCGAATTCTGCCTGCAGATCGACGATCAGGTCGATGATCTGTGCCTGAATGGAAACGTCCAGTGCGCTCACCGCCTCGTCGCAGATGACGAGCTTCGGTTTCACGATCATCGCGCGCGCAATGCCCACGCGCTGGTTCTGCCCGCCGGAAAATTCGTGCGGATAGCGGTTGATCCAGCCGGGCTCCAGCCCTACGCGCGCCATCATCTCCAGCACCGCTGCGCGCACCTCTTTGCGTGAAAGCTCCGGCTTCAATGTGCGCAACGGCTCGGCGATGGAGGCGCCGATCGGCATGCGCGGGTCCAGGCTTGCCAGCGGGTCCTGGAACACGATCTGGAATTCCTTGCGCAACTGGCGCACATCGTTGTCGCGCAGCGGCCCAAGATCGCGCCCGCCCCAGTAAACCGCGCCCTGGCTTTGCGGCAGCAGCTTCAGCACCGCGCGCGCCAGCGTGGATTTTCCGCAGCCGGATTCCCCGACCACGCCCAGGGTCTCGCCCGCGCGCAAGCTGAAGTCGACGCCATCCACCGCGCGCAACGGCTTGGTGCGGCCGAAAAAACTTGCGCCGTGGCGCACCGGAAAATGAACCTTGAGGTCCTTCACATCCAGAAGCGGCTTGCCGCCATCGGCCGCGGGTGGCGGCACAAGCTTCGCGTGGCCGCGGCGGTCGGGCACATCGATGCGCGGCATCGCATCGATCAGCATCCGCGTATAATCGTTTTGCGGTTTGTAAAAGATGTTATCGACCGGGCCGGATTCCACGATGGCGCCGCGGCGCATCACCTGTACCTGGTCCGCAAGTCCTGCGATCACACCCATATCGTGCGAAATCAGAACGATCGCGGTTTTCAGCTCGTTCTTCAGGTCGCGCATGATTTCCAGAATCTGCGCCTGTACCGTGACGTCCAGCGCGGTGGTGGGCTCGTCGGCAATCAGAAGATCGGGGCCGCAGATCGTCGCCATCGCGATCATCACGCGCTGGCGCATGCCGCCGGACAGTTCATGGGGATATTGCTTCAGCCGCTGGCGGCTTTCGGGAATGCGCACCAATTCGAGTACTTCGATAGCACGGCGTTCGGCCTCGTCGCGCGGCAGGCGGCGGTGCAGGCGCAAGGGTTCGATCAGTTGCGCGCCGATGGTCAGGTGCGGGGTGAGCGAGGTCAGCGGGTCCTGAAAGATCATGGTGATCTTGGCACCGCGCAATTCGTTGATCGCCTTTTCCGGCGCGTTGAGAATTTCCCGGCCGCGATATTTCACGCTGCCTGCGGCCCTGCCATTGCCGGACAGCAATCCCGCCGCCGCCAGGAACATCTGGCTCTTGCCGGAGCCGGATTCGCCCACCACCCCCAGGCACTGCCCTTCGGCGATGGAGAAGCTCGCGCCCTTCACCGCATGAACTTCGCCGTCATGGGTGGAAAACCGCACATTGAGGTCGGAGACTTCCAAAATCGGCGTTGGCGGAACGGGCGCGGCCATTTCAGCGGTCCTTCGGGTCCAGCGCGTCGCGAAGCCCGTCGCCGATGAAGTTGAAGCAGAACAGCGTCACCGCCATGAACAGGGCCGGAAAGATCAGCATCCACGGGGCGGTCACCATCTGGTTCGCCCCTTCGGAGATCAGTACGCCCCAGCTTGTCAGCGGCTCGCGAATGCCAAGACCGAGGAAGGAGAGAAAGCTCTCCGCCAGAATGACGGAGGGGATGGTCAGCGTGACATAGATGATCACCGGCCCGATCACGTTCGGAATGATGTGGCGGGTGATGATGCCGAAACGGCTGACACCGGCGGCGTGTGCGGCCTCGATGAATTCCTTCTGTTTGATGGAAAGCGTCTGCCCGCGCACGATCCGCGCCATGGTCAGCCATTCCACCGCGCCGATGGCGACAAACAGAAGGATGAAATTGCGGTTGAATATCACCATCAGGATGATGACGAAAAAGATGAAGGGCAGGGAGTAGAGCACATCCACCACCCGCATCATCAGGTTGTCGGTCGTCCCGCCGATGAAGCCCGCGGTGGCGCCATAAATCACCCCGATCACCAGGCTGACGAATGTTGCCACCAGCCCCACGGCCAGCGATACCCGCGCGCCATAAAGCGTGCGCACGAACAGGTCGCGCCCCACGGGGTCGGTGCCGAACCAGTGCGTGCCGCCGGCATGGCACAGCACGTCGGGGTCGGGCCACCAATTGGGCGCACACGACACCACGCTGTAATCGATAGCATCGAAGGGATATTGCGAAAGCGCGGGCGCGAATATCGCCATCAATGCGATGACGGTCAGGATCACGATGCTGGCCAGCGCCGCCTTGTTCTGGAACAGCCGCCGCCTTGCGTCTACCCACAGGCTGCGGCCGCGCACGGTCTGCGCCTCGATCATGGCCTGTGTGTTGGCGGTGGATCCGGTCGCGATCATCAATCGTACCTCACCCGCGGGTCCAGCACGGCATAAAGCAGGTCGGCGATCAGGTTCAGCACGACAATCAGCACCGCGTAGACAATCACCACCCCCAGAACCAGGGTGTAGTCGCGGTTCAGCGCGCCATTGACGAAGTAGCGCCCGATTCCCGGCAGGCCGAAAATCGTCTCCACGATTAGCGATCCGGTCAGAAGGGCGGCAATCGCGGGCCCGAGATAGCTGACCAGCGGCAGCAATCCCGCGCGCAGCGCATGGCGGATGACGACCATATGGCCGGGCAGGCCCTTGGCGCGCGCGGTGCGGACATAGTTGGAATGCAGCACTTCCACCATGTTGCCGCGCACCAGCCGCGCGACAATCGCGATCTGCGGCAGCGCCAGCACGAAGACCGGCAGGATCATGTTCTGGAAGGCGCCGTTGTTCCAGCCCGCAACCGGCAGGGTTACGTCATAGCCGAACAGGTTCAGGCCGTAGACTCCGAAGATCATGGTCAGGATCGGCGCGGTCACGAAGGTGGGTATGGTGATGCCGATCATCGCAATCGTCATCACGCCGTAATCGGCCGCGCGGTTCTGGTAAAGTGCGGCGAGAACGCCCAGCAACACACCGAAGAAAATCGCCAGCACCATGGCGCTCAGGCCAAGCTTCGCGCTGACCGGCACGCCTTCGGCCAGCAATTCGTTGACCGTGAAATCCCGGTTCTTGAACGACGGGCCAAGGTCGAAATGGGCCAGCCGTTCCAGGTAGAGCCCGTATTGCACGTAAAGCGGCTTGTCGAGGTTGTAGGCCTTCTCGATGTTGTGCTCGATCTCGGGCGGCAGGGCGCGCTGACTGTCGAACGGGCCGCCCGGCGCCAGCCGCATCATGAAAAAGGCCAGTGTGATGATGATGAATATGGTGGGAATCGCGCCCAGCACACGCTTGATGGCGTAAGACAGCATCGATGCCCGGTAGCCCCACCCTGTCCCCGCTCGGGACTTGAAACAACCTTCACGAGCGCCGGACCCAAGTCAATGCGCTGTGCGCCGGATACGATATTTCTATACGAACATTTCTTAAAAGCGCGCGTGGCGGTAACTTCCAGCCATGAACCTTATGGCACCCGCCGTGCCGGAGGGGGCTTGTCTCCCGCCGTATCCTTCATGATTCGTGCAAGCTGCGGCCCAGAATGCGGCAATCTCCGGTTCAGGGTTTGTGGGCGGTGTCTTCCTTGTCGCACCAGGCCTGCCAGAGCGGTGCGATCCGGGCCGCATTCGCGTGCCACCACGCGTCGTCGATGCGGAAGGCGGTTTTGAAGTTTTCCGGCGCCGTCGGCAGATAGGGCCGCATGGCGATTTTCAGATCCGGGTTTTCACCCACCAGTGGAAGGGCCGAACGGCGTGCCGGCCCATAAGGAACCCACGCCGCCATTCGGGCGAGTTGCGGCGCCCCGGTCGCAAAGCGAATGAAGTCCTTCGCCATTGCCTGACGCGGACTGCCTTTCGGGATCGCGAAGACATCGAATTCATAAAGCTGCCGGTCCCAGATGGGGGCGATCTGATCTCCCGCCATCGCGGCGTCGAAGACGGTGCCGTTCAACATGGTGGTCATGCGCACCTGGCCGCTTTGCAGCAGGTTGCGGGGTTCGGCGGGGCTATTCCACCACACGATCGCACCGCGGATCGTGTCCAGTTTCGCGAACGCGCGCGCGACGCCTTGCGGCGTTTGCAATGTGCGGTAGACCGCATCCGGCGCCACGCCGTCGGCCAGAAGCGCCAGTTCCAGATTGAATTTCGCGGCTCTGCGCGACAGGCCGCGCGGCCCCGGAAAGCGTGCGGTATCGAAGAAATCCGCAAGCGTGGCGGGCTTCGGTTCGCCGAAACGGTCAGCCCGATAGGCGATGATCTGGCTGTAGACGATGCTTCCGATCCAGCAGGGGCCGATGGCGCCTGGCACGAAATCCTCTTTGGCCGGTTTTCCCTGGGGACTCTCTGCCAGAATCGCTGGATCGAATTTTTCCAGAAGGCCGCTATCGCATGCCGCCACCGCATCGGGCAGCTCAAGGTCCACCACATTCCAGGCATAATGCCCGCTCTCGACCTGGCGTTTCAGCGCACCCAGCCCGCCGTCATGATCGGCAATGCGCACCGTTGCCCGATGCGTTTCCATATAGGGGCGGAACATCGCGTTGGCCTGGGCGCGGCCGTAAGGCCCTGCCCATGTCGCCACATTAAGAACGGGCGGCGGCTGGCTCATCCACCACAGCAAGGCGGCAGCCGAAAGAAAAATCACAAGCCCCGCCAACATGAAAACGCGCCAGTTCATGGGCCGGGTTTTGCGTCATGCGTCCGTGGTTCGGGGGTATAACGAAGGCTGCTCCACGGCCCGCCGATGCGATAGGGCTGGGCAAAATCGGCGATGTCGTTGCGGGGCCGTTCATCCATGACGAGCCGCGTGCGCGAACGGATGCCAAGGTCGATGGTCCGTGTGCCAAGGCCGATATGCCCTTCGCCCTTGATCTCGGTCACGCCGCTCGACAACTGCAGATCGTCCGTGGTCAGCACGCCGCGTGCAATCGAAAACGATGCCCCCATGGTGTCGAACGGTGTGATGGCGGCGGACCAGTTCGCGGGCGCTGCCGGGCCGAAATGGATCATCCGCCCCATCGCTTCCAGATCGCTGCCGGTCACCCGGCCGTTGCGCAGCAGGACGGTACCGCGCCCGGAAATGGCGGCCATGGTTTGCGCCCGGCTGGCACCGGCGGTGCTGGATTCGAAATTCAGCGTCATGGTGCCGTCCAGTCCGCCGGCATCCAGCGCATCGCGCAGGAACGGTTTGGCCGCCACGCCCGAAAGTGCCACGCGGCCGCGATAGGCGGGAACCTTTCCGTTTGTGTCGATACGCAGTTCCGCCGTGCCGCGCCCGCCATAAAGCGACAGGGCGGGGAAACGCACATTCAGCACCGAATCTTTCAGCGTGGCATCGAAGGCCGCCTTGTCGATGGTCACGCCTTCGAACGACAGCGGCCCGGATTCCACATGCAGATCCGCCGCGAACAGTTTGAGCAGCGAAAGGTTCACCGGCACGGTGTTCCAGCCGTCGTGGGCGGGCCGTGCCTTCGCGCCCGGCGGCGTGACATAGGGGTCGAGCACGGCGTGGTCGAGTGTCAGCCGGCCGTGGATCACCGGCACCGCCTCGTGGGCGTCGATCACCATGTCGCCCTGCAGGGTCGATTCATCCAGCGCCATGGTCAGTTTCGACAGCGCGATCATCCAGCCGTCGAAATGCAGTTGCGCTTCGATCGACAATGGCTCCAGTCCGCCGCCCGGCGGCAGCCTGTGTCCGCGCCACGCCGCCAGCCGCCGCAAGGACGGCGTGTTCAGTTTCAGCCGCCCCACCGCCGGGCCGTTCAGCATCATCGCGCCCTTGAAACTCGCCTGCAGCAGATCGGATGTGATGGAGAGATCGACCGGCGTCGATTTCCCCACCAGAAGCGCGCCCGGTGCGGGAAGCCGCACGTCGAAGGCGATATGCTCCGCCCCCTGGCGCAGCGTGCCGTCCAGCGTCAGCGCGCGGCCGAGCCAGACAAGCGTCGCATCCACGTCCTCGATTGCGGCGTGGGTCTGCCAATGGGCGTTGTCATAATAGACCCGGCCATCTTCGATCTTCACTTGCGCGACCGATGTCCGCATCCAGCCGAAGGCGGAATCGCCCGCGTGATTGCGCGCGCCTTCCAGTTGCCAGTTGGGTTTGCCGTCGCGGTCCACCCTCAGGTGAATCACCGGCCGCTCCATCGCCACATTGGAAAGCGCGATCCGCCCGGTGAACAGCGGCCAGAACTGGGCGGTGATGTGCAGATTACCGATCTCGGCCAGCGGCGGTCCGACTGCGCCCTTCCGGGTGGCCAGCCGCACGTCTTCGGCCTGGATTCCCGGCTCAGGCAACAGGGTCAGGCTCATCGGCCCTGCAATGGTCACCGGCCGCCCCATGGCACGGCTCAATTCCGCCTCCACCTGTCCCCGCCAGGCCGACGCGGGAACTAGGAACGGCGCTGCCAGCACCAGAATCAGCACGGCCGCGGCGGCGATCAGCAGGTTTCGGAAAAGTGGAGTCATGCGATGGCGTGGGCTGGCTGCAGGCAATGATAATACAGTCCCTGTCATGATGCCCCGCCCTGTATTTGGCCGGCTTGCATTTGGGGGTTGGGCCTCATAGGGTCCGGCCCGCTTGGACGGCTGTTTTCGCTGGCGGCTGTTTCAAGGATAGCGGGCTTGGATGTGCAGCTGTAGCTCAGTTGGTTAGAGCGTCGGATTGTGGCTCCGAAGGTCGGTGGTTCGAGTCCACCCAGCTGTACCACGTCCCCATCCGCTTTACCCGCCTTTTTCCCGTCCTCCATCCAGGTCCTCCCCAAGAGGAATGCCGTGCACCGCTGATACACGCAGGGGGACGCGGCATTTTTGGGGCCGGGAATAGCAAGAATGGTAGTTTGGCCGGTTGTGCTTGCACCCGGCAGAGTGTCTCCGTTGCAAGATGGCCTTGCATCGGGGCGTCATCTTTTATGTAGATCAGTGGTGGCGAAGACGCGATGGTTCGCCTGCGGGGGAAGATGAGTGTGGGGGAGGAGAGCGGGATGGCACAAGGGCAGGATCAGAATTTGACTTATGACGAAGTGGTCGTGGGGCGGCGCAGCACCCGCGGTTTCCTGCCGGATGCGATCCCGAAAGCGGTTATCCGCGAGATTCTGGAAATCGCAATGCGGGCACCTTCGGCGTTTAACACCCAGCCCTGGCATTTCTATGTCGTTTCCGGCGCGCCGCTCGATCGTATCCGGGATGGTAATACCGAACGCAATCTGGCCGGTGTGCCGCCGTCCCGCGAGATTCGCGGTCATGGTGAATATGCCGGGGAACACCGGGCCCGGCAGATAGACGTCGCAAAACAGCTTTTCGGCGCCATGGGTATCGCGCGGCACGACCTGGAAAAGCGAAAGGATTGGGTGCTTCGCGGGTTTCGCCAGTTCGATGCGCCGGTCTCCATCGTCATCACCTATGACCGGTCCATACATGGCGGCGATGCCGGCCCCTTTGATTGCGGCGCCGTTGCGAATGCGCTGGTCAACGCGGCCTGGGCGCGCGGGATCGGGTGCGTCATCAACAGTCAGGGCATCATGCAGTCGCCGGTGGTCCGCGAACATGCCGGCATTCCGGACGATCAGGTGATCATGATCTGCATTGCCATGGGATATCCCGACGATGCGTTTCCGGCGAACGCCGTCGTTTCAAATCGCAAACCGGTCGACGAGGCGGCGGTTTTCGTCGGGTTTGAAGACTGACGGCACCAGATGATGCGTGCTTTCAGCGGATACGCGCGAGATCGTAGCGGTGTTTGTAGGCCGAGATCAGCTCGAACGCATCGACATGCAGAACCCCGTCTATCGGGGTGATCCGGTTCTGGATGATGTCGGCCAGATCGTCACGGTTGTGGCTGTTGACCATCGCGATCAGATTGTGTTCGCCCAGCGTGATGCCGACGAATGCCGCGCTTTCCAGCCTGGCAATGGCTTCCGCCGCCTTGCGCAGCTTGGGTGCCGCCACGATAATCTGCAGATAGCAGCTGAATGTCAGCCCGATGCGTGCGGCATCCACCACCGCCCCCAGCCGGATGGCCTTGGTCTCCTGCAGGCGCTTCAGCCGCTGGCGCACGGTGCCTTCGGACAGGTTCAACTGGCGGGCGACTTCCCGGTTGCTCATCCGGCCATCCGTCTGCAACAGCCGGATAATCGCTTCGTCGGTTTCGTCGGTCTCGATCATTCCGATTCCAGCGTCCCCAGATCGATGTTGAAACGGACGATTTCGAGCGTCAGATGCGTGCTCACATGCGTGATTCCCGCGATGCTCGAAATCTGTTTTTCAATCACATGCAGAAAATGGTGCCGGTCTCGCCCGTTGACCTGCGCGATCAAGGGCGGGTCGCCCATCACGCGCGACAGGCTGGCCACCTCCTCGATCTCGGCGATCTCGCGGGCCACGTCGAGAAGCGGCCGCCCCGCCACGAAGATGTTGGCAAAACCCATGAAGTCATAACCCAGTGCGCGGACATCGCGCTGCGCGATCACACGCACCACATTGCTGTCCGCCAGCGCGTGAATGCGGGCGGAAATCGTCGCTTCCGAGACATTGTACCGTTCGGCCAGCGCCTTGTTCGGCACGCGGCCATCGGCGCGCAGCTCGGCAATGATGGCATTGTCGAGGGCGTCGAGCGGGCGGGAATCAGGGCGCATGGCCGACTATAACTTCGCAGCAGGGGTGTGCCCAATTCGGGCGATTGGAATTATGCGTATATAATTCAGATTTATAATCTGCATCATTCAGTGATATTTACAATAATAAGTTTTATGCGTATATATGGATCGGCAATAAGCGGTCGCAGAACATCCGGCCGGGGCGGCTGGGCGGGCCGCGAAAAGGGGGGGATTCCGTGGGGCTTTATTCTGACGTCGATCTGCCGCATCCGCCAGACGATCATCCCAACTGGCAGGAATCCTGGGTTCTGGCCTTTCGCGATCCGGCCACCAATCTGGTCGGTTTCCTGCGTGTCGGCGCCTATGTGAATGAAGGCCGCGCCCAGATGCACTGGGGCATGGCGCTGCCGGATGGCACCCGTTTCCGCCGCCACCTTCTGGATCTGCCGCTCAAGCCGGAAAACCGCACGGCTGAGACGGCCAGTGCCGGCCCGATGACCTATTCCATTCCGAACGGCGATTATGTGCGCTTCGTGGGCAGCGATCCGGATTGCGAGGTCGATCTCAGGCTGTACGACTATTTCCCGTCACAGAACTGGCGGATGGTGGGCGATATCAGCAAGCTGGCCGCCAACCATCCGGAAAGCTCCGGCCGGGTTGAGGGGCGTGTCCGCATCGGCGACCGGGTGATTCATGTCGAGAACGGCTTTGGCCATCGCGATCATTCCTGGGGGCCACGCGAACACATTGTGATCCGCAACAACCGTTGGATCGCCGGCACCGTCGGGCCTGCGCTGTCTTTTTCCCTCAGCACGGTACAATTCGACAATGGCGCCTATTTCAAAGGTTATTGGCTGGTGCGCGACGGCAAGCCGGAAACGGTGAAGGACATCAACACCGTCGCCATGGTGCTGGCCGATGGCGTTTCCACCATTGGCGGCTGGACCGATGTCGTGCTGGAAAACGGGGAGCGTTTGCGGATCGAGGCGGAAACCATTGACGGTGTCATCACCTCAAGCCATCTGCCCGATGGCGGGCCGGGTTCCACGCCTGCCGGTGTCGAGGCGCTGTCGATCGCGCGCTGGAACGGGCATGAAGGCTTCTGCGATTTCAACATCAATGTGAACGGGCTCGGCGGCGAAAAGCCGGTCACCAATCTGCTGTTGGCCAATCATGCCATGGGGCTTTCGCGGCGCCCGCCTCTCGATCTGGACTGGATCCGTCCGCGCCGGGGAGTGTGAGCCATTCAGAGCCTGTTGCACCCGGTGGACGCTGCTGCGGACGCGGGCCCCGTCCCGCTTTCGTGCGCGCGGACCGAAGCGATCTATGGCGGCAAATCCGTCAATCTCGGCGCCATGTTGCGCGCGCATCTGCCGGTGCCGGATGGCTGGGCCCTGCCGGCGGATTTCGCGCATGATGTCGCCCGCGGCGATATCGCGGCCATCCGGCGCCTGCTCGATTTCGGGGCCGGGCTGGGCAACGGCCTCTTCGCCGTGCGCTCCTCCGCCATCGGGGAGGATTCCGCCGAAGCCAGTTTTGCCGGTCAGCATGAAACCATTCTTGGCGTGCGTGGCGCCCATGCGCTTGTTGCGGCGGTGTTGCGGGTCGTGAAATCCGGTGCCTCGCAATCGGCACGCGCCTATCGCAAGGCGGCGGGCGATCATGGCGAGGCGCGTGTCGGTGTCGCGGTGCAACGCCTGCTCGATCCCGTCTGCGCGGGCGTGATGTTCACGCGCAACCCCGTCAGCGGTGCGGACGAACGCGTGGTCGAAGCGGCCTGGGGCCTGGGAGAGGCGGTGGTGGCCAGCCGTGTCACACCAGACCGTTTCCGTTTTGCCCGCGGTGGCCGGGTTCTTCAGGCCGATGCGGGGGACAAGCCGCTGTCGCTTCATCCGCTGCCCGGTGGCGGTGTTTCGGAGCGGCAACTGGATGCCGCCGCCGCGAAAATGTTCTGCCTCGATGAAACAGACATCGCCGCCCTTGACCGTCTGGCCGATGATTGCGAGCGCGTGTTCGGCCCGCATCAGGATATCGAATGGGCGAAGGCGGATGGCCGCCCGTTCCTGTTGCAGGCACGTGCCATCACGCGGGCGGGCTGATGCGATGGGAATAGTTGTCAAAGACATTCTTCATGTCGCCACGTCCGATCCGGCGCTGCGCTGGTCGCGCGTCAATGCGGCGGAGCAGTTTCCCGGCGTCATGTCCACCCTGACCTGGGACATCTGGCGGCAGACGGCCAGCCGCGCCGGACGGAATATCTTTTTTGCTATGGGCCTGCTGCGGCGGGCCGAACTGGCGGACGAGTCCCTGCAATTCACATCTGCCTGGCATGGGCGGCAGGCCGCTAACGTCGATGCGATGCGCGCGATCATTGGCCGCCTTCCGGGCGATGCGGCCAACTCGTTTGAAGAACAGATTCTGGGCGCGCGGGCCTCGCAACCGGGGAAGGATCACACGCGCAAGCGCACATTCGCTGTGTTGCTGAAAATGCCGGTTGCGATGCTGTCGTGCCGCCGTGCCTTGCTGCGCGATGCGGCGGGGATTGCGGATTGGCATCGCCACTGGATCGCCCGCATCGAAGCGGAGGGGGATGTGGCGGGCCGCGCCGCCATCGCCGAACTGATCGAACGCCTGCCGGGGATACAGACCCGGATGGGTCTCGCCGCCTTTGTGCAACAGGCTTTGTCCGGCGCGCTGCAGGCCATGCTGCCGCCGGAAAAGCGTTCGCTGTTGCTTGCGGCGTCGGCGGCGGGCCTGCCGGAAACACGTTTTGCCGATGCCGTCTGGGCTCTCGCCAACGGACGATGCAGCCGCGAACAGGTGATTGCAGAATTCGGGCATTTTGGAATCGATTCCGCGGATTGCGCCAAGCCGTCGCTGCGCCACAAGCCCGATATGCTGGACGATCTGGTGCGCCTCTATCGCGGCGGCCCCCGCCCCGGCGCGGTACAGGAGGCTGCCCGCGCCCGGCGTTTGGCGTCATCGGATGCGTTGTTGTCGCATGTTGCGTGGTTCAGGCGGCCATTGGCGCGCTGGCTGCTACGGGCCTGTGATCGCATGGCGGTTTTGCGCGAGGTTGGGCGCGGCGGCTGGGTGCAGGCGCTCGATATCGGGCGCGCCGGCGCTTTCGCCATCGGCAATGCGTTTGTGCGGGGCGGCCGTCTTGAACATGCCGAAGATGCGTTTCACCTGACGGTGGAAGAATTGCTGCATCCGGGCACGCGCGATCTGGATGCCATCGCCGCTTATCGCAAGGCGCTTCATGCCTGGCGGGACAGTTTTGATCTTCCGGTGGCCTTCACGGGCGAACCCGAAATCCTGCCACGCCACAGTCACGATAGTGCGACCCGGAAGGCGGGCGCGGGGCCGTTGCAGGGGATGCCGGGCTCTGCCGGATGCGCGCGCGGCCGCGCCCGCGTCGTGCACGATCCCTTTCATGCCGGGAATTTTGCGCGCGGCGATATTCTGGTCTGCCGCATCACCGATCCCAATTGGGCGCCTTTGATGGCGCTCGCCGGCGGGGTGGTGACGGATATTGGCGGCGCCCTCTCGCATGGCGCCATCATCGCGCGCGAAATGGGCATCCCCGCCGTGCTCAACACCGGCGATGGCACGTTGCGCATTCCCGATGGTGCTGAGATTGCGATCGACGGCGCCACCGGTGCCATCCGGATTCTGGACGACGGCATCGATATTCATGCCCGCTCGGTCCTGAACGATGATCCCGGCACTGCGTATTGGAGCCGCGTCAATTATGCCGAAGCCATGCCCGGCGTGGCCTCACCGCTCGGCGCCTCGATCTGGCGGCGCAACATGCTTGAGGCGCCCTACCGTGTCTTCGCCCGGATGGGCGTGCTGCCCGCCAATGCAGAGAAGGCGCGTCGCGGCATAGCGGGCGAAGCCGGTGGTTTTTTCTATGGCCGCGCGGCGGTGAATGTCGATTTCATCCGTATGATCGGCGATCGCACGCCGGGTACCTCCGGTGCTGCGACGGAGGAAGGGTTTCTGGGCGGTGCACGCCCAGGCCTTGTGACGCGGAAGCGCTATGGCCGCTATCCGTTCGCCATTGCGCGCCTTGTCTGGTTGCTGATGACCATGCCGCGCGAAGTGGCGCGCATTGCTGTGGAGGCTGATGCGTGGTGGCGCCGGGCCTGTGGCGAACTCAGCGATGCCGATGCGCAAACGGCACGGTTCTGGCTTTCGCATGCGGCGGGTCGCTTCTTTGATCTGTCGGTGTCGCATGGCGTCGTCACCATGCTCAGCCCGGCGGTCTGGGGCGCGGTGGCCGCGCTCGCGCACCGTTATGGCGATCATGACATTCTGCTCCGGCTTTCGGGCGGCTATCCCGCGGTCGAGGAAGTGGAAATGAGCGCGCGCCTTTTTCAGGTTGCCGATGGCACTTTGCCGCTTGCGGCGTTTCTCGATGCCTATGGCTTCCGCGGCCCCGATGAGGGTGAGGTGTCGAGCCGTTCCTGGCGCGAAGACCCCGCACCGCTGACCGGGTTGCTTGCGGCACAGCGGGCCCGCCCAACCGCGTCTCAGTCTCCGGCCACCGCCGTGCGGTCTACGCGCCTTGGTGCCGAACGCACGCTGCTTTCCCGCATGCCGTTTGCATTGCGCCCGTTCGCCCGTTTTGCCTTCGCGCTTGCGGCCCGCATCGTGCCGTTGCGCGAAACCAGCAAGGCCGCGTGCCTCGGAAAACCGATCGATGTCTGCCGCGCGGCGGCCCGGCGGCTCGGCCATCATCTGGCGGCGGAAGGTATCGTTGCCGATGCCGAAGATGTGTTTTTCCTCACGCTCGATGAACTTTCCGATCCATCGCAGACCGATTGGAAGCCATTGGTCGCCCATCGCCGCGCCCTTCATCAGGCGTATCGGCAGCTCGATGTTGCGGAAACCTTTCAGGGTACGCCCGCCGTGCAAGCGCGGCAGGATCTGCAACAGGAGCATGTCGAAACGCTCAGCGGTGTTGGTGTCAGTGCGGGTGTGGTCACCGGGCCGTGCCGTGTCGTGACCGACCCCGCCGATACAGCCGCGATTGCAGCGGGGGAGATCATCGTTTGCCACATCACCGACCCGGCGTGGACACCGATCCTGTCGCTCGCCGGCGGCATGATCGTCGATATCGGCGGCATTCTCTCTCATGCCGCCATCATCGCGCGGGAGCTTGGCGTCCCCTGCATCGTCAACACGCGCATCGGGTCCAAGGCGCTGCGCACCGGCATGACGGTGCGGATGGATGGAACGCGGGGGACGGTCACCGTCCTAGCTGGTGCCCTCCTGCCGGGAGCTGTTACCCAAAAGTGACAAACGCAAAAATCGGCAATAATGCGGTAAATCCGAATATTGCGTAGTTTATTTGTCTGATATAGCATCGTTCTTGAATGCGGGACGATGCATAGCGGCTGCAAGGGGCGGCCTGCCTGCTCTCCGGCCCGTGGAAGGGGAAGAGATGTCCATATCGCGTGCGCACGCCCACAGGGCGGCGTTTGCCGTTTTGCTGTCCGGTGTTGCGGCTGCGGCTGCCGCGGCCGGTGGTTCCGCCATGGCGGCGAGTGCGGGGATCGAGGAAGTGATCGTCACCGCCGAGAAGCGGTCCGAGAATGTGCAGCGTATCCCGACCAGCATTTCCGCCTTCACCGCAGACGATCTGCAGGTCCGTGGCATCGCCACGATGGGTGATCTCGCCCAACAGGTGCCGGGGGTGAATTTCGGTGAAGTGGCCGGATCGCCGCAGATCGCGGCGCGCGGCGTCGGTTTCGGCCTGCTGACGGGCGCTGGCGAAGGTTCCGTCGCCGTTCACATCGATGGTCTTTACCTCTCGCGTCCGGCTTCGACCGGCATGCTGATGCGTGATCTCGACCGGGTGGAATTTTTGCGCGGGCCGCAGGGCACGCTCTATGGCCGCAATGCGGTCGGCGGCGTGGTGAACCTGATCTCGCCGCCCGCGCCGGATGTTTTCTCGGCCGGGCTGAGCGCAAGCTACGGCAATTTCGATGCCTATGAAGTCAGCGCCTATGCCGGCGGCCCGTTGAGTGAATCCGTGCGCGCCCGTCTTTATCTGGAAAAGGACGATCACGCGGGCTACGTGAAGAACATCTTCAATGGAAAGCGCGTCGATGGGCTCGGCGGTTATGGCGGCCGCTTCACGCTGGATGCCGATCTGACGGCCAACGCAAAGTTCAGCTTGCGCGTCTTTCACCGCAAGGAAAATCTGTCGGGCCCGGTCTACAAGCCGATTGATGCCGCTGCCATGGTGGGTTTCCCGCCCGGCACCTATTCGCTCGATCCTTACAAAATCGCGGCTGACGGCGATTACGATTCGGATCGGGAGATTACGGGCGGTTCGGGCCGTTTCGACGTTGATTTCGGTTCTATCCATCTCGTTTCGATCACGGGCTATGTCCATTTCCGTTTCACCGAAAACACCTATGACGGTGATGGCACGGCACTCCCCATCTTCACCGTGACGCGGCCGGAAAAATCCAACACCATTTCACAGGAGTTCAATCTTCTCGGCAGCGGCGAATCCTACAACTGGATCGTCGGCGCCTATTATCTGCATCAGCGGCAGAACACCGATTTCTTCACCTATACGCCCGGCTATGCCGCTTTCGGCATCACCGAACTGGACGACCTGACAAAGCAGGACGAGGGCAGTTTCTCCCTCTTCGGTGACGCGACTTATCATCTGACGCCAAGCGTCAGCGTTTATGGCGGTGCGCGCGGTATCTGGGAAAACCAGAAGATCGATCATACCGACATTACGCACACCACATTGCCCGCGCCGTATGACGCCATCATCGCCTGTTCCCCCACCATGGCGGGAAGCGGTGGCCAGATGTCGCTTGACCGTTCTGCCGTGACCGGCCGCGCCGGCATTAAGTATCAGCGCAGCGAACAGTCCAATCTCTATGCCCAGTACTCGCGCGGCTACAAAAGTGGTGGCTTCGGTCTCAGCTCCTGCGGTAACAGCTTCAAACCGGAAACGCTGAATGCGTTTGAGGTTGGTTCGAAAAACGTGCTGTTCGATGGCACGCTGCAATTGAACGGCGCTGCCTATTATTACGACTACAGCGATCTTCAGGTCGAAAAGGTGGTGCTGACCTCGCTCGATGTCGCCAATGCGGACAGTTCGCGCGTCTACGGCCTGGAACTGGAAGCGTTGTGGGTGCCTGATGATCGCTGGCAGATCAATGCCACCTCATCCTTCATGCATGCCCGCTACGAGGATTTCCTCGATGCGGACCCGCTGACGGGCGGCCCGGTGACGCAATTGCGCGGCAATCCGCTCAATCGCGCGCCGGATTGGTCAGGCTCGCTCGGTGTGCAGTACACCCAGCCGTTATCCATCGGGGCGTTGCTCGTTCGCGGTGAATTGTATGCCACCACGAAATATGCGCTCAGGCCTTACGGCGAACCGGGCGATTTCCAGAAGGGCTACACCACCCTCGGCGGCTCGGTCACCTATATCTCCGCCGATGAGAAATGGCGTATCCGCGCTTATGTGCGCAACGCAACCGACGAAGCCTATCTGGAAGGCATGCTGAATTCGGCTGGCACGGGCCGCCTGGGCGTTTACGCGCCGCCGCGTCTCTACGGTGTCGAACTGAAGCTTGCTTATTGAGGCTGGCGGCCGGGCAAGCCCCGCCGCGCGCTTTGAAACTGTGTTGAGGAAGGGTCTGCCATGTCCGCTCGTTACGATGTCGTCATCCGCAATGGCTGGATCGTGGATGGCACGCGGTTTCCCCGCTATCGTGCCGATATCGGCATCCGCGATGGTGTGATCGCTAAGATCGGCACAATTGCACCAGCAGATGCGGCGCGCGTGCTGGATGCCGAAGGCTTGATCGTCGCGCCGGGCTTTGTCGATCTTCACACCCATTACGATGCCCAGATTCATTGGGACCCGTATTGTTCGAACTCGGGCGAAAATGGTGTCACCACGGTGATCGCCGGCAATTGCGGCTTTGCCTTTGCGCCCTGCAAGGAGGCCGATCGCGACCGCTATATGCTGATGATGGAGAATACCGAACAGGTTCCCTATCAGCATATGAAGACCATGCTGCCCTGGACGTGGGAAACATTCCCGCAATGGCTGGCCCATCTGCGCGCGCTGAAAAAGGGCGTGAACATGATGATGCTCATGCCCATCAATCCGTTGCTCTGTTATGTCATGGGCACGGATGCGGCGAAATCGCGCCGCCCGACGGCGGACGAGATGGCCGAGATGAAGCGCCTCATTCACGAGGCGATGGATGCCGGTGCCGCCGGGCTCGGCGTCTCTTTGCTCGGGAACGACAATTCCCACACCGATTACGACGGCTCCTCCATGCCGTCGGATGTCATGCACCGCGACGATATTGTGGAACTGGCCAGCGTGCTGGGCGAACGGGACGAGGGCTTCATTCAGGTCCTGGCCCAGCTTGGCAATCATCGTGAAACCGATGTGATCGAACGCATCGCGGAGGTGTCGCGCCGCCCAGTCCTGCTCAACATCTTCGTCACCACCGATCTGATGCCGGATTTCCACCGTCCCCATCTCGAATGGCTCAGCACGGTGAATGCACGCGGGCTTCGCATTTATGGGCAAACCTTCGCCCAGCGCGGCTTCTCGGAATTCAATGTGCTGGAATTCAACATCAATGATCATATCCCGGAATGGCGGCAGATTTCGCGGCTGCATGACAAGGCCGAAAAGAAGTGTCTGATTGCCGATCCGGCGCACCGCGCCCGCATGCGCGCAAGCTATGACCCGATGGTGTTGTCGTTCGGCTCCGGCCCGTTGGAGGTCATCACGGTCAGCAGCGTCGGCGACGCGCCGGAATTGCAGAAATACGTCAATCGCAGCCTGGGCGAAATCGCCGCCGAAGAAGGCAAACACGTGATCGACGTGCTGTTCGATATCAGCCTTGCCACGGATCTGGCGGCGGATTTCCGCACGCCGAGCCCCGTCGGCACCGATCCGCACCGCACCGCCGAACTGCTTCTGCATCCGCAGACTTTGGCGGGCACCTCCGATGGTGGTGCGCATATGCGCTTCTTCAGCGGTGGCCACTGGCCGACCGAATTGCTGATCTGGCTGGTGCGCGAAACCGGCGTCATTTCGCTTGAGGAAATGCACTACCGCCTGTCCTATCAGCCGGCACGCATTGCCGGTCTGGGTGGCCGCGGTGCGCTGCTCGAAGGTATGGCGGCCGATATCGTCGTTTATGATTTCGATGCGCTGTGGATGAAGACGGAAAAATACGATCTACGGTTCGATTTTCCCGGCGGCGATTGGCGGCGCTATACGCCGACTGAAGGCTATCGCTGGATTCTCTGCAACGGCGCCGTGACGCATGAAAACGGCCAGCCGACCGGGGTCACGCCGGGCAGTTTTCTCGGCCTGCGGCCGCTGACCGGCTGGGCGGCCTAACGCTTCGTCTTTACTGCACGGCCCTCATCCAGAAAACGCGCCACATCGGCGTTGAACTGTTCCGGCGCCTGCAGGAAGGCGAAATGGCTGACACCCGGCTCGATCAAAAGCCGCGCGCCCTTTATCCAGTTGAACATGGTGCGCGGCTGGTCGGGGGTGATCATCTCGTCATGGTCGCCATCCACAATCCAGACCGGCACATGAATCTTCGCGAAATCGCCCCTTGTCCAATGCGGCTGCGAATTCCACATATGGGTGATCTGCGTGACGAAGCTCTGATATTCGCGCGGCGTGGCCGATAGCGTTTCATATTCCTTGCCCGCCCGCGCGACATAGGCGTTCACGATCCTGCTCTGCGATGAATCCGCAACGCCGGTGGGGTCGTAATTGGCGGCGAAGGCGAACAGCCGCGTCAACCGCTCCGGATGCTTCATCGCGATGTCGAGGCCGATGATCGCCCCATCGCTCCACCCCACCAGCGCGACTTTTTCGACCTTCAGATAGTCGAGCAGGGCCAGCACATCGCTCGCCATCAGGTCATAGCCATATGGCTTCGTGTTGCGGGTGGTGCGGCCATGGCCGCGGCTGTCCATCACGATCACCTGGTGATGCGGCGCAAGCGCACGCACCTGATTGCCCCAGTAATTCGCATTGGCAAGCCCGCCATGCAGCAACAGCACCGGCGCCTCGCCCGGCACCCTCTTGCCGAAGCTCGCATACCAGATGCGGATGCCGTTGACCGGCGCCAGCCCGGATTCCACCGGCTGCGGCAGGGTGGGTGTGGGCGGCAGCACCATCCATGGCTCGCTGGGGTGAGCAGGTTCGCTCGGCTGCTGGGGCCCCGCCGCGGCGGCCGGTCCTGCTGCAAGTGCGAGCACCAACGCCAGGATCATTGCGCGCATATTTCCGCCCCCCGCAAATCGTCGCCAGTTTAGGCTGAAATATTGTCAACCCGATAGGCCATCCGCTAGCCTCGCTCCACCCGTCACAGAACGGGTGAACGGGGAGACGCCATGACATCTCGAATTTTCGCATTCGGTGCGGCCACGCTTGCGGCCGGCCTGTTGTTTCTTGCCCCCTCCGGCAATGCCGAATCCGGCACGGCCGATATGGCGGCAAAGCTCGCCAAGGCTGCCAATATCGATGGCAAGGACATCATCGCCGAAAAACCGGGCGACTGGCTCTCCTATGGCCGCAATTATCATGAACAGCGCTTTTCGCCCCTGACGGCGATCAACACCGGCAACGCGGCCAAGCTGGGCGCGGTTTGGGAATTCCGCACCAACACGGTGCGCGGGCTTGAAGCGACGCCACTGGTCTCTGACGGGGTGATGTTCGTCACCGGCTCGTGGAGCAAGGTGTGGGCGCTCGATGCCAAGACCGGCAAGGAGTTGTGGGCCTATGATCCGCATGTGCCGGGCCAGTGGGCGCGTTACGCCTGTTGCGATGTGGTCAATCGCGGCGTTGCGCTGTGGAAGGGCGGGGTGTTTGTCGGCACGCTCGACGGCCGCCTCGTCAAGCTCGATGCCAAGACGGGCAAACCGCTGTGGCAGGTCAACACCATCGACAAGAGCAAGCCCTACACCATCACCGGCGCGCCGCGCGTCGTCAAAGGTCTGGTGCTGATCGGCAATGGTGGCGCGGAATATGGCGTGCGCGGTTATCTCTCCGCTTACGATGCCGATACCGGCAAACTGGCCTGGCGCTTCTATGTCGTGCCCGGCGATCCGTCGAAGCCACAGGAATCCAAGGCGCTGGAAAAGGCTCTGCCGACCTGGAAGGCGAGTGAGAAATTCAAATGGTGGGAGCTTGGCGGCGGCGGCACGCCGTGGGATTCCATCGTCTACGATCCCGAAACCGATCTGATCTATCTCGGCACCGGCAATGGCTCGCCATGGAACCGGCATATGCGTTCGCCCGGCGGCGGGGACAATCTCTATCTCTCCTCCATCGTCGCGCTGAAGCCCGCAACCGGCGATCTCGCCTGGTATTATCAGGAAACGCCGGGGGAGAACTGGGATTACACCGCCACCCAGTCGCTGGTGATTGCCGATCTGAAGATCGACGGCAAGCTGCGCAAGGTCATCATGCACGCGCCGAAGAACGGCTTCTTCTATGTGGTGGATCGCACCAACGGCAAGCTGATCTCGGCCAAGCCTTACACCACGGTGACCTGGGCCAAGGGGATCGATCCGAAAACCGGCCGCCCGATCGAAAATCCGGATGCGCGTTACGGCTCGTCGCCCACCACGCTGATGCCGGGCCCGATCGGCGGCCACAACTGGCAGCCGATGGCCTACAACCCCGAAACCGGCCTCGTCTATATTCCGGTGATCGACGGCACCTTTGAGTTCACAGGGCAGAAGCCGCTGTCCTATGAGAAGGGCGCCTGGAACACCGGCAATGATTTCGCCGCCATGGGGCGTGCCATTCTCGCCTCGATCAAGGCGGGCAATCCGCCGCCGCCGGTGAAGGGCTATATCCGCGCCTGGAATCCGGTGACGCAGACAATGGCCTGGCAGGTGCCGATGACCGGCGCCTGGAACAGCGGCATGCTGACGACGGCGGGCGGTCTTCTGTTCGCCGGCGGGTCCGATGGCATCTTCGCAGCCTACGATGCAAAGACCGGCAAGAAGCTGTGGTCGGAAGATCTCAAGACCGGCATCATCGCGCCTGCAATGACCTATACGGTCGATGACCAGCAATATGTGGCGGTGGCGGCCGGCTGGGGCGGTTCCGGCGGGCTGGGCGCGACCGGCGACATGGAAACCGCACTACAGAAATACCGCACCAATGAAGGACGCATCTTCGCCTTCAAACTCGGCGGCACCCATCAGATCGCGGCCCTGCCGCCTGTCATTCCGCGTGGCGTGCCGAAGCCGCCGGATGAAAAGCTGGACAGCGCGATGGTGACGAAGGGCTTCAACCTGTTCCATCGCAACTGCGCGGTGTGTCATGGCGTGCTGCTGCTCTCCTCGGGCGAGGTGCCGGATCTGCGTGCGGTCCCGCCGGAAATCTGGGGCCAGTACGATGCCATCGTGCTGGACGGCGCGATGGAGAGTAACGGCATGGCCTCGTTCAAGGATATTCTGAACAAGAACGATGTCGCCGCCATCCGCGCCTATGTGCTGGATGAAGCGCACAAGCTTTACAAATCCGAACATCCGGAAGCCAAAAAGGCCGAAAACAAGAAATAGGCCGTCTGCAAAACGCACAAAGGGCGCGCCCGAAAACGGCGCGCCCTTTTTTTGTGCTGCAACGATTTACCCGCAGCAGCTTGTCGTTTTCTCCGCCGCGGCGGCGCTTGGGGCACAGCAGGCGCTGTTCGCCGCCGGCACTTGCGGGTCTTCGCCATAGGTGGTCGCTTCGCCGAAGGTGAAGAAACTTTCCCAGCGCAGCCCCGACGGGTCATTGATCCAGCTTTTGTTCGATTGCGCGTAACAGCAATTGGCCGCTTCTTCGTCGAAGGTGCTGTGTCCGGCCTCTTTCAGCCGCGCGGCGAGTGTGCGCAATTCGTCATCGGTTTCAGCCTGAATGCCAAGGTGGTCGAGCCCCGGTTCCCGCCCGCGTGTGGAAATCGCAAAATTCACCCGCGGATCGTCCAGCATCCATTTGGCATAATCGGTTTTGACCGTATTGGGTTCGGTGCCGAACAGCGTCGAATAAAACCCGATCGAGCGTTGAAGGTTTTCAACTGCAACATGAACGTGCAGGCGTTTCATCCTTGTCTCCTGTTCCGGCGCTGCAACCGCGCAGCGCGATTTCGGCCAATGGTGCGCAGACTTCCGCATGCCCCGCGCAGCAATCCCTAGTCAGGAAGATCAGAAGATCGCGCATGGTCTCAAAGCGGACGGCGTAAATGATCGACCGCCCTTCACGGCGGGCCTGAATCAGGTCTGCGTTGGAGAGGACGGTCAGTTGCGCCGACAGCGTGTTGGCGGGAATGGCAAGGTGGCGTGCAATCTCGCCCGCCGCCATGCCCTCTGGCCCGGCCTTCACCAACAGCCGGAACACCGAAAGGCGTGCCTCCTGCGCCAGTGCTGACAAGCCCTTGAGTGCGGATTCGCTTTCCATAATTCATTGATTCCAGAATTATGGAAATATAGCAAGGCCCAATTCAGGGCGCATATTCCCGGCAGGAATGGCCGGCAGGAATAGGCAGAAATAGGTTATCAGATTGCACCGGTATGGTGGTGCCCGTCATCCATCGCGCCAAGGCCCAGATCGCGCCGCGCCGCGACGACCGAGATCGCGAATCCCGCCACGATGTCGAACAGGCACATCACCACGATGAAGAAAAAGGCCGAGGTGGCGAACCGCGGCACCACCAGAAATTCCACCAGCGCCGCCACGAACACCAGGGTCGAAAAAGCGTGGTTGTAGATTTCCACCTTGGTGGTGCGGGTGGCGCGAATCACCTCGATGAACAGCATGACAAAGGCGAACAGCACCAGAAAATCGCCCAGCCGGAACGGCCACACCGCGCCGGAGAACATGGTGACCTTGTAGCTTGCGTCCAGCATGGTGCCCATGTCCTCGGCACCGTTGAACAGGTGGCCGCCAAAGGCCGCCACATTGTAAAGCGCCACCGCGATCAGCAACATCGGAAAGGCCCGCATCGTATTCCTCCTGCCGCCTCGTTCTTCGCTTTCTAGCAGATTCCGTTACGCCTGCGGATGGCCGGCCGCTGCCCCGTGCTGCTGCCGCCGTTCGCGAAAGATCAGGTACAGGTTACGGCTGTAGACGATCAGCCCGCCCGCCTGTCCGGCGATGAAAACGGGGTCGCGCTTGTAGATGGCATAGGCCAGAAGCACGACACCGCCGCCCAGGCTGCAATACCAGAACGCCACCGGGATGATGCTGCGGCCTTCCTGTTCGCTTTTGAACCATTGAATGATGAAGCGCGACGCGAACAGCGTCTGCCCGGCAAAGCCGATGGCCAGCCACATATGTTCATATGTCGCCCAGGCGAACATCTGTCCCAGCATGTCAAAGCTCCTTCGGGCGCGGGTCGGCGCCATACCGCCGTTGCAGCCAGCGCACGCCGCGAATGTCGGCGACGCCCACCAGCATCCGTTGCAGATTGCCGTACTTCGATTGCCCGTGCAGCCGCGGGCGATGGTTCACCGGCAGAAAGCGCACCGCGTAACCCTCGCGCAGCATCAGCGTGGTCATGAAGCGGTGCTGATGGTCGAAATAGGGCAGGGCGAGGAATGCTTCGCGCCGGAATGCCTTGATCCCGCAGCCGGAGTCGGCGGCCGTGTCCTTCAGCATCCGCTGGCGATAGGCATTGGCAAGGCGTGAGGCCCACTTTCGCGCCGCGCTGTCCTGCCGTTTCACCCGCACGCCCGAAACCATGCCGGTCGCGCCATCGCTTTCCAGCATCGCGATCAGGCGCGGCAGGTCGGCAGGGTCGTTCTGCCCATCGCCATCCAGGGTTGCGATGATGGCCCCTTGCGCCGCCATTACGCCGGTGCGGATGGCGCGGCTCTGCCCGGCATTGCGGCCATGGCGGATGATGCGTAAGTGGGCGATCTCGCCTTTCAGCGCCAGAAGGTCCTCCGCCGTGCGGTCGGTGGAGGCATCGTCGACAAAGATGATTTCGGTGTTGTCGCCGCCCACCGCCGCCATGATCTCGCGCGCCAGCGGCCCGGCATTGCCGGCTTCGTCTTTCACGGGCACGACGATGGAAAGTGCAATCGGCATGGGTCCGGCGGGTTCCGTTCTGGTTGTGCGGGCTACCCGCCCGCCGCGCCGCGCCTTATACAGGGATGGGCTCATCCTCAACAGAGTGCGTTCTGGGGCGCGAAACGGTTTGTCTGGCGAAAGCGTCTCCGAAACACCGCTTGCTGAGCGGATTTATGCCGCCTGCACCCGGCGGCCCGTGCTCGTGCTGTTTTTGCTTTGTCTGGCACTATGGCTGCCCGGCATCCTGAGCCTCCCGGCGATGGACCGGGACGAGGCCCGCTTCGCCCAGGCCTCGAAACAAATGGTCGAAACCGGCAATCTGGTCGACATCCGTTTCGGCACCGTGCCCCGCTACAAAAAGCCCATCGGCATCTACTGGCTTCAGGCTGCCTCCACGGCCGTCTTCGGCCATGGTGCCCTGAATGCGATCTGGACTTATCGCGTCCCTTCCTTCCTCGGCGGCTTCGCAGCGGTGCTTCTCACCTTCTGGCTGGTGCGCGCCATCGGCCCGCCCTCGGTGGCGTTCGCGGCCGCGCTGCTGCTCGCGCTTTGTTTGCTGCTGGCCGTCGAATCGATCATCGCCACCACCGATGCGGTGCTGCTCGCGACCGTGGTGGCGGGGCAGGGTGTGCTGCTGCGCGCCTATCTGGCCGCGCGCGATTCCGCGCGCGCGCCGCCCGGCCTCGCGCTGATTCTCATCGGCTGGGCCGCCATCGGCATCGGCGTGCTGATCAAGGGGCCGGTCACGCCGGTGATCTGTCTCTTCACCGCTCTCCTGCTTTCGCTGTGGGACCGGCAGTGGTCCTGGCTCCGCACACTTCGCCCGTTGCGCGGGCTTGGCGTGCTGCTGCTGATCGTGCTGCCCTGGCTCATTGCCATCGGCATTGAAAGTCATGGCGCCTTCTTTGCCCAGTCGCTTGGGCATGATTTCGCGGGCAAGCTCGGCACCGGGCAGGAAAGTCATGGCGCGCCGCCCGGTTATTATCTCGCGCTCTCCACCATCACGCTGTGGCCCGCCACCCTGTTCCTGATCCCGGCGCTGGTATCCGCGGTTCGCAACCGGCGCGATCCCGCCATCCGCTTCCTGCTGGTCTGGGCCGGGCTGGTGTGGATCGCCGCCGAACTGGTGCCGACCAAGCTGCCGCATTATGTGCTGCCCGCCTTCCCGGCGCTGATGGCGCTTGCCGCCCTGTGGTTTGGCGCGGTGAAGGCGCCGCTTTCCCGCGCGCAGCGTTATCTGGTTGGCGTGGCCGCGGTGCAGTTCGCTGTCGGCATGGCGCTGATCGTGGCCGCCCCCATTCTCGCGCCGCGGTTTTACGGTCATGGTCCGCTGCCGTTGTGGTTTGTGCTGGCCGGTCTTGCCGGCGCGGTCATCGGGCTCGTGGCCCTGCTGAATGCCTGCCACCGCGCCTTTCATCCGGCGCTGACGTTCACCGCTGCTGCTGCGGTTCTTCTCTACGGCGTCGTCACCGTCGGCGGCGCCCCGCGCCTCGACCGCTTGTGGGTTTCCGAACATGCCGCGGCGCTCGTGGCGCACAATGCCCGGCCGGGCGACCCGCCGCCGATCCTGATCGGCTATCAGGAGCCGAGCCTGGTGTTTCTCCTTGGCACACACACCCGCCTGCCCGCTAGCGGGGATGCTGCCGCCGCCGCCGCACGGAACGGCGGTCTTGCACTGGTCGAAGAACGGGACCGCAGCGGCTTCCTCGCACATCTGTCGGCGCTGGGCGCAAACGCACATGCCCTTGGTCAGGTCTCGGGACTCAATTACTCGCGCGGCAAGCCGGTGCGCATCACGCTCTACCGCGTGAAGCCCGCACCTTGAATGTGGTTTGCAGAACTGCGCGCTTACAAGCCGTAGTCACGGCGCACACGCGGTGAATGTCTCGCCCTTCCATGCCGGGCCTGCGCGTCGCGCCAGAAGGATGGCTGAGACATGAATGCGTTCCAAACTCCGCCTTGTCTGCCGGTGTATTCATCCCGGCCGCCTCCATGGCGTTTTTGCCCGGCAGACATGCTCGCGGTTTTACTTGGATGATCTTCAATATTCGCCGCCTTTACTTGAAACTGTTGCAGACTAGATTCACTCCCCCCAAATACTCGCGAAGCTTCACTTGACGAGCTTTTGAAACGTACTAAATATCCGAATCTCGTTGTGCCGTTTGATGGGAAGCCGATGGGGCTTTCGAGGCACACGCGCTGGAGTTTCAAGAGACACCAATGAGTCTCATCACGATGCGGGGGCATGCGTTAAAGCCTCCATTGCGGCCGGTGCCCGACAAGCCCAAGCCTGACATCGAAACCTCCCTCAAAATCGCAAAATCCGGCACTCTTACGGCGCTCCACACCGCGCCGCACAAGCACATCCTGCGCTTTCCCGTCGGTGCCGAGACCCGCGCCTTCTATCGCCGCTTCTATCCCGGAACGTCCACGGTCGAATGGAACGACTGGCGCTGGCAGATGCGCACCCGTATCCGCACGCTGGACGAGCTGTCGCGAATCTTCCGTCTTTCGCCGGATGAGCACGATGCCGTCGCCCGCCATCAGGGTTCGCTGCCGGTCGGCATCACGCCCTATTACGCCAGCCTGATGGGGCTGGACGATCCGCAGGAAGCCTTGCGCCGCACCCACATCATGACCGGCGACGAATATCTGCGCACGGCGGGGGAGGCGGACGATCCCCTGGGCGAGGATCACGATACCCCGGTCCCCGGCCTCGTCCACCGCTATCCCGACCGCGTGCTGTTCCTCACCACCGGCACCTGCTCCACCTATTGCCGCTACTGCACGCGTTCGCGTCTGGTCGGCAATCCGGGCGGCGAATATCAGTTCTCGGTGCGGCAGTGGGAAGCGGCCATCGCTTATATCGAGGCGCATACCGAGGTGCGCGACGTGCTGCTTTCGGGCGGCGATCCCTTCACCATCGGCGATGACAAGCTCGACTGGCTGCTCGGCCGCCTGCGCGCGATCAAGCACATCGAATTCCTGCGCATCGGCTCCAAAATGCCGGTGGTGCTGCCGCAACGCATCACCAGGGATCTGATCCGGATTCTGCGCAAGCACAGCCCCCTATGGATGAGCATCCATGTCACCCACCCGGCCGAAATGACGCCGGAGGTGACGGAATCGTTCGCCCGTCTCGCCGATGCCGGCATCCCGCTCGGCAGTCAGACGGTGCTGCTCAAGGGCGTCAACGACGATCCCGCCATCATGACGGAATTGATGCACGGCCTGCTGCTGCGCCGGGTGAAGCCCTATTACCTTTATCAGTGCGACCCGATCAGCGGCTCCGCCCATTTCCGCACCAGCGTGGACAAGGGGCTGGAGATCATTTCCGCCCTGCGCGGCCACACCACCGGCTATGCCACGCCGATGTATGTGATCGATGCGCCCAATGGCGGCGGCAAGATCCAGCTCGCACCCGATCCCGTGGTGGGGCGCGACGGCATCGACCTGCTGTTGCGCAATTTTGAAGGCAAGGTGTTCCGCTACCCGGATCCGGACGGCACGCTCGGCCGCAAACATGCGTAAGTCTCCACTTTCGCCTCCCCCTGGCTGACGGTCATGCGCATCGGCATCACCTATGACCTCCGTGCCGATTATCTCGCCATGGGATATGGTGAGGAGGAAACGGCGGAGTTCGACAGCGAGATCACCATCGCCGCCATCGCAGATGCGCTCGCGGCCCTTGGTTGGGATGTGGTGCGCATCGGCAATGTGGTGCAGTTGACCGCCCGCCTTGCCGCCGGCGAACGCTTCGATGCGGTGTTCAACATCTGCGAAGGGCTGAAGGGGCTGGCGCGGGAAGCGCAGGTGCCTGCCCTGCTCGAAGCCTTCGGGATTCCCTACGTCTTTTCCGATCCGCTGACCCTTTGCCTCGCGCTCGACAAGGCGATGGCAAAGCGTGTGGCGCGCGATTGCGGCGTGCCGACGGCGGATTTCGCGGTTCTTTCCTGTGCGGCGGATGCCGCCGATGTCACGCTGCCTTATCCGCTGTTCCTGAAGCCGGTGGCCGAAGGCTCCGGTAAGGGTGTCGATGCCCATTCGAAGGTAGACGATGCCCAGGGCCTCGCCCGTGTCGCGGCCGAATTGCGCGCCCGTTTCGATCAGCCGGTGCTGGCGGAAACCTTCCTGCCGGGGCGCGAATTCACCGTCGGCATCATCGGCACGGGCGATGCGGCGTATGTCCTCGGCGTCAGCGAAATCCGTCCGGGTGAGAATTATGTCGGCCATGGCTACGGCCTCGCCAACAAGGAAGATTGGGAAGACAAGGTCCTGATTGCGGAGGCTGATGCGGTTTCCGCCGCCGCCGCCGGTGCGGTCGCGCTGGCCGCGTGGCGGGCCTTGCGCTGCCGCGATGGCGGCCGGGTCGATATCCGCGAAGATGCAAATGGCCGGCCCCATTTCATCGAGGTCAATCCGCTCGCCGGTCTGCGCCCGGATTATTCTGATCTTTGCTTCATCGCGGGCCACAGGGGGCTTTCCTATCGCGATCTGATCGGCCGCATCATGGATGCGTTTCTGCGCCGGCATCCCGAATTGCGGGCGCGTGCCCGGGCGGCCTGAGATGCGGGTGCTGATCCTTCATTCCGACATCGCCCCCGGCGCCCCGCCGGATGAGCAGGATACGCTGGTTCAGGCCAATGCCATCGCCACAGCCCTGAACGGCCGTGGCCATCGCGCCGTCACCGCGCCATTCGTGGCCGATCCTGCCCGGCTGGCCGCATTGGCCGCCGAAGCGGACGTTCTGTTCAATCTGGTGGAGTCGGTCGATGGCTCCGGCTTCAAGGCGGCGGAGGCCGCGGCACTTTTCTTCTCCACGCTCGGCATTCCCTGCACCGGTTCGCCCGCATCCGCTCTGGTGCTGACGGGGGACAAACCGGAAAGCAAACGCCGCCTCGCCGCCGCCGGTCTTGCCACACCCGCATGGGCCATGCCACCCGATTGGCAGGGTTTGCGCGATGATCTGCCCTACATCGTCAAATCGGCGCGGGAAGATGCCTCCATCGGCCTCGACGATGGCGCGGTGCTCACGGGCCGTGGCGCCATCATCGCCCGCGCCGCCGCCTCTGCTGCCGCGTATGGCGGCCTCTGGTTCGCGGAGGAATATCTTACCGGCCGCGAATTCAATGTCGCCCTGCTGGATGAGGCAGGTGTCCCCATCGTCCTCCCCATCGCGGAGATGCGCTTTGCCGATTGGCCTTCGGACCGGCCGCGCATCGTCGGTTATCGCGCCAAATGGGATGAGGCTTCGTTCGAGGCGCGAAAGACGGTACGCGATTTTTCCTGGGCGTCGCGTGAGCCGGAATTGAACGCGGCCCTGCACGCGCTCGCCACACAGGCATGGGCACTGTTCGGCCTCGGCGGCTATGCCCGCGTCGATCTCCGTTGCCGCGCCGATGGCACGCCCACGATCCTTGAGGTCAACACCAATCCATGCCTGTCGCCCGATGCAGGTTTCGCGGCGGCGGCGGAACAGCAGGGTTACGCCTATGCCGGACTTGTCGAACGTGTTGTCGCGGCCGCCCATACGCCTGCGCAGTCCGCTGTGCGCGGCCGATCCGGCGCGGATTGAGGCGCTGGTCCGTGCGGCCGGTGTGTTCAACGCGGCCGAAATCGCCATCGCGCGCGAACTGGTGGTGGAAACGCTTGCCCGTGGCGAGGATGCTGCCGGTTATCATTTCCTGATCGCGGATCAGGGCGATGCGGTTGCCGGTTATGCCTGTTACGGCCCGATCCCGGCCACCGAAAACCGTTTCGAGCTTTACTGGATCGCGGTTTCACCCGCCGCACGGCGCGGCGGTCTGGGGCAGCAATTGATGGCGGCGGCGGAAATGGGCGCGCGGGCAAAAGGCGCCACGCATCTTTTTGCCGAAGCGTCAGACCGCGCCGACAGCCAGCCGGTGCACGCCTTCTATCGTGCCTGCGGTTACACGCTGCATGCGCGTGTGCCGGATTACCATACCGATGGCGACGGGCTCGCCATCTTCGGCAAGAGGCTTTGATTATTTTAAAGCCAGCCGCGGCGCTTGAACCAGAGATAGGGCACCACGGCGGATGCGATCATCACCAGAATCGAGATCGGATAACCGGCGGGTGAACTCAGCTCCGGCATATGGGTGAAGTTCATGCCCCAGATCGATGCGAACAAGGTCGGCGGCAGGAACACCATCGCCGCCACCGACATGATCTTGATGATGTTGTTCTGCTCGATATTGATCAGGCCCAGCATCGCATCCTGCAGATAGTTCAGCTTGCTGCCGAGATAGGAAGAGTGGTCCTGCAGCGATTGCACATCGCGGGTCAGCGTCTTGATATGGGTGCGCACGTCTTTTGAGGTGCGGCCCTCCAGTGCCTGGGTCAGGAAGGTCAGCATCCGCCCCACGGTCAGAAGGCTTTCGCGCATCTTGCCGGTCAGGTCGTGCTTGCGGCCCAGCCGGCGCAGCACATCCTGGTGGTCGCTCGCCTGCGGTTTGCGGTTTGGCGCGGGGTCGAAAATCTCGCGCGACAATTCCTCGATGCCGGCGCCCGCGCGCTCCAGCACGTCGGCCATCCGGTCGATCAGCACATCCAGAATGGACATCAGCACCATGTCCGCCTTGGTCGCGCTGATCGTCAGCCGTTCGCAACGCGCGGCAAAAGTGCGGAACGGCTGCGGGTCGATATAGCGCACGGTCACCAGCCGGTCATGCGCCAGCACAAAGCTGACCACATCGGCCACCGGGCGGTCGCTTTCGGTATTGGCCAGCACCAGCGCGGTCATGAACACGCCGCCGTCTTCCTGATACAGGCGGCTGGAAATCTCGATCTCTTCCATGTCGGCGCGGGTGGGCAATTCCATGTTCAGCATGGCGTTGACCATCTGGCGTTCTTCCGCCGTGGGGGTAACAAGGTCGATCCACAGCGTCTCGGGCGCGATCGTGCCGCCTTCGGGGATCACCGTACCTTTAAGGCCACCGTTCTGGAGCTGATAGGCTTTCAGCATGGGTGCACATCGCGTGGGCTATGCGGGAAGGGGCATTGGCGGCACATCCGCGGACCATAACAGGTCTCTTTTGACGGCCTCAGGTGTGTTTGTCCAGACAGCGGATCAGCGATTGCGAAAGCCGCGCCAGCACCGTGGCGTAAAGGCCCGGCCCCGGCGCGATGTCCGCGCCCAGCGGGTCCAGCACGCCAACACGGATTCCCGTTCCCGCTTCGATGGTCTCGACCAGGCGCGGGGCGAATTGCGGCTCGCGGAAAATGCACAGCGCCTTGCGGCTCTCGGCCTCCTGGCGCAGCGCCGCGATCCGGCGCGGGCCGACCGGCCGCCCCGGCGCAATCGTCACCGCCCCCGCGGGCGAAAGCCCGAAGCGCGCCTCGAAATAATGATAGGCATCGTGAAACACGATATAGGGCTTGCCGCGCACCGGCTTCAGTGCCGCCGCCAGTTTGCGTTCCTGCGCTTCGATGGCCGCGATGCTTTTCACCGCGTTGTCCCGATAGCGCGCCGCGTTCGCCGGATCGGCCTTCGCCAATGCGCCCGCAATCGCGCGCGTCATCGCCACCGCGTTCTGCGGGTCCAGCCAGATATGCGGGTCATAGCTTCCGGCGTGATCGTGCCCGTCATCCTGCCACAATCCACCATGCCTGGCCCGCAACCGTTTGACGCCGGGTGCGGTTTCCAGTGTGACCAGCATCGCGCGCGTGCCAAGGGTCGCAACCGGCGTGGTCATGAAGGTTTCAAGATCGGGCCCGATCCAGAAGATCACCCCGGCCTGCGCAATCTTCTGCGCGTCCGATGGCTTCAGTTCGTAAGTGTGTTCCGAACGCTCGCCCCCGATCATCAATTCGGGCGTGCCCACACCCGCCATCACGGCCGCCACCAGCGAATGCACCGGCTTGATGGTGGCCAGCACCGGCGGCGCCGTCCCGGCCGATGCGGGTGCGGCGATGAGAAGGGCGAGGAGTGGCAAAACCAGCCCGCGAAATCTAGACTTCATGGTGTCTTTCCTTGCCCCGTTTTCACGATGCCCGATGTACTTCCCACTTATGCCGACTGTCAGGCCGCCGCGGCAAGGATCGCGGGCGCGATTGTCCGCACCCCGCTGCTGGAAAATGTGGCGTTGGGGCAAAGGCTGGGCGGCCGGGTGTTCCTGAAGCCCGAAAATCTGCAACGCACCGGCTCGTTCAAAATCCGCGGCGCGCTGAACCGCATGCTGCAGATCCCGCCTGATCTGCGCGGGCAGGGCGTGGTGGCGTTCTCCTCCGGCAATCATGCACAAGGCGTGGCGGCCGCGGCCGCGCTGCTCGGCATGCCGGCCACGATCGTGATGCCGGCGGATGCCCCGCGCATCAAACGCGAAAACACCCGCGCCCTCGGCGCCGCCATCGTCGATTACGACCGCGCGCGAGAGGATCGGGAGGCGGTGGCCGCCCGCGTCCTGGCCGAAAAGGGCGGCACCTTGATCAAGCCGTTCGACGATGCTGCGATCGTTGCGGGGCAGGGTACGATCGGTCTCGAAATCGCGGCGGATGCAGCCGCGGCTGGTGCGTATCTCGATGCGGTTCTCGCGCCGTGCAGCGGCGGCGGGCTGGTCAGCGGCATTGCGCTTGCGATGGCGGGCGCTAGTCCCGGCACAAAAGTGCTGAGTGTCGAACCGGCCGGTTATGACGGTATGCGGCTGTCGCTGGCGGCGGGCCAACGCACCGCCGCGCACGTGTCCACGATCAGTATTGCCGATTGCCTGATGGCGCCGATGCCGGGCGAAATTCCGTTTGCGCTTGCGCGCCGGCATCTTTCGGGCGCGCTCAGCATCGATGATGACGCACTCCGCCGCGCCGTCAGTTATGCGGTCTTCGCGCTCAAGCTGGTGGTGGAGCCGGGCGGCAGCGCCGCGCTCGCCGCCCTGCTTTCAGGTGTCTATCCGCTGAACGGAAAAACGGTTGCGGTGGTGCTTTCCGGCGGCAATTGCGATCCCGAAACCCTTTCCGCCTGCTGCACGGCGTTTCCGGCGCCATAAGGGTGCGGGCTGAAAGTTCCAATTTGATCGATCGTCTGAACGGCGTGTTGAGCAATTCTCTCTAGCCTGTGCGCGTGTCGAAAGAGTGCAGGGCAATGCTCAGAAATATTGCCGCCGGTCTTGTGCTGATCGGCCTTGTGTCCGTCGCGGCTATCGCGCGTGCGCCATCATCTGTCGATGTCCGCGGTCAGGTCGGGCAGTTCGCGACTGCCGAAGGTGTCGTGGACGAGGTTTATGATTCTCGGAAGGCGACGTTTATCGATCTGGGTGGACGTTACCCCAACAACGTGTTCACGGCCGTGATCTGGTCCGAAGATGCGGACAAATTTCCCGCTGTTGATGCGCTTCGCGGGAAGAAGGTGGTGATCACCGGCTTGCTGACGCTCTACAACGGCCGGAAGGAAATTATCCTGAGGGATGCCGGGCAGTTGAAGGTGGAATAATATTTGCCACATGCCGCATGGCGTTTCCGGCGCCCTGACCGCCCGCGTCTACCCTCCCCTTGAGGGAGGGTCGAAGGCAGGTTTGCGTTACACGCAAAAATGACTTCGGGGAGGGGCTATATCCGCCGCCCCTCCCCGAAAAATTTTCGCGATGCTCGAATTTTTCGACCCTCCCTCAAGGGGAGGGTGAAATCTCTACCGTGGCGCCAGCACCATCATCATCTGGCGGCCTTCCATCTTGGGATATTGTTCGATCTTGGCGAACGTATCGACATCCTGCTGGACGCGATTGAGCA
>JAFKEW010000047.1 GCA_017308375.1 Alphaproteobacteria bacterium
CCGGTTTTCGACTGGGTGGCGCGGCCGGGGCCCAAGCGGGCCGGCGGACTGGAACGGTTTTTCTTCTGGCTGCTGCGTGGCCGCGCGATTCCGTTCGGCGAGGTCTGGATGAGCCACGATGGCGCGGCCTGTGCCGCATGGCTGCCGCCTGATTCACCGCCGGATCAGGGCGGCTTTCGCGAACAGATGCGGATGCTGGCGCTTTTCATGCGGCTTTGCGGCCTGCCGCGTCTGCGCCGCGGCTCCGCCATGGCAGGCGCGATGGAACACAATCACCCGGCGGAGCGGCATTTCTATCTCGCCTTCATCGCGGTGGCGCCGCGTTTCCAGGGCGGGGGCCTTGGCTCGGCGATCCTGTCGGCCACGCTAAAGCGCGCCGACGAAACGGCAATGCCGGCCTATCTCGAAAATTCCAATCCGAAGAACACGGCGCTTTACCGGCACGCAGGCTTCATCGCGCGCGGCAATATCGCACCGCGAGGCGCCCCGCCCCTGATCGCGATGTGGCGGCCGGCCAGAAACGGCTACGCCTCCAGCTCGCTGTCCCAGTAAAGAAAGTCGGCCCAGGATTCGTGCAGGTAATTGGGCGGAAAACGGCGGCCATTGTTACGCAGTTCGCTGACGGTCGGCCGGTGCGGGCGGTTTTTCGGGAACATGCCGATCTGGCGCGGCAGCAGCCCGCCCTTGCGCAGATTGCAGGGCGCGCACGCGGTGACCACGTTATCCCACGTGGTGCGCCCGCCGCGGGAACGCGGAATGACATGATCGAAGGTCAGATCGTCTTCGCCGCCGCAATACTGGCATTCGAAACAATCGCGCAGGAAGACATTGAAGCGGGTGAAAGCCGGATTGCGCGCAGGCTTCACATAGGTTTTGAGCGAAACGACCGAAGGCAGCTTCATTTCAAAACTGGGCGAATGCACGCAACGCTCGTACTCCGCCAGGATGTTCACGCGCTCAAGGAACACCGCCTTGATCGTGTCCTGCCAGGACCATAGCGACAGCGGGAAATAGCTCAGCGGACGATAATCCGCATTGAGCACCAGGGCCGGGCAATTGTCGGGGATGCGCGCGGCCGCTAACACGGGAAGACTCCGTTGAAGACGACACCTCCTTATCCGGTGTGCAAATTCTCCGGTGCGGGGGACTTTAGGGTGCGTCGCCGCCGATGCCAAGAATCCCCAGGGTCACACAGCACAGGAAATCGGGTCCTGCCGGGCCAACTGACCGCGCAACGCCAGGGCCAGGAACGCCCCACCCAGCGAAAGACCGGCCGGATCAATGCCATGCCCCACCCCCGGCGAGACATGCCACTGCACGGCGGCCCCCGCCCGGCCCAGCGCCGTTGCCGAAGCGAACAACGCCTCCGCCGGGATCATCGGATCGGCATCGCCGTGAACAAGCAGGATGGGCGGTGCATCAGGTGCCTGTGGCGGCAGCGCCTCCGCCCCGGCGAGAACACCCGAATAAC
Source organism: Alphaproteobacteria bacterium (assembly GCA_017308375.1). Classification (GTDB taxonomy): domain Bacteria; phylum Pseudomonadota; class Alphaproteobacteria; order Micropepsales; family Micropepsaceae; genus Rhizomicrobium. The sequence goes on from JAFKEW010000047.1 coordinate 1,472, forward strand.
CGATGATGGCGAATGGCTTGACCGGTCGCCGCAAGCCGACATGCAGCGACATCATGGTGCCCTGGCTGAAGCCGACCAACGCGAGGCGTTCCGGCGGCAGGCCATGCCGGGACAGTTCGCTGTCCAGAAAATCATTCAGCACATCGGCCGCACTTTCGACACCGCGCAGCATCTCCGCCGGGTCGAGCCGGGAAATCGGAAACCATTGATAGCCCGACGGTGAACCGGCACAGGGTTCGGGCGCATTGGGGGCAACGAACGCCACGGTCGGCAACAGGCGCTGCCAATGCGGCGCGAGCCCGATGAGATCGTTACCATCCGCGCCATAGCCATGACAGAGCACGACCAGATGCGTGGCCGCCCCACGCGCAGGCGGCAGACGCGGACCGGAGAGTGGACGCAAGGCCATCAGGATTTTCCTTTTTTCTTTTTCGCCGCTTTTGCAAGCGCGAGCGCCTCGCGTTTTTCGCGCCGCAGGCCGTCTTCGTGAATCCAGAAAATACGCGCGGCGATCGTGCGATACGGCCGCCAGTTCTTTGCGAGCTTCTCCATCGCTTTTTCGTTGGGGCGCTTGCGCAATTTCAACGCCCTGGCGATGGCCGCCTGCAAGGCGACGTCACCCACCGGCCAGATATCGGCACGGCCGAGCGAGGACATCAGATAGATATCCGCGGTCCACGGCCCGATGCCCTTCACCGCCGTCAGGTGCGCACGCGCATCTTCATCGGCAAGCCGCTTGACGCGCTTGAGATCGAGCGTGCCGTCGAGAATTGCGGCCGCGATGGTCTTCATATGCTTCTGCTTGGGCGCGGAAAGACCGCAGCCGCGCAAGGTCTCGGCATCGGCCGCCAGCACGATGGCAGGTTCGAATGGATCGAGCACCGCTTTCAGACGCCCGAAGATGGTATCAGCCGCCGCGGTGGACAATTGCTGGCTGACCACGATCTCGACCAATGCCTCGAACCCATCCTTGCGGCGATGGCGGTAGGGCGGCTTGCCGGCGCGTTCGATGACCGCGTGCAAACGCTCGTCAGCGGCCATCAGCGCGGCAATCGCACGATCGAGATCTGTGGGCGTGGTAATGCGGTGCGATTTCGGCATGGACAGGAAAATGCTAGCTCAGCGTTATGATTGTCACGCGTTTCGCGCCAAGTCCAACCGGATTGCTGCATCTGGGCCATGCCTTCGCCGCGATCACGGCAGCGAACGCGGGCGGCCGCTTCCTGTTGCGCATCGAGGATATCGACATCGCGCGGGCACGGACGGAATTCGCGGCTGCGATCCTCGAAGACCTGGCGTGGCTGGGATTGCGCTGGAAAGAACCGGTGCTCAGGCAATCCACGCGCTTCGATGCCTATCGCGCCGCGCTTGCGCGGCTGGCGGCGATGGACCTGCTCTATCCCTGTTTCTGCACCCGGAAAGAAATCGCAGAAGAAATCGCACGCGCGAGCGAAGCGCCGCAGGGGCCGGAAGGGCCGCTTTATCCCGGAACCTGCAGGCATCTTTCACCCGACGCGCGAAAGATGCGCATCGCTTCAGGCATCTCTTACGCATTGCGGCTGGACGCACAAAAGGCGGCCGCAATTGCCGGGGTCCTGACATTTATCGAACACGGCAAGACACTTGCCGTTGCGCCGTTGCTGTTTGGCGATGTGGTGCTGGCGCGGAAGGAAACGCCCACATCCTATCATCTGGCCGTGGTGGTGGACGATGCGCATCAGGGCGTGAACCTTGTCACGCGGGGGAACGACCTGTTGGCGGCCACGCATATCCAGCGTGTGCTACAGACGCTGCTGGGATTGCCGGAACCTGCCTACGCACATCACCGGCTGATCCTGGATGCAGAGGGGCGCAAATTCTCCAAACGGGACAAGGCGGTGACCCTGCGCGACCTGCGCACGGCCGGCGAAACGCCGGAAAGCATCCGCGACAGGCTCAAACTTTGACCGGAACATGATCGGGAATGGCCGCCATAAAGGCGGCCATGACGACTTGTTTTTATGGAACGATCAATCCGTCGCCAACTCGACGATGTCGTGCATGATGACGTTCAGGTCGTAATCCTTGGGGCTGAAGACTGCGCTGACGCCGGATTTTTTCAGCACCGCTTCGTCTTCCGGCGGAATGATGCCGCCCGCTACCACCTTCACATCCGAAAGCCCGGCCGATTTCAGCTTGTCCACCACTTCGGCAGCCAGTGGCACATGACTGCCGGACAGGATGGACAGCCCGACCACATGCGGGTGCTGTTCCTTGGCGGCGGTCACAATCTCGTCCGGCGAAAAGCGGATACCATTGTAGATCACGCTCATGCCCACATCGCGGGCGCGGATGGCAATCTGTTCGGCGCCATTGGAATGACCGTCAAGTCCGGGTTTGGCGACCAGAAAGGTCAGCTTGCGCCCAAGCTTCTGTGAGGCCGCGTCCACTTCATCGCGCAGCGCCAGGATGCGTTCGTCATTGCGCACCGGTGCATTGGCGGCAACGCCGGTGGGGGCACGATATTCGCCGAACGCATTGCGCAAAGTTTGCGCCCATTCGCCCGTCGTCACACCGGCCTTCGCACACGCAATCGACACCGGCATGATGTTGGTGCCGTCTTTCGCCGCGGCTGCCAGCGCGGCCAGGCTTTCGGCCACCTTCGCGTCGTCGCGTTCCGCACGCCATGCCGTCAGCCGGGCGATCTGCTGCGCTTCCGCCTTATCGTCCACCACCACGAAATTGGAATTGCCCGCCATCAGGGGCGAGGGTTCGGTCTCCGTATATTTGTTGACGCCGACGCGGATTTCCTCGCCGGTTTCGATCGCCTCCACCCGCGCCGCGTTAGAGCGGACCAGCCGCTCTTTCATATATTCGAGGGCTTCCTGTGCCGACGCACCGCCCAGATCTTCGATCCGCGCAATCTCGCTTTTGATCTGTTCCGTCAGCACCGCCACCTTTTCTTCGATCACCTTTGAGCCGTCGAAGATGTCTTCATAGTCCAGCATGTCGGTTTCATAAGCGCCGATCTGTTGCAGGCGCAGCGACCATTGCTGGTCCCATGGCCGCGGCAGGCCCAACGCTTCGTTCCACGCCGGCAATTGCACCGCACGGGCACGCGCATTCTTGGAAAGCGTCACGCCCAGCATTGCAAACAGAACGCGATAGACATTGTTCTCCGGCTGCGGTTCGGTCAGGCCCAGCGAATTCACCTGCACGCCATAACGGAAGCGGCGCAGCTTGGGATCGCTGACGCCATAACGCCCCCGCGTGATCTCATCCCACAGCCCGCCCATCGCACGCAGCTTGCAGATTTCAGTAATAAACTTCACACCGGAATTGACGAAGAAACTCATCCGGCCGACGGCCTTGGGGAATTCCTTTTCGGGGATCGCGCCGCGTTTCTTCGCGGCGTCGAGAACCGCAATCGCAGTGGCAAGCGCAAACGCCGCCTCCTCCACCGCATCGGCACCAGCCTCCTGCAGATGGTAGGAGCAGAGATTGATCGGATTCCATTTCGGCAGTTCGGCGGTGGTGAAGGCGATGGTGTCGGTCGTCAGGCGCAGCGCCGGCCCGGGCGGGAAGATATAGGTGCCGCGGGCGAGATATTCCTTGATGATGTCGTTCTGCGTCGTGCCCTGCAGGCTGGCCCGTGCAGCCCCCTGTTCATCCGCCACCGCAACATAAAGCGCCAGCAGCCAGGCGGCCGGCGCGTTGATCGTCATCGAGGTGTTCATCTGCGCCAGCGGCAGGCCGTCGAACAGGGTGCGCATGTCGCCCAGATGGCAGATCGGCACGCCGACCTTGCCCACCTCACCCTTGGCGAGGAGATGATCGCTGTCGTAACCCGTCTGCGTCGGCAGATCGAAGGCCACGGAAAGCCCCGTCTGCCCCTTGGCCAGATTGGTGCGGTAGAGCGCGTTGGAGGCCGCGGCACTCGAATGGCCCGCATAGGTGCGGAAAATCCATGGCTTGTCGCGCCGGGTTTCCGTTTCGCTCATCGTCATCTGCCTCTTGCCCACCTGGGTTTAAACCCGGCTTGTCCCCACCGGCCGCATCAAAGCCGCGATTGCGCTGCGGTGCAACATTATGTTGGCCAGACCGTGCCAGACCGGCTTTGCCCCACCGCCGAATCCTGCGAGCCTGCGCCGTACGACAAATGACCCAATTCGAAGACCAGAAGGCGCGGGCCAAACGCGCCGCCCTGAACGCGCTCCGCCGCGCCCAGCGTGCGGCCGCCCGCAGCGGCGTGGCACTTTCCGAATGGGAGGGGGAATTTCTCGGCTCGGTTGAAGAGCGGGTGCGCAAATACGGCCGCGCCTTCGCCGACCCGGACAAAGGGGCGCCCGGCACCTCTTTATCGCTGCGGCAGGCGGTGAAATTGAAGGAAATTGCCGCCAAGGCCAAAGCGGACACGGCCAAGGACGACGAGAAGAAAGCGCATAAGACGTTCGCCAAAAAGGCAAAATACCGGCCCGGTCCGAAACGGAAGGGCGGCTTGAACGGTCTGCGGCGGCGCAAAAAAATCAAATAAAGTTACCGCCCACCCCAGATTGTGACATTTTGTTTTAAATCAATGTTTTGCGGCGCATCATCCTTCGATTGCTGTCTGTTGCACTGCAAAAATATACTTGCCTCTCCACGCGAAGTGACCAATCCTCCGCCGCCGGCCAATCCTCCCCCAGCCGGAACGTGGCATCTGTCCGAAGAGAGGCAATCATGGCATCGGCCGAAACCAAACCTTCGCTCGCGGTCTACAAGGACCTCTATGAAATCGGCGAGATTCCGCCGCTGGGCCACGTTCCGAAGAACATGTATGCTTGGGCCATCCGCAAGGACCGGCATGGCCCGCCGGAACAATCCTTCCAGCTTGAAGTCGTTCCCACCTGGTCGCTGGACAGCCATGACGTGCTGATCCTCGTGATGGCGGCCGGCGTGAATTACAACGGCGTCTGGGCGGGCCTCGGCACACCGGTGTCGCCGATCGATGGGCACAAGAACCCCTATCACATCGCAGGCTCCGACGCGGCGGGCGTGGTCTGGGCGGTCGGCTCCAAGGTGACGCGCTGGAAAGTCGGCGATGAAGTCGTTGTCCATTGCAATCAGGACGATGGCGACGATGAGGAGTGTAATGGCGGCGACCCGATGTTTTCGCCCAGCCAGCGCATCTGGGGTTACGAAACGCCCGATGGCAGCTTTGCCCAGTTCGCCCGCGTGCAGGACCGCCAACTGATGGAACGGCCGAAGCACCTGCGCTGGGAAGAAGCCGCCTGTTACACCCTGACACTGGCCACCACCTACCGCATGTTCTTCGGCCATCGCCCGCATATCCTGCGGCCCGGGCACAATGTGCTCGTCTGGGGTGCATCGGGCGGGCTCGGGTCTTTCGCCATTCAGCTTTGTGCCGTGTCGGGCGCCAACGCGATCGGCGTGATCAGCGATGAATCGAAACGCGACTTCGTCCTCAGCCTCGGCGCGAAAGGCGTGATCAATCGCAAGAACTTCAACTGCTGGGGCCAGATGCCGACCGTCGGCACCCCCGAATACGATGCCTGGACCAAGGAAGCGCGCAAGTTCGGCAAGGCGATCTGGGACATCACCGGCAAGGGCAATGACGTCGACATGGTGTTCGAGCATCCGGGCGAGGCGACCTTCCCCGTCTCGTGCCTGGTGGTGAAGCGCGGCGGCATGGTGGTGTTCTGCGCCGGGACCACGGGTTACAACCTGACCTTCGATGCACGCTATGTCTGGATGCGCCAGAAACGCATTCAGGGCAGCCACTTCGCCAATCTCAACCAGGCGAGCCAGGCCAACCGGCTGATGGTGGAACGTCGGCTTGACCCCTGCATGAGCGAAGTTTTCCCCTGGACCGATATTCCACGCGCGCACACGAAGATGTGGAAGAACGAACATCTTCCGGGCAACATGGCGGTTCTGGTCAACGCCCAGCGCCCGGGCCTCAAAACCTTTGAGGACGTGCTGGAACTGAGCGGACGCTGAACGTCTCGCGAGGGGGAATGTCTTATGCCGGTATTTTCCGTCCGCACCATGTTCGCAGCGGGCATTGCCATCGCCATGGCCGCGGGTCCGGCCGTAGCGGCAAACAGCACCATCATTACCGAAGCCGATAACGGCAAGGCGGTCGCGGTGCCGGCCAGCCAGCCGCTGGAAGTGCAGCTTCCCGGCACCAACGGCACCGGTTATTGGGTGCTGGACAGCGATCTGACACCGCAATTGTCGCTCTCGGGCCGGGTGACGCATTCGGTCAAACAGGCCGGTGCGCCCGAAACCACCATCTACTATTTCCGGCCGCATCTACCCGGCACGGTCGCCCTGAAAGCGCATTATGTGCGCACCGCGCCAGGCGAAGCTCACAGCGGCACGGACGGGAAAGAAACCTTCGCCGTCATCCTGACCGTTGCGGAAGCGTTGCCGGCACTTGGCTCTTGAGTCGCGTCGCCGCGTTCCGGCTGCCGCGACGGCGCCCATGCGGGAGGTGCCGATGAAGCCGCGGCGCGCTGTGTTTTTCGCCTTTTTGCTGCTGATCGTACCAGCCACACCGCTTTTCGCGGCGCCGTCGCCGGTTCTGGCGCAATTGCTCAAGGATTATGACGAAGCCAATCTTCGCCTGCATCCCAGTACCGCGTTGTGGCGGGGCGATACGCGCTATCTCGACCGCTATGAAGACGATCTGACCGCGGCCTATCTGGTGGATGCACGCAAGAACAACGCGGATTTCAAAACCCGTCTGAACGCGATCAAACGCGCAACGCTCGATGCGGAGGACCAGCTTTCCTACGACATTTTCGCCTGGCAGCTTGACGATGACGCAAGGCTGCTGGCGCCCGGCATCGCTGAACATTTTCAGATGCTCCCGATCGACCAGTTCAATGGCGCACAGGTGCGCTTCCCGACCGAAATGGAATGGCGCGGGAAATTTCCCTTCCGCACCGCGGCCGATTACGAAAAGGCCGCGTACCGGATGAAGGGCTTCGCCCACTGGATCGATACGGCCATTGCGCGCATGCGCGAAGGCATGGCCGAAGGCATCACCCAGCCGCGCGTGATCGTCGAGCGCATGATCCCGCAAGCAGAAGAACAGGCAAACGAGACGGTAGAAGGCAGCGTGTTCTACGCCGCCATCCGCAACATGCCCGCGAACATCACAGGCGAGACGCGCACCCGGCTGGCGAACGAGTATCGCGACGTGATCGCGGGCGCCGTCATTCCCGCCTACCGCCGGCTGGCCATTTTTCTGAAGACCGAATATCTGCCAAAGGCGCGCACCAGTGCCGGTCTGAGCCAGATGCCGGGCGGGAAAGAGATGTATCTCGCCCTTGTCCGCCATCACACCACCCTCACCCGCACGCCGGAGGAAATTCACGCCCTTGGTCTTGCGGACGTTGCGCGTATCCGCGGCGAGATGGAGCGGGTGAAGACCGAGACCGGCTTCAAAGGCACCCTGGCGCAATTTGCGGATTATCTGCGTCATGATCCGCGTTTCAAATTCCAGAATCGTGACGCGATGATGGCGGCCTATCAGGATGTGAAGGTGCGGATTGCCAAAGGCCTGCCGCGCCTGTTCGGCCACCTGCCCAAAGCACCTTACGAGATCGCCTTCTTTCAACCCTTCGTGGCCCCGACACAGGCCGCCGCCGATTACGAGCAGCCGAGCGCCGATGGCGCACGCGTCGCGGTGTTCCACATCAATGCCTATGACCTGCCATCGCGGCCGACTTACACAACCGAGGCGCTTTCCCTGCATGAATCGATGCCGGGCCATCATTTGCAGCTCGCCCTGCAGCAGGAGAATACGGCGCTGCCCGATTTTCGCCGTTTCGATGGCCCGAATGCCTTTGTCGAAGGCTGGGGCCTTTACGCGGAGTCGCTGGGGCGTGAACTCGGCCTCTATACCGACCCCTATCAATATTTCGGCATGCTGTCGTTCGATGCCTGGCGGGCCTGCCGCCTGGTGGTGGATACCGGCATGCACTGGCAGGGCTGGAGCGAAGACCAGGCCATCACATATATGCTGAACAACACGGCACTGACCCGAACCGACATCGTGGCCGAGGTCGAACGCTATATCGCCTATCCGGCGCAGGCGCTCGCCTACAAATCAGGCCAGATCGCCTTCCTCGCCCTGCGCAAAAAGGCCGAACAGGCGCTGGGCAAGGATTTCGACATCCGGGCCTTTCACGATGCACTGCTGGCGGAAGGCGCGATGCCACTTACGATCGAAAATGCACGAATGGATATGTGGATCGCCGCACAGCAGAATGCGCACGAAAGGCCAAACTGAAGCCGATGTCTTCTGAAAGGGACGAAAGCGTCAGCCTGCCATGGTGCGCTGCGGCAATGTCTGAGATAAGTTTGACGCCAGTGAAATTGGAACCGTTTTAACCATGACCAGCAACACACCCATTGTGCCCCATCTGCTCGACCGCTGCGACGAAGCCGTCGCCTCCGCCGAAACTTTGCTCGACACCGCGAAGAAGGCGGTCGCCGCCCGCGTCAGCGAGAATGGTGCGGTTTCTTCCGCGCGTGTCGATGCCGAGCAGCGGGCCACCCACGGCTTTGCCTGGTATGCGACCTACGTCGAAGCGCTGCGCCAGATGGCGCGCTGGGCCCACGCGCTGGACGGCGAAGGCAAGTTTGGCACCCTGGAACAGCTGATCCTGCAGGCGGCGTTCGGCGAATACCTGGCCCAATTGGCCGGCGGTGTTGCCATGAGCCAGGGCGAAATCGCGCGGCCCTACAATCTCGGCCTGACGAACGAGGCGATCGGCACCTTCTGGACACCGGTGGTGGATGAACTGGTTCAGGCCGGTACGCGACAGGACGTTCGCACCGGAATCGCCGATCATCTGGCACGGCACGACGGTGCGATCCACTACGGCGCCCCCGGTCTCGACGACACCATGGTGATGATCCGGGAACAGTTTTTCCGCTTCGCCCAGGACAAGGTGCGGCCCTTCGCACATGAATGGCACCTGAAAGACGAACTGATTCCGCTCGACGTGATTTCCGAATTGTCGGCGCTGGGCGTGTTCGGCCTGACGATTCCGGAGCAGTTTGGTGGCGCCGGTCTTTCCAAGACCGCGATGTGCGTGGTTTCGGAAGAATTGAGCCGCGGCTATATCGGCGTCGGCTCCCTCGCGACGCGATCCGAAATCGCGGCCGAACTGATTCTGGGCGGCGGCACGAAAGAGCAACGCGAGCATTGGCTGCCGAAAATCGCCAGCGGGGAAATCCTGCCCACCGCCGTGTTCACCGAGCCCTCCGGCGGTTCGGACGTGGCGGCATTGCGCACGCGCGCGGTTCGCGAAGGCGATGTCTATAAAATCTATGGCAACAAGACCTGGATTACCCATGCGGCCCGTGCCGACATGATGACGCTTCTGGTCCGCACCAATCCGGATGTGCCGGGCTATCGCGGGCTGTCGATGTTCCTAGCTGAGAAGCCGCGTGGCACCACCAGTGACCCATTCCCGGCTGCCGGCATGCGCGGCGGGGAAATCGGCGTGCTCGGCTATCGCGGCATGAAGGAATACGAAATCGGCTTTGACGGGTTTGCGGTGTCGGCCGCTTCGCTGCTCGGCGGGCAGGAGGGCCAGGGCTTCAAGCAATTGATGCAGACCTTCGAAAGCGCACGCATCCAGACCGCGGCGCGTGCCGTGGGCGTGGCGATGGCGGCGCTCGACCTCGGCCTGCGCTATGCGCTGGAGCGTACGCAATTCGGCAAACCGCTGATCGCGTTCCCGCGGGTGAGCGACAAGCTAGCCCTGATGGTGGTGGAGATCGCGATTGCGCGGCAGATCGCCTATCACGCCGCGCGCGAGAAGGACGAGGGGCGGCGCTGCGATCTGGAAGCCGGCATGGCGAAGCTGCTGGCGGCGCGCGTGGCCTGGGCCTGCGCCGACAACGCGGTGCAGATCCATGGCGGCAATGGCTTTGCACTGGAATACCCGATCAGCCGCGTGCTGTGCGATGCGCGCATCCTGAACATCTTCGAAGGTGCCGCCGAAATTCAGGCGCAGGTGATTGCGCGGCGCCTGCTTGACGAACGCGGCAACTGAGCCATGGCCGAGCCACACCCGATCGACCGCCTGTTCGCGCTGATCGCCGCCCGCAAGGGGGCCGATCCGCAATCCTCCTATACCGCCCAGCTGTTGCAGAAGGGTGTGGCGCACTGTGCCAAGAAACTGGGCGAAGAAGCGGTGGAGACAGCGCTGGCCGCGGTTTCAGGGGACAGGGGGGCGATCACGGCGGAATCCGCCGACCTTCTCTACCACCTGCTGGTGACGTGGGCGGCGACGGGGGTGACACCGGCGGAGGTTTATGCGGCGCTGGAGGCGCGGGAGGGCCGCTCCGGTCTTGCCGAAAAGGCAGCGCGCAAATCCTGAAAAAGTCCGCTTTTGTACAAAACCAGAACGAAATTCCGGTTTAGGCTGGAAGGCAGGCTCAGCCCTGCTGCGGTTCGCCTTCCGCGGAATCGGCCATGCTTTTGACCAGTTCCAGAACGCGCTTGCGCACACGGGCATCCTTGATGCGCATGAAGGCCAGGCTCAATTGCAGCCCTTCACCGCTGGAGACGAATTCCATCACCGGCGGCGCTGACGATTCCTCAGCAAAGCCCTGTCGGGCATTTGAAAGCTGGTCCTGAACGTCCTGAAAAAAATAGGGCACCTCGACATTCAGGATATGTGCAATGCGAAAAAGGCGCCCGGCACCGATGCGATTAACGCCCTTCTCGTATTTCTGAACTTGCTGAAAGGTAAGGCCGAGAAGCTCTCCCAGCTTTTCCTGGCTCATGCCCACAAGCATGCGGCGCAGGCGGACACGGTTACCGACTTGGGCGTCAATAGGATCTGCTTGTTTTCTGGGCACGGGCCAAAACGCGATTTGATTTCACGAACGGGACCATAAGCAGGTTCCAGCCGGAACGGAAAGAATTATTTCAAGACGCTTAGGTTTCTTAGCAAGATCGCGATCATTTTTTGGACAACCACCATCCCGCAAACGTAGCCGATACAACCAGCATGGCTGCGAAATAAAGATCGCCATAGATCGCATACGGCGTCGGTGCACGCGCAACGGGTAATTTGGCATTGATCACGCCGGTTTGATCGAGTGCGAGCGAGGCTTCCACCCGGCCATAAGAATCGATGACGGCAGAAATGCCTGTACCGGCCGCGCGGATCACCGGCAGACCTTCTTCAATCGCGCGCATGCGTGCGATCAGGAAGTGCTGATGTGGCCCGCTCCAGGTGCCGAACCACGAATCGTTGGTGACGTTGATAAGCCAGTCGGGACGCACATTTCCGACAACAGCATCGGGAAAAATAATCTCATAACAGATCAGCGGGCCGGCATCGGGCGCGCCCGGTATGGACAATGTTCTGGGGCCATGACCGGACGAGAATCCACCCGGTGAATCCACCAGCTTGTCGATGCCAAGCGCATGAAAGAATGACTCAAGCGGCAGATATTCCCCGAATGGCACAAGATGAAATTTGTCGTAGATGCCATCGACGCGCGCGCCCGGTCCAAAAACGAAAAAGCTGTTGAAAAAACGCCGCCGCCCCTGCTGATCGATTGTCATTCGCGCGGCGCCGGTCAGCAGCACGCGATTGTTGCCGGTTATCGCCGCGACATCTGCCAGCGCAGCCGGCGTGCGCATCAAAAGAAAGGGCGGCGCCGATTCCGGCCAGATGATATGCGTCGGTGGCGGCCCATCCGGTTTCAAACTCAAGTCCACAAGCCGCCGCCAGTTGCGCGCGGTGAATGCGGGATCGAATTTTTCCCGCTCCGGAATATTGGGCTGCACGATCCGTAGGCGGACATTCGGCACATGCTCCGCCGCGTCGCCGGCAAGGCGCAGCCCGCCCCAAAGCGCGATCAAGCCGAACAGAACGACCATGCACCCCGGCAGCAGATAGGCGCGCGGGCGGTCGCGCGCGAACAATTCCGCCAGCGATGCACCGAGCAGGATAGTCAATAGCGTGAGACCATAGGACCCCACGACAGCGGCGCTTTGCATCACCCCCGGCACCGCACCCCAGCCATAGGCGGCAAGGTTCCAGGGAAAGCCGGTCAACACATGGCCGCGCAACCATTCGCCGAGCGCAAGCGTGGCGGTGAGCGCCAATATGCGTGGCGATCCCCGCTGCCAAAGACCGAGCGCAGCCGCACAAGCCAAAGCCGGAAACAATGCCAGCCCGCCCGGCAACAGGATCAGCACAAACGGAATCTGCCAGGCGTGCGCCGCCGCATCGACCATGAAGGCATTGCCGATCCAGTAAAGCCCGAACAGGAATTGCCCGAAACCGAAGGCCCAGCCGGCGAGCGCGAACTTGCGCACCCGCCCGCCCGTATCTGTGAAAGCACCGTCGAGCAGCAGGACCAGCGCGGCATAACCGAAAAGCAGAGCCGGAAAAAATTCGATGGGCGCGAAGCCAAGCGCCGACAGCACGCCGGCGGCAAAGCCTGCCACCATGCGCTGATATCCGGTAAGGTTGCGCAGCCAGTCGCCCGCGGCCGCCAAACCGGATCTGGATATCGCGGCTACGGAAACACCGGCCATCGCGTCAACGGTCCGATGGCTTGGATGGTTTCGGCGGGCGGATGCGAAGCCGTTTCACCCGGCGCGGATCGGCTTCCAGCACTTCGAATTCGTAGCCGGAAGGATGCGGCACGATTTCGCCGCGCTGCGGCAACCGCCCCAGCAGGGACACCACCAGCCCGCCCAGCGTATCGATCTCCTCATCCCGGTCAGGGAGAGCGAAATCAAGCCCCGTCAGATCGTGGAAATCATCAAGATCCGTGCGCGCATCGGCGATGAAGATGCCACCGTCCAGCGCGCGCACCTGTTGCTCTTCAACGTCGTGCTCGTCTTCGATCTCGCCCACGATTTCTTCGATCAGGTCTTCGATGGTGACAAGCCCGTCCGTCCCGCCATATTCGTCGATCACCAGCGCCAGATGAACATGCGTCGCCTGCATCTTGAGCAGGAGTTCGAGCGCCGGCATCGATGGCGGCACGAACAGCACGCTGCGTTTCAGTTTGGAGATCGGCATCTCGCGCCAATGGATGGCGCCGCCTTCCTGTGTTTCGATCAGGGCCATGACATCCTTCAGGATCACAAGCCCGACCGGATCGTCCAGCGTTTCGCGATAAACCGGCAGGCGCGAATGCTGCGCCTCGCGGAACAGGTTCACAAGTTCGATCAGCGCGGTCGATTCTTCCACCGCCACGATATCGGCGCGGGGCACCATCACATCGGCCACGCGCAATTCGCCGAAATTGAGCAGGTTGGCGAGCATGTGCCGTTCCTGCGTCGACAGCGCAGGATTCTCCCGCTCGCTTTCCGCGATCACCTCCTCCAGGCTTTCGCGCATGGCCGTGTTCTGGCCGCCACGCAGGACCAGTGCCAGCCGCTTCAATAGCGATGGCGGTTTGTCGTCCGCATTTCCGGCGGCATGTGCGGCATCGGTCATCGAATCAGGCAGCCTTTGCGCCGGTATAGGGATCGGGAATCTTCATAGCGGCGAGAATCGCAATCTCAAGCGGCTCCATCACGGCAGCATCGGCCTCGGTTTCATGATCGTAACCCAACAGGTGCAAAACGCCATGAATGGCAAGATGCGCCGCGTGATGCGCGAACGGCTTTTGCGCGGCTTGCGCTTCGGTGGCCGTCACGCCATAGGCGATGGCAATGTCGCCCAGATAATCATCGCCGCCTGCCGCCGGGAAGGATAGCACGTTGGTTGGCTTCGGCTTGCCGCGGAAGCGCGTATTCAAATCCTTGAGCGCTGTATCACCGGTAAGCAGGATCGTCACTGTGCCGGCACGGCCGGGCTTGTTGAGCAGGGCCCGCGCCGCGGCGCGCCTGATATGGCCCCGCGGCAGAGCGGCCTTTCGCCAGTCCGGATCGGCAATCACGATTGCGACACGCTTGGCCGCGGCGGCAAGTGCGTCGCTCATCGCCGCAACGTCCGCAATGTGCCGGCGGCCTTGCCCGCGTCGTCATAGGCCTTGATGATCCGGCCGACGAGGGCGTGGCGCACCACATCGGCATCGGAAAACTGCGCAACAGCCATGCCTTCCACGCCGGACAGAATGCGCAGCGCGCCGTTCAGCCCTTCGGCTTCCGCAGAAGGAAGATCGCTTTGCGATGGATCGCCAGTGACCACCATGCGCGAATCCTCACCCAACCTTGTCAGGAACATCTTCATTTGCGGCGTGGTGGTGTTCTGCGCTTCATCCAGAATCACGAACGCGCGCGACAGGGTGCGCCCGCGCATGAAGGCGAGCGGCGCCACCTCAATCGTGCCCTGTTCCATCAGCCGGGCGCATTGTTCGCCCATGACTTCGAACAGCGCATCGTAAAGCGGGCGCAGATAGGGATCGATCTTTTCCCGCAAATCGCCGGGAAGGAAACCCAGCCTCTCGCCAGCCTCAAGTGCCGGGCGGGACAGGATAATGCGTTCGATCCGCCGTTCATAAAGCAGATGCGCGGCAAAGGCGGCAGCGAGAAAGGTCTTGCCGGTGCCCGCGGGTCCGATGCCGAACACCAGCGGGTGGCTGCGCATCATGTCGAGATACCGCGCTTGCGCGGGCGAACGGGCGCGAACGGTGCGGCTGGCCGATGTCTTGATCGCCGGTGTGCCCAATCCGTTGCCGGGGTTTTCCGCCTTCTCATGCGAGGTGAAGCGGATTTCGGCATCCACCTCCGGCAGGGCGATGGTTTCACCGGCTTCCATGCGCGCGTAAAGCGCCCGCAGGACCGAAGCTGCCCGCTCGCGGCCATCGGACGGACCTTCAATGCCCACCAGGTTGCCGCGCATCGCAATGCGCACGCCGAGTTTCTGTTCGATGCGAACGAAATTCTTCTGATGCGCACCGGCAAGGCCAGCCAGTTTCGCATTGTCTGAGAATTCGAGCGTAAGCTGCGCCCGCGCAGCCGGTTTTTTGTGCGAAGGCGCGCTCAACCGGCCAGCGCCCCCTCGCCAGAATGCACGGCGCCCGATACCAGAACGCCGCGCAGGCTGTTGGGAAGCGCCTGTTCGATGCGCACATCTGCCAGTCTGCCGATCAGATGCGCCGCGCCATCGGCATGAACCGCCTGAAGATAGGGGCTCCGGCCCACAGCCTGTCCCGGTTTGCGGCCCGGTTTCTCGAACAGCACCGTCATCGTGCGACCTTCGCAGGACCGTGCAAACTGATCCTGCTGTGTGCGCAGAAGCGCCTGCAATTCCTGCAGCCGCGCATCCTTTTCATCTTCCGGCACCTGACGGCCCGCACTGGCGGCCGGCGTGCCGGGCCGGGCGCTGTATTTGAACGAGAAAGCCTGCGCATAGCCCACCGCCCGCACCAGCGCCATCGTCGCGGCGAAATCCTTGTCGGTTTCGCCCGGAAACCCGACAATGAAATCCGACGACAGCGCAATGTCGGGCCGCGCCGCACGAATGACGGTGATCAGGCGCAGATAGTCTTCCGCCCGATGCTGGCGGTTCATCGCTTTCAGAATGCGATCGGAACCCGACTGCACCGGCAGATGCAGATAAGGCATCAATTCGGGGATGCGCCCATGGGCGGCAATCAGATCGTCCGACATGTCGCGCGGATGGCTGGTGGTGTAGCGCAACCGCTTAACCCCATCGATTCCGGCCAGATGTTCGATCAGTTGCGCAAGGCGCCAGCGTTCGCCATCCGGCCCAACACCGCTATAGGCATTGACGTTCTGACCCAGCAGCGTGATCTCGCGCGCGCCCTTGGCGGCAAGTTGCCGGGCCTCGGCCGCGATCTGTGTTACGGGGCGCGAATATTCGAGGCCGCGCGTATAGGGCACGACGCAGAAGGTACAGAACTTGTCGCAACCTTCCTGCACGGTCAGGAACGCCGCCGGGCCGGAAACCGCACGTTCTTCCGGCAGCATATCGAATTTCTCATCCGCCGGGAATTCGGTTTCGAGCGCATGGCCCGCGCCATGATGGATACGCGCGATCATTTCCGGCAGGCGGTGATAGGATTGCGGGCCGACCACCATGTCCACGGCGGGCTGACGGGCGATGATCTCCTCACCTTCCGCCTGGGCGACACAGCCGGCGACGGCGATCAGCATCGAACCGCCCTGTTCAACCCGGCCATCCTTCAGCTTCTTCAGGCGGCCCAGATCGGAATAGACCTTCTCCGCCGCCTTCTCCCGGATATGGCAGGTGTTGAGGATCACCATGTCGGCATCCTCCGGCCCGTCGGCCGGCGCATAGCCCAGCGGCGTCAACAGATCCGTCATCCGGGCGGAATCGTAGACGTTCATCTGGCAGCCATAGGTTTTGACGTAGAGCTTCTTCATCGCCGGGCTCAGGTCCTTGCGGGCGGGTTATGGGCGAAGGCCCACCCGAAGACAAGAAATGTGCGCGGGCCGGGCCGGTTCATGCCGCAGCCTCGGCAATCTCCTCGTCCGCGGCCGGAGCGGGCGCCGCAACCGGCTCGTCCAGAAGGCCCGCCAGCGCGCGGACCTGACCGCTGCGCACAATATCCTCGGCAATCGCCGCCAGCTTCTTGCGCCCGCCGGCATCGGCCACGGTCATCGGTTCATGAAAAATGATCGTGACCTCGATCGGACCGGTTTTCACCGCCTCCCACAAATGGGGCACCAGTTCCATATCGCCATACCAGGCGAACAGGGGCCGGTTCTCCCGCCCCATCGGCATGCCGTAGAGCCCGATATAGGCCACCGAAACCGGCTGCACCGGGACATAGACCGGCTGTCCCGCGGCATCGGTGCCAAGGACGGCTTCCGCTGCCCCCATCAGCGCACTTTTGAACGGCTTTACCTTGTTGCCGTCGCTTGAGGTGCCTTCCGGGAACAGCACCAGCGCATCGCCGGCCAGAACCCGGTCGCGGATATGATCGCGGGCATCGCCCGTCTGGGCGCGGCGGTTGCGCTCCACGAACACGGTTTCCTGCAGGCGCGCCAGGGTGGAGAAAAACGGCCAGCTCTGCACCTCGCTTTTGGCCACGAAGGACACCTTGGCCGCAGCCGAAAACACCAGAATGTCGAGCCAGGAGGTGTGATTGGCCACGATCAGCACACCACGATCATCAATCGGGGTGCCGATCACCCGCACCCGGATCCCGAACAGGCGGCAGAGAAACCTGTGATAGCGCTGCGGAAAGCTTTTGCGCCGCTTCAACCCGAACAGCACACCCGATTTCTGCCACGGGATGCAGATCAGCGTGACCACGACGAAGGTCGTCAAAATCACGGAAGCGCGCAGGCTCTGCATCGGTCAGCGCTTCGCCGCCTTGTTCTGTATCGGTACGCCGTAAAGCTCCAGCCGGTGATCGACCAGTTCGAAGCCCAGCTCTTCCGCCACGCGGCGTTGCAGCTTTTCGATTTCCTCGTTACGGAATTCCACCACCTGACCCGTATGCACGTCGATCAGATGGTCGTGATGGGATTCCGGCAGCTCCTCATAGCGGGAGCGGCCATCGCGGAAATCATGCCGCTCCAGAATTCCGGCATCCTCGAACAGCTTGACGGTGCGATAGACGGTGGCGATCGAAATCCGCGGGTCGATCTGGGCGGCGCGGCGGTAAAGCTCCTCGGCATCGGGATGGTCGGCGGCTTCGGAGAGGGCGCGGGCGATCACCCGGCGCTGATCCGTCATCCGCAAACCCTTTTCCACGCAGAGTTTCTCGATCCGCGACAAACCGTATTCCTTCTCCTCGGCCACCCTTGCCCTGCCTTTCTCCAGTTTAGTCTGCCCTGCCCGAAATTCCCATGGCTTACAAGGCTAGGCCCGCAGCGGTAATCCCGCCCGCAGGATCAACGCATCCGCCCCCTGACCATAATAATCCTGGCGCGTCCTGACCGGGAAAAAGCCCAGCCCCATATAGAGGTTACGGGCCGCATCGTTCCCAACCCCCACTTCCAGAAAAAGCTGGCGGGCGCCGCGTGCGGTGGCCCAGTCCGAGGCCCGGGCCAGCAATGCCCGCGCAATACCCTTGCGCCGATGGGCCTGTGCCACCACCAGAGCAAGGATTTCCGCCTCATCCGCCGCCTGCCGGACCATCACGAAAGCGGCGGCGACCCCGGCCATCTCGGCCAGTATCACAACCGTACCGGGCCCGGCGTTGAGGCTTTTCAGGTCCGCTTCCGTCCACGGCTCGACAAAGGCCGCGGCGTGGATGGCCGCGAGCGCTGGAAAATCCTCATCCCGCGCCTCACGCAGGATGATGTCGTCCGCCGGGCTCCCGGTCATTTCGCGGCCCGGGGCTGCCGGATATCGGGCAGCTTGGCGCCTGATGGCTTGACGGTTGGCAATTTGGCGTCCGGCGCGCGGAGGTAAAGCGGCCTGGGCGCGGTTTCACTTGGCGGGAGGGCAAGCGCAAGCCGCGCCACATAGAGCGCATCGGGCATATGGATGGTCGCCGCCACGGCATCACCGCCCAGATGCGGCATTGCCGGATCGGCCGCCGTGCCGCAGACCCCGAGCGGACCAGCCCCCCTCGCCTTCTTGAGCGCATCGCAGGCATCGGCCAGCGGCGCGATCGAAGGCGCAATCAGAACCCGATCATCGCGATAAAGCGCATAGTAAACCTCGCCGCGCCTGGCATCGTGCAACACAGCCATCTGTCCGCAACCGGTCTTCGCCATCGCCTGCGCCGCCATCGCGGCCAGTGTCGTCACCCCGTTCAGCGGCCGGTTCAGCGCAACGCGCAGACCCCGCATGAAGGCGAGGCCGACACGCTGCCCGGTGAAGGTGCCCGGCCCCACCGTGACCGCCAGCCGGTCAAGACCGGCAAAGCCAAGCCCGGCTTCGCGCATAGCCTCCTGCGCCATCGGGGCCAGCGCCTCGGCATGGCCACGCTCCATCACAACAAAGCGATGGGCCAGAATTTTGAAGCCCTCTTTGGAATCCTCCAATACAGCGCAGGAACAGGCGCCGAGCGCGGTATCGGCCGCAAGGATTTTCATGTCCGGCAGTACTCAGAGAATTTGACAGGCCTCATCGAAATCGAACCGCGGGCTGCGGGCAAAGACCCCGGATGGATCGCCATAGCCGATCGAACAGATGAAGTTCGATTTGATTTCGGTGCCGGCGAAGAATTCCCGGTCCACACCCGCATTGTCGAAGCCGGACATCGGCCCGCAATCAAGGCCCAATGCGCGCGCCGCGATCATGAAATAGGCGCCTTGTAAGGTGCCGTTGCGAAAGGCCGTGGTTTCAGCCAGTTGCGGATCCTTGAACCAGTTCTTCGCATCGAGATTGTGCGGGAACAGCCGCGGCAGATGCTGTGCAAAGCCGAGATCGTAGCCGATGATCGCGGTGACGGGCGCCGACAGGATCTTGGGCCGGTTTCCTTCCGATGCGAGCGCGGCGAGCCGCTTGCGCGCCGCATCCGATTCCACGAACACAAAACGGGCCGGGCTGACATTGGCGCTGGTCGGGCCCCAGCGCATCAGGTCATAGACCGCCATCAGAAGCGCACGGCTGACCGGCTTGTCCTGCCATTTGTTCTGGGTGCGGGCGTGACGAAAAATAATGTCGAGGGCGTCGTCGCTGATGGCGTGCGTCATGAAAGGCTCCCGGAATGGCCGGCCCAAGCCATAATGTGCGCCCGCATTTTGCGCAAATTAGACCGCTTCGACCGCGCTGACCTCGGGCACATAATGGCGCAGCATGTTCTCGATGCCGTTTTTCAAGGTCATCGTCGAGGACGGGCAACCCGCGCAGGACCCCCGCATATGCAGGAACACCACGCCGCTGTCGTTGTCGAAGCCCTTGAAAATAATATCGCCGCCATCCTGCGCCACGGCCGGGCGGACTCGCGTGTCGATCAGTTCGCGAATCTGGGAAACAACCTCGTCATCCTCGTCCGCCGAAAGCTCGGCTTCCACTTCATCCGGCGGCGTATCGATCAGAGGGGCGTCATGGGTGAAATGATCCATGATCGCGCCAAGGATCGCAGGCTTCAGTTGCGGCCAGCCCGCCTCGTCGGATTTGGTCACCGAAATAAAGTCCGAGCCGTAAAAGACGCGGGAAACCCCCGGCACGGCGAACAGCGCGCGCGCCAGAGGAGAGCGTGCGCCCGCGGCCTCATCGGCAAAATCGGCCACCGCGCCTTCGCCCATCACATCTTTTCCGGGCAGGAATTTCAGGGTGGCCGGATTGGGGGTCGATTCGGTCTGGATGAACATGGCAAACCTCATTGGACTTGGGGACAGCCGTCACACCCTATAGATGGCCTCTTGCGGCGGCCCCTGCAAGGTGAGGCTAAAAGTCTGAAATAATACCCTTTTTTTCCCAATCGCCGTAGCGGGTGGGTTCCGGCCCCTTTTGCCCGCCGAGTTCCGGCAGGGGCTCCGGCCCCGGTTCGGCCCCATTGCGGCGCTTTTCGGCCTCGGCAAGCGCGCGCTCCCCCGCCTCGCGGATGCGCCGGGCGATCACGGCCTTGGTAGCGCGGGGCTTGGTGGCGCGGGGCTTGGTTGCCCGCTTGGTTGCAGGTTTGGCTGCAGGTTTGGTGGATGTACGGGGGCGTTTGGTTTGGGGCGGCGTCATGGTGCTTGATCGCATAGCGCCAGACTATACATGACGGAAGAGGTTTCACGCGGGATCGCGCCATGAATCTTTTGCGGACCGGCCTTTTGATGGCCCTGATGACCGGGCTGTTCGTGGCCATCGGCGCACTTCTGGGCGGGGCGGCTGGCATGGTGATCGCCTTCCTTTTTGCCGCGGGCCTGAACGCCTTCGCCTATTGGAACTCCGACAAGGCGGTCCTGCGCATGTATGGCGCCACCCCGGTGGATGAGGGGAGCGCGCCGGATCTGGTGCATCTGGTGCGCCGGCTTTCGGCCAATGCGGGCCTGCCGATGCCGCGGGTCTTTATTGCGGACAATCCCCAGCCCAATGCCTTTGCCACCGGCCGCAACCCCGAACACGCCGCCGTCTGCGTGACACGCGGCCTGTTGCAGCAGGTCAGCCAGGAGGAACTGGCCGGTGTTCTGGCCCACGAACTCGCGCATGTGAAAAACCGCGACACGCTGACCATGACCATCACCGCGACCATCGCGGGCGCGATTTCGATGCTGGCCAATTTCGCCTTCTTCATGGGCGGCGACCGGCGCAACGGGCTTGGCATCATCGGCATGATCGCCGTTTCGCTTCTGGCCCCGATTGCCGCGGTGCTGGTACAGGCCGCGATCAGCCGCACCCGCGAATACGAAGCCGACAGGCTGGGCGCGGAAATCTCGGGCCGTCCGTTGTGGCTCGCCTCCGCATTGCGCCGTATCGAACATGGCGCCCGCCAGATCGCCAACACGGAGGCCGATGCCCACCCGGCCAGCGCCCATCTCTTCATCATCAATCCGCTGCACAGCAATTTCGCCGGCCTGTTCGCAAGCCATCCGTCCACGGATGATCGCGTGGCGCGGCTGGAAACGATTGCGGCGCAGATGAACGCGGGCACACCCGCAGGCCCCTGGGCGGAACGCGATTGACGGCGTCCGCTCCCACGTACAGCGAAGGCGGGATTGGCGGACGGTCTGCGGCAATCGCCATTCTGTCCGATGTGCTGCGCAAAAGGCGGCCGCTGGACGCCGTTTGTGAAACGGTATTGGCAGCCGCCAGACTTTCCGCACGCGACGCAGGCTTTGCCCGCGCGATTGCCGGGGAAACCCTGCGCCGCTTCGGCCAGCTCGACGCCCTGATCCGCCACTTCGTGCCCAAGCCGCCCGCGCCGCATCGCGCCGGTGCCACGCCGGAAATATTGCTGGCAGGGGCGTGCGAGCTTCTGTTTCTGAATGTCGCCCCGCATGCCGCGGTGGACAGCGCCAATGCGCTCTGCCGCCGCGACAAGGATGCGACGCATTTCCGCCCGCTGGTCAACGCCGTTCTGCGCCGCATCGCACGCGAGGGACAAGGCGTTCTCGCCACACAAGATGCAGCGCGCCTGAACACCGCCGACTGGCTGTGGCAGCGCTGGTGCGAATTTTATGGCGAAGACACCACCCGCGCGATCGCAGGCGCGCATGTCTCACCGCCGCCGCTGGACCTGACGGTAAAAGAACCCGGCACCTTCGCCGGCGGCACCGCGCTGTTCGGCAACAGCGTGCGGCTTTCGCAATCGGTCCGCGTCGATACCTTGCCCGGTTTTGCCGAAGGGCATTGGTGGGTGCAGGACGCCGCCGCATCGCTGCCTGCACATCTACTCGGCGATGTAAAAGACGCCGCAGTGATCGATCTTTGTGCGGCACCCGGCGGCAAGACCGCACAACTGGCCCGCATGGGCGCGCACGTTACCGCCGTCGATCTCTCCACGGAACGCATGGCGCGGGTGCGCGAAAACCTGGCCCGCCTGCAATTGGATGCGGAACTGGTGGAAGCCGATGTGCTGGATTTTCACCCCGCAACACCGGCGCCATTTGTCCTTCTCGACGCACCATGCAGCGCCACCGGCACCATCCGCCGCCATCCCGAACTGCCCTGGATCAAACAGGCCGCCGACGTGATGCAATGCGCGGCATCCGCGCGTGATCTGCTGGACGCCGCCGCTGATATGGTGGCGCCGGGCGGCACATTGGTGTTCGCAGTCTGCTCCCTGGAAGCCGAGGAAGGCCCCAAACAGATCGAGACTTTTCTCGACACGCACCCGGAATTCGCGCGCAAAACCATCACCGCGCCAGACGTATTCGGCCACGGCGAATTTCTGACCGCAGCGGGTGACCTGCGCACCCTGCCATGCCACCTTGGCGCGCAGGGCGGGATGGACGGCTTCTATACCGCGCGCCTTATCCGGTTATAGGCCGGTTCAGAGCAGACGCCCCAGCGCATAGGCCAGCGCCAGATAGATCTTGCCGGTATCCGAGCTCAGCATCGACGATGCCAGCAAGCCTGCACCGTCACCTTCTTTCGCGCGGGCCAGAAGCGTTTCGAACTCGCGCATGTAGTTGTCGCTGGTTTCGCGGAAAGGCGCATTCTCGCGATAAAGATTGGTGATGCGGTTGATCGCGTCGGAATCGATCGCGCCCGCAAGCCGGCGTGCGAACACCGCGCGGTCACCGGCAAGATAGCGCCGCCATTCATCCTCGCCCGGCGCAGGCCCGGTGTCGAAAGCGGAAAGATCGAGTGCCATGTCCGAAAGGGCTGCTTCCAGCGCGCCCAGCGCCGCCGCCGAGGATGCGTTCAATTCCTTGTCGCGTGTTTCGCTGGTTTCAACCGCGGCCAGAAGCGTGCTCATGTCCCAGCCCTTGCCGTCATCCTCTTTCAGCGGGCGCGCGTCCTTGGCCCGGCGTGTGCGCTGGGTCAGGCGGCGCGCACGGGCCAGAAGCCCATCCTGATCGCCGCGCTCACCGGTCGCATCGCCATCCACATTCTGTTCGATCCCGCGTGTGGCGGTGCGCGCATGCAGGGTGGAAATCGTGCGCGCGGAAATATCGAGAATTTCCTCGGTTTCCGTTTTCATCATCTCGCGCACGCGCTGGGCTTCCTGTTGTGCGATGCCGGGAAGGGCCGCCATGTGGCGCTGCACATCGCCCACCGCATCGCCCAGAACATCGCGCACGGCATGCGATTGCCGGGCAAGGTCATCGGCCGCGCGCACGAGCTTTTCACATTCCGCCATGGCTTCACCCACCATGGCATGGGCCTTCTGCTTTGCATTTTCAGATGCTTCAGCCAGAAGTGCGTGCGCGCTTTCACCCGCATCGCGCAGCGTCGCGGCCAGTTTCTCCAGCGCCACAGATGCCGATTGCCCGGTCTGGTCCAGCCGCGCCGCATCGCCGGCCAGCGCAGTTGCGATCTGGTTCGTGCGCGCCGCGGTCTGTTCCATGATCTGTTCGACCTGCCGCCCGGTGTTGGCAGCGAGATTTTCAAATCTGCGCGCTTCCGGCGCCATCGCCGACAATGCCGTTTCCAGCGCGCTGCGCTGTTCGGTCAACGCGGCTTCGAAGGCAGCCCCTTCATCGCGCAATTTCTGCAGCAATTCGCCCATCTGCATGCGGTGACGTTCATGCCGCCCGAGCACGAATTCCGCCCGCGCCATGGCCGCATCGGCAACCGCTTCGATTGCCTTGGCCTGTTTGTCGAGTTCGAGGGCTGCCTTTTGCGGCGCTTCGGCGGCGCTGTCTGCGGCGCGGCGGAAATCCTGCGCCTGCTTGTCGAGCGATTGGCCCGCACTCTGCAACGTGGCCTGCGCCGATTCGATCAGGGTCTTGAGCTGTGCCGCACGGCCCGCCAGATGTTCGCTGGCCCGCGCACCGGCCTGATCGAGGGAGGCTTCCGCTGTGGCAAGCGTGGCTTTGAGAGCGTCGCTGCGCTGACCCGTCTGGTCTGCCAGTTGCGCCGACAAACGGTCGAATGCCGTATCGATGTCCGTAATGGCGGCCCGCAATACCGAGGCATGATCGTTTGCCCGCGCATCGTGCCGCGCAATCGCCGCATCCAGTGCGGCCTCGGCATCCCCCAATGCGGTCTGCAATGTGCCGGCGTGAACGCCAAGCCGTTCACCGGCCCGCGCGGCACTGGCATCGATCACGCCGCTGGCCTGTTCCAGTTTTGCCGCCAAAGCATCGATATGCGCGGTGAAGGTCTCTCCGGCTTCTGCCGCCTTTGCCCCCAGCGTGCTTTCCGCCGTGGTGAGGCTGGTCTGCAATCCGGCGGTGTGCGCCGCCAGCGTCTGCCCGGCACGGGAAGCGGCATCGTTCAGAGATTCGCCAATCGCTTCCAGCCGCGTGCGCTCGGCCTCCAGCGCAGACGCGATCGACTGGCCGCGCACATCGGCGCGGGCACCGGCCTCATCCAGCGCGGCAATCTGATCCTGCAACACGTTTTCCAGCGCGCGCAGACGCTGATGCGCGGCATCGATCCCGGAATTGAGGGCGTCGAGTTCGCGGCGCACCGCACGGCCAAGCTGGGTTGCCGCGCGGGCAGCACTCTCGTCCGCCGTGGTCAGCAACCGCACCTTCTCGGACAATTCATGCGTTGCCCGCCCCATCGCCGCGCCACGGGCCAGCGCCCAGCCGGCTGTCACGAACAACAAGGGCGGCAGCAGGATCGCGGCGGCAAAGAACGCCATTTCCTGAAGGCTGAGGGCCAGAAGCCCGCCGGGTCCGGCATAGCCATAGAGATAGGCCGCCGCGAACCCCGCCCAGAAAACCGCGAGCGTGACTGCCAGAACGAAGCCCGCCGAACCGCCGCCCCGTTCCGCCCGCCCGGCCGTCTGCATCTTGCCGGGCGTGACCTCTTTGCCGGACTCTTTAACCTCCGCGGTTTGTCCGGCGGCCACGGATTCGGGAACGGCGGCCGCTTGAGACCGCTCTGACGCAAAACTCGGCACGAAATCACCCCTTCGAAGCAACGCTACACTGGCGGGCATTGATGAAAATTTGCCCTTCATTTTATCCGCAGAGGGGCCGAAGCGCGAATCGGAATGCGGTCATCCTGCCCTTTTCAATCCGTTCTCTTTTGACCTGGGCCCCGATCCTGAGAATATGGCCCTCAGGTTCAGGACAGGGAGGCTTCAATGGGCATGTTGATCGCGGCGGCGGCCGTCTTCCTTGGCATTCATCTTCTGGTGGCGGGCACACGGGCGCGCGACGCCGTCACCGGGACGATCGGTGAAAACGCCTATCTGGGGCTTTTTTCGCTTGCCTCGCTCGGCGGCATCGTCTGGCTGGTGGTAGCCTATAATGGGGCGCAGGCAGGCGGGGAGAACGAGCTGGTCTACGATCTGGGGGTTGGGGTCCGGCACCTCGCCCCCCTTGTGGTGCTACTCGCCTTCCTGCTGGCGGTGCCGGGACTTTTGCTGCCCAACCCCACCTCGGTCCGGCAGGAAGGGGCCGCGACGCGCGCGGATGCGGTCAAGGGCGTGCTGGCCATCACCCGCCACCCCTTTCTGTGGGGCGTGGCGCTGTGGGCGGCAATGCATCTTCTCGCCAACGGGGACACCGCATCGGTGCTGTTCTTCGGTACCTTCCTCGTGCTGGCGCTGCTCGGCACCTTTTCGATCGATGCCAAGCGGCGGCGGAAGCTGGGTGCGGCGTGGGACGGATTTGCCGCACGGACCTCCAACCTGCCCTTTGCCGCGCTCGCATCCGGGCGGGCGAAGCTGAAATGGCGGGAGATTCTCGACTGGCGGCTGGCCGTCGCGGTGGTGCTCTATCTGGCCCTGCTGTTCGGCCATCAGAGCCTGATGGGCGTTTCACCCTTTGCCACAGGATGATGCGTTAACCGGGCCTTGAAGCCTGCCGCTCATCATGGGGCCGCAGCGAACGGACCCAGCGATGCAAACCGGCCAGCAGGAAGGCATCATCGATCTTGCGCATCTGGCGAAATATACCGGTGGCGAGCCGAAGCTGGATGCCGAAATCCTGACCCTGTTCAAGGACCAGACCGCCGAACTGGTGCAAACGCTCGGCGCTCATCTGGCCGATGGCGACGCCAAAGGCTGGCGCGCGGTGACCCACACCCTGAAAGGGGCCGCCCGCGGGGTGGGCGCCTTCGCCTTTGCCGATGCCGCCGCGGCGGCCGAACAGTGCGACCCCGTTGGGGAAAAAACAGCGGCCGCAGCAGCCCTCGCCACCCTTGGCCGCGAAGCGCGTCAGGTGCAGCGCTTCATCGACAATTATCTGCGCTGACTATTCGCGCCAATCATTTCCGCTGTGCGTCGAACACCCGGAATTCATGGGCGATGGAACGCGCGATCAGTTCGCGCCACACCGGCTCCGCAATTTCGGGGCTGAGGCCCGCTTCACGGCCTTCCGCGATCACTTTCGCCACCACATCCTCGATCCGGGCATCGTCATGCACGCGATCGCGGTCCGTCTTGATCCGGGCGGCTGCTTCGATATAGCCCTGCCGCTCCGCCAGCAGCGCGACCAGGGCGCGGTCGATCCGGTCGATGGCGGCACGGACCTGCACCATGGTGCGGCATTCTGCGGCAGGCACGATTGCGGAATCGGTCGGGTCCATGACAAAGCCCTTTCACGGCGCGCACAGCACTTGCGATGCCGGCCCGGCATAGGCAAGAGAGCACCGGCCTGACAAGTAAGACACCCCGCGCATCGCGCGAATCCCTATTGTTGCGGCGCAGCGTTTTACATATATAGACCAGAGATTTTTATGGTCACACACAAAAAAATTGTGGAATGAGGCATGACCACTCCGATTGAGACAGACGTCGCCATCATCGGTGCCGGGCCCATCGGCCTGTTTGCCGTGTTCGAGCTTGGGCTTCTGGACCTGAAAACCCATCTGGTCGACATTCTGGACCGGCCGGGCGGCCAGTGCACCGAGCTTTATCCGGAAAAGCCGATCTATGACATTCCGGGCCTGCCGGTGGTGACCGGGCAGGAACTGACCGACCGGCTTCTGGAACAGAGCAAACCCTTCAGCCCCACCTTTCATCTGAGCCAGATGGCATCGGGCCTTTCCAGGCTGGACGACGGGCGCTGGAAGCTGACAACCGATGCCGGGACCGAAATCATCGCGCCCGTGGTGGTGGTGGCGGCCGGCGGCGGCAGCTTTGTGCCCAAGCGCCCGCCGGTGCCGGGGATCGAGGGCTTCGAAAACATTTCCGTGTTCTATGCCGTGCGGAAGATGGAACAGTTCCGCGATCGCGACATCCTGATTGCGGGCGGGGGCGATTCCGCGCTCGACTGGACCTTGAACCTGGCGCCGATCGCAAAATCGCTGACCCTGGTGCACCACCGCGACGGCTTCCGCGCCGCCCAGCACAGCGTCAACCAGATGCGCGAACTGGTGGAGCAGGGCAAGGTCAAATTCCACATCGCGAGTGTGAAGGGCCTGCACGGTGACAACGGCCAGCTTCAGCGCGTGACCTTGGCCGGGGCCGACAAGAAGGAATTCCAGATCGAGGCCAACGCCTTCCTGCCGTTTTTCGGGCTGACCATCAAACTGGGACCGATCGCGGAATTCGGCCTCAACCTGCATGAAAACCTGATTCCGGTGGATACCGAGAAATTCGAAAGCACCACCAAAGGCATTTTCGCCATTGGCGACATCAACACCTATGCCGGCAAATTGAAGCTGATCCTGTCCGGTTTCCACGAAGCCGCCCTGATGGCGCAGGCCGCGTTCCACATCTGCCGGCCAAATGAGAAGCTGCGCTTCCAGTACACCACCTCGTCCTCCAACCTGCAGAAGAAGCTGGGCGTGGCGTAAGCCGCGCCGAGCCGCAGACCGGGTCAGCACCAGTTCGGGAATGTCCTCATGAAGATCATTGCGACCGACCGCGACGGCAAGGAACACATTCTGGAAGGCCGCGATGGCTGGACGGTGATGGAAATCCTGCGCGATGCGGGCCTTCCGATCACGGCGGAATGCGGCGGGGCGTGTGCGTGCGCCACTTGCCATGTCTATGTCGATGAGGAATGGGCCGCGAAGCTGCCGGACAAATCCGACACCGAGACCGACATGCTGGACATGGCCCTGGCGGTGGAGGCGAATTCGCGCCTGTCGTGCCAGATCATCTGCTCCGATGCGCTGGACGGAATCAGGGTCACGGTCGCCCCGGAATAGGCCCGCCGGCATAAGGGTTCTATTCGAACCTTCAATTTTGCACCCCCCTCCGCCAAGCCATTCCATCCTCATACCTTTTCCTGCATTGCCCCCTGCCGGTGTGGCCCCGGGGCTGTGCCTCTGCGGCTGATATGGGGACGCCAGACGGGCGGTGGATAGCGAATCCGTTCTTGTGATGTTTATACGTTCGTTATAACATTGTGTTCTAACAAACGTTGGAACGGAGGCCCCTCATGCTGGGCAAAGCGAAGATCATCCAGATCGGCAATTCGGTGGGCGTCGTGCTGCCGAAGGAGGCGCTGGCCGTCCTGAACGCCGGCAAGGGCGACACGCTGACCCTCAGCCGCACGGCCGACGGCCTGAAGCTTTCGGCGCTCGACGATGAAAAATCCCATGAGCTGGAGCTGGTCCGTACCATCATGCGCAAGCGCCGTCATGCGCTGCGTGAGCTGGCGAAGTGAGCCGCTGGCGCTGGATCGACCCGGCCATTCTCCGCATCGCCCATGATGAACAATTGGCCGAGCACGGTGGCGCTGCAGGTGTTCGTGATGAAGGCCTGTTCGAATCCGCGCTGGCACGGCCGCAGAACCTCGCCGCCTATCAGAAACCGGACGCAGCAGCCCTTGGCGCCACCTATGCCTATGGGCTCGCCCGCAATCACGCCTTCGTCGATGGCAACAAGCGGACTGCGCTGATCGCGCTGGAATATTTCCTGGAGCTGAATGGCTGGCAGTTGACCGCAAGCGACGTGCAATGCGTGCAGACCATTCTTTCCATCGCGGACGGGAGCCTGGACGAAGAATCGCTGGCTGCATGGGTGCGGGCGCATATCCAGCCTTTATGATCGGCCGCTCCGTGCTAGCCTCAAGCCGTCAGGGGGAGACACGCCATGGGATTTTACGACCGTCATATCCTGCCGTGGTTTCTGGATACCGCGATGAGCGCCAAGCCCATACGCTACCAACGCAAGAAGGTGGTGCCTCAGGCGCAAGGCCGCGTGCTGGAGATCGGCTTCGGCTCCGGCCACAACCTGCCGTTCTACGATCCTTCCAAAGTCAGCCATCTCTGGGCGCTGGAGCCATCGGCCGAAATGCGCGAGCGCGCGGCCGAACGGGTGGCGGCATCACCGCTACCAATCGAATATCTCGACCTGCCGGGGGAGCAGATTCCGCTGGAAGACGAAAGCGCCGATACGGTTCTGATCACCTACACCCTTTGCACCATTCCCGATGTGGCGGCGGCCCTTTCACAAATGCGCCGGGTGATGAAGCCCGATGCCGCGATGATTTTCTGCGAGCATGGCGAGGCGCCGGATGAAAACGTGCGCCGCTGGCAGAGGCGGATCACGCCAGTGTGGAAAAAGATCGGCGGCGGTTGCCATGTCGGCCGCCAGATCCCGAAGTTGATTGCCGATGGCGGCTTCAAGATCGACAAGATGGAAACCATGTATCTGCCCGGCACGCCGCGCTTTGCCGGATTCAATTACTGGGGCCGCGCCAGCAAGGCGTGAGCATTCCCCATATTCTTTCCCCTCCCCCTTGCGGGAAGGTGAAAGAAAAACGGCAGATATCAGCGGCCCATCAACTGATACGGCCCGCCTTTATCCAGTGCGCGTTTGTAGGCGGGGCGCGATTGCATCCTGTCACGATATTTTACCAGGCCCGGATAGGGCGCAAGGCGATCGCCCGCCGCCTCCACCACGAAGACCAGCATGATGTCGGCGCCGGTCAGCGTGTTGCCGACAAAGAAATCGTGCCCGCCAAGCCGCGATTCCATGAAGCCCAGATGATTGGCGATTTCGCTATCCACCCGCGGGCGCAAGGGCGCGGCCGCATCGCCCAGCATGCCGGTATAAAGCGCCATCAACAGCGGCAGCATGGCGGAGCCTTCCGCGAAATGCAGCCATTGCACATAGTCCCAATATTCCGCGCTTGCCGGGGCGGGGCGGAATTTGCCGTTGCCGTATGCCTCGATCAGATAATCGACGATGCCGCCCGATTCCGCGATCACGCGGCCGTCATCTTCGATCACCGGCGATTTGCCAAGCGGATGCACCGCCTTCAATTCCGGTGGCGCAAGCGGCACCGGCGTCATCCGCTGATACTTCACGATTTCATACGGGGTACCCAACTCCTCCAGCAGCCAGAGGATGCGCTGAGACCGTGAATTGTTGAGATGATGAACCTTGAGCACCGGATGCCTCCCTGAAGCCATTCCACGACAAGCGGGAACTGGGGAGGCATCCGATCAGGCGGCGCCGCGGCTTGCAAGCGCCAAAAATTTTGCCCTGCCGCGGCGGCTCAATCCGAGGCGTTGCAGCTTTTGAGCTGATCGGCATCGAAGCTTTTGCCTTCGGTGCCGTAAGCCGTGATCGTACCAGCCTTCTGCATCAGCTTGTGGCAGGCCCGCACCGACCACATGCCGTCGGTGCGCGAGGTGGTGGCGCACGCCGTGCCTTCGCAACGGAAGATGGTCGAATTCACGATCACTTCCTTCACAGCCGAAAGCGGCTTTGCCAGCGTCGCGGTATAAGGCGCCGCGGCGGCGGCCTGCGGCAGCGCAAGGCCTGCGCCCAGCACCAGAAGAATTCCGAGTTTTTTCATCAGTACACCTTTCAAATTGTCCGGTGCGCCACTGACACGCCGGACAAAATGAATGCAAGCGGCAAAACGCAGCGCACCCGCCACCGCCGCTGCGCACTGTGAAAACATCAGTTTCCGCAATCTGTTGCGCAGAACTGCGTCATCGCGTCCCAAGCCGCTTTGAATGCAAAGTTATCGCTACCAACATGGGCAACGCGAGAGCATTCCGCCACATCCTGGCCATTGCCGTTTCGCTGCTGGCCGCACGAAGCAAGCCCGTGCGCTGATACCTCTCCGTTCCCAACTCCTCCTGTGCCAGAGGGCATATTGGGGCTTCGAATATGAAGGTGACACGTCTCAAGCATGGCCTCGACAGAACTTTACTGAACTGGCTGACCAGCCTGTTTCATTGCCACTCGAACCGTATCGTTTAAACTCTTTGCAGTGCGCGCTAATGCCTGGAGCGCAGGCTTCCTGATTATTCCGGTCACAATATATCGAGCGCGCGGTACCACGTCTGTGGCACTCATTAATGCCAAAACTTCCTGATCTTCATCCATGAGAAATCCGGCCTTGGCAATGTACATCTGCGCGAGCTTATCAAATCTATGTCCGATTTTCTTTAACTCTTGGACACGAACTCCAGCATTCCTCAGATACGCCTTTAAAAATAATTCTATCGAATGGTAATAAAGAAATTCGCGCGGGGCATCAGGATGTGTTGCTTTGAGCTTGACGGATGCCAATGCATCTGCGGCACGCCGATACGATATAGCGTAGTGATATAATCCAACCGCTGAAGTTCGATTTTCTTGATCGTCAATATCGCCTGTCACCGTGGCTTACGCCACATGGGCCACAGCGTGGGGCCGTCTGGCAGTTTGATCTCGCCCGTCACCACGAAACCGAAATTCTGATAGATCGGGATATTGGTGTCCTTGCTCGATTCCAGATAGCAGGGCAGATGCGCCTCATCCGCCACGGCCAGACGGTGGCGCATGATCGCGCCGCCATAACCCTTGCCCTGAAACGCGGGGTCGGTGCCGATAGTCTGCAGATACCAGTGCGGTTCGTGCGGGTGGATTTTCTCCATCCGGTCCATGGTCGAGAGCACACGCGGCAAGCCGCGGCCAAAGGCGGACATCAGCTTGGGCCCGTTGGTGATGTAGGCCCAGAACGGCACATCCCATTCATTGGGCGGGCGCCACAGCGTGACCGATTCATACTGCGCGGTGGTGTAACAACTCTCATGCGGCAGGCCGAGCCGGAACAGGATGCCCATCACGCTTTCGAGTTTTTTCAGACGTGTCGCTTCATCCGGCAGGAAGAAGGAAAACACCGGATCGTCATAAAAGGCGCGCGCCAGCGATTGCGAAACGGCCGCGGTATCGGCCCGCGTTGCGTTACGAACCGTGACATCGCGGCCGGTCATGGGCGTTTGCGCTTCAGCGGTTCAGTTCGCGCATCGCCGCATCGAGGCCGCCCAGCGTCAGCGGAAACATGCGGTCGTTCATGATCTGCGCCACAAGGCCGATGGAGGGTGTGTATTCCCAATGCTTCTGCGCCACCGGGTTCAGCCACACCACATGTTCGTAAATCTGCGTCACGCGGTCGAGCCAGACGGCACCGGCCTCCTCGTTCCAATGTTCGACGCTGCCGCCCGGATAGGTGATTTCATACGGGCTCATCGTCGCGTCGCCGACGAAGATCACCTTGTAGTCGTGCGGGAATTTGTGCAGCACGTCCCAGGTGTTGGTCTTCTCGTTGTGACGGCGGCGATTGTCCTTCCACACGCTTTCGTACAGGCAATTGTGGAAGTAGAAAAATTCCATGTGCTTGAATTCGGTCTTGGCGGCGCTGAACAGCTCCTCGCACAGGCGGATATAGGCATCCATCGAACCGCCGATATCGAAGAACAGCAGCACCTTGACCGTGTTGTGCCGTTCCGCCACCAGCTTGAGGTCGAGATAACCCTTGCTGGCGGTGTTGTGGATGGTGCCGTCGAGATCAAGCTCGGTCTCCGCCCCTTCGCGCGCCCATTTGCGCAGGCGGCGCAACGCCACCTTGATGTTGCGGGTGCCGAGTTCGACGGAATCGTCCAGGTTCTTGTATTCGCGCTTGTCCCAGACCTTCACCGCCTTGCCGTGACGGCCCTTGTCCTGGCCGATGCGCACACCTTCCGGGTTGTAGCCCGAATTGCCGAAGGGCGAAGTGCCGCCGGAGCCGATCATCTTCGAGCCGCCCTCATGGCGCTTTTTCTGTTCCTCAAGCCGCTGTTTCAGCGCTTCCATGAGCTTGTCCCAGCCGCCCATGGATTCGATCATCTTCTTTTCTTCTTCGGAGAGAAATTTCTCCGTCAGCGCCTTCAGCCATTCTTCGGGAATCTGGGCGAGAAGCGATGCGTCCACCGCCTCCAGCCCCTTGAAGACATGGCCGAACACCTGATCGAACTTGTCGAGGTTGCGCTCGTCCTTCACCAGCGCGGTGCGCGAAAGGTAATAGAATTCATCGACCTTCAGATCGATGACGTTCTTGTCCAGCGCATCCATCAGCGCCAGATATTCCTTGAGGGTCACCGGCACCTTGGCGGCGCGCAATTCATCGAAGAACTGGAAGAACATCGGCTTGGTCCCGAAATAGCGATGGCGCCCATCTTAGGCGTTGGGCCCGGCTTCGCGCAAAGCGCGAAACGGATGGGCCCTATTTGCCGCCGATCTGCGCCATGGCCTGAAGATAGACTTTCTTGAGGAAATCCTTGGATTCCGGGGTGTCGCGGGGGTCGGCATATTCCAGCGTCACCTCCACCACCCAGTTGCGCACCGCGGCACTGGCGAATTCGACCGTATAGACCAGATTTTCGAGCTTCGAGGTCTCGTACTGCCGTGTGTAGACGCTGAGCGGCGGCTCCCCGAACGAGACCGTCTTCTGCCCGATCATGCGCCCGCCGGTGGCCTGCTGCTCCTCGAACTGGGGGGTCAGCGAGGTCTTGGGGTTATAGCCGGAGCGCAAAGGGCTGAGCGTGACGGTGGCATAAACCCCGTCGAGCCCGGAATAGGCACAGAAATCGGCGCCGAGTTCGACATCCGTATTGCCCACGGCATCGCGCTCGAAACGGCCTTCACGCGCCTGGCAGACATAGCCCGAGGCGACATGCAGCTTGGCATTGTCCTTCGCCGCCATGAAATCATCGTCGGCCTTGTTCTGGGCCATGGCGGGCGAAACGAATGCGGGCAGGCCGAACGCACCGCCGCCCAGGATCACAGCACAGACGAACGGCAGGGCACGAAGCATGGTCATGTGGGCCTTGAGGTCCGTCAGTTCCGCTCCCGCCGGGCGAGGAAGGCGAGCCGTTCGAACAGATGCACATCCTGTTCGTTCTTCAAAAGCGCGCCGTGCAGCGGCGGGATCAGCTTGGTCGGGTCTTTTTCCTTCAGCGCTTCCGGCGGAACATCCTCGTTCAGCAGCAGCTTCAGCCAGTCGAGCAGTTCGGATGTCGACGGCTTCTTCTTCAGACCCGGCACGTCGCGAATCTGGTAGAAGACGTTCAGCGCCTCGGCCACCAGCTTCTGCTTGATGTCGGGATAATGCACATCGACGATTTTCTGCATCGTCTCCCGATCCGGGAATTTGATGTAGTGGAAGAAACAGCGGCGCAAAAACGCGTCCGGCAGTTCCTTTTCGTTGTTGGAGGTGATCATCACGATCGGGCGCTGTTTTGCCTTGATCGTTTCACCGGTCTCGTAAACGAAGAATTCCATGCGATCGAGTTCGAGCAGCAGGTCGTTGGGGAATTCGATATCGGCCTTGTCGATCTCGTCGATCAGAAGGATCGAACGGGTTTTGTTGGCGAAGGCTTCCCACAATTTGCCCTGCTTGATGTAGTTCTTCACATCCTTGACGCGCTCGTCGCCAAGCTGGGAGTCGCGAAGCCGCGTCACCGCATCGTATTCATAGAGACCCTGCTGGGCCTTGGTGGTGGATTTGACGTGCCAGGTGATGAGCGGGGTCTTGAGAGCTTCGGCAACCTGAAAGGCCAGTTCCGTCTTGCCGGTGCCGGGCTCACCCTTGATCAGGAGCGGCCGTTCCAGCGCGATGGCCGCGTTGACGGCGATTCTCAGATCCTCGGTGGCGACGTATTTGTCTGTGCCCTCAAAGCGTTGCGAACTCATTCGGTTCTCTCTTTCCAATAGCGTGGTGGCACGGTAGGGGGCGGGGCGGCGCTTCGCAAGTGCGGCAGCATGGCGCCGGACCACAGCCGGACGGGTGCCGGACTGTTGCGTGGCGTACAGGCTTTGGTCATAAGCTCGGCCATGAGCGAGGCAGCGAAGGGCCAGGGAAAAGACCAGGGCCCGGCCGGGATCAAGGCGCAAGTCCAGCGCCTTCTGGCCGAGGCGCAAGCCCATTTCAGCCGCCGTGACGGCGCGGCCTGCGAAAGCGCATTGGCCCGCGCGCTCGCGCTCGTCCCCGAACGCAGTCCCGAACAAGCCGAAGTGCTGCAGATGATGGCCGTGCTGAAGAAGGCGCAAGGCCGCGTGCTGGAAGCCGAGACCCTGTTCCGCCGGGCACTGGAGATGCAGCCCAACCTGCCGCATGGCCACAACAATTTCGCCCTGTTGCTGGGCGGGACCGGCCGCCGCGACGATGCCATCGCCCATCTGGCCGAGGCAGTGCGGCTGAAGCCCAATTTCACCGATGCCCATATCAATCTGGGGCTGATGCTGGCCGGCGCCGGCAGGCCTTCCGAAGCCGAACAGCATTACCGCACGGCGCTTTCGCTGCAGCCGAACCATCTGATGGCGAAGCAATGTCTGGCGGCGGTGCTGACCGATCTCGACCGGGCACAGGAAGCCGAGACCGTTGCCCGGCAGGCGCTGGCCCAGAGCGGGCGCGACACCCGCCAGGCGGCGGCACTTGCCTACACCCTCGGCCGGGCGCTGGCCGAGCAGCAGCGCCATGGCGAGGCATTGGCGGCCCTCGACCAGGCCAAGGCATTGGTGCCCGAGATTGCGGAGGCCGATTATGTGCGCGGCAACGTGCTTCAGCGGCTGGGCCGGGCGGATGAGGCATTGGAATCCTATCGTGCCGCGATAGAGAGAAACCCGCAGGATTTGCGCGCCCACCGCGAATTGAACCAGCTTCTTTACCGGCAAAAGCGCGATCAGGAATTTCTCTCCTCTTACGACGAGGTGGCGGCACAGTTTCCCGATGTGGCGGCCATCGCGCTCGACAAGGCGTCGTTCCTGATCAAGCAGGAACGCTATGCAGAAGCCGAAGCCGCCTTTGCCCGTGGTGCGGCGCTCGACCCGGCCAATGTTGCGGGCTTCGACGGGCAGGGATTGGCGCTGGCCGGGCTGAAGCGATTCGATGAGGCCATTGCCGCCCATGAAAAGGCGGTGCGGCTGGAACCGCAGAACTGTCACGCCTGGTGCAATTTTTCCGCCACCCTGATGCGGGCGGGCGATGCGGAAAAGGCGCGTGAGGCCGCGGCGCAGGCGCGCGCGATCGAACCCGGCAACCAGCATGCGCTGGCCTTGTGGGGGCTTTCCTTGCGGATGCTGGAAGACGGGCGCGAAGAGGTGCTGAACGATTACGCGAACCATGTGCAGGTGTTCGACCTCGAGCCGCCGGACGGGTTTTCCACCATGGCGGAGTTCAACGCGGCGCTGACGGCGGAGCTTTCGACCCTGCATCGCGACAAGCGCGAATTTTTGGACCAGACCCTGCGCGGCGGCACGCAGACGGTGGGCGATCTGTTCGGCGCCGGCCACGCCCTGACCGAGCGTTTGCGCGCCCGCATCGACGAAGCGGTGAACACCTATATCCAGCGCATGAAGAGCGATGAGGCCCATCCCTTGACCGGGCGGCGCGGCGCGCAATTCGCCTATCAGGGCTCATGGTCGTCCCGCCTTTCGGATTGCGGTTTCCACACCAATCATGTGCATCCGAAAGGCTGGATCAGTTCCTGTTACTATGTCGCGTTGCCCGATGCGGTGCGTGACGAACAGGAACAGCAGGGCTGGATCAAATTCGGCGAACCGCCATTCGAGATCGGCCTCAAGCACGCGATCCGGCGCAGCGTGCAGCCGGTGCCGGGACGGCTGGTGCTGTTCCCCTCTTACATGTGGCACGGCACGGTGCCGTTCCATTCCGGCGATCCGCGGCTGACCATCGCCTTCGACGTGGTACCGGAATAGGGTGCGCGATGGGAGGTGACACGGCCATGACGATGTCAACCCCCATCCACGATGTATTCCCCCATGTGCGCATCATCATGGGCATTGTCGTCGGCCTCGGCATCACGCGGCTTCTCGTCGGCAGTGCGCGCTTTGTGCAGCACCCCGGCCGGGA
Organism: Alphaproteobacteria bacterium; assembly: GCA_017308375.1. Classification (GTDB taxonomy): domain Bacteria; phylum Pseudomonadota; class Alphaproteobacteria; order Micropepsales; family Micropepsaceae; genus Rhizomicrobium. The sequence goes on from JAFKEW010000047.1 coordinate 38,931, forward strand.
GAAGCCATCGGCCGTTCACCTGGCATGGGTGATTTCCATGCTGCTGATGCTGGCCCATTTCTGGTGGTGGGAGTTCTGGCTTTACGATATCGGCGACTGGGTCTTCAGTCTTTATATCTTCCTGATCGGTTATACGGTGGCGCTGTTCTTGCTTTGCGCGCTGCTTTATCCCGACGACATCCGCGAATACAAAAACTACGAGGATTATTTCCTCTCGCGGCGCAAATGGTTTTTCGGCCTTCTGGCGCTGGTCTTCGTGTTCGATATCGCCGACACCTTGTGGAAGGGCGAAGAACACCTTCTGTCGTTCGGGCCCGAATATCCGATCCGCGCCGGCGTTTATATCGTGTTGTGTGTGGCGGCGATGGGAATCGCCAACCGGCGCTTCCATCAGGTTTTCGCGGCCGCCAATCTGATCTACCAGATTTCGTTCATCCTGAGACAGTTCGACCGCCTGACCTGAAGCGGGTTGCGGGCGCACACGAAACCGGCGTTAATCGCGCGCAGAGCATCGGACGTTCCTCCGGAACCGTTCCGATGCTCTAACGTCTTTATTTGGATTTGGCGCAACTTTCCGCGGGCAACCGGTTCCCACTTGCCCGCACCTTGCGCCCCGGGGGCAGGCGCGAATGACGGTTGCGCATATCTACACCGTTGCGTTTCAAGGCATTGAAGCGCGCGAAGTGGATGTTCAGGTTCATATCGGCGATGGCGGCAATGGCCAGTTCAACATTGTCGGCCTGGCGGACAAGGCGGTGGGCGAAAGCCGGGAGCGGGTGCGCGCAGCACTGGCCGCGGTGGGGCTTGCCCTGCCCTTCAAACGCATCACGGTCAATCTGGCGCCCGCCGATCTGCCGAAGGAAGGCAGCCATTACGATCTGCCGATCGCGCTTGGCCTTCTTTCCGCCATGGGCGTGCTGCCGGGAAGCGAGATGGCGGGTTACACAGCACTCGGCGAGCTTTCCCTCGACGCACAGGTGACGGCGGTGGCCGGTGTGCTGCCGGCCGCGGTGGCCGCCAATGCGGCGGGGCGCGGGCTGATCTGCCCGGCCGCGTGCGGGGCGGAAGCAGCCTGGGCCGGTGGCGGCAGCGTGATCGCGACGCCATCGCTGATCGCACTCGTCAATCACATCAAGGGCGTGCAGGTGCTGAGCCCCCCGGAAGCCCGCCTTGCCGAAGACAGGCAAAGCCATGCCGATCTGCGCGATGTGAAGGGCCAGGAAAGCGCCAAACGTGCGCTGGAAATCGCAGCCGCGGGCGGGCACGCGATGCTGATGACCGGGCCGCCCGGTGCCGGCAAATCGATGCTGGCGGCGCGGCTGCCGGGATTGCTGCCGCCGCTCGACGCACGTGAGGCGCTGGAGATTTCGATGGTGCAATCGCTCGCGGGCGAATTGCCTGACGGCGCGATCTCACGCCGCCGCCCGTTCCGCAGCCCCCATCACTCCGCCTCGATGGCGGCGCTGATCGGCGGCGGGCTGAAGGTAAAGCCAGGCGAAGTCAGCCTCGCCCATCTCGGCGTGCTGTTTCTGGATGAATTGCCGGAGTTTCAGCGCCAGGTGCTCGATTCCCTGCGCCAGCCGATCGAGAGCGGCGAGGCGGTGGTGGCGCGCGCCAATGCGCATGTGCGCTTTCCCGCCCGCTTTCAACTGGTGGCGGCGATGAACCCGTGCCGTTGCGGCCACCTGAACGATCCGGCGCAAGCCTGCGGCCGCGCCCCCAAATGCGCCATCGATTATCAGGCGCGGCTGTCGGGGCCGCTGCTCGACCGCATCGACATTGCGGTCGAAGTCGGCGCGGTCACCGCTGCCGATCTTGCGCTGCCGCCACCGGCGGAAGGATCGGTGGACGTCGCTGCCCGCGTCGCCGCCGCACGCGCGCTGCAACGCGCGCGCTATGAAAAGGAAAACTTGCGCACCAATGCCGAGGCCGAGGGCGAATTGCTGGAGCGGGTGGCAACGCCCGATGAGGCCGGGCGCAATCTGTTGCGCGAGGCGGCGGAGCGCATGCGCCTGAGCGCGCGCGGCTATCACCGTGTGTTGCGGGTGGCGCGCACCATTGCCGACCTTGCCGGGGCCGAAGCGCTTACCCGCGCCCATGTGGCGGAGGCGCTTTCCTACCGCCGCACCGGGTTCAATGCCTGATCCGGCACGCCATTCGCCCTGCGCGCGATAGTCAGGAACGCGCGTGCCCGTTCCACCACAATTATTTGTCGGGCTTTTCGGAGATGATCGTACCCGTTTTCGCGTCGGCATGAAAATCCATTCTGACGCCGTTCTTGATGCCCTCGCCTTCCCAGCGCCCGTTATCCGCCTCGATCTCGCGGATCGAGGTGTAACCCGCCTGACGCAGCTTCTGGATCACCTGATCGGGCGGCATCCAGTCGGGGCCCGGCGTATCGGCGTAAGACGGAATTGCCGCGATGCAGAAAACAGCAGCAAACAAGGGCACGGCGATCTTCTTCATAATATTCTCTCAACGAATAAAGCCCCGTTGCGAAGCCTAACGGGAAGGGCCGCCCGGCAGCAAGAATTGCGGCCCCCTTTTCCAATCGCGAAATGCGGGAACCTCTTTCCGCATCCGCCGTTTCCAACCCTGGATCGGGCCTGCGGGCGGCCGGATTTCGCACCTGAATCTTGCGCCCGAATCTCACGCACGGGAATTTCGCAAAACCATTTTCGCAAAGGATATCCGTATGAAGCCGATTGCCCTGATTGGTGTTCTGTTGATCGTGCTGGGAATTGCCGGGCTGATATTCTCCGGCTTCAGCTATACCGAGACCAAGCCGGTGGTGGAGGCGGGGCCGCTGAAGGTCACCACCCAGGAGGAGCATTACGTCACCATCCCGAATATCGCGAGCGTGCTGGCCATTCTTGCAGGCGCGGCGCTGGTCTTCGGCAGCCGCCGCATGCAATGAGCCTGCCCCCGGCAGGCCATGCGGGCAATGCGGCCTGGGACAGGCCGGATTTTTCCGACTAGGCTGGGCGCATATGCAATATGCGAGGGGCGATGGGTTTCATGTTGGGTTTCATGTTTCGCCGGGCCATAACCCGCTGGGCCATGCCGGTACTGCTGGCCGTGATGTTCGTGCCCATAGTACAAACGTCCGCGGTACAGGCCGCCACAGCCCAAGCTTCTACAATTCGGGCCGCCGCAAACGAAAAGCCGGTGCTGGTGTTCGCCGCCGCATCGCTTGGCGATGTGCTGCAAAATGTAGGCGATGCGTTTAAGGCGCAAGGTCATGCAGCACCCACCTTCTCCTTCGCCGCATCCTCGGCGCTGGCGCGGCAGATCGCGGCCTCCGGTGGGGCGGACATGTTCATTTCCGCCGACACGGCATGGATGGACTACCTCGACCGCAAAGCGCTGATCGATGAGAAGACCCGGCGCAATCTGCTGTCCAACCGGCTGGTGCTGATCGCGCCCGCCGCCACCACCACCATCGCGATCAAGCCGCGTTTCCCGCTGGCCGCGGCCCTTCATGGCGGCAGGCTTGCCATCGCCGAACCGGATTCGGTGCCGGCCGGGCGTTACGGCAAGGACGCACTGATCCACCTGCAGGTGTGGGACAGCGTGAAAGATCATCTGGCGCCGGCGGAGAATGTGCGCGCAGCACTTGCTTACGTCGCCCGTGGCGAGACCAGGCTTGGCATCGTCTATGAAACCGATGCGAAGGCCGAACCGCGGGTGCGCGTGGCCGGTGTGTTTCCAAACGATACGCACGCCCCGATCATCTACCCCGTGGCGCTGATCAGGGGCGCGAAGCCGGAAGCACACACCTTCCTCACCTTTCTGGAATCGGCCGCGGCCGCGGCCCTGTTCCGCGAGGCGGGCTTCACCGTCCTGCCCGGCCGCAGCAAATAAAGGGGCCAGTGCATTTTCGGGATTCAACCACGCCTGAAAATATTCTAGACATCTGAAAAGCGTTGGGGGGAGGCGATGGCGGGCGGCAAAAGGGGGCATTGGCGCTGGCTGGTCCGGCTTCTGCTGCTGGTGCCGTTTATCGTGCTGATCGATGCGGGGTTTTATAATCGCACCGAACCGGCGCTGGCCGGAATTCCCTTCTTCTACTGGTATCAATTGCTGTGGGTGCCGCTGGGCGCGCTGCTGCTGTTGCCGGTGTGGGCCAGCGAATCCCATGGCCGCGCCGAAGACCGGGACAAGCATCCCTGATGATGTCCGCGGCGCTGATTGTTTTTCTGATCCTGTTCGTGGCCGTGACCGTGCTGGGCTTCATCGCCGCGCGCTGGCGGCAGGGCGATCTTTCCCAATTGCATGAATGGGGCCTTGGCGGGCGGCGTTTCGGCACCATCGTCACCTGGTTCCTGCTGGGCGGCGATCTCTATACCGCCTACACCTTCGTTGCGGTGCCGGCATTGATGTTCGGCGCGGGCGCGATGGGCTTCTTCGCCGTGCCCTACACCATTCTGGTCTATCCTATTTTGTTCGCGGTCTATCCCCGGCTGTGGTCGGTGTCGCGCGCCCGGGGCTACATCACCGCGGCCGATTTCGTGCGCGGCCGTTTCGGCAACCGCACATTGGCGCTGGCGGTGGCGGCGACCGGCATTCTTGCCACCATGCCCTATATCGCGCTGCAGCTTGTCGGCATGGAAGTGGTGATCGCCGGCCTTGGCATTCGCGGCGAGGCGGCGCTTTTCATCGCCTTTGCGATCCTGGCCGCCTATACTTATACCAGCGGCCTGCGCGCACCCGCGATGATCGCGGTGGTGAAGGACCTGCTGATCTATATCACCGTGCTGGCGGCGGTGATCATCATCCCGGCAAAACTCGGCGGCTATAGTGCGATCTTCGCCAGTGTCGAGCCGGACAAACTTCTGCTGGCAAAAGACGGCGTGCGCGATTTCGGCAGCGAGAGCGCCTATGTCACGCTGGCGCTGGGCTCGGCACTCGCCTTGTTCCTTTATCCCCACGCGCTGACGGGCGTGCTGAGCGCTTCAAGCCGCAACGTGATCCGGCGCAACGCCGCGATCCTGCCCGCCTATTCGCTGGCACTGGGGCTGATCGCGCTTCTGGGCTTCATGGCGATTGCGGCGGGCGTGAAAAGCAACCCGGCTTATGCCGCCGGTTTTGCCACCTACGGCAACAATTACGCGGTGCCGGCGCTGTTCCTCGAGATGTTTCCGGGCTGGTTCGTCGGCGTCGCCTTCGCCGCGATCGCAATCGGCGCACTGGTGCCGGCCGCGATCATGTCGATCGCCACCGCCAATCTTTTCACCCGCAATATCTACCGCGAATATATTGCGCCCGATTGTGCCCCGGAACGCGAAAGCCAGGTGGCGAAAATCGCATCCCTGGTGGTGAAGCTGGGGGCGCTGTTCTTCATTGTCTTCCTGCCGCAGACCTATGCCATCCAGCTGCAATTGCTGGGCGGCATCTGGATCATCCAGACATTGCCCGCCGTATTGCTGGGGCTTTACACGCGCTGGCTTCACCCCACGGCCCTTCTCACCGGCTGGGCCACAGGGATCGTTGCGGGCACCGCGATGGCGGCGAGTTTGCAGTTCAAGGGCTCGATCTACACGCTGCACATTTTCGGCTTCGCGCTGCCGTGTTATGCGGCGCTGAGCGCACTGGTGCTGAACCTGATCGTGGCGGTGGCGTTGAGTGCCCTCTTCAACGCGCTGTCAAACGCCCCGCGCGAAGACGAAACCGCGGCCGCCGATTATCATTGAGAGGGCAACACCCATTGTTATGACCGAGGAGATGCCCCCTCCCGCCCACCTACGCCAAGGCTCCGGTGGGCGACCTCCCCCGCTTCGCAGGGGAGGAGTATGGATAGCATCATAGCTGCTCCCCCGTTTACGGGGGAGCTGTCAGCGAAGCTGACTGAGGGGGGAGTCAGACGGCACAGATCTAGCCAAACCGGCCGGTGATGTATTGTTCGGTCTGCGAATTTTCCGGTGCGGTGAACACCTTGTCGGTGGCGCCATATTCGATCAGCTCACCCAGATACATGAAGGCGGTGTAGTCGGACGCGCGGCTGGCCTGCTGCATGTTATGGGTGACGATGACGATGGTGTATTCCTTCGACAATTCGTCGATCAGTTCTTCGATCTTCGCGGTTGAGATCGGGTCCAGCGCCGAACACGGCTCGTCCAGCAAAATCACTTCCGGCCGCGTCGCCACCGTGCGCGCGATGCAGAGCCGCTGCTGCTGCCCGCCTGACAGGCTTAGGCCCGAAGCATTGAGCTTGTCCTTCACCTCGCCCCACAGGGCTGCGCGTTCCAGCGCATTCTGCACCCGGTCATCCAGTTCGGATTTCGGCAGCTTCTCATAAAGATTGATGCCGAAGGCGATGTTGTCATAGATCGTCATCGGAAACGGCGTCGGCTTCTGGAACACCATGCCGACGCGTGCGCGCAGGAGATTGAGATCCTGTTTCGCGGTCAGGATATCCTCTCCGTCCAACAGCACTTCACCCTCCGCGTGCTGGTTCGGATAAAGCGCGTAAATACGATTCAAGACCCGCAGCAGGGTGGACTTGCCGCAACCGGACGGGCCGATGAAGGCCGTCACCTTGCGGTCGTAGAGCGGCAGCGAAATATTCTTCAACGCCTTGGTCTCGCCGTAATAGAACGAGAGATCGCGGATATCGATACGCGCGCGCGCATTGTTGCCATTCTGCATGCCGGCACTCATCCCTGTTTCCTTTGCGCTTCCAGAACCCGCGCCACCACGCTCAACGCCAGAACCGCGAAAGTGATCAACAGCGCACCCGCCCAGGCGAGCCTGTGCCAATCTTCATAAGGCGACATCGCGAACTGGAAGATGATGGTGGGCAGGCTGGCGATCGGCTGGGTGAGGTTCGTGCTCCAGAACTGGTTGTTCAGCGCGGTGAAAAGCAGCGGCGCGGTTTCGCCCGAAATGCGCGCGATGGCCAGAAGCACGCCGGTGATGATGCCCGCGCGCGCCGCCCGCCAGGTGACAGTGCGGATCACCGAACTCATCGGCGCGCCAAGCGCAATGGCGGCTTCGCGCAACGAACCCGGCACCAGAAGCAGCATGTTCTCGGTCGTGCGCACCACCACCGGAATGACGATGACCGCCAGCGCCGCCGCACCCGCCAGCGCCGAGAACCGCCCCATCGGGCGCACAAGCACCTCATAGATGAAGATGCCGATCACGATGGACGGCGCGCTGAGCAGGATGTCGTTCAGGAAGCGGATGTAGAAGGAGAGTTTTCCGTGGCGGCCATATTCGGCGAGATAGGTCCCGGCCAGAATGCCGATCGGCGTACCGGCGGCAACCGCCAGCGCACTCATGATGATACTGCCGGCGATTGCGTTCAGAAGACCGCCGTCGGAGCCGGGCGGCGGCGTCATTTCGGTGAAGACCTGGGGGCCAAGCCCGCCAATGCCTTCGACGATCAGTTCGAACAGGATGAAGCCGAGCCAGACGAGCCCGAATAGCTCCGCACCCGCCGACAGCGTCAGGAACGCGCCATTGATCGCCTTGCGCCGGAGATAAAGCGTGCGGTCCACCATCTAGCGCGCCCCCGCACGGCGTTCGAGGCGGTAGAGCATGATCTGCGCCGCCGCGAGAACCAGGAAGGTGATGAAGAACAGGATCAAGCCCAGCTCGATCAGCGCGGGCACGTAAAGATCGCCCAGCGCCTCGGTGAACTCATTGGCGATGGTGGCGGAGATCGAGGTGCCCGGCGCGAACAGGGACGGGTTCAGCCGGTGCGCATTGCCGATCACGAAGGTGACCGCCATGGTTTCGCCCAGCGCCCGGCCAAGCGCCAGCATCGCCCCGCCGACGACGCCGGTGCGCGCATAAGGCAGCACCACGCGCCACATCACTTCCCATGTCGTGCAGCCAAGGCCATAGGCCGCTTCTTTCAGCATCGCGGGCACGGTTTCGAACACGTCGCGCGTCACCGCCGAGATGAAGGGCAGGATCATGATCGAAAGGATCAGCGCCGCGGTGAACATGCCGATGCCGTAAGGCGGGCCGGCGAACAGGGCGGAGAGCAGCGGCACATCGGCAAAGGCATCGATCAGCCAGGGCTGAACATGGGCCTGCAGATAAGGCGCCAGCACGAACAGACCCCAGATGCCGTAGATGATGCTGGGGATACCGGCCAGCAATTCAATCGCGATGCCCACCGGGCGTTTCAGCGGACGGGGGCAAAGTTCCGTCAAAAAAATCGCGATGCCGATGCCGACCGGCACCGCAATCGCCATGGCGAGGAATGAGCTGATCAGGGTGCCGGCGATGGGGGCGAGCGCACCGAACTTCTCCGTCACCGGGTTCCATTTTTCGGTCCACAGGAAGGAGAAACCGAAGGTCTTGATGGCGGGCCACGCCCCGTTCAACAGCGCGATCAGCACGCCGAGAAAAATCGCCACCACCAGAATGGCCGCGCCGAAGGTCAGGGCGCGGAAACGGCTGTCGCCTTTTCCATGACGCCGCATCGCGGTCGCGCGTGCCGTTTCGGCAAAATCGTGAGCCAAGGCGATGTCGGCCATTTTCAGATTTCAAACCTGTCATAAAGGAAGACCGGGAGCCGAGGCAAAGCCCCGGCCCCGGTTACCGCGATGCCTTACCGGCCCGATCCCGCGACGGCCTTCCAGCTTGCCTCGATCCGCTTCACCACGCTGTCGGGCAGGGGAACGTAGTCGAGACCTTCGGCCATCTGATCGCCTTCCGCGAAAGCCCAGCCGAAGAAGTCCAGCACCTGTTTGATGGCGGCGGGGTCTTTCGGGTTCTTGTAGACCAGGATGAAGGTCGGGTTCTCGATCGGCCATGATTCGGCGCCCGGCTGATCGGTCAGGATCATGAAGAAATTGTCGGCATGGTCCCAATCGGCATTGGCGGCCGCGGCCTGAAACGACTGCATGCCGGGGCTGACCACCTTGCCCGCGCGGTTCTTCATCCGCATATAGGAAAGATTGTTCTGCTTGGCGTAGGCATATTCGACATAGCCGATGGCGCCGCGTGTCTTGGCGACATTGCCGGCCACGCCTTCATTGCCCTTGGCCCCGATGCCGACCGGCCATTCGATAGAGGTGGCGGCGCCGACCTCGCTCGCCCATTCCTTGCTGACCTTGGAAAGATAATTGGCGAAAATGAAGGTGGTGCCCGACCCGTCGGAGCGGTGGACGACGACAATCGGCATATTGGGCAGCTTCAGGCCCGGATTGAGTTTCGCGAGCGCGGCATCGTTCCACTTGGTGATCTTGCCCATATAGATCGCGGCGAGCGTCGGCCCGTCGATCACGATCTCGCCCGCCTTGATGCCGGGCAGATTGTAGACCAGCACCTCGGCCCCGATCACGGTCGGGAACATGGCAAGGCCGGCCTCGTTCAGCTCCTTCGGCGACAGGGGCTTGTCGGTGGCGCCGAAACTGACCGTTTTGGCCTTGATCTGGGCGATACCGCCGCCCGAACCGATGGATTGATAATTCAGCCTGACCCCGGTCTTGGCATTATAGGCTTCAGCCCATTTGGCATAAATCGGATAGGGAAATGTGGCGCCCGCCCCGGTGATGGCCGTGGCGGCGGATGCGGGCATGGCAGCGGGCAGCACAAAAGCGGCAGCCACGGCAGCCAGGCCGAACAGGCGGCGGGAAATCAGTGTCATCAAAACCCTCTTTGGTTGGACTTGCGACCGTTTCCGGCCAGCCCGCGGAAATGCCGGTTCTGCCGGCCGCGCGCCGCCCAATCGCGGTCTGCCGCTGAAAGACCCTCTCCGCGTGCAACGTCCATCACAGTTTTACGAAGCTTTTGTGACATGGCGGGTAGGGCTGACGGGCGAAGGGGCCGAAATCCTGGCTTTTCCACCTTTTTTCGTCCCGGCGGCACCGGGGCGCCCAGGGACTTAAGCGTTTCTCAAGGGGGTTCTGGAACAATCCCCTGACGCGGGAAAGGTTGTTCCCCCGCCCGGCGTGCAAGGAGAACAGGGGTGGCCCCAGCCCGCACCATCCGCATTGTCTTCGGCCTCATCGCGCTTCTGATCGCGGCGGCGGCGTTGCGCGATCTCGTCCTTCACGGCCATCTGACCCTCATCACCCCGCCGGTCTTCGGCGCGCTGATCGCGGTCGGCACCGGCATCATCCTGCACGGCTTCCTGATCGCGCGCGAACGCACCCATGCGCTTCACCGCAAGACGCATGAACTGGCGCTTGCCACCCAGAAGATCGAGAACGCGCTGAAGAATGCGTCCGCGATGAATGCGCGGCTGTTCGAGAGCGAGCAACGCTACAAAGGTCTGGTGGACAGCCAGGGCGACGCGATCATCCGCCGGGCCGCCGACAGCCGGCTGACTTATGCCAACGATTCCTTTTTCCGCCTGTTCGGACTTGCGCCGAAAGACGCCATCGGCCAGCCCTTCATGCCCGAACTGCACCCCGGCAGCCGCACGCCGCAATTCGGCAGCCCCGGCGGCGAGGAAACCGGCCGCGGCCGTGTGCGCTATGACCAGCATGTGCGCACCGCCTATGGCTGGCGCTGGATCGCGTGGGAGGATTATGCGGTGCGCGACGCCTTCGGCCGCCTGGTCGAGGTGCAGAGCGTCGGCCGCGACGTCACCGAACGCAAGGCGCTGGAAGATGCGCTGACCGAGGCGCGCGACCGCGCCGAAGCGGCAAGCCGGGCCAAATCCGGCTTCCTGGCCACCATGAGCCACGAGATCCGCACGCCGATGAACGGCGTTCTGGGCATGGCGCGGCTGCTGCTCGAAACCGATCTGCGCGCCGAACAGCGCACCTATTCCGAAGCGATCTGCCAGTCGGGCGAGGCGCTGCTGGAACTGATCGGCGATATTCTCGACTTTTCCAAGATCGAATCCGGTGCGATGACACTCGACGAAGATGAAGTCGATCTGCGCGCGGTGGTGGAAGGCGTGGTGGAGCTTCTGGGCCCACGCGCGCATGCCAAGGACATCGAAATCCTGTCGGTGATCGCGCCCGACGTGCCCCAGATGATCCGCGGCGACACCATCCGCCTGCGTCAGGTGCTGACCAACCTGGTGGGCAATGCGCTCAAATTCACCGAAGCGGGCGGCGTGCGCATCGACATGCGCCTGCACGAAAAGGCGGAACGCCGGATGCTGCACTTCGAGGTGCACGACACCGGCGTGGGCGTCGAGCAATCCAAGCGCGCCGAGATCTTCAACGAATTCGTGCAGGCCGATTCCAGCCATGCGCGGCGTTACGGCGGCACGGGGCTGGGGCTTGCGATTTCGCGCCGCCTGGTGGAGGCGATGGGCGGTGAAATCGGGGTCGATGCGTCCGAAGGCGGCGGCAGCCTGTTCTGGTTCGACATCCCGGCTTTCGTGGTCAAACCGGCCCTGCCCGGCCTGCAGCATGTGCTGGCCGATCTGACGGTCGCGATCGTGACGCAGAACCCGGTGCTGGGCGACGGGCTTGCCGCGCAGATCCGCACCAGCGGCGGCGCGATCGCTGCCGCATCGGAAAACACCGCCGATCTGATCCTGATCGATGCCGGAACGGGAACCGAGCCCCAACTCTCCGCCACACCCGAAAGCGATATTCCCGCCATCGTGCTGATCCCGCCCGCGGCGCGCGGCAAATGGCCGAAGCTGCGCAAGATGGGGTTCACCGGCTATCTGGTGAAGCCGGTGCGCCATGCCTCGCTTCTCGAACGGCTGCAGGAATCCTTCGGCACCATTTCGACCGAGCCGCCGCCGGTCGATGCGGCCTATGCGCCGGTTACGGTTGCGAGCGGGAAGGCAAGCGGACAGGCACTGAAAATCCTGCTGGCGGAGGACAATCCGATCAACGCGCTTCTGGCGCGCGAATTGTTGCGCCGCCGCGGCCACCAGGTGAGCGCGGTGACATCGGGCGAAGCCGCCGTGCTGGCGATGCAGGAAAATCATTTCGATCTGCTTCTGACCGATATTCACATGCCGGGCCTTGACGGGGTGGAGGCGGCAAAACGCATCCGCACCGACGAAGCGGCGGCGGGAAGGCCGCGCACGCCGATTGTGGCGCTGACCGCCGATGTGCTGGAAACCGGCCGCGATGCCTGCCGCGACGCAGGGATGGACGGCTTTCTGACCAAGCCCATCGACCCGGCCGAGCTTGACGCCATCCTCGCAAGTCTCTTTCCATCCGGTGCCGAGTCGAATCTGCGCCACCGGGCCGCCTGATACCTGTCATCGGAGCTGGCCCCGCGCACCGCACGGGATGAGGAGCGGGTGATTGAAGCCGCACACCGGAGATGAGCCCGCCACCGAAAACGTAAAGCGCAAACGCCCCGGCCTTGCCGCCTATCTCGAACCGCGCACATTCCTGATGCTGGTGCTGGGGTTTTCCAGCGGCCTTCCCTTTCTGCTCACCGGCAACACCTTCGGCTACTGGCTGCGCGATCAGGGCACATCGCTCGCGGCCATCGGATTCCTGTCCGGCGTCGGCATCGCCTATTCGCTGAAATTCCTCTGGGCCCCGATTGTGGATCGCACCGTGCCGCCCCTGCTTGGCCGGCTTGGCCACCGCCGGGCGTGGATGCTCGCCTCACAGATCGTGGCCGGGCTCGGCCTGATCGCGATGGCCATAGCGGGCACCAGCCACGGCCTTGTCACCGCCGGGGTGCTGGCGCTGATCGTCGCTTTCGCCTCCGCCACACAGGATATCGTGATCGATGCCTGGCGGATCGAGATCGCGCAAAGCGATGAGGAACTGGGCCTTCTGTCATCGGCCTATCAGCTCGGCTATCGCGTGGCGCTGATCGCGACCGATGCGCTGATCCTGATTGCCGCGGCCAATCTCGGCTGGCCCATATCCTATGCGCTTTACGGCCTTCTGATGGGGGCGGGCATCGCCGCCACCCTGTTCGCGCCGGAGCCCGCGCGCGCCAGCCGTATAATGGAAGAAAACGCCGATACAGCGCCTTTATGGTCGTGGCGCGGTTTCACCGATGCGGTGGTCGGCCCGTTTGCGGCCTTCTTCCGCACCCACGGCCTGCTCGCCTTCCTGATGCTGGCAGCGATCAGCCTTTACCGGCTGCCGGATTTCATGATGGGGCCGATGGCCAATCCGTTCTATCACGACATCGGGCTGACCAAGGAAATGGTGGGCGCGGTCAGGGGCTCCATCGGGCTTGGCGCCTCGTTCGCCGGAATCGCGGCGGGCGGATTCTGTGTGTTGCGCTTCGGCTTCCTGCCCAGCCTGATCGTGGGCGGCATTCTGCAAGCACTCGCGATTGCGGCTTACGCCACGCTTGCGATGTTCACGCCCAGCCTGAGCCTGTTCGCCGCGGTGATGACCGGGGACAATTTCGCCATCAGCTTCGCCGGTGTCGCACTTGTCTCCTATATGTCGAGTTTGACGAGCCTCGGCTACACCGCCACGCAATATGCGCTTCTGACCTCCTGCTATGCCTGGATCGGCAAGATCAGCAAGACCTTCTCCGGCCTTGCGGTCGAAGGGCTCAGCGCCACGCACGGCCTGATCGGTGCCTACAAGCTGTTCTTTATCGCCACCGGCGTCGCGGGAATTCCGGCCATTCTGCTGTTTGCGCTGCTTTTCCGCCTGAAACACACGAAAGCGGGCAGTTTGCCTGCACCGCCCCGGTAAAGTAGGGTTTCGCATGAAATCCACACCGGTCCGCGCGAGAATTGCCCGCTTGCGGGCGGTTTAGGGAAGCAGTCGTTTTGGTCAACATTTACGAGCCCGGACCATTGGAGGGCCGCCTCGAACAGTGGCCGGTTCTGGCTGTCTCGGGCGCGCTGGAAGTGCGGCTGGCCGAAACCGGAGAAGAAGTCGCCGCCGCCCAGCGCCTGCGCTACCGCGTATTCTATGAGGAGATGGACGCAACGCCATCGCCTGAGATGCGCGCGGTGCGCCGCGATTTCGATCGGTTCGACGCGATTTGCGACCATCTTCTGGTGGTGGATCGTGACGCCCACGACGAAGACGGCCAGCCCGCCGTGGTCGGCACCTACCGGCTGATGCGCGAAGTGCATGCCGAAAAGGCCGGCGGTTTCTATACCGCGGGCGAATACGACATTGCGGCCATGCTCAAGGCGCTGCCCCCCGGCACGCGCATGCTGGAGCTGGGGCGGTCCTGCGTGCTGAAGCCCTACCGGGTGAAGGCCGCGACGATGCAGCTTCTGTGGCGCGGGGTGATGACCTATGTCGCGCGCTTCTCCGTCGATCTGATGTTCGGCTGTGCCTCGCTCGGCAGCACGGACCCCGATGCGCTGAAACTGCCGCTGTCCTATCTGCATCATTTCCACCCGGCACCGAAAGAGGTGCGGGTGCGCGCACGCGCCGAACGCTATGTCGAAATGAACCGGATGCCGAAAGACGACATCGACCCGCGCGAGGCGTTGCGCAGCCTGCCGCCGATGATCAAGGGTTATGTCCGCGCCGGTGCCGGCATCGGTGAAGGTGCGGTGGTGGACAACCAGTTCGGCACCACCGATGTGTTCATCTATCTTCCGGTGGCGAAGATCAGCGCGCGCTACCGCAACCGCTTCGGCAAACTGCCCGAGCCGGCGGGCTGAAACGCCAACGTGTCATGACCCGCGAATGCGGGCCACCCAGGTGACACGATTCATTCTGCCGAAAACGCGTGCGCTTCAACCGGACGGCACGGAAACCCGGGCCATGACATCATGACTTTTTGAGCCGGCGTTCGATCGCATCCCAGATCATTGCCGCGCCGTCCGGCCCGCCGAAACGCTTCACTTCCTGAATGCCGGTGGGCGAGGTGACATTCACCTCCGTCAGATAATCGCCGATCACGTCGATGCCGGTGAAAAGCAGGCCGCGCGCCCGCAATTCCGGCCCCAGCGCCTTGCAGATATCCATTTCGCGGGCACTGAGCGTGGTCGGTTCGGCCTTGCCGCCGACATGCATGTTGGAGCGCGCCTCGCCCGCCGCCGGAACACGGTTGATCGCGCCGGCAAATTCGCCATCGACCAGAATGATGCGCTTGTCGCCCTTGCGCACCTCGGGCACGTAACGCTGCACGATCACCGGTTCGCGATAAAAGGCGGTGAACATTTCCAACAGAGCGCCGAGATTTTCATCTTCCGGTTTTAGGCGGAACACACCCGCACCGCCATTGCCGTAAAGCGGCTTCACGATGATGTCGCGATGGGCATCGCGGAAGCGTTTGATCTCGTCACGGTCGCTGGTGATCAGGGTCGGCGGCATCAGATCCTTGAACAGCGTGACGAACAGTTTTTCCGGTGCGTTGCGGACATGAAACGGATCGTTCACCACCAGCGTTTTGGGATGAATGCGCTCCAATAGATGCGTCGCGGTGATATAGGCCATGTCGAACGGCGGGTCCTGCCGCATCAGCACCACATCGGCCTTCGACAAATCGAAGCGTTCCATCTCACCCAGCGTGAAGTGATTGCCCACTTCGTTGCGCACGATCAGCGGGCGCACCTTTGCGCTCACCGTGCCGTCGAGAAAAGTGAGATCGCGCGGCCCGTAATAAAGCAGGGTGTGGCCGCGGGCCTGCGCCTCCAGCGCCAATGCAAATGTGGAATCGCCCCTTATGTCGATCCGTTCGATCGGGTCCATCTGGACGGCAGCAAGCAGGGTCATGAAACGGGTCCTGTTGAGTGGCTAATTCAATCGGCGTTTGAGGGCGTGGAGCGCAAGGGCCGCTTCGTTGTGCAGCGCGGTGCCCTCTCCGGCAAGGGCGAGGCCGGATTCATACGCCGTCTTGGCCGCGCCCAATGAAGAGGTGCTTTCATAGTGCCGCGCCAGCTCGATCCACAAATCCGCACGCCGGGGCGCGATCAGAACCATGCGGCGCGCGATCTCCACCGCGCGCGGCCGGTCATCGGCCTGAAGCGCGCGCAGGCGGATATTGTTCTGAAGCCGCAACAGCACATCGGTGTCGCTGACCGCTTCGGCTTGAACCGCGGCCACCGAAAGCGGGCCGCCCAGGCGCTCGGGCTCCAGCACCGCACCGCTGTTGAACGGGTCGATCAGAAGCGCATGACCATCGCGGATCACCCGCAACAGGAAATGGCCGGGGCTGGCAAGACCTTCGGCCACACAGCCTGCCGCCCGCGCCGCATGGATATAAAGAATGCCGAGCGCCACCGGCAGGCCGCGGCGGCGGTCGATCACCGCCATCAGATCGGCATTTTCCGCCGCATCGTAATGGGTGCGATCACCGTCATAGCCGAACTGGCCGGTCATCATCTGCGCGACGGCCGTTACCGCGTCCAGCGGCGGCTGGCCCGCCCGCACGGCGGCACCGGCGGCTTCGGCAATCGCATTCAGATGCGCTTCGTAAGAGCTGCGCGGAATGCGGGTGTGGTCGAGGGCCGCCAGCATCAGGGCAGCGCGCGCAATATCGTGCGGACCGTCGCCCGCCTCACCCAGCGCCTTCAGATATGCGGCCGGATCGCCACCATACGCACCCATGACCATGGCCCACTGTGCCTCAACCGGAGGTGTTCCGCCAAGCATCCGGCCAATGCCGCGGCAGGGCGCGCGGCGCGATGGTGACGGCATCGAAGCGGATGCCGCCTTTGGCAAGGCCGGGCCGCGCCGCAAGCCAGGCCATGGCGGCGCGCGCGATGCGGCTTTGCTGGCGGGGGCCGATGGATTCCATCGCGGCATCCATGCTGGCGCGCGCCTTCACCTCGACAAAACAGACGAGCCCGCGCGGGCTTTTCGCGATCAGGTCGATCTCACCCAGATGGGTGCGCACCCGCCGCCCCAGAATGCGATAGCCTTTCAATTGCAGCAGCAGGGAGGCCGCCCATTCGCCACGGCGCCCGCGCTTTTCCGCATCGCGCCGTACGGAATCAGTCATCCTGCCTGTCTTTCCGCGCCAGCGCGTGGCCATAGACCAGTTTGCGCGGCAGGCTGAGCGCATCGGCCAGCAGATCGGCCGCCGCCCGCACCGGCATGAAGGGGAGCACCTGATCCAGCAGGCGGTCGAGTTGCTCCAGATCGGCGGTTTTCCCGGCCGGGCCGCCCACCAGTAGCGTGATCTCCCCCTTCGGCGGGGCCGCATCGGCATAATAGGCGGCAAGCTCCGCCAGGGGCGCGCGGCGCACTTCCTCATGCAGCTTGGTCAGTTCGCGCGCCACCACAGACGCACGCGCACCCCCCAGAACCGCCACCATATCGGCGAGTGTCGCGGCCAGCCGGGGGCCGGTTTCATAGAAGATGAGTGTCGCGGGCACGGCCTTCAGGGCTTCGAGTGCGGTGCGCCGTTCGCCCCCCTTGGGCGGCAGAAAGCCCGCGAACAGGAAGCGGTCGCTCGGCAGCGCCGACAGCATCAACCCGGTCAACATGGCGGAGGCGCCCGGCACCGCATGCACCGGCAAATCTTCGGCCAAGGCCGCGCGCGCCAGCTTGAAGCCCGGATCGGACACCAGCGGGGTTCCCGCATCGCTGACCAGCGCGATACGCGCCCCGGCCCGCAATTTCGCCAGCAGGCGCGGGCGCTCGCGTTCCCCATTGTGGTCGTTATAGGGGGTGAGCGGCTTCGCGAAGCCGTAGATCGCCAGCAGCTTGGCGGTGACACGGGTATCTTCGGCCGCGATCAGGTCGCAGCCCTGCAACACATCGAGCGCGCGCAATGTGATATCACGCGCATGCCCGATGGGCGTCGCGGTCAGATAAAGCCCCGGCCCCAATTCCGCCTTCTCCACGCGCGATGGAGGGGGCGATTGCCTGAACGATTTACCCTGTGGCGATGCCGTCATAGGCTTGCCCATCTCATGATTTGGTACGGCGCGCGCATCCGCCAGCGCCGGGTCTGGATAAGAGTTCGATGAATCTTCCCTCCATTTCAAATCTGTTCCCGTCAAATTCCCATACAGGCCGCGCTTTCCGTGCTTTCCGCGGATTCGGCCTCGCCGTGATCATGGCAGGTTTGCTCGGCGCCTGTCAGACGGCCGGCCCGGCGCCGGGCCATGCGGCGCCTGCCCCGCAAGCCACCGCAAGGCCCGAAGCGGCGCATCCGCTGATTTCGGAAGCGCCCGGCTTCATGCGCCTGCCCGGCATGACGGCGGACAAGGTGCCGGTGCGCATCGGGCTGATGCTGCCGTTCTCGAACGGGTCGTCCAACACGCGCGCGCTGGCCGATGCGATGCTGAAGGCGGCCGAGATGGGGGTGAGCGATTCCGGCAAGCGCGATCTTCTGTTGATGCCGGTGGATGAAGGCAGCAACCCGGCCGAAACCGCCGCCGCGGCGCGCAAGCTTCTGGATCAGGGGGCGGAGATCATTATCGGGCCGTTGTTCGCCTCCGCCGTTTCCGCCGTGGCGCCCATCGCGCGCGACCGCGGTGTGCCGGTGCTCGCCTTCTCGACCGACCGCACCGTGGCGGGCCACGGGGTTTATCTGTTGAGCTTCCAGCCCGAAGACGAAGTGCGCGCGATCGTCACCTATGCCGCCAGCCAGGGCCACACCCGCTTCGCCGCGCTGACACCGCTGACCCCTTATGGCGACCGGGTGACAGCGGCTTTCCGCACCACAGTCCAGGATGTGAAAGGCACGGTTTCGGGAATCGAACGCTTCGATCCTTCGTCCGGCACCGCGGTGGCGCAATCCGCCGCCATAGCAAAGGGTCAGCCCGATTCGGTGCTGATCGCACAGGGCGGCGCGTTGTTGCGCGGCATTGCGCCGACACTGGTGGTGAACGGGCTTCCACCGGAGACGGTCAAATATCTCGGCACCGGGGTGTGGGACGACCCCACCATTGCACAGGAACCGGCACTGCAGGGCGGCTGGTTCGCGGCCCCCACCCCCAATGCGCAGGATGGGTTCGACGCTCGCTTCCACGCCGTGTTCGGCACCACACCGCCGCAGCTTGCCACGCTTCCTTACGACGCGGTGTCGCTGGTGGCGCTGCTGTCGGCGGGCGAACCCTATCACCGCTTCACCGATGCGGCCCTGACCGATCCCAACGGTTTCGCCGGTGTGGACGGGATTTTCCGCTTCTTCCCCGACGGTTCGGATGAGCGCGGGCTTGCCATTCTGCGGGTGGCACCGGACGGCTTTCAGATCCAGCAGCCGGCGCCGGCCACCTTCCAGCCCGTGGGCGGGTAGAGAGCGGATAAACATGGCCGGAAACATTGCGGGTTCGTGTCTTTGCGGCGCGGTCAGATTTCAGATCACCGGCGCGTTCGAGCAGTTTTTCCTCTGCCACTGTTCGCGCTGCCGCAAGGACAGCGGCTCCGCCCACGGCGCCAATCTGTTTTCGGCCACGGCGCGCCTCACCTGGCTCGCCGGGGAGGACCAGGTCAAAACCTATCGCGTGCCCGGCACACGGCATCAGAAAAGCTTCTGTGCCGAATGCGGTTCCGCCCTGCCGCAGTTGCAGATGGCGGGGGCGTTGCTGGTGGTGCCCGCCGGCAGCCTGGATTCCCCGATCGCCATCCGGCCGCAGGCGCATATCTGTTGCGCGGACCGTGCGGATTGGGACACGCATCTGGAAGATGTGCCGACGCTTGACGGGCTGCCGGGTTAACTTCTGTTAGCTGGCGAGTTCGGCGATCAGCCGGTTCAGCACCAGCACCCCTTTGGGCGTGGCGGCGATGCGCCCATCACGGCAGTTGAGAAAACCATCGGCGGCGAGTTGCGACAGCCGCGCGTCATTCAGCGCGGCACCCCAGCGCGCACGCCATTGGGCGATATCCAGCCCCTCTTTCAGGCGCAGCGCCATCAGCAGATGTTCGCGCGCCGCATCGCGATCCGATATTCCAGTAAATTCCGCGATGCCGTTTCCATTTTCCTGCACCTTCGCGCGCCAGCGTTCCGGCAGACGTTCGCATTGGGTGCCGTAGCGCAAGCCATCGCGGCTGAGGCGGCCATGCGCCCCCGGCCCCACACCGGCATAATCGCCATAGCGCCAGTAAAGCAGATTGTGCCGTGACTGCGCGCCGGCGGCCGCGTGATTGGAAATTTCGTAAGCCGGAAGACCGGCGGCCTCCGTCATCGCCTGGGTCAGTTCGTAGAGTTCGGCGGCATGATCGTCATCCGGCACGATCAGCTTGCCTTCACGCGCCAGCGTGGCAAACGGCGTCGCCGGTTCGATGGTCAATTGATAAAGCGAGAGATGTTCGGTGCCGAAAGAAAGCGCCTCCGCCAATTCGGCCTGCCATTGCTCCGGCGTCTGGCCGGGGCGGGCATAGATCAGATCGAAGCTGACGCGCTCGAAATTCGCACACGCGAGCGCCAGCGCCGCCTTTGCTTCGCGCACATTGTGCAAGCGCCCGAGCATTTTCAGATCGGCATCGTTCAGCGCCTGCACGCCGAGCGACAGCCGGTTGACACCCGCCGCGGTATAATCCTGAAACCGCGCCGCATCGACACTGGCCGGATTGGATTCGAGCGTGATCTCGATGCCGGGCGCGATGGGCCACAATTTCGCGATCGCTTCCAGCACGCCGCCGACCGCGGCGCCGGACATCAGCGACGGCGTGCCGCCGCCGAAGAAAATGGTTTCGACTGCGGGCCGCGCCGTTCCACCTTCATCCTGCCAGGCGGCGATCCAGGTCAGTTCGCGCACAATCGCATCGCGCCAGCCATCTTCGTCGATCGCGCTGCGGACATGGCTGTTGAAATCGCAATAGGGGCACTTTGCGGCGCAGAACGGCCAATGGACGTAAATGCCGAAGCCGCTCATCGCGAAAGTGCTGCGAGGAATTTTTCAAACGCCCGCGCGCGATGGCTGATCGCGTGTTTGGCGGCCGGTTCCATTTCGCCGAAGGTGATGGCCATGCCATCGGCGATGAAGATCGGATCGTAACCGAAGCCGTTCTGTCCTCGCGGCGGGAAAACGAGTTTGCCTTCGACCACACCTTCGAAAACTTCCACATTCCCGCCGGGCAGCGCCAGCGCCAGCGCGCAAACGAATTTCGCCGAACGGTCGGTGGCGTTCTTCGCATTTAATTCGCGTTCGATGCGCGCCATGGCGAAGCTGAAATCCTTCTTGGGCCCCGCCCAGCGCGCCGAATAGATTCCGGGCGCATTGCCGAGCGCGCTCACGCACAGCCCGGAATCATCGGCCAGTGCCGCAAGCCCGCTGACCTCGGCCGCCGCACGCGCTTTCAGCACCGCATTGCCGGCGAAACTGTCCTCGGTCTCCTCCGGCTCCGGCAGGCCGAGATCGCCCGCGCTTTTCACCGCAAAACCAAACGGCGCCAGCAATTCCGCAATCTCGCCCACCTTGCCCTTGTTGTGGCTGGCGATGACAAGCGTTGTGCCGGGCTTCAACCTCACGCCAGCGCCTTTTTCTGCAAATCCACCAGCGCGCCCACGCCCTTGCGCGCCAGCCGCAGCAATTCGGTGAATTGTTCGTCGCTGAAGGGCTCGCCTTCCGCGGTGCCCTGAATCTCCACCAGCCCGCCTTTGCCGGTGATGACGAAATTGGCATCGGTCCCGGCCTGCGAATCCTCGTCGTAATCAAGGTCGAGCACCGCTTCGCCCTGCCAGATGCCACACGACACCGCCGCCACCTGATCGAGGATCAGGGGCTTGGTGATCATGCCGGTCTTCTTCATGAAGGCCGCGCATTGTGCCAGCGCGACGAAACCACCGGTGATGGAGGCGGTGCGGGTGCCGCCATCGGCCTGAAGCACGTCGCAATCGATCGCGATCTGGCGTTCGCCCAGCGCAGCCAAATCCGTCACCGCCCGCAAGGAGCGGCCGATCAGGCGCTGAATCTCCTGGGTGCGGCCGGACTGCTTGCCCTGCGCCGCCTCGCGCCGCATGCGGTCATGGGTGGAACGGGGCAGCATGCCATATTCCGCCGTCACCCAGCCCTTGCCGCTGCCTTTGAGAAAGGGCGGGGCCTGTTCCTGCAGGCTGGCGGTGACCAGCACATGGGTATGGCCGAATTTCACCAGGCAGGAGCCTTCGGCGTAACGCGACACGCCGGGTTCGAGGCTGATCTCACGCATCTGGTCTTTCGCGCGTTTGCTGGGGCGCATGCCTATCCCTTGAAGTTCATGGTATCTGTGGCTACCTAGCTTCATTACCCCGGCGGCGCAAACGGTGCCCGCTGTGGTTGGAAAAAGCACTGGTAAGTCAGAAGGATAATGGTGGACAGCGGCTTTTCCCGGTCCGATCTCGACAGCCTCGGCGAACGCCCGCGGGAGGTGTTCCGCCATCTGGTGGAAGCCTTCCTGTCTTCGGGCGATCCGGTGGGTTCGCGCACCCTGTCGCAATTGCTGCCGATGTCGCTGTCGCCAGCCTCGATCCGCAATGTGATGGCGGATCTGGAGACAATGGGCCTGCTTTATGCCCCTCACACCAGCGCGGGCCGGGTGCCGACCGAACGGGGCTTGCGCCTGTTCGTGGACGGGCTGTTGCAGGTGGGCGAACTGGCGCCGGATGAGCGCAGCGCCATCGAACGGCGGATTTCCGGTACCGAGCGCGGGCTGGAAGATGTGCTGACCCAGGCCGCCACCATGCTGTCCGGCCTGTCGCGCTGTGCCGGGCTTCTGGTCACGGCGAAACAGGATTCGGCGCTGAAGCATGTCGAATTCGTCGCCGTGGCGCCGGGCAAGGCGCTGGTGGTGATGGTGTCGGAAGATGGCGCGGTGGAAAACCGGCTGATCGAAATTCCGCTCGGCCTGCCGGTTTCGGCCTTGAGCGAAGCCTCCAACTATCTCAATGCGCGGCTGCGCGGGCGCACCCTGGACAAGGCGCGCGGCGAGATCATCCGCGAACTGGAATCCGAACGCGCCGAACTGGACACGCTGACCGCGAAAATCGTGGCCGAAGGGCTTGCCACCCTGTCCGCCCCGGCCGGTGCACCACGCCCGGCAGAGGAAAAAGTGCTGATCGTGCGCGGCACCTCCCACCTTCTGGACAGTGTGGAGGCGCAGACCGATCTGGAGCGTGTGCGCACCCTGTTCGACGACATCGAACGCAAGAACGATCTGATCCACCTTCTGGAACTGGCGGCGGAAGGTCACGGCGTGCGGATTTTCATCGGCTCCGAAAACCGGCTATTCAGCCTTTCCGGGTCTTCGATCGTCGCCGCCCCTTATGCCAACGCACAAGGGAAAATCGTCGGCGTGATCGGGGTTCTGGGGCCGACGCGGCTGAATTATGCCCGCATCATTCCGATGGTGGATCACACCGCCAAGGTGGTGGGGCGGCTTCTGGGCTGAAGGGTTCAAAAAGGATCTGGTATGAGTGACGAAGGTGAAAACGGCAACGGCGCGGATTTGGGCGCGCACGGGGCGGCGGAGAACGAAGCCGATGTCCTGCGCGGAGAGATCGCGGAGCTGAAAGACAAGCTGCTGCGCGCGCTGGCCGATGTGGAGAACACGCGCCGCCGCGCCGAACGCGACCGCACGGACGCTTCGCAATACGCCATTTCCCGCTTCGCCCGCGACATCCTTTCGGTGGCGGACAACTTTCAGCGCGCGATCGAAGCCTGCCCGGCGGAGGCCCGCGACAGCGCCAGCCCGCAGGTGAAAGCGGTGATCGAGGGAGTGGAGGCGACGGAGCGGCAATTGCTCTCGATGCTGGAACAGCATGGCGTCAAGCCGATCGATACCGCCGACGGCCGCTTCGATCCCAATCTGCATCAGGCGATTGCCGAAGTGCCCGCCCCCGGCACACCCAAAGGCACCATCGTGTCGGTGATCCAGACCGGCTACACCATTGCCGGGCGCCTGTTGCGCCCCGCCATGGTCACGGTCGCCAAGGGCGATAACGGCGCGGCCTGACGCGAACCGCCCGATGGGGAGGCACTTTCGGTTTGTCGCGGTTCCTTGCGGAAAACCGCTACACACTTTTCCTGGAACCGCTCTAGGATCAGGCCTATGAGCGACGCGCCCGCATTGACCGTCGAAACCGGACCATCCACCCGGATCAATGCCGAGCAATGGATTTACGACCGTTCGCCGGCCGGAACATTTCTCACCTCGGCAGCCATTCTCGTCCTGCTGGCAGCGGTCTTTCTGGGCGCGGCGGCCCTCGATCGCATGCCGGTCTTCGATCCCCATGGCCGGGTTGCGGGTCTTGGTGAAGCGGCCTGGCCCGCATTCGTCCTCAGCCTGTTGCTGGCGGTGGTGCTGGGCACCCAGCGTTATGCGCGCCAGAAGAACGAGGGCGACGAACCGGTCTTTGCCCGGTTGTTCCAGCGCGAGGGCCCGCTTCCGGATTTTCTCACACCCGGTACGCGCCTTCGCCTTATCATCGCGACCGTGGTGGGCCTTGCGGCCGGGGCCGGTCTGACCGTGATTTCCCTGCCGCGCACGATACTCGGCATCCATCCTTTTGTGACCGCGTGGTTCTTCGCCGCCGAAAGCCTGGTCCTCATCCTGTTCGCCCGCGGCATCGTGATGAGCGCGCGCAGCGGCGAGCTTTTTTCGCTTTCCATCCGCCGCGATCTCCACATCGATCTGCTGCGCATCGACCGTCTTGCCGCGATCGGGCGCTATGGTGCGCGCATCGCGCTGGTCTGGTTCAGCGTGGCTGCCGTGATCTGCCTGTTTTTCGTGGGCGACAACATGGCGGCCTCAACCTTCCTGACTGTGCTCGGTGCTGCCGGTATCGGCATCTGGATTTTCATGCAGCCGATGATGCAGGTTCATAAGCGCATCCGCGCGGCGAAGGAGGCCGAGCTCGAAATCCTGCGCCATGCGATCGCCGATCTCCGTGTTCAGGTGCTCCGCGATCCGCCCGCCGCGACACAGTTGCAAGGCCTGCTCGCCTATGAAAAGCGCATCGAGGACGTGCGCGAATGGCCGTTCGATCAGACCACGGCCTTGCGCCTGACGGCCTATGTCTTCATTCCGGCAATACCCTGGTTCGGGCAGGCGATTGCACAGTATTTTGTCGAACGCCTGGCGCAATCGGGTTAGAGCAACACCGGACAGTAAAACTCACTTTTCCGATTGCGCTCTGAAGGAGAACATTCGTGTCCATTCGAATTGTTGTGGCGGGCGCCGGCGGGCGCATGGGCAAGACCCTGATCCGCACCATTGCGGACAGTGCAGACCTTACGCTGGCCGGTGCACTGGAATCACCCGGCCATCCCGATCTGGGCAAGGATGCGGGCACATTGGCCGGTGCCGGTGCGCTGAACATTCCGCTGGAAAGCGATGCCCTGCCGCGCATTGCTGCCGCCGATGCGATTGTCGATTTCACCGTACCGGCCGTTTCCGTCGCGCTTGCCGCGCTGGCGGCGCAGGCGCGAATCGTGCATGTGATCGGCACCACCGGGCTTTCCCCCGACGACGAGGCAAAAACCCGCGCCGCCGCACGCCATGCCGTGATCGTGAAATCCGGCAATATGAGCCTTGGCGTCAACCTTCTGGCCGCGCTGGTGAAGAAGGCCGCCGCCGCACTTCCCGCGTTCGATGTCGAGATTGTGGAGATGCATCACCGCGCCAAGGTCGATGCGCCATCCGGCACCGCGCTGCTGTTGGGCGAAGCGGCCGCAAAAGGCCGCGGTGCCAATCTGATGGAGATGGCGGTGCGCGGGCGTGACGGGGTGACGGGGCCGCGCGAAAACGGCGCCATCGGGTTTGCCAGCCTGCGCGGCGGCACCGTGGTCGGCGATCACCAGGTCATTCTGGCCGGCGATCACGAACGCATCGTACTGGGACATGTTGCGGAAGACCGCGCCATCTTCGCCAATGGCGCGCTCACCGCCGCGCGCTGGGGCCAGGGCAAAAAGCCCGGCCTCTACGCCATGGCCGACGTTCTGGGCCTTTCGGACTGAGGCCCGCGCAGCTCCGCCCGTGCCGCTTCGACCGCCAGCATCGCGCGTTTGCGCGGCAGACCCCAGTGATAGCCGTGCAGGGCGCCATCGCTGCCCAGCACGCGGTGACAGGGAATAAGCCATGACACCGGGTTGCGCCCGACCGCGGTGCCGACCGCGCGCGCAGCACTTTCCTTGCCCAGATGCGCGGCAATGCTGCGATAGGTGGTGGTCCTGCCCGGTGCGATGGCGAGCAGCGCCTGCCACACCTTGATCTGCCACGGCGTGCCGATCAGATGCAGCGGTACGGTGCCTTCGGCCAGCGGGGCGAAGATCTGCGCCGCCAGCGCTTCGGTGCGGGCCGGGTCTTGCCGGTAATCCGCTTTCGGCCAGCGCGCTTTCATATCGGCGAACATTGCGTCTTCCTCGCCCTCATCGCCAAAGGCAAGGCCGCAAAGGCCGCGATCCGTCGCCATCACCAAGGCGATGCCGAACGGGCAGGGATGAAAGCCGTAAGTGATGGCAAGTCCCTCACCGCCTCTGGCATAATCGCCGGGGGTCATCGCCTCCACCTTCAGGCAGAGATCGTGCAGCCGCGACGGGCCGGAGAGCCCGGCATCCAGTGCCGCGCCCAGAACGCTTGCGCCGTCCTTCAGTCCCGCCTTCGCCTGTTCGAGCGTCAGGTGAGACACGAACGCTTTCGGGCTGATGCCGACATGCCGGGTGAACAGACGCTGGAAGTGAAAGGGCGAAAGCCCTATCGCCATCGCCGCTTCGTCGAGGCTTGGCTGATCCTGATAATGGGCGGTCAGAAACGCGATGGCGCGCGCCATCTTGCGCCAGTTGGGGCCGTCTTCCCGGGCTTCGAATGTCTCGCGCATGGGAGTCTTCCTTTGCTGTGTCATGACGCGAATATGGTCTCCCATATGGCGGCCTTCGACCCGAAACTTGCGTTTCGTTTCAGTACGCCACGCCTCGCGCCCTGAGCAGGGAGGATTTGAGCGCATGGGCGAAGGACGAGCGGTCGAGATAGGACAGAAAAGTTCCGATGCGATAGGCCTTGCCGTGGCTCCACAGGGTGATCTGGCTCCACGGTTCGGGGGGATCGTCCATCTCCACCCGCACCCAATAGGGATTGAGCGCAAACCTGACCGGTTGCCCCTTCACCGGCTGGCTTAGAATATCGAGCGAAGCCGGGGTCAGCGTCACCCGTTCATAGCGTTTGGCAGCGCGGCTGCTGTGCACAAAAGCCCAGGCCAGCCCCCCGACATCCAACCCCAGAAACGGCATGATCGGCCAGGCGCCGTGCAGCACAAAGGTCGTGGCGATGGCGATATTGATCGCGGCCACCACTGCCAGAATGATCAGAAGGCCGCGTGCGCTCATCGGCGGATTGGGGCGCAAAATCGCATCCAGAAGGACAGGCGGCGCGGGCGCCGCAGATGCTGCAGAAACCACGGTCATGGGGCGAACAATCGCCCTTCAGCCCAGAAGATCAAGCCTGTTGTGGTGAAAACCCGGTCAAAGAAAAACGCGCGCAAGTTCCCTTGCGCGCGCTTCCACCGATAAACAGGCAAAATCAGGAATGCCAATCAGTAGCGATCATCGTAACGGTCGCGGTCGCGGTGATGATGGCTCTTGCCGCAACGGCGGTCATAGGCCCGTTTTCCGCCATTCTGCTTCCAGTACGGGTCGCCAAGATTGATGTCGCAGGGATCGGTCAGCCCGCCGATGGCGGCACCGGCGGCGGCACCGATGGCCGCACCCGTGGCCGGCGTGCCGGTGGCCGCGCCGATAATGGCACCGGCGCCGGCGCCGATCGCGGCACCCGAAAGCGCCCGGTCGCCGGGCCTGGTTCCGCACCCCGCCAGCACCAGCACCATGGCAAGGCCTGCGCCCGCAGCTAATCCGTTCAGTCTCATGTGCTGTTCCTTTTTGCTGATTCCCCGGCCCCGGAAGGATGGGACCTTCCCCACAGTGTTCCAAAGGAAAATGTTGGGGCCGGTGCATATTTCGGGCAATTTCAGGGCAGAATCCCTACAAGTTTCCTCAACCATGACCCGCCCAATGCCACCAAAAGACGTGGAAACCCTGTTCGCGCGCCTGTCGCAGCAGGAGCCTGCGCCGCGCACGGAACTCCACTACAACAACCCCTTCACCCTTCTGGTGGCGGTGGTGCTGTCGGCACAAGCGACCGACAAGGGGGTCAACCGCGCCACGGCGGATCTTTTTCCCACGGCCGATACCCCGGAAAAGATGGTGGCCCTGGGCGAAGCGGGGCTCACTCGCCACATCAGGACCATCGGGCTTTACCGCAACAAGGCGAAAAACGTCATCGCCCTGTCGCGCGCGCTGATCGAACGGCATGGCAGCAAAGTGCCGCATGACCGCGAAGCGCTGGAGGCGCTGCCCGGTGTCGGGCGCAAGACTGCCAATGTGGTGCTGAACGTCGCCTTCGGCGAAGCGACCATCGCAGTCGACACGCATATTTTCCGGGTTGCCAACCGCACCGGCCTTGCGCCCGGCAAAACGCCGCTGGCGGTGGAACTGGGCCTTCTGAAGCGCGTGCCGCAGAAATACCGCCTGCACGCCCACCACTGGCTGATCCTGCATGGGCGCTATGTTTGCGTTGCGCGCACGCCGAAATGCGGTGTATGCGTGATCGCCGATATCTGCCGCTATCCCGATAAAACAAACGGGAACCCACCCAAAGCCGCGGCCAGGCCGCGCGTGCGGCCAAAAAAAATCACAGCAAAGAAACCCACTGCAAAGAAACAGGACCTTTGATGATGCCCCATGCTTTTGACGTTGCCGCCCTTGGAAACGCCATTGTCGATGTGATCGCGAGCACCGGCGATGATTTTCTTCTGACGCACAACATCGCCAAAGGCGTGATGACACTGATCGACGAGCATCGTGCCCGCCAGCTTTACGATCTCCTGCCGGAGGGGCATGAGAGCGCGGGCGGATCGGCCGCCAACACGCTGGCCGGTGTGGCCTCGTTCGGCGGGCAGGGCCTGTTCGTCGGCAAGGTGAAGGATGACCGGCTGGGCGAAAGTTTTGCCGCCAGCATGGCGCAGACGAACATCCGCTACACCACGCCGAAGGCGGTGGACGGGCCCGCGACGGCGTGCTGCCTGATTGCGGTGACGGCGGACGGGCAGCGCAGCATGAACACCTATCTCGGCGCCAGCCGCGAACTGGCACCGGACGACATCGTGCCGGATGACATCGCGAAAGCACAGGTGCTCTACATCGAAGGCTATCTCTGGGATCAGCCGCACGCGAAAAAGGCCATCACGCGCGCGATCGAGGCGGCGAAGAAAGCCGGCCGCAAGGTGGCGCTGACCTTGTCCGATCCGTTCTGCGTCGGGCGTTACCGCGACGAATTCCGCGCGCTGTGGAAGAACGACATCGACATCCTGTTCGCGAATGAGGAAGAAGCGAAGGCGTTGTTCGAAACCGATCGGTTCGACGATGCGTTGCAGGCGGTGCATGGCTGGAACGGCATTGCCGCACTGACCCGTTCGGCCAAGGGCTGTGTGATCGCCAAAGGGGCCGAGGTGCATGTGCTGGATGCGATGCCGGTTGCGCGCGTGGTCGATACCACCGGCGCGGGCGATCAGTTCGCCGCCGGTTTTCTCTACGGTCTGACGCACGGCAAATCGCTGGAGGTGAGCGGGCGCCTCGCCACTGCTGCCGCCGCCGAAGTGATTTCGCATTACGGCGCGCGGCCCGAAACCGCACTCGCCACCGTCGCGGCAAAGGCGGGGCTCGTCTAAAGCGATCTACTGCCCGATCAGATGCAGCGTGATGTCACGGGCGTGTGGCGCATCGCGATGCTCGAACAGATAAAGCCCCTGCCAGGTGCCGAGCAGCATATGCCCCTTCCGCACCGGAATGCTCAACGACGATGCCGTCAATGCCGCGCGGATATGCGACGGCATATCGTCCGGCCCTTCGGTCCTGTGGCGGTAGAGCGTTTGCTCGCGCGAGACCAGCCGCTGCATGAAGGCCTCGAGGTCGTGCAGCACATCGGGATCGGCATTTTCCTGAATTAGCAAGGACGCCGAAGTGTGGCGGATGAAACAGGTCAAAAGCCCGTCCGCCACACCGGCCTTTGCCACGAAGCCCACGGCCCTGGCGGTGACATCGTAAAGGCCGGGGCCACTGGTTGGAATGTGAAGCGTCTCGAACGCCTGTTTCATCGCGGCAATCCTTCTGCGCGCGGCGGCTTGCGCAGATAAATGTAGAGCGCACCTGCGCCACCATGTTTGCGATGCGCCGCCATGGTCGCGGCGATCAGCGATGCCAGTGCCGCTTCTTTCAGCCAGCGCGGCACCGCTGCCTTCAACACACCGCGGCGGCCATAACCCATCGTGAATGGCGCATCGTCACCTTGCGTACTTCCCTTACCGGTCACCACTAGCACCAGGCGAAACCCGCGCCGCCTTGCACTGGTCAGGAAACGCGTGAGCGCCAGATGCGCCGCATCTTCGGTATAGCCATGGAGGTCGAGCCGCGCTTCGGGTTCGAGCAATCCGCGCTTCAGTTTCGCGGCCGTGCCGCCGTCCAGCCCGCCCTCGCCTTTCGCATTGCTGTTGCGCGGCACCGCACGGATTTTCGGTGGCATATCGGGCGGCGGCTTGGGCAGCCGCGGGCGCGCTTCCTTCACCACCTGTTCGAACAGGGCGCGTTCCTCGCTGGTGGTTCTGCGTTTGCCGCTCATCGCGACGACGCTTGTGAGGGCGCAAGTGTTTTCGGAATCAGTGCGAACATCCGGCCCTTCATTTTCATCGCGCCAGCCCGCGCTTCCGCCGCAGCACCGATACCCCAATAGACATCACCGCGCACCGCACCGCGAATGGCGCTGCCACTATCCTGCGCGATCATCAGCCGGTCGAACGGCGCGCCATCCACCATCTGCCCGACGACATAAAGCGGCGTGCCATAGGCATGAAAGCGATTGTCCACCGCAAGGCTCGCCCCCGGTGTCAGCGTCACGCCCTGACTGCCCTTGCTGCTTTCCGTGGACTCACCCGCCTGCGCCAGCGCGAAGAAAACATAGGATTCATTCGTCTGCATCACGGCGTTCGCCTGATCGGGGTGGGCATGCAGCCAGGCCCGGATGGTCTGAAGCGAAACGTCCTCTTTCTTCAGTGCGCCCCTCTCAATCAGTGTGCGCCCGATCGCGGTGTAAGGGCGACCGTTCTTCGCCGCATAAACCGCGCGCGCTTTGCTGCCGTCGTCGAAGACGAGGCGGCCCGACCCCTGCACCTGCAGAAAAAACAGCGCCACCGGATCTTTGACATAGAACAGAGGCCGGGCTTCCTTCAGACCATGCGTTTCGATTTCCGCGCGGCCGGCATAAGGCAGCAGGCGCCCTTTCACCACGCGGCCCGCGATCTGTTCGCCCTTCAGGGCCGGATTGAATAAACCGAGATCGGCCCGGACGAGATCGTCCGGCATGCCATAGGCCGGTGTCTGATACGGGCCGTGGCGCGTGCGGCTGGCGGCGATTTCCGGTTCGTAATAGCCGGTGAAAAGCCCCGGCCCTGCATCAGGTGCCACCGCCTGTGGCCGGAAATGGCGTTCGAAAAACATGCGCGCGTCTTCCGCCGTGGCCGCCCGTTGCGGTGCTTCGGCACAAATGCCGGCCAGCGCCGTTTCCATCGCATCGCGCTCTGCCGCCTCTCCCGCCAGCAAGGCGGTGCAGGATTGGCGGAATGCCGTAAAAGCGGGCCTTGGGTCGCCATCGGTCCAGTGGGACAATTGCGCGAAGGTGAGTGGTGCGTTTGCCAGTTGTGCATTTGCCAGCGGCCCGTTTGCGGCCGGCACTTTGGCGGGTGGTATTTCGGGCTGTAGTGCGCAGCTCTGGAGAACGGACAGGCCGGCGAGCAGCGTCAGCGCAGCCAGCGGCCGGAGACTCCGCCGACGGGAAGCTTTGTCAGGCGATGGCGTTTTGCCGGACCGCGCCATCCCCCGTGACAACCCGGTTCAGGATTCTTCGCCCGTGGTGGCGATCAGCGTCCAGTTGGGATCGCGCGAACCGAGATCGCGCCCGAAGGTCCAGACATCGGTGACATCGCGCACGGCCGAGGGATCGCCCTCCACCACATCGCCGTCCTTCTGGCTGGTGGCGGAAACATATTTGGCGTCGAACGACACCGTGATCTCGGCGCTGCGGCCCTTGCAGACGGCGCCGACAACACGGCTGCTGGTGAACCCGACAAAGGTGAATTCCACCTTCTCGTTCCGCTCTTCCCGGCCGCGGATCACGCCATCGAAAGCGTCGTAGACATCGTTGCTCAGAAGCCCGCGCAAGGTATCGCGGTCGCCCTTGGCGAAGGCCGTCACGATCATCTCATAAGCCGCGCGCGCGCCTTCCACGAAATGATCGGTCTCGAATTTGCGGTCGGCCAGCTTGATGTCGAGAAGCCCGCGCGCCACCGGGTCGGCGGGGCGTTCGCCCGCTGCGTCGGCGCGTTTGGCAATGCGCTCAGGCAGCGACACCACGGTATCGGAACTGGCCGCGGTGCGTTCGCCGGTATTGCCGGACAGCCGGTATTGTTCGCGCGGCGGGGATTCATGCCCGGTGCGGCGGCCAAGAACGGAATAAAGCCGGAAGAGAATGACCCCGGCGATAACCGCGAAAAACAGAATCTCGATCAACTGCGGTCCGGCATGTTGCAAACGACGCCCCTGCACCATCGCAGAGGTTCTTTAACCTACGCCGACACACCCTTTTGGGTCCAGCGCAAGCACGGCGTTGCCTATAATATGGGATCAAATGTGAATTCTTTGAGGCCCGATGACCGGCCGGTGACGCCCCGATGACCGAATGTCGCGGCTTGTCAGCGCGCCGCAATCCATGGTAGCGCGCGGGCCCCCACAAGGACGAGAACAGCATGAGCGATCAGGGATTTGCCGGCAATCCGGGCGGCAACGGCCACAGCAACGGCAATGGCGACGGTGCCGATCCGCAGGCGCCCCGGGTTCAGGTGGTGGCGCAGTTCGTCCGCGACCTGTCGTTCGAAAATCCCGGCGCACCGGGCAACGCACCCGGCCGCCCGCAGATCGATTTCGGCGTCGACCTTCAGGCCAAGCGGCTCGAAGGCGAGCATTACGAGGTGGAACTGAAGCTGCGCGTCTCGGCCAAGGTCGAAGAAAAGCCCATGTTCCTGCTGGAACTGGTCTATGCCGGGCTGTTCCTGATCCAGAATGTGCCCGAAGACGTGATCCAGCGCGTGCTGCTGATCGACGGGCCGCACCTGCTGTTCCCGTTTGCGCGGCGCATTGTCGCTGATGCGGTGCGCGATGGCGGCATGCCGCCCCTGATGATCGAACCGATCGACTTCGCCGGCCTCTACCGCGCCAAGCAGCTCGAACTCCAGCAGCAGCAGGCGAGCGGCCAGACCGTCGTCTGA
>JAFKEW010000002.1 GCA_017308375.1 Alphaproteobacteria bacterium
AACCGTGCAACGCGACCGCTCTCCGACGTGACGGCTGATACACGCTTGTCGCCCGCCTGCGCATCAGCAACGCCGCCAGCCGACAACAGCACCACTACGATCGCGAGCGACACGTAACGGCGAAGTCCGTGCGATCGATGTGAGCCGGTACGGCGAGCGAGAGGTGCGGCGACGGCCGGGAAGGAGGAAGAGTCGTGAGGCGTGGACGACACCGCCGGAGCTGACCGAGCGATCGATTGAGGCATGGTCAGTTCTCCGCGTGCGTCCAGATCGGATCGGCCCGGCCGGCGATGGTGGTGAGTGGCAGCGGCCCGAAATACCGGCCGTCGAGGGAGTCCGGCGGCGCGGTGTTCATGACGAAGACTTCGCCAGGCGCGAGCGCGCGGCAGCCCTGCCAGTCGGGCAGAGTGCGGCCGAAGCGGTCGCGGTCGAGCGCCTCGCCCATGGCGGCGTCATCGACGGAGATGGCGCGTCCGTTGCGGCAGACAGTCTGGCCGGGAAGAGCGAGGATATGCTTCAGCAGCGGCACGCCGAGCGGCAGGTAACGGCGCGTGGCGAAGAGCTGCGCGAGAGGCGCGGGCGGCTGGACTACAACCAGCTCCCCGACATGCAGCGGAGGCGCGCGCCGCACGGCATAGAGGCCGATCGGGACACTGGCGCTGGCGTTCCAGAGCAGCTTCGGCGCGGGATGAAAGAGGCTCGACAGCGCGACAAAGAGCGTTGCAGCGTAGGTGGTGATGACGAAGCCGAAGCGCGTCATGGCGCAAGCCTCCGGCGCAGCAGCCAGGCGCGATGCTGCTCGCGGCTGTAGGGGTGTGGTGGCAGGCCGACGATGAGGCGGTTGTGGAGATGGCGCCAGTGATCGGGCGCGGCGTCCGCTGGATCGATGCCGAGCGCCTCTACCGCGTCGATTGCCTGGAGGACACGCTCGACTTTTGGCCAGCCGCTGATGCGCAGCAGAATGTCGCCGCCGGGGCGAACGAAGGGCAGCGTCTGATAGGATTCGCCGCGGTCGATCGCGCGCACGATGTCGATGCGCGAGACGATCGTGCCGAAATCGTTGGACGCCCAGCGCACGAAGGCGAAGACGCCGCGCGGCGCGAAGCTCAGCACGCGGCGGCGACGATCGAGGATCGTCTCGCCAGCGTCGCGGCCGAAGCGGATCCAGTGCTCGATGCGTCCTTCAAGCCACGTCAGCTCGACATGCGTCAGGAACGGTCCGGCATCGGGCCGCGGCGCGCGGCCGGCGTTGAAATCGGCCATCACGAGCGGTCTCCATCGGTGTCGGGAAATTCGCGCGCCAACAGGTCGCGCAGCATGTCGGCGACGGTGACGCCGCGTTGGAAAGCCGCGATCTTGATCCGGCCACGCAAGGTGGGCGTGATGTCGACGGTGAGCCGGGCCGTGTAGAGGTCTGCCGCGGCCGCGTCGGACGAGGCGGGATCGGGTGATTTGATCCAGCTCTCGGCGTTGCGAGGACGCGTGGCGAAGCTGCTGTTGGGGCTGCGTGCGGTCATGGCGCCAGCCTTTCGACTTCAGCCGCCAGCGCCGCGATCTCGCGCGCGGCCGAGCTGCTATCGTCATGCTCGAAGACGAGTTGGCCGGTGCGCGCCGCGTCGGCGAAGATGACGCGCTGGCCGATCCGCGCCGCAAGCGCCGGCGGATCATGTTCGGCGAGGCTATGCGCCGTTTCTCGGGCGATGATGGTGCGTGCGGGACAGCGATTGAGAATGAAGCGGGCCAGGAGCTCGGGGCGAAAGACACGCGCTTCGGCGATCAGCGCCAGCATCTCGGCCGATGCCCAACCGTCGAAGGGCGACGGTTGCGCGGGGATCAACGTGAGGTCAGCGGCAAGCAGCGCCGAACGCAACAAGGCGGCGACGCGCGGCGGTCCGTCGATGATGACGTGATCGGCATGCCGAGCGAGCTCGGGCGCCTCGCGATGCAGCGTGTCGCGCGCCAGGCCAATGACGCCGAACAGACGGTCATGGCGCCGGCGTCCGCGCTGCTCGGACCAGTCGAGCGCCGAGCCTTGCGGATCGGCGTCAATCAGGGTGATCCGCTTTCCTTGCCGGGCCCATTGGCCGGCGAGATGCAAGGCGAGCGTCGTCTTGCCGACGCCGCCTTTCTGGTTGAGCAACGCGACGATCATCGAGCGCCGCTCCCGGTTTTGCACTGGGGAGCGCCGTCGCCAACAACAGACTCGTTAGATTCTTCTTGGTTAGATTCTAAGTTAGGCGGCTCGCAAGCGACGGAATTTCCATCGGAAAATGCCGCTCCTGGTTCCTGATAGCACGAGGATGCGGTTCCCGATAGCACGACCGCGCCCACAGCTTGTCCACAGGACCCTGTGGACAAGGAAGCGGTGCTGACGAAGGCGAGCAGCTCGCGACCGCCGCTCGCGCGATCGACGCCGAGGCGATAGCCCGGCAAGGGCTGGCGACGCGCGATGTCGCGCAGCTCGAAGGCGAAGCGCTTGAACGGCGAAAGGCTCGCCGACTTCATGTAGAGGTGACGAAAATCGAACCGCCAGCCCGCGCGCTGCTTGCCGGCATGCTTGCGCACGAGGCGGTAGAGCCAGCGCTCCAGTCCGCCTGTCAGCGCGAAATACGTGCGATCGATTGTCAGCACGAGGGCGTCGTCAAGGACAGCGCGATAGAACCAGTCCGGCACGATGAGATCGACACCAGCGGCGTTGCCGTGTGCGTCCGCGTGCTCGGTCCACTCGTTGATCCAGGAGAAGCGGTGCATACGCCGCTCGCTCGCCTGGCGCAGCGACGTGGCGACCGTGGTGGACTGCAAGCGGTCGAACGCGGCCTTCAGGCGATGATAGTCGCGCGCGCTGGTGCCGCGGCCGATGAACGTCAGAATCTCGTAGGGTGTAGCGGCCATCAGGCGCGACGTGCGCAGACCGGAATCGCGCGCCTGGACGATTTGTGAGGCGGCCCAGATCAGAACATCGGCATCCCAGATGGTCGCCATGCCGTGCTCCGGCACAGCCTCGACGCGGATGGCGATGTCGTTCATCCGGTAGTCGATCGGCGTCGTGCGGTGCGTCTTGGCGAGCGCGAAGAACGGATAAGCCATGAGGTCCTGCGCATCGCGTGGCGCGAGGTCGCCCGGCAGTGCCCGAAACAATTCGAGCTGCTCGCGTTCGGATCGTGTGCGATGGCGCGCTGACATGCGTGACGTCAGCGGCGCGGCTGGCGGGCTTGTTCAAGTTCGGCCGCGGTGTGGCGCCGCGCCGGCAGGACGACGACCTTGCCGGGGTCGGATGTCGACGCCTTGGCGGCGGCATCGACCCACGCCTGCAGATCCTCGACGCGATAGACGACGCGGCCGCCGAGCTTGGAGTAGCGGGGGCCGGTGCCGTAGATGCGGTGCTTCTCGAGCGTGCGGATGGAGAGACCGACGAAGCGCGCGGCCTCGGGCGTGCGCAGGTAGCGCGGCGGCAAGCCTGCGAGATTGGTGGACATGGGATATCTCCGTGATTGCGTGGGCGGCCGTCGAATGACGGCGGCTGTCAGCGACCACGGTGGCGGAAGGGACGCGGTCCGAAATAGTGCGATCTCGGAGGGGGATGAACGCGCATCGGCAGCGCGCGGAGGCTATACGCGGCGGCGATAGGGGTGGAGCAGAAGGCGGCGGTAGCCGCCCCGCATCATCGAGAATCCAAGCCGGACGAGACGACCGGTCTGATCGCGCAGCTCGTGCGAAATCCAGTCGCGCTTGGAGATCGGGGCGGTGTCGAAGAGGGCTGTGGCGATTTCGGGATAGGTCGCGCGCTCAAGCCGGCCGTCGAGCGCGCGCAAGGCGAGAATGAGCCGGTTGCGCCGATCGGGCGTGAGAACACCGAGATCGGGCCCGGGTTCTCGGCCAGTTGCGCCGCGCCACAGTCGGAGCGCGGCGGCGGCGCGGATGTCGAAGAGCCCATCAAGGGGCAGGAGGACCGCGAGTGGCTCGCTGATATTTCCCGGTCTATGCAAGCGGACGCGCGCGCCGCGAAATACGACAATCTGATCGTCTTCGTCGACAGCGAGAATGGACTGAAGGCTGCGCGTGGCTAGGGCGAGTCTGGGATCGGCGAGGTCATCGGGGAGTTTGGTCAGGGTCACCACGCTCGGGAGCACTTGGGGCGTCCACAGAACGGTGGCACGTTGTGCGGGGCGGAGTTTGCGGTTGAAATCGCACCCCCCAGCGCACGGCGAACGCTTCCGCCTCGGCGGGATCGAGCGTCCGGTTCCGGCTCTTGCGCGCCAGCCGGGCGTGATCGGTCAAGAATTCGGGATTGCGGCGAAGAAACTCATAGGCGAAGGCAGGCGCGTCGAGCGGCCGCAGCTCCTCATACGCGCTCGCCGATCGCCAATCGGTGCGAGCCATGGGCAACGTCTCCTCTCACCATCAGCCGTTGTTACGGCTGCGTGGAGACAATGCACGTTAGAGTAGCGCCTCGAAACAGGCTGCGGCGGCAACACGCGTTGCCGATGGCGCACGGAACCAAAGTCAGTGCGGTGCGCCACCCTCGAGGAGGTGGCGGTAGCCCTTCTCCGTCATCCAGCGGGCACGTGCGAGATGGCTCTCCCAGGCCTGCCGCGCGCGTTCCGGTTCGCGTGCAGGGTCGATGTGCAGGACGATCTTCGCCACTTTCTCCCAGTGGGCGCCCTCGGCGTCAGCATCGAGCAGGCGAAGGTACGTAACCAGATGCCGCTCGTCGTAGCCGGTCAGCATGGCGGCGGTCGGAGCGAGATCGTCCACTGGCGGGTCCAAGGGTGGCGACTGCATCAAGGCTCCTCGGCGATAGCGTTTCCTAAACGTTAACACAAACCGGTTTTAGCGTTTCAAGATGGAACGCCTTTTTGCTCCAGCCGCCGCGGGCGCCGTCTCATTGAGGACCATCACACCGTGGCCGCGATCGGAATCGATGAAGAGCACGCCGGCGGCCTCGAGCGCGCGGCGGACCTGGTCGCGCGTGCTCTCATGCGTCGGGAGGCCGCGCTCGGACTCCAGGCGTTTGAGGGCGGTGAGGGCCACCAGGGCTTTTTCGGCGAGCATCTCCTGCTTCCAATTCAGCAAGGCTCGCGCCGCCCGCACTTGTCGGCCGGTGATCATTCATGATCACCTCCGACAGACGATCTGCGCGCACCAGGAAAACGACTATAATAGTCGCTTTCGGCCCAGGCAACGTGTCTGATAGCGTGGAATTACCGGTCTGTGAGGGTCGGTCGTCGAGGAGTCGTCCGGACTGATTCGGGAGCGGATAAGGCGCACGTTTTCGCCGAAGCGCAAATCCCCAGGGTGATTGCCGGCGGCGCGAAGACTGGGTCAGGAGGGGACGGCCGGGACGTCTGAAGGGACGAGAGCGATGAACGAAACCATGATATCTGCGATAGTGGTCGGCGAGCCAGCGGGCGCCCAGGTTGCGGCCGATGCCTTGCGCGCCTCTGGGATCCGAGTGCTTGGCGTTGTTGAGGAGGAAGACGGACTCGGACGCGCTCTCGCGCTGGCGCCGGACGTGGTCGCCATCTCCGTAAAGCGCGGGGCCGAGATGGCAGCCTACCATACCGGCCACGAAGCGGCGACGTCGGGGGTGGTGGCGCTTTTCGTTGTCCCAGCGTTGGGAACGCCAGTGGCGGAATCCTTGATGAATGCGGTGCCCGGCTCGATCGCGGTTGCGCTGCCGTTATCGCCGTCCGAAATCAGGGCAAGGGTAGCAGACGCGCTAGCGGCGCGAAGATCAGGGTGCGCTGTTCGACCGTAGGCGGTCGAGTGGCAACGTCTCGCGGAAGAGCCCCGCCCGGAGGTCCGGGCGGGGCGTCGGTGAGGATCCGGCTCAGTCGCCGTTGCGCTTGCTGGGGCGCGACCAGATGAGGGTGTAGCCTTCGCCGTCCTCGTCATCGAACAGGTTGGCGAAGATCGGCGCGTTGAAGCTCGGATCGTCGAGCTTGAGCGAGAGATAATCGCGGCCCTCGTTGGAGCGCTTCGACCAGGCGGCCCCGATCTCGGCCCGGCCCACATAGACGCGGTGGCTCGGAGCGTTCTCGTTGGAGCGGTTGGTCTCGGCGACGATGCGCACGCCTTTGGTCTGAAGGCTCAGGGTGACGATCTCGCCTTGGAAGTCGCCGCCGACCTTCTTGAAAGAACCGATGTTAGCCATATCACTTCTCCTTAGCTGTTTTCGAGCCCGCGACCACCGCGGCCTCGATGGCGATCGACAGGCCGGGGACGATCGACGACGCACCCGCTCGCGGGCCGGAGCGCAGCGGAGGATGACGGCGGTGAGACTTTCTTGCCTCGCGAGGAATGGGCTTTAGCCCAGGGGAAGATCCTCGGGAGAAGACCTGGCGGATGTCGGTTGTGCCGCACAAGATGTCGGACAGTGCAGGCGTAGAGAAAGAACCCGCAGCGTAGGAAAAGGCGGGGTCGCTTGCCGCAGAAACGCGTGACTGAACGCCTCCGCCCTTGTTCGTGTGGCGCCGGGTGATCGGTGCGGCAGGTTTTTGCGCTTCGACTGGCCGCAGCGTGCTCCTCAATCCGCGACCCCACGACGCCCGATTGTCGGCAACGGTCTTCGACGCGGCGGCGCGGCTCAGCCTTCGTGCGTAGCGGCCGTGAGAACCGGCTGTGGCGCATCCGTCGTCGCACCGCCCGGTCGCAGCGGAAGGGGTTCGGCGAGAATCGTCATGCGCGCCCAGGCCGTGCAGCCAATCATGATCGCACCGATCCAGGCGAAGACCTCGCGCCAGAGCAAGGACGGCACGCCGATCTGGGACAGGCCGAGCACGGCGTGATAGCCGGCGATCGCGGCGGGAATGGCGAAGGCGGCTGCGATGGCCGCACGCAGAGGGATCGGCTTCACAAGGGCGAAGGCGACCTGACCGACGCCCAGCGTCAGCGCTCCAACCACGATGCCGACAAGGAGTGCGCCGATGACGCCCGCGCCGCTATGAAACGCGGCCATGCCGGCGGTGAGGCCAACGAAGAAAGGCAGCGCGTAGACGGCGAGCGTGAAGATCAGCCAGCAGAACAGGCCGATCCCAAAAATGCTGAGGATGAGTCCGATGACAAGCATGGTGGCGCCTCCGTGACAAAAAGAGATGTGACGGTCGCGCCTTCCACCACCACCACGGCGCGGTCCAAACTATAGCCGAAGACGGCCTAGAATGGGAGGGCAAACCCGTCCCGACGGACGCCGCCGGCGTCCAGACTGGTCCGAGCAACCCTCCCAGATCACGCGGAGGAGGCGATGGCGAGACACCCAGAAAAGCTTGATTTCCCTGTGTCCCAGGTCCGGCGTTACTTGGAGCCGGGGCCGATCGTGATGGTGTCATCCGCGCTTGATGACAGGCGCAACATCATGACGATTGGCTGGCACACGGTGATGGAGTTCACATCGTCACTCGTCGGCTGCGTCATCGCCGGCGGGAACTACAGCTTCGACCTGATCCGCAAGAGCCAGGAGTGCGTGATCAACCTGCCGACGACGTCGCCGACCGACATCGTGGTCGGGATCGGCAACACGACGGGCGCTGAGATCGACAAGTTCGAAAATTTCGGCCTGACGGCGCAGCCGGCGACGCGCGTGAAGGCGCCGCTGATTGCGGAGTGCCACGCCAATTTTGAGTGTCGCCTCGCCGATGACGCGCTGGTCGACAAGTACAACTTCTTCATCTTCGAGGTGGTGAAGGCGCATGTCGCCAAGTCGCCGAAGCATCCGGAGACGCTGCACTACACCGGCGACGGCGTGTTCATGGTCTCCGGCAAGATCATCAGCCGGCGACGGCTGTTCCGGCGGGAGATGCTGCGATCGTGAGTGAGGTATCGATCAATGAGTTGCGACAAAAAAGAGAAGCTGCTTGCGGCCTATCAGAGTGCGACGCAAGCATTTGCGTCAGCGGTGGCAGAGCTGCACGCAAAGATCGGCACGTCGTCCCTGCCTGAGTACCAACAACTCCAGCGCATGACTGGCAATCCGAGACTCGCTTCCGAACGCGCGCGCCTCGAGCAACACGTTGCATCTCACCGATGCTGAGAGAAAGCGGCGCTCACGCGCCGCCT
Source organism: Alphaproteobacteria bacterium (assembly GCA_017308375.1). Taxonomy (GTDB): domain Bacteria; phylum Pseudomonadota; class Alphaproteobacteria; order Micropepsales; family Micropepsaceae; genus Rhizomicrobium. The sequence continues at coordinate 8,056 of JAFKEW010000002.1, forward strand.
CCGCCGTGCTTCCAGACCGGGATGCCGAGCTTCCTCGCCTTGTCGGCAAGGTTGTCCTGGATGCCGGTGCCGGGGAAGTGGAGGACGCCGATCGGCAGGACGGCGAGCATCGCGTCATTGCGCTTGAACGGAGCTGCCTTCGCGTGCTTCGTCCAATCCGGCTTGAAGGCGATCTGTGGCACGTTGCGGTTGCTCGCCCATTTGGAGGCGATGAGCTCGGCGCCCTTCGGCGAGCCGCCGTGCAGCAGCAGCATGTCGGGATGCTTGGCGTGAACCTTGTCGAGCCGATCCCAGATCAGGTGATGATCGTTGAAGTCGAGCCCGCCGGTGAGCGCGATCTTCGGACCGGGCGGCAACATCACCTCGGTTTCGGCGCGGCGCTTGGCGGCGAGGAAGTCTCGGCTGTCGATCATCGCGGCGGTGAGCGTGCGATGATTGACGAGCGATCCGGAGCGGGGACGCCAGGGTGAGCCGGTGTGGACCTCAAAGTGTTCGGCGGCCTGATCGCGGAAGAGCTCCATGCTGTTGCGGCGCTCGGTCAGGGTGATGCCTTCTGATGTCAGCCGTTCGAGTTCGACGGACCGTACCTCCGAGCCGTTCTGCTCGCGTTGGCTGCGCTGCTGCGCCTGCTCGTTGTCGTCGAGTTCGCGCTCGATGCGATCGACGGCGCGGTGGAAGAGATTGACGGTCGACCAGAGCAGGTCCTCGAGGTCCGGTTCGAGGCGCGTGTCGCCCAGGGTCGAGACGAGTGCGTCGAAGATGTCGGCGACGGCGCCGGCCACGGCATTGCCTTCGGGAAGCGGCCTTGGATCAGGTTCGTCCTGGAAAGGACGGTAGCCATATAGCTGAAGTTCGTTGAGGACATGATCGGTCGGGGATGAGCTGTGCGTCGGTTCGAATTCGGTGTCGTCGTGGTCGGTCGTCATGATGAGGCCCTTTGCCGGAGCGGCCGCGCCCATCGCGGCCTTCGTGGCGATCAAGGGACCGGGAGCGGAACGGGCCTGCACCGCGGCGCTCTGCGCCGCGGCCGTAGCGCTAGCGGAGGACCGAAGGGGGCCGGCTATTTTGTCTCGCGATGTAAAGGCGGCTCCGCCGCCGACGGAAAATAGTCGGGCCACAAGGTTGCCGGGCCGGACCGCTTCTGGTCCGATCGCCCTCTAGAAGGCCAGGGCGCGGTCTCTGTCCGGCTCTTGGGGCCTCGCCAGACCGGCTATGGCGACACTCGAACCGCCGCCTTTCACCCCGTCTCGGCTGTCGCCAACAGCATGAAGCGGGCGACGTCCTGCGGGACGAGTTCCACCCGCAAGGCTGCTCGAAGCGCGTCGAGGCCGAAGGCGCGTAGATCCTCGTTGAAGTCGCCACGCCTGGGCGACCAGGTGATCGCCTCGACACCGGCCGATTGGGCGCGTTCGGTCAGAGCTGTCGCGGCCCCGTCGCCGGCCGCATCATGGTCGCGCGCGATATAGAGCCGGCGCAGCGGCGCCGAGAGCAACAGAGCGGCGAGGTGATTGGCCGAGAGCGCGGCGGCCATTGGCAGGGTTGGCAGCACGCAGCGCAGCGACAGCATGGTCTCGATGCCTTCGCCGGCCGCGAGCACGTCGTTCCCCACACCGAAACGCACGGCGTTGCCGAGAAGGTCGCCCATCGCACGTCGTGGCGTGTCGATCGGCGCCTTGCCCAGACGGATGGAATCGAACCCATCGGGATCGAGCCAGGTGCGGTGCGCGCCGGTGATGCGCCCGTCGAGATCGGTCACGCGGGCGATCATCGCGGGCCAGGTCTCGGTCGGCGAATGGTCGTCGGGCCGGTAGTAGCAGCGCGGATGGAATCGCAACGCGCCGTCTTCGTGCAAAGGCGTAATGCCGCGATTGCGGAGATACGTCTCTGCGAGTGTGCGCATCAGCGGCTGCGACATGGCGATGAGCCGCCGTGCCGCCTCCGGCGAGCCCGTCTGTGCAGGAAGTCGCGAAGGCTTTGGCGCAGATTCCGGCTCGCTGCGCGGCAGGCTCAGGAATCGTCGGGCCTCGTCGGCGACATCATGGAAATTGATAAGGCCACAACTCTCGCGAATGACGTCGAGCAGGTCGCCATGTTCGTGCGTCGCGGCGTCGGTCCACTTGCCGGGCGGTCCCTTCGGCGACACCGTCAGCCGTACGAACATGGATCGTCCCGGTGTGTTGCGCGCGTCGCCCACCAGCCAGTAGCGGCCTTCGCGACGACCATTGGAGAGGTAGCGACGGCACACCGCCTCGGCCTCGCGCGCGAGACGGTGTGCCAATTCGGAGGCATCGCGCGGCATCATGCGGTCTCCCGCTCGCCGATGCGCTCGACCGGATAACGATCGAGCACCTTCGCGACGACCTCGATGCCGCTCGTATCGGTCGGTACGAACATGCGCAGCTTCCAGGAGATGATCTCGTGGAAGAGGCCATAGGCTTTCAGCCGGTCGCGCATCGTGTCGTTGAAGCCAGACAGTTCGATGCGGTGCGCGCCCATGACACGGACGCGGCGGAGCTGGAGGCCTTCGGCGAGATCGAGGACGGTCCGTCCCTCCATGAGGGCGGCAAAGGCGGCGTCCGGCGTCAGCGTCGGCGCGTCGGCCGCGAGGGCGGTCGCCACCCAAGCGGGCGAGACCTTGCGGCCGATGATGCGCTCGCCGGCATCGGTCTGAAGCCGATAGACGCGCGTCGACTCGTTCGGCAGCCGCTTCCAGATCGGCAGGAGCAAACCCGCAACCACATGGATGGTGCTGTCGGTGAACTCGGGCACTTCGCCGAGTTCGGTCTGCCACGCCGTCGCGAAACGCTCGCGGTCGGCCTCCGTCCAGTGGCTTTCCGCCATCACCTTCAGCGGAAGGCTGTGATGCTCCATTGGCCGGATCAGGCGCACGCGGCGTTCGATCTCGCCGTCGTCGAGCATGAGGCTCGGCGCCGGGACCTGCACGGCGGC
>JAFKEW010000003.1 GCA_017308375.1 Alphaproteobacteria bacterium
AAGCCCGGCCTGATGGTGATCGTCGGCTGGATGTTGAGAGAGCGGCCGACGACCTGTTCGCCGACCTGACTGAAGCTCTGCGATGCGCCCTGTCGGATCGCCTGCGCCAGATTGTTCTCGCTGTTGCTCGTGCCAGCTTCGGAGCCGACGCTCAAGAGCGTGGAGAGGATCGCTGCCTTGAACAGCATGCCCCAATGGTTGTCGACCTCGTCCTCGAGGCCGGCATAGCCTTCGGTGTCGGCGCCCGGCTGACGTTCCAGCACGATCGAGCGGCCGTTCGGCATGATCAGGCGATTCCAGACGAGCAGCGCGCGTGTCTGCCCAAAGGCGATCTGCGCGTCGTACTGCCCGACCAGGCGCGCGCCTTGAGGGATCAGGAGGATCTTTCCCGTCGGGCTGTCATAGACGTCTTCCGTCACCTGAGCGGTAACCTGGCCGGGAAGGTCGGAGCGCAGGCCGGTGATCAACGCCGCGGGGATGACCGCACCCGCCTGCAGAATGTATTTGCTCGCCGCGGGCTGGACGCGGTCCGGGCTCGTGGTGCGGCGGTCGATGGCGCCGTTGAGAAACGCGAGCTTGTGATCCTGCGAGGTCAGGTCGCTTGAACCCGCCGTTGCGACGGCAGGTGTCGCGCTAGCCGGAGTTGCTGCCGGCGCCGTTTCCGCGGTTTGGCGGACATTTGTCGTCGTGAAGAGACGGCTCGTGCGCGCGGCCTCCTGTTCTTGCGCGATCCGCTGCTGCTCGGGATCGGTGCCGGTCGGCATACCGGGGGCTGGGGCCCCACTGTTGAGGATCGGCCGGCCGAGATCGCCGGGAAGCGGCGGCCCGAGCTGCGGCGCGGGCTTGGGCAGCCCCGTGTAATCTCGGGGAAGATTCGCCAGGCCATCGGGCGTGTTGCGATTGTTGGTGGTATAGAGTTCGGAGCCCGTGCTGTGATGCTGAGGCTTGAGCGCAAAGAACAACGCGCCGCCGATGCCGAGCGCCGCAGCCGTGCCCAGACCGAGGAGCACTCTTCGCGACAGGCGGGTGACCGGCGGACGGCTCGACCGCAACCGCACCTCCACGGCTGGGCGACTGCCTGCGCTCGGCTCGCCTTCTTGACGGGGTTCATCCGTCACGACTGCGGCCTCCCGTCGGTGCGGACAATCCGCACGAGTTGCTGATGCTTGCCGCCGAGCTTGAGCTCGGCTGCGGCGAACAGCCGATCGACGATCATGTGATTGCCTTTGACGCGATAGTTGACGAGTTGGCCGTCGCCTTCGGCGCCGATGACCCAAAGCGGCGGCAACTCGCCCTGGCTGATGCCGCTCGGAAACTCGATGAACACCTGCCGGCCATCGTCGAACGCGCGAAGCGGCCGCCAGGCGGGATTGTCGCCCTCGATGCGATAGCGAAAGTTCAGCGCATTGATATCGACTCCGGTCGCCACGGGCGTCGCAGCGTCGGCCGCCGCGTTCTGCTGACGAAGGGCGATGAGTTGGTCTTGCGCATAGGCCCAGGAGACCGACGCCATGTAGGTCTTCTCATCGGAATGCAGCTCGAGGTGATAGGTCCGCCGATCGGTGTTGATGACGAGGTTGCTGATGAGATCGGCGCGCGTCGGCTTGACGAGAATGTGGATGCGCTTGGCCGTGCCGGCGCCGCTCTCCGTATCGCCGATGATCCAGCGGACGGTGTCGCCGGCGGCAACGGGGCCGGAGCCGACAAGCTGCTCGCCCGGCTCGAGCGCGATGTCGGTGATCTCGCCCGGCGCGGCGTAGACCTGATAGAGCGCGCCGTCGGAGAACGGATAGACCTGAATGGCGTTAAGATAGCCCGCCCGAGTCGGCTGAATTCGGGCCGCGCCATTCGCCTGGTCGACGCGTGCGTGCGGATCGGCGGGTTCTGGCGGCGTTTTCGTCGAGCCCGGAAGCCGCTTGAGCTGGCCGGGCAGAGGGAGCGGCTTCGGCAGTTCGACGATCTGCACGGGTTTGGGTGGATCGGGCTGAAGCACGGCTTGCTTCGGCGTGTTGTCGTAGCTGATCTCGGGCGGCTTCCACGTCGAGCACGCTGCCAGGGACGTCGAAACAAGCAGAAGGGTTGCGAGAGGCAGCGAGCGCATCAGCCGAGCTCCTTTGACCAGTTGAGGGCGTGGACGTAGACGCCGAGCGGATTTTTCTTCAGCCGATCGGCGTCGGTCGGCGTCTGCACAACGATGGTGAGGATGGCGCTCCAGCGCTCCGTGGCGGCGAGCGCGTTGTCGACATAGCGCCGCTCGACCCATTCGACGCGGAAGCTGCTGTCGGAGGCGCGGATCACGCTCGCCACCTCGACGGACACCTGCGTCTTCCCGACCTTCGAGAATGGATCGTTGGTGCGGGCGTAATCGTTGAGGGCCAGCGCGCCCTTGTCGGTGACGTAGTTGTAGGCGTCGAGCCAGTCTTGCCGCAGCACGACGGGGTCGGCAGGAATGCTGCGCACCTCATCGATGAACCGAGCGAGATGCCAGGCGATCTGCGGATCGGTTGGCTGATAGTCGGCGACCGCCGGTGCGATGGCCTGCGCCTGGCCCAGCCTGTCGACTTGCACCACCCACGGCGTGATGGTCCCCCGGGCCGATTGCCAGACCAGCCCACCGGCGAGGCCGCCGCTTAGCGCCAATGCTCCGAAGAAAGCGAGCCGCCAATTCTTCGCCTGCACCCGGGCGGAACCGATGCGCTCGTCCCAGACCTGACCGGCCTTTTGATAGGGTGTCTCCGGCTCGGGCGTCTTGCCGTAGCGCACGGTGGATCGTTTGAACATGGACTAATTCCCCTCCGAGAGGTCGATCTGGTGACCGCCGCTCGCCCGGTCGCCGGAGCGGATGGCGTGGTCGGCGGCGGACACGCCGCGGCTGATGGTCTGACTGCGCTTCATGCGCTGCGCCCAGGCCGGCGGACCCTCTGAAGGTGTCGAGGATCCCGCACCGTCGGCGCTCGCTGGCGCGCTTCCGCGCATCACGGCGCGCTCGCCCGATGCGAAGCTCTCTTTCAGGCTGGCCGCCGCGCGGCGAAGCGGGCTCATCGCCGCTGACCCGGCGGTCTGAGCGACACCAGTCGCGCCGCCGGCGCGATAGGCGGCGGTGGCGCCACCCGCGACGGACGCCCCCGCGCGCGCCGTGCCCGCGATCGCACCACCCGCGGCGGCGAGTCCACCCGCCGTCGCCGCGATGCCGGCAGCGCCGATGCCCGCCGCTGCGAGACCGGTGCCGACCGCAGCACCAGCGCCCAGTTGCGGGCCTCCGGCGATCAGGCCGTTGGCGATACCAGGACCGAAGATCGTGAGCCCGAGCAGTGAGAGCGCCGCCAGGATGAGTGTCAGCGCGTCGGAGATCGTCGGCGGATTGTTGAAGCCGCTGGTGAACTGATTGAAGATCGTCGAGCCGATGCCGATGATGACGGCGAGCACCAGGATCTTGATGCCGGATGAGACCACGTTGCCGAGCACGCGCTCCGCGAGAAACGCGGTGCGGCCGAAGAGGCCGAAGGGGACGAGAACAAACCCTGCGAGTGTCGTCAGCTTGAACTCGATCAAGCTGACGAAGAGCTGGATCGCCATGACGAAGAAGCTGATGATGACGATCAGCCAGGCGACGAGCAGGATGATGATCTGCACCAGGTTCGCGAAGATGCTGGTGAAACCCATCATCCCGGAAATCGCGGTCAGGATCGGCTTGCCGGCGTCGATCCCGACCTCGGCGATCTTGCCGGGCTGAAGAAGCTGCGCGGCGCTGATGGTGCCGCCGCCCGCTTCGATGCCGAGCCCGGCGAAGCTGTTGTAGATGATCTGCGCGAGGTTGTTGTAGTTGCCGATGATGAAGGCGAAGACGCCGATATAGAGCGTCTTCTTGATCAGGCGTGCGAGCACGTCCTCATCGGGCGCCATCGCCCAAAAGAGACCGGCGAGTGTGATATCGATGGCGATGAGAACCCCGGCGAGCCAGCGCACATCGCCTTGGACCAATCCAAATCCTGAATCGATGTATAGGGTGAACGTCCCCAGGAAATTGTCGATGACGCCAGTGCCGCCCATTGTGTTTACCTGTCGGAGGATTTCGGAGAGGCGGCCGGCGGGCTCGCGGCGCTCGGGGGCGACGGATAAGTGAAGAAGCGGCGACGGCTCTCCGCCCAAGCGGCTTCGCAGCCCGCGTCATCCTTCGCTTGCGCGGCGAGCACCTGACACCGCTGGAGTTCCGCAGCGAGCGGGTCAGGAGCGGTCGCCGGACTCACCCGCAGGGCCTGGACGCGCGGCGCGCTAGCGCGGAAGTGCAGGGCCGCGGCGACGAGCGCGACGGCGACCAGCGCGAATGCTAGGGCGCGTGCGACGGCTGGAAGGTTGAGCAGACGACCGCGCATCAGTGGAACATCTGCGCGTTGCCGGCCTGATAGCCTGCGCCGTAATTCAGGAAATTCTGCATCTGCGCTTGCGCCTGCGCCTGGGCTTCCAATTGGCGGGCGGCGTCGAGGCTCTGGGCCCGCGCGATGGACGCCATAACGCCGGTCAGGTCGGCGAGCTGTTTGGTCTGAAGGGCGACGAGCTGGTTGCCGGATTGCGCGGCCTGTAGCGCGCCGGTGGCGCCCTGGCTCGCCGTCACCAGCGCGTCGATTTGCGTGCGCGTGGAGTCGAGGTTCTGCACGACGCCGGCTTGCACGCGCATGGTATCCTGGAAACCAGCGCGCGCGTTCTGCCAACGTGACTGCGCGTCGGCCAGAAGCTGCTGCGAAGAGGTCCCGCTTGAATAGGCCTGGGGATATTGCTGCGTGAACGCCTGGTCGATCGTGCTCACGCTGTAGGCGATGCGCTGCGCTTGGGCGAGAAGCTGTTGGGTCTGGGTGATCGACTGCTCGAGTGTAGCAAGCGAGGAATAAGGTAGGCTCGCCAGGTTGCGCGCCTGATTGATCAGGGACGTCGCCTGGTTCTCCAGCATCTGGATTTCATTGTTGACCTGCTGCAGCTCGCGCGCGGCGGTCAGGATGTTTTGCGCGTAGTTGGTGGGATCGAAGACGATCCATTGCGCGTGCGCGGGGACGCTGACGGCGGCAATGGACAGGGCGGCGACGCCGGCAATCAGAGCGGCGCGCAGGCGACGCGTGATCATGAGGAAACCTCCTGGTTTCGGGTGAGCATGTCGGCCGCCCAGTCGAGGTTCGTGCGGCGCAGCCACGCGGCGGCGAAGCCTTCGCGGCCATGGGCCGCGAGGATCTGATCGATGGCAGTCTGGTCGGTCTTTGAGGATGCGGCGGTGAAGGCGAGCGCGACTTCGGAGAGGCCGAGTTCGAACACGCGATTGCCGCGGCGCGACTGGCAGTAGTATTCGCGCTTCGGCGTGGCCCGGCTCAGGATCTCGATCTGCCGGTCATTAAGACCGAAGCGCCGGTAGATCGCCGCGATCTGTGGCTCGAGCGCGCGCTCGTTCGGCAGCAAAATCCGTGTGGGACAGCTCTCGATGATCGCGGGTGCGATGGCGCTGCCGTCGATGTCCGCGAGCGATTGCGTGGCGAAGATGACGGACGCGTTCTTCTTGCGCAGCGTCTTCAGCCACTCGCGAAGCTGCCCGGCGAAGCCGGGATCGTCGAGCGCGAGCCAGCCCTCGTCGACAATGAGCAAGGTCGGCCGGCCATCGAAGCGATCTTCGATCCGGTGAAACAGATAGGACAGCACCGCGGGCGCCGCGCCGGCGCCGATCAGGCCCTCGGTCTCGAAAGCCTGCACCTCCGCCTCGCCAAGGCGTTCGGTTTCCGCGTCGAGCAAACGGCCCCAAGGTCCGGCCACCGTGTAAGGCTGCAGCGCCTGCTTGAGCGCATTGGACTGCAAGAGGACGGAGAGGCCGGTGATCGTCCGCTCCAAAACCGGCGCGGACGCGAGCGAGGTCAGGGCAGACCACAAGTGCTCCTTAAGCTCGGGCGTGACGGTCACGGATTCGCGGGCAAGCAGCGCCGCGATCCATTCCGCCGCCCAAGCCCGTTCGCCGGCGTCATCGACGCGCGCGAGGGGCTGAAGGGCGACGGGCGCGCTCGCGTCGTCGGCCAGCGCGCCACCGAGATCGTGCCAGTCGCCGCCCATCGCCAGCGCGGCCGCGCGGATCGAGCCGCCAAAATCGAAGGCGAAGACCTGGGCGCCGGCATAGCGCCGGAACTGCAACGCCATCAGCGCGAGCAGAACGCTCTTGCCGGCGCCGGTCGGGCC